>DAINBV010000164.1:0-1023 GCA_036732725.1 Geobacteraceae bacterium | reverse complement strand
CCTCTTCCTTGCCGGACGGCGAATAGATATCAAGCAGGTCTAAAAACGTTTTTCGCAAACGGACGGGATCGACAGCCAGCCAGACCTTCTCCAGAACGGCGCTCATGGTTTCTTGACCGATTTTTTTCCCGACTTGCGGGTCAGGTTGAGGGACATGTAGACGTGCTCCTGAACATCACCGAAGCCCTGCTTTTGAAAGAAGCTGACCGCCGGAAGGTTATCGGCGGAGGTATCGATGATCATCATCCGTACCCCCTGCTCCTTCATGCGGTGCTTGATCTCCTTGAACAGCCCGCTTCCAATACCCCCCTGCTGAATGTCCTTGCGTACTCCCAGCCAGACCAGATAGCCGTATTTCCAGGGTGAGTTATGTTTGTTAACCGTTGTTCCCAGGACGAACCCGACAATCTTTTCACTCGCCTCCGCCACCAGGCAGAGTTCGCTGTCCGAATTAAAGAGCGTAGTTATCTCGTATTCATCCCAGGTCCGGTAAAGACTCTGGGAATACTCAACAGTGAATACCTCTTCACCGATATGAAAAACTTCGGGAAAATCGTCGATGGTCATCTCCCGGATGCGAAGATTATCTTTGCCTGCTGACGACGTTTCTGACATTGGCCACCTCACAGGTATGCAGGATAGAAATCAAGGGTTCGGGACCCGATCAGTCCCTGGTGCGGGTACGTGTCACTCCGGTCAGGATCCCGATACCGACAAGTATTACGCTTGCGATCACCACGTACTGTGTGCTCAATCCTGCTACAACAAGGGCCCAAACAATGCCGACGATGATAAAAGCAAAACCGATCAGATAAATTATCAAGGACATGGTGCTGCCTCCTGGCATCCTGCTTCATTTAGTATATGAACTGATTAGTGCAACAACCGCACCACCATGATTTCGCTCATAATAAAGTTGTTTTCGCTGAAGTTATGAACAAAGTCTTTGCATTGCTTACACTGACTCTCATTATATTGTATTATGTTTGTGGTAATAATTTTTGGTCGCGGGGATGAATGGAA
>DAINBV010000163.1:0-1902 GCA_036732725.1 Geobacteraceae bacterium | reverse complement strand
TCATTCTCCTTGATACGCAGCAGCGCTTCATCGATGGCGTGAACCTTCTCACGCTCGCGGTCACCAAGCAATAGACCGAGTTCCCGGTCACGCTCTGACGAAGCCTGGTCATAGATGTCACCGCTCGGCTCTCCGATCAGTGTTGTGTCGGCCCCGTTCTTGAGTGATTTGGTTATTTCACGCAGGGTATCCTCTTTCATCTGCAGGAGAATATCCTGTATTTCCTTCCATTTCTGTTTCTTGGGCTTTGTCGCCATGTATGTGCTCCCGTGGGCTGACTCTAAATTTATCCGGAAAATGGGGGCACAATATTGCAGGAAAAGGCCTGATTGTCAAGTCAAAAGCCCGATCAGTGTAGTGAGCTTATAATGTGTCCGGTCTTGTAGCACATAATCTGTCCGGTTTTAATCTGTTGCCAGGAGGGCGACAGATGAAACGGACCAGATGGCTACAGGAGACCAAACAAATGCGTTTTAAAGAAGCTTATGACGGTTGGCGAAGCCGTCGCCTTACCCAGGAGGAGGCGGCCTTGATTCTGGGAGTAAGTGACCGCAGTTTCCGTCGCTACGTTGATCGTTTTGAGGAAAGCGGACTCGATGGTCTTACTGACAAACGACTTACTCAGGTTTCACACCGCCGTGCCCCGGTTGATGAAGTGATTGCGCTCGTTGACCTGTACCGCAGCCATCATGATGGCTGGAACGCCAGTCACTTCCACGACTGGTACACAAAACAAGGCGGAAGCCGGAGCTATACTTGGGTAAAGAGCCAGTTGCAGCAGGCTAAAGCGATTCCAAAATCAAAGCGTAAAGGTACTCACCGCAAGCGCCGTGAGGCGTCGGCCCTTCCTGGTATGATGGTCCACCAAGACGGCAGCACTCATGAGTGGGTGGCGGGTCAGAAGTGGGATCTTATCAGCACCATGGATGATGCCACCAATGAGCACTACTCCATGTTCTTCTGCGCCGAGGAAGGAACCGTCAGCAGTTTCCAGGGCGTGAAGGATGTCATTGAAAAGCGCGGTCTGTTCTGCAGTTTCTATTCGGATCGAGGCAGTCATTACTGGCATACCCCTGAAGCGGGCGGCAAAGTAGATAAAAGCAACCCAACTCAATTCGGCAGAGCTATGGCTCATCTTGGCATAACCATGATAGCTGCTTACTCTCCCGAAGCACGAGGCAGATCGGAAAGAGCCTTCTCCACCCACCAGGAGCGTTTACCCAAAGAAATGGCTTTGATGGGCATTGCCACCATGGAAGAGGCCAACAGGTATCTGCGTGAGACCTACCTGCCGGCCTTCAACCGAAAGTTCACCCATCCGGCCAGGGAAGAAGGCTCCGCATTCATGCCGTATATCGGTCCACCGCTTGATGACATCCTGTGCGAACGTTATGAAAGAACAGTGCAGCACGACAACTGCGTGAAGTTTGAGAATCAGGTGCTGCAGATCCCAAGGGATGAGTTCCGGTGCAACTACATCAAGGCCAAGGTCTGGGTACATTGCCACCTTGACGGAACGCTTGCTATCTTCCATGGCCCAAGGAAACTGGCAGACTACGACAACAAGGGACAGCAGATCCAGACCAAGACAAAAAAGGCAGCGTGAATTTCCGCTGCTCGCCAAGGAGAAAGCTGCTTCGGGCTACGCCCTACGCTGCTTTCTCCTCAACAACAAAAAGCGGACAATTCATTTGCTACAAAACCGGACATTTCTATTTGCTATTGACACAAAATTGCGTGGAGAAATCTATAGTCCCAAACTCAAAGTTGAAACTGGTTCAATCAATGGCGTACGGTCAAATCGGCTTTATCATTCACTTGGTAACCAGCCAGAATAAAAGGTTACTCACAAATCCTGCAAACAAATCAAAAAAAACCAGAACATCCTGCAGAGGGTGTTCT
>DAINBV010000162.1:0-2138 GCA_036732725.1 Geobacteraceae bacterium | reverse complement strand
CGGCAGCGTTAACAACTATGGTAGTAATGCGCTCAGTCATGTTCACCTGAAAAAGTCCGGGATGATCGCCAGCAGTACTCCCATTGCTGCAGCCACCACACCGACCAGTACCGCCAGTGCCGCAACGATGTCGAAAGGACTCCGCAAGCGGTGGGCAGCCGGCAGCCCCCAGACTATTGCCGCCAGCCCCCCGATGACCAGTGGTATGAATTTCACTCCTGCCGGCATGTCAGACCTCCAGGCCGGAGGCAATCGCCCCCTGTACCGTTTCCATGAGCCATTCCTCGGCCGCGCCCTTTTTCAGCCCACTGGGTATGCTGATCTGCGGGTGGAGGGTTATGGTGATTTTCCCGCTGTACAGCCTGATCAGCCCTCCGGGATTGACCATGCCGCTGCCGTTGATCGTAACCGGGATGACCGGAACGCCGGCCCGGACAGCCAGCATGAAACCGCCACGCTTGAACGGCAGCAACTGCCCATCGCGCGAGCGGGTCCCCTCCGGGAACATCACCACACTGCTGCCCTGCCGGATCATGTCGGCAGCATTTTCCATGCTTTTCAGCGCCTTGCGTCCGTCACTGCGGTCGAGTGGGATGTAGCCGCCACGACGCATGGAGGGACCGAAGATCGGGATATCGAAGAGTTCCTTTTTGGCGATCCAGTATACCCTGCGCGGTATTGTAGCGATCAGCGACAGTATATCGAAATTGCTCTGGTGGTTGCTCATCAGGATAAACGGTCCATCCGGCAGATTTTCGGCCCCGCGCAGTGTCACCGGTGTATTGTTAAGGGCCAGCCCGAACCGCGCCCACAGGCGGGCATGGGCGGCATAGGACCAGCCGCTGGAGTCAAACAGGGTAAAGATGCTTGCACTTATGGCAAACAGGGCGGTTATCGGGATGAAAACCGACAGGTAGAGGTACGCACGCACCATGTAAAACTCCCGAAAAAATCAGTATAATTTACTTTTTTTCCCGACGTGAGTCAAATGAATATCCAGTGGCAAATCAACCTGCCACCGTGAAGCTGCCTGATTCCATACCCAAAAGACCCGGCTGCGACCAGTATCGATCCCGACTGGATGACGGTTATGTTTTTCGCATAAAGAGCCAGAAGCGTGCAAGAGCAGGACCGTCACCCTGGCCCTCCAGAGAGCGGCTGTCTTCGAATACAACAATATTGGCATGTTATCGGCGTGCCGTGGAGAAATGATACACATGGCGATCAGACCTCATTTTCTTATTTTCGACAGGTTGAAGCCAGGCAGGAATGCAGCGCGTGTTTCGGGCTGGGACGTGGCACGGGAAAAATTCGCGATCAAGATGAATCGCAATTAATATTGCATTGTGATGGCAATTTAGTATATACAGCTAACCACACTCGATTTGAGGTGAATTATTCAGCCCTCCTTTCTGATGGATAATCCGGGGGAGTCACTAACTGACACATAGGGAACCACCATATGAAACGATTCATTCTTGCAGCCCTTCTTTTTGCTTCCACTTCTTTTGCGGCCGAGAACCCGGAGATTCTCAAACTGAAAAATGGGGTAACGTTCCCGCACAAAAACCATCAGGCGACACTCAATGGAGCTTGCAAGAATTGTCACAGGAAAGAGGTCAACGACGGGCACATCGAAGGATTTGGAAAGGACAATGCACACAGGATGTGCCGGACCTGCCATGCAATGAAACATGCGGGGCCGGCCAGCTGCAAGGACTGCCATAAGAAAACCTGATCCAACCCAGACCCGAACATGCTGGAGGCTCGCTATCTGTTCACTATACCTTTAGGTCTTGAGGGGAAATGACGGCTATCCGTGGGATATCGATCTGTATTCCATCCGATTACATGACTGCTGACAGCCTCACACCAACCGTAACACATGATACGCCAAGAAGCCTTACTCTCCCCGTAACAGCGCCAACCCCACCTTCCGTACGAGCCGCATTATAACGGCTCCACTCAGATTCCTCACAAGGTTGACACCCAGATCGTAATCGTCTGAGGCAACACTGCTATCGAAGTTCTATCTGCGGAGACGGCCTGTCCCGTCTCCGCAGGGCGGGCATACTACTTGGCATGGCAGCCTTTGCAGTTTGTTGGGCCTTTTTTCATCTCGGTATGGCAGTCCTTGC
>DAINBV010000161.1:0-2171 GCA_036732725.1 Geobacteraceae bacterium | reverse complement strand
GTACGTATCTAGAACTGTATTTCCCGGAAAGGAGGCACGGATGATCGGGTATATTACAAAGTATGGCTAATCTCAGGCGGATTGTGGAGATGTTCAATCCGGCAAAAAAAATGTGCGAGAGGGCCATACAGGTTGAGTCCCTGGACTCATGGCAATGAAAGCACTCCGCAACTACACAATGAAAAACCACAGAGAATAAAAGGAGAATGCCATGAAAATGTTTATAAAAATAGCCACTGTGTCATCGTTACTTATTATCGCCTGTTTCATGATCAGCGCATGCGGAAGCGGAGGAACTGAAAATTTTGTCCAGGGGAATGGTCAAATCGACGTCACGGCCACAAATAGTGTCACTGGACTTGCATTGCCAGGTGTGCAAGTTCAAGTAAGAAAGAATTCTGTAACGGACGCTACGGTTATTTCTTCTGCGACTACTGATGCAAACGGCAAAGCTGTATTCCAGGAAACCATTGGCTCTGATTACTTCTTTTCATTCACGGCAACCGGATATGCGCCGCAGAACTATATTAACAACCCGGTAAAACCACAGTTGACCATAACGCAAACAGTCAATGTGGCGATGGTACCTGCACCATAATAATAAAACCGCCTCAGATGATCATGGTGTCAGAGCTATCTATTTTACCTTTTCGCTTTTCTGAGCGGATTTGTCAGATGTATAGCCTGACACCACAGCAGACCTTTGACCATCACCCGTCTTCACCTCTAAATACACAGGGAAGAAGATCGGGTGCTGTTTTATCGTAAGGCCGCTCCGAGTCCATTAAACTTTAGCCCTGGAGGTGTATCAACCGAAGCCGGACATCCTGTATTGCCTTGATGTGGCCGCGCATATCGCGGGAGTTCCCCGCCGTACCATTCTGATCTATTTCCGTTCCGAAGGTGGAGCGCCTGCGCTCAGAATTGCGTTTATTACGTCAACACTGAAATGGCGAGCACTCTGCTTCAGAAAACGGTGATGAAGCTCACAGTAAAGCTCTGACTCTCATGATAGCGTTACGCACTCTACCGTCTTATAGGTTGATGACGGTCGATGTTCGGAGCTATCCATGATATTTTCAAAAGGTTATTTGATAGTGGTGGGTATCCTTGCAGGATTGGTTGTTGCCGTCCCGGCAAAGTCCGATATCTATCGTTACGATGATGATGAGGGAGTTGCTCATTTCACCGATGCCCCCACGGATAAACGCTTCGTCATATTCCTGCGCGACATCAGAAAAGACAAACAGTTGCGTACGAAGTTTCGATTCACCAGGGCCTCCAATTCGGCAGAGTTCGATCAGATCATCAAAACCTGCTCCGACAAATATGGCGTTAGTGAAGCACTGGTAAAAGCGGTTATCCATGCCGAATCCGGCTACAACCCCAATGCCGTTTCCAACAAAGGCGCCAGTGGGCTCATGCAGCTCATGCCCGGCACCGCCAGGGATCTCAAGGTCAGTAACAGACTTGATCCCAACGACAACGTGGAGGGTGGCGTCAAGTACCTCCGTTTTCTGCTGGACACATTCCATGGCGATACATCTCTGGCACTGGCAGCCTACAACGCCGGCTTGAGCAGGGTCGCAAAATACGGAGGCATTCCGCCTTACGCCGAAACCCGCACGTATGTCGCACGTGTTCTCTCCTATATGCACTCCTACCAAGCAAAATTATAGATTTATATATCCGCGACACATGCCTCAACATGGTCCGCATCATATGGCAGATACGTCAAACATGACGGTTTTTTCAAACGGTTAATCGTTCACTTCACCCACCCCCCTTTCCATTTTCCTCATATAATCAAGCCCCTTGCACACACAATTGCAGCAATTCTTCTCTGGCACGTTAGTTGCGCTTATCCCAAGATTACTGGCCGCGTGCCTGACTCTATTCGTAGAAAGCGATGAGAAATTCTACTTCTGAATGCTTTTCTGCTGGTCGCTCATCAGGAAACCGCGGCTTTTGCCGCTGGCCATACAATTCAGTTCACACGAGGTACAAACCATGTCCCAAAATGCCCGCGTATGCCGCAGAATCGTATTAAACTCCCGCCCTGTCGGTGCCCCTTCCTTGGAAAACTTCCGTCTTCAAGAAATCGTCATTCCCGTTCCCCAACCAGGACAGATGCTGTTGCATACCCTGTATCTTTCCCTTGACCCGTATAT
>DAINBV010000160.1:0-2299 GCA_036732725.1 Geobacteraceae bacterium | reverse complement strand
CACCCCACTTCTCATCACTGTTCCTGCCGATGCATCTTCAATACAAGCTCCAGCTCGATCACTCTGTTTCCCGTTCATATGTAATGCATATCAAATGATGAGGAGGCCACGGGCCATGAGATCACGGAAATTACAGCAACAGCAGGAAAACCAGCCGCTCACATTGGCAAAACGGGGCGTACTCGCCGTCTCGCTTACGGTAGCGGCGCTTTTTTTGTTCGGCTCAATCACATTGCTCACCGCGCCATCAGTATCGGCGAAAGAGATACAGCAACTGCCGCATGAACCGAACAACCCTAAAGTGCTTCAGGTGTACTTCAACACCACTGATAAGCATGAATATATTTACAACGGTGAGGAATGGGTCCCCCATGACGCATCGATCGACAGCTATGTCCTGAAAAAATATAAAAAGCCCAAAGTTTCCAGGAATCCTTCTACTGGCAGCGGAGCAGGCAATACGCAGGATTCATCTGCTAATCAAGGAGTCTCAAAATGAAAAGACTGCTTACTGTCGCACTCAGCCTTGCGCTGCTTGTCCTGGCCATGCTCAGTACCGTCGCCAGAGGTGCCAATTACTGTTATGACACGAAGAACAACGACCTCTGCCCTAACATTTTGCATACCAAACACCAGTCATTCATGAATGACTGCAAGGCGTGCCACAACCTGACCAACTCATTCATCGCATCGGGAACATTTTTCAAGGACAGCTCGAAAGGGGCCTTCTTCCCCGGTGGTCCTGCCCCGGGTTTCACGCCATCCGGCAGTTGGAGTTCCCCAAAGACAAACGCGGCTGCCAGCTGTTCAAATATAGCCTGCCACAACATACCCGCTGGCATTTACACCTACTACATATATGACTGGGGCGCTGATGAGCTGGTACCCGTCTCGGTCAACTATGGCGGTATGAGCGGTGCAACAGCCCTTTGGCAGGACAACGCCGCCACCAATTGCAAAAGTTGCCACGCAATCCCGCCCTATTCCCGTAATGTCTGGCACAGCGGTCTTCATACCAATAACACCATAATTGGAGCAAACAATTGTGAACTCTGTCACCCCGATGCGAAATCCAATATTGCCCCTGATGGTAAGACCATACTGTCCAATTATATAACGGCTCCAAGCCAGCACGAGAACGGCACTCTGAACGTCGTCGCCAAATTCACCTCCAAATGCTTCGGATGTCACTGACCGTGCGCCGGTAACCGGTTTTTATCAACTATTTCCTGTTTTGTTATTTTGTATAGGGATCAAGGAGCCTAACCATGAAAAGACTGTTATCTGTAACACTCGGCCTGGCCTTGCTCGTCCTGGTTGTGCCTTTCAGCGTCTGCGAAGGGGGCCTCTCTCATAACACGGCCAATAACGTTTCCTGTCCGGACTGTCATAAATCATCCTTACCGTCGAACAGTTCAACGCTCAACAACAACTGTCTATCCTGTCACGGAACGAGCGGGTCGGCCAGTCACAAGCTTGCCGATACCGACCAGGCCAATACCTCACACAAGTGGACCGGGAATATTGCAAATCCCGGCGCCGGCGCCCAATCGCCGGCTACCGGGGCGCTGGCCCAGGTGGTCAATGACTACACCGGCAGCCAGCTTGCCTGCGTAGACTGCCACAACCCTCATGACAATAACAATGACACTGGTACAAGCTACCTGCGGATTGCCAATGGCAATGACCAGCTCTGTCTGGACTGCCACAGGTCGCGTGACGTGAAAAGTCACCGGGTCGTGCCGGGCAATTATCCGGCAAGTCATCCGGTGAATGTCAATTACCCGGAAGCGGTCGCGGCCAACTCCGGCGGCTACAACAATCCCCCGCTTAATGCCAACCAGGGCAACCCGAATTCCGATCTGGGTGCCAGGCTGACCGCAACCGGCAGCGTGCTTCTCTGCAGCACATGTCACTCAATACACACTGCCTATTCGCAAAGCGCCACTCCGCCTGTTGCCGACAGCAGCGGCAAACTCGGCGACGGCAACCTTCTGCGCACCAACCCGCGGGGGGCCAAAGTCGCCTCCGGGTCGGCGGATAAACTGAATATCTGCAGCAACTGCCACGCCGGCAAGATGAATCACAACGGCTCGGGGCAGGATATCCAGTGTCTCGACTGCCATGGCGCCCATGTCGAGTACGACCCGAATGACCCAACTAATACGAAAGGCACGAACATCAACCTGATCCGGAGAAACCTGCCGGGAACCTCGAACCAGATACTTTTCCGCTATAGCGGAGACAACAGGGAGTACAAGAACGACGCCGGCACCGGAGTCTGCCAGGGATGCCATGC
>DAINBV010000159.1:0-2362 GCA_036732725.1 Geobacteraceae bacterium | reverse complement strand
CAGATCGATCTTTTCTGCAGGGACCCTGGAGAGGTAGAGCCAGCTGGTACCGCCCATCTCTTTTTCGCCATAAATATGGTCTACATAGCGGTCGGGTGTTTCCCTGATACGTTCGTGACCCAACTTGATCAAATCGCTGCGCAGGCCACACGTCAGCGCTTCCTGGGGACATATCTCGACACATGCCGCTGGCTTGCCAAATTTCAGGCGCGTGTGATAACAAAAAATACACTTTTTAATGACCGGTCCAAAGGCACTGGAATAACTGTAAGCCGGAATATTGAAAGGACATGCGACCATGCAGGTTCGGCACCCCACGCAAACCTTTCCGTTGTAGATGACTGCGCCTTCTTTGGTTTTTGTATAAGCATTAACAAAACACGAGGTTAAACAGCCAGGTTCGTTGCAGTGATTGCACTGCATTTTGCGATAGGGGGGTTTTTGACCGTCGTTTGTCTCATAGCGGTTAACAACTGTATAAGCCTTTTCTGTAGTTCTGCGTTTTTCTTCAAAAACGGAGGTGTCATCAAACGGGACATCCGGTTCAGGAAGATTTTGCTCCTTGTTGCAGGCTGCTTCACAGCTTCGGCAGCCGATACAGCGGGTCGTGTCAACCAGTACCCCCATTGCGTCGGGGTATCCTTCGAAGGATCCAACTGCCCAACTCTTGGATGGCGCACCTAGAGAGGCAGCAGCTCCACCTATCAGGCAGCCTTTCAGGAAATCTCTACGTTTCATGACATTCTCCTTCGGTTGAATGTGCTAGTCACAGATTATCTAACGTCAGTGGCCACCGTGTCCGCCTTTGACGGGTTTGTTCTTGGGAGCAAATGCGCCGGAGTTATAGAAGGCGTCCCCTTCTTTTGTGCGTTTGTGACAATCCTGGCAGCCGGTCGGACCCTTCATTTTCTCATGGCAGTTGATGCAATTCCGGTGCATGGCTGCCTTGAGGCTCGGCTTGTCAAGGTGATAGGTTTTTGGATCTTTATCCTTGAAGGCGGCAGCCGAGAACGAATCAACCTGATGACATCCCCTGCAGGAGACCACCTTCGTCTCGCTGCTGTTACGGTGACACCTGACGCAGTTGGGATCCTGTTCCAGCGTCCCGGTGGTATGATGGTGACAATAGGAGCATTCCTTGGTCAACAGAATATGCTTGGCATGGTTGAAACTGAACGGCTCATACAGTTTGCTTTGACTGTTCAAGGTAACCGTATCGGGAACGGTTATCCCCCGGCTAATGTCTGGCACTGCTGCTAGCAACAAAATCACCACGACACCGGCGAGCCAGAACCCTTTTGTTTGCATAATGCATTCTCCTTTACATGCTGAGTACACTCAGTTTCTTCGGATATCTCATACAACTGCAAAGCCAATCGAGTCTAAACGTGTGAAGTTTCTCTATCAGGAATTGAACGAAGAAACTTGTCCTAGTGACCGGTGTCGGATTTGGCATTTTCTTCCCTTTTGTTTATGTAGCGGTAAAACATGGGGAATCCGACAAAGAAGGCCACGCAGATCAGGTATTCCATGCTTTTGATGTACGAGTAATAATCTACCAGCGTGAAAACCTCTTTAACTTCGCCTAATGATGAAATGTCCATAATAAGTCCCCCCCGACTCTTGTATTCTTTTTATAATTACCCTGTCAATATTTTTTAATTCAATTTTTCTTAGTTGTACTTTACGTTTTCGGTAGCTTTTTCCTTGCTGCTCGCGGCGCCTTTGATCATGCCGTAAAGCATTATGATCGCCGGGATGCACTGGATAACCACCACCAGGGCGCAGAAGCCGAGGAAGAGCAGGATCAGGGGGCCGCTTACGAAGACCTTGTTGGTTGCACCCGATGATGCAAGAGCTGCGGTGCTGGTTACGAGACCAAGAACAACTGCGCTCGAAATTGCTGTCAGAGTTTGTTTCGCGTTCATGGCAGTCTCCTTTATAAAGTAATTACCGTTTGTGTAAGATGGCTTATATCAAAACGGTTCGGTTGCTACTTTGCTTCAGTTTCAGTTTCAGTTTTAGTTTTGGATGTGATCCCCCTGACCAGTCCTGTGATCAACATGACGGCTGGTACCAACTGGCCGACTACTATTAGTGCAAAGAAGCCCAGGAAGATCCAGACAAAGACCCCACTGCCTTCTTCACTTGCGCCTGAAGCTGCAAATGCTGTTGCCGGAGCGATGATTCCCATTACCGTAGCTAGTGTTCTCATGACATCCTCCTTTTATTTTGTGATCTGTAACGTAACTCCTTTTGTTGTTGATGGTTTTGCACAGCTGATGCCAAACGGAGTAATTAATGTAAGTATAATTATAACAAACCAATATTACACATTATTTTTATAGCAGTCCTATTACAG
>DAINBV010000158.1:0-2384 GCA_036732725.1 Geobacteraceae bacterium | reverse complement strand
CACGTCTGGCAGAACATGCCGCCATCCGGGATGCGGTGGTGCTGGCCCGGGAAGATGTACCGGGTGACAAGCGACTGGTGGCCTACTACACCCTGGCCGGCGACAGTGCGCCAACGGTTGATGAGTTGCGCGGTCATTTATCAGTCGGGCTCCCCGATTACATGGTTCCGGCAGCCTACGTCACACTGGAAACCCTTCCCCTGACACCCAACGGCAAGCTGGACCGCAAGGCGCTCCCGGCTCCCGATGGGGCGGCCTATGCTGCCCGAGTCTACGAGGCTCCGGTTGGTGAGGTCGAGACCGAGCTGGCCCGGATCTGGTCAGAGCTGCTGCAGGTCGAGCAGGTGGGACGTCACGACAACTTCTTCGAGCTGGGAGGGCATTCGCTGTTGGCGGTTTCTCTGATCGGACGCATGCGTCAGGAAGGGTTCGAAGCCGATGTGCGTGATCTTTTTGTCACCCCCACGCTGGCTGCTTTTGCCGAAGTAACCGAAGAAATCAAGGAGATTGCACTATGACAGTCGGTCAAATTCTGGAGCAGCTCACCATTAAAAATATAACCCTGGCGATTAAAGGGGATCAGCTGATAGTTCGTGGCAAAAACAAGGTCATCGATGACCCGGAGTTGGTTGCCCAATTACGGGAGAACAAACATCTTTTGATCGAGTTGATCAAGGGTGGCGGGTATATTGCTCCCGGCGGCACAGCCGAATTGCCCGCCAACCGTATCCCATCGGGGTGTAGCGCCATCACCCCCGACATGCTGCCGTTGGTGAGCTTATCCCCTGAAGAGATCGACTGCATCGTCAACATCATCCCGGGTGGCAGTGCCAATATCCAGGACATCTACCCCCTGGCTCCGTTGCAGGAAGGGATCCTGTTCCACCACATCATGACCAGCGAAGGGGATCCCTACCTGATCCCCTCTTTACTCGCTTTTGACAGCCGTGAGCGCCTGGATGCCTTTCTAGCGGCGCTGCAGGCGGTCATCCAGCGCCACGACATCCTGCGCACCGCCGTGCTGTGGGAAGGTCTGCCGGAACCGCTGCAGGTCGTACTGCGCCAGGCTCCCCTGGTGGCGGAAGAGGTGGTGCTCGACCCTGCCGAGGGAGATGTATCCCGGCAACTGCATGACCGTTTCGACCCGCGCCACTACCGGCTCGACGTGCGCCAGGCGCCGCTGATCCGGGTCTTTTTCACCCAGGATGAGCCCAACGGCCGTTGGCTGCTGTTGTACCTCTACCATCACGTAGTAATGGACCACACCACCATCGAGATCTTGCAGCAGGAGGTCGGAGCACACCTGACGGGACAAGCAAGCCAACTCCCGCCACCGCTGCAGTATCGTACCTTTGTGGCCCAGACACGGCTGAGCGCCAGCCGTGAAGAACACGAACGTTTCTTCCGCACCATGCTGGGAGATCTGGACGAGCCGACGGTCCCCTTCGGACTGAACAATGTGCAAGGGGACGGTTCCGGAATCGTGGAAGCGAGCCGCGAGCTCACACCGGAACTATCCCGGCGTCTGCGCGACGCTGCCCGCACCATGGGAGTCTCAGCCGCCAGTCTGTTCCACCTGGCCTGGGGGCAACTGTTGGCCCGGGCCTCCGGCCGGGAAGATGTGGTATTCGGCACGGTGCTGTTCGGCCGCATGCAAGGGGGCCTCGGAGCGGAACGGGCGATCGGCCTGTTCATCAACACCCTTCCGATTCGTATCCGCCTGGGAGAACAAGGGGTTCGTGAAAGCGTCCTCCAGACCCATACCCTGCTGGCGCAACTGATGCGCCATGAACATGCCCCGCTATCACTGGCCCAGCGCTGCAGCCGTGTGGCAGCTCCGGCTCCGCTTTTCAGCGCCCTGCTCAATTACCGCCACAGCGCCACCATGACGCCGGCTTCTGCGGAAGCCCGTAAAATCTGGGGTGGGATTGAAACCCTCAGTAGTGAAGAGCGTACCAACTACCCCTTCACCCTCTCGGTCGACGACCTGGGGGAAGGGTTCAGCGTGACTCCCCAGGTGCATGCCTCGCTCGATCCGCAGCGGATCTGCGGATTCATGGAGACCGTCCTGGAATCGCTGGTAGCAGCCCTGGAGACAGACCCTGCCACACCGGTGCAGAGCCTGAATCTGCTCCCTTCGGCCGAACGCCAACTGCTGGTGGAATGGAACGCCACCCAGGTCGACTACCCGCGCGGCCTCTGCATCCACCAGTTATTTGAACAGCAGGTTGAATTGCACCCGCAAGCCATCGCCGTGGTCTGCGAAGACCAACAGCTGAGCTACGCCGAACTTAACTCCCGTGCTAACCGGCTGGCCCGTTTTCTGCGCAGCCAGGGGGTAACCCCCGATGCAGCGGTGGCGATCTGCGTGGAACGTTCCCTGG
>DAINBV010000157.1:0-2447 GCA_036732725.1 Geobacteraceae bacterium | reverse complement strand
ACCATAGAAAGGGTCGCCAATCTGCGGGCAGGGTATCTCTTGTGTATTGTCATAACATTTTGTCTGCCCAGTGTCAGGTACAGGCCAAGCGCACACTAAAACTGGCATCATGATGACCATAACTGCTGCCACTAAGATTAACATATGTGTAAATGTTTTTTCTACCATTGTTCAATCCTCCCTCTTGAATTGCTTATGCGAAAACAATAAACCTCTACCAGCTCACATATAGATAAGCCGATAGAGGTTCATTTAAAAATAACAGTTGATTTATTTATGTTGTTCCGCCCCTTCATAACTTCCCCTGCCTTTTTTTCCTACACATTATATCCCTGTCGCTGGCTGAAATCAACTGGAAATAGTTGCAAAGATTTTTAGATTCTTACATATAAAAGTCTGAGAATTCATCTCTCAGAAAGTTAAGCAGCCAATAAATCGATAATTTTCCGTATAGAAGAATCAGCCTGATGATAGGCTTTTTCCAGCTTGCAGTGGTGTATTTTTGAACTGTTGGGTTTGTGATTAAACAGCGAGTTAGCCAGCGGGCCACAGACTCGTTTGTGGAACAGAACAAACATAAGACAGACCGGTATGCCTTTTTCGGTCAGGCAATAGCTGTAATGATTCCCCCTACGACGAATAAGACTCCGGGCTTTCATTTTTCTCAGGTCATAGCGCAGCTGCGTGAGCGAGTACTGTTTTTCAGAGAGGTTGAAGGCTGAAAGTATCCTGGCATGGATCATAGCCATTGAGAACCCCTGAAACTGGTTGGCACAATGCAGCAGTACTTCCATGAGGCGCAGCATGCGGGTGTCCTGAATTTTAATTCCCGGGATGCGGGTGTTGCCACAGGTGATGGGAAGGGCCATACGCTGGAACAGCGGAAAGTCAACATGGATATCAAAGGTTGCTGCCTGGAACTGAGCAAAGCGGTCATTCACACTGCGCAGGACCCGTGACACTTCAGGCAGATTATCCAGTGCCTTGCCGATATGGAAGTCCTTGAGATTATTGCAGCAGGTCTCTATGCGCAGGAAGGTTTTCAGTTTTTCATACTGTTTGACAAAGCTATTTTTACAGTATGCCCGCAGCACATGATGTCCATGCTGGATAGCATCCAGGGTGGTATGGAGTTTCCCCTTAAGACAACGGGTAATGCGCTGGCCAAAAAACTGAGAGATTTTGTCTGCACTGATGCAGGCAAGTGCCAGTTCGCAGGAACGCTTGAACAGCCGGTCAATGGGGAAGTGCCGACGGAACAGGAGGTTTGAGCAGAACTCAACCTGGGCGATAAAATAGTACCGGTGTAGGTTCATAGCCCGCCGTTCTTTGACAGAGAATTTCGGTGAAAGTATCAACGTCCAGTACTCAAGCCGTTGCCGGATAATTTCGGGAGTGAGTTGGTCAGCAATGCGCTGGAGAGCTGTGGGGTCATCGGTTGACACAAAGGCATTGTCGTGCATACGATAGGCGATGCCCTGACGGATAAGCGCCCGTTCCATAAAGTTGTGGGCATTCAGATAATAGGTTGTCTGAAAGGGCAGAAATGAGGACACGCGCATGACAAAAGCCCCCAGCACTTCATCCCGAATGTAGAAGTAATAGTGGGTGAACCGGCTGCGGGTCTTTTGTATGATACGGTAATCTGGATCAGCAGTTTTGAATTTGGGCTCTACCGCACGGAAGGTGCGGCCCTGTTCCATGCTTTTAAGGATATAGTAAACACCGCAGCGTTGTTTTTGTTTCATTTTGGCAAGCCATGGTCGGGTGAAGTCTTCTTTGCGCATGCCTTTTTCGGCCCACTGGATGGGGATGTCATGGTTGAGGGCATAGGCTTCAACCCAGTGCTGGTATTCTGAAGTGCGTTTGGCAAACACCTCTTTAGTAATTGCTTTGATGCCCAGCACTTGGCGGAAAAAGTAACTGATCTGTTCAGGGCGTGAAAGCATTGACAGATAGCCATTGATAACGATACGATCAAAACAGTGATAGGTAAAAACAATCATAGTTCCAAAAACAGCAAGTAGCTTTTCCATCGGGTGTTCCTCCTTTGATTTTATTCAACCAATGTATCTTTGGTCGAACAACCGATGGTTTTCAATCAAAATTTCAAATATCTTTGGCTAGAATTTATGGTTTAGTGCTTAGTATTTCTACTTTAGTCCATATAATACTCAAGACCAAGGTGTGTAATGAGCTCTTCACCCATCAAATAGCGCAGGGTATTTTTAAGTTTCATGAGCTGTATGAAGAGGTCATGCTCTGGATATAATCCCGGAGCAACCATAGGGCTTTTAAAGTAGAACGAGAGCCATTCCTGGATGCCGCTCCAGCCCGCCCGCTTTGCAAAGTCGGAAAATAGCACGAGATCAAGGACCAGGGGCGCGGCAAGGATACTGTCCCGGCAGAGAAAATTTAATTTTATCTGCATGGGATAACCAAGCCAG
>DAINBV010000156.1:0-2637 GCA_036732725.1 Geobacteraceae bacterium | reverse complement strand
GTGTTGCCACCAGTGTTCCAAAGCGAGCCAAGGAACAGCGGCTGAGCGGAAAGCGGATTTTATCAGAAAAGAAGCGCCTCCGGACGACACTGGAATAGCTTCACCCAAAATCGGCTTGCCATCCGGCACAGTCATTACGATTTTAACCTTGAAGCGATTTCGTTTGACTCACTCCGGTTATGACTGTAGTTTGGCAGGTTTATATCCGGAGTATCTGAATGTTACGCGCATATCTATATCTGGCGGTTTTTATTCCGCTGACGTTTCTGTTTTCGGTCAGTGCCTTGATATCGACTTTTTTCGACAGCAGCGGCAGATACTATGCCTGGCATGCACGGCTTTGGGCACGTCTTGCCCTTGCTCTCAATCTGGTCAGGATTAAAGTCAAGGGTATTGAAAATCTGCCGGAAGGCCCGGTTATATTCATGAGCAATCACCAGAGCAATTTCGATATCCTTTCGCTGCTGTACGGCATTCCTAAACAACTTCACTGGATAGCCAAAAAAGAGTTGTTCAAAATCCCTGTCTTCGGGCCATCCATGCAGCGCGGCGGGTATATCCCCCTTGATCGAGGTGATGGACGCAAGGCACTGCAGAGCATGGACGAGGCGGCCGACATGATCAGAAGCGGGAGGAGTGTGGTCATGTTTCCCGAGGGGACCCGTTCGACAGACACCAGATTGCTTCCCTTCAAACGCGGTGGTTTCATTCTGGCACGCAAGGCCGGTGTTCCGGTTATTCCGGTAACGATCAACGGCAGCGGCAGGGTCAACCCGCCCAACCGGATCCGCCTGTACAGCGGTGAGATACGTCTGGTGCTGCATCCGGCCGTGACAGTTCCGGGAGATTTGCGCCGAAGTGAATCGGAAAGCTGGCTGATGGAGCAGGTACGGAGCAGGATCGAATCAGCCCTGGAGAACTGAATGCAGATCGGATATCAATACATAGCCCTGATAATCCTTGGGCTGGCGGGAGCCATCTGGGGACTCCCCGCATCACACCGTCTTAAAAAACCTTATGACATTGCTGCGGCGCTGACCGCTCTGGCCGGGCTGATTTCAGCCGTAATGGGAATCCTGCTGACATTTGTTCCCAACTTTTTCAGGTAAACCAATGAACCAACAGATTAAAAGCATACTCTTAAACGGAGCAGTCATTGTTTTCATCTGTCTGCTGATGTTCCTGGCCGGAACCTGGTGGAGAATGGCTACACAATTCGAACTGGGGGAAGAGGCTCGGCAGAGGGGTGATTTCTCTGGTGCCGTAGCCGGCTATGAATCTGCCATCCATATGTACATTCCCTTTCACCCGACCATAGAAAAGTCGGCGGAAAAACTCTGGCAGATCGCTGAAACCAACGAGAGGCAGGGTGACGTCAACCGGGCACTGATTGCCTACCGTTCCCTGCGCAGCTCATTTTATGCCGATCACTGGCTGATGACCCCCGGGAAAAACTGGATCGAACGCTGTGACAAGAAAATAGCGGCCCTGTTGCCGCTGCAGCGGGAAAGATAAATTATGGACAACTCCGCATCAAACTCGGCACTGCAGATTGTTGCCCTGGGCGGTCTGGGCGAAATCGGCATGAACATGATGGCATACCTGCATGGAGATGACATCGTTATTGTCGATTGCGGTCTGATGTTTCCAAGCCCGGAGATGCTCGGCATTGACTACGTCATTCCAGATATCTCCTGGCTGCGTGAACGGAGTGAAAACATCCGGGGCATCTGCCTGACTCACGGCCATGAAGACCACATCGGCGCGCTTCCCTTCGTGCTGCAGGAGCTTAATGTGCCGGTCTACGGCACGGCTCTGACCCTGGGGTTTGTCAACGAAAAGCTGAAGGAATACAAGCTGGACGGCCTGGTTGAGCTGGTTACCGTAAAACCGCGTGACTCAGTGCAGTTGGGTTGCTTTCGGATAGAATTCCTGAGAGTGGCCCATTCGGTGGTTGACGGCTGCGCCCTTGCCATCACCTCGCCGGAAGGGGTTGTAATTCACACCGGGGATTTCAAGATCGACCATACTCCGGTTGACGGGCAGATAACCGATCTGGCCAGCCTGTCCCGTTATGGTGAGGCCGGCGTGCTGGCTCTTTTGTCCGATTCCACCAATGTGGAGCGCGAAGGTTACACGCTTTCCGAGAAATACGTCGGAGAGGCATTTGCTGAAATCTTCCCGCGCTGCAGTGGGCGCATAATTGTGGCCGCCTTCTCCAGCAGCATTCACCGTGTACAGCAGGTGGCTGATGTTGCCGCCAGCTGTGGCCGCAAGATTCTTCTCAATGGGCGTTCCATGGTGAAAAACGTGCAGATCGCCAGGGAGCTGGGTTACCTTTCCATCGCTGACGAGCTGTTCATGGACTTGAGGGAACTGCCGCATCTGCCGCCGGAACAGGTCTGTATAATTTCCACCGGCAGCCAGGGAGAGCCGATGAGCGCCCTGACCCGTATCGCCATGGACGACCACAAGCAGATCAAGCTTGAAAAAGGGGACACCGTCATCCTTTCATCCCGGGTTATCCCCGGCAATGAGCGCACAATTTCCGAACTGATCAATCACCTCTACCGCCGCGGCGCTGAAGTGTTTCACGAAAAGGTCTCTGAAGTTCATGTCTCCGGGCATGCCAGCCAG
>DAINBV010000155.1:0-2638 GCA_036732725.1 Geobacteraceae bacterium | reverse complement strand
CTTCATCTGGAGGCGTGCCGATAATACTGGCAGAACAAACGGGAGGTTGAGATGAAAAGAATAGTTCTCGGAATCGTATGTTTACTTCCGATTGCAGCCGTACTGGCGACCCTAACCCTGGCTGCCGTCCCCCAGACAATAAGTTCAGAGATCCTGATCTCCTTCCATGCTTTAGAGCTGATATTAATACTAAAAAGTTATGAATATCGGTCTGTTAACAGTAGCGATTGACTTGTGTTGATATATTTTCTGGCGAGTCTGCACGGATTTTGATAAGTCACCTGACAAACCCTTTTTTTCAGTCAGGAGGTTGTCATGCCACAGATGATGCTGCCGATTTTTCCAGCCGGTGTAACCGAGATTAACGATAAACTTGCCTTTAAAAAAGAAGATGGTGTGGTGACCTATTTCAATGCAACCATGCCTGTATTCCGGCACTCTGAAGCTGATATTGCCTCGTTCAAAATGATAATGAGCCAGTTTCACGTATTGGATATGGCAAAACAGTCTGAGATTGTATCGGCGTTCGGCTTGAACCCTCAATTGTTGAAGCGTGCCGTAAAACTATTCAGGGAAAAAGGGCCACCCGGATTTTTTGAGCCCAAAAAAAATCGTGGTCCCGGCGTATTAACGGACTCAGTATTGACAGATGCCCAGTGTCTGCTTGATCAGGGTATGACTCCAAGTTCAGTAGCTCAGCAGTTGGGTCAAAAGGCAGATACGATACGCAAGGCAATATCGTTCGGCCGTCTTCATCGTCCTTCACTTCCTCCGGATCGGAGCAATAACCGTGAAGCGAGCAGTAAAAGTGAGCGGAGCGCAAGTGACAGCGATGGTGAAATGGGGTAGCTGCGACCAACGTCATGGCCCGTTTGGCCGTGAGCGTTGGTCTTGACGGAGAAGATGGAATAGCCCCCGAGTTTGTCCCTTCGCTGGATGTTGCTGGCGGCGGTGTATTGCTGGCGCTGCCAGCACTATTGGCTGTGGGACTACTGCGCCATACTGACCGGCACTTTAGCCTGCCACGTGGTTATTACAGTTTGTTCAGCATCTTTTTGCTGCTGGGATTTATGGCCTTGGCGCGGCTCAAGAGTATTGAAAAGCTGCGCTATGAGGCACCCGGCGAATGGGGCAAACTGTTGGGTTTGGATAGGGCTCCGGAAGTACGCACACTACGGGCAAAGGTGAAACACTTGGCCGAGCATGGTCAACCAATGCCCTGGAGTGCCGATCTTTGCAAAGAGTGGATGAGCGAAGCGCCGGAACAGGCTCAGGTTTGTTATGTTGACGGTCACGTACGCGTCTATCATGGTGAACAGACAAAATTGCCCAAACACTTTGTCTCTCGCCAACGACTCTGCTTACGAGCGGCGGTTGAATACTGGGTCAACGCCATGGATGGGCAGCCATTCTTTGTCGTGCATCAAGATGTTGACCCTGGATTGGTCAAAGTATTGGAGGCGGAGATTATCCCGCGACTGTCGCAACACATTCCGGGACAACCGAGCGCAGAGGCGCTGGTTGCTGATCCCTACCTGAACCGCTTTACCGTAGTCTTTGACCGTGAAGGATACAGCCCGGATCTGATGTCTCGCTTATGGCAGCAAAGAATTGCCGCCATGACGTATCGGAAACGACCGGGCGATGATTGGCCAGCTGCAGAGTTTAGCTCCCATGAAGTTCGTCTGGTTGGCGGCGAAGTAACCACAATGCTTCTCGCCGAACGAGGAGTGTTTTTGGGTGGTGCCATCTGGGTCAGAGAATTCAGACGCCTAACTGCCTCTGGACATCAGACCTCCATCGTTAGCACGGTCTACCGGGGTAAAATGGCACAATTAACTGCAACAATGTTTGCCAGATGGTGTCAAGAAAACTTCTTTGCCTACATGCGTCAGCACTACGGATTAGACAAGCTTATCAGTTATGGCACCGAACATGTTCCTGATACTACACCGGTCGTAAACCCGGAATATCGACGTCTCGATGGCGAAATCCGAAAGAAGGCAGCAAAATTGAGTCGACTGGCTGCACAGTTTGGTGGTCTTGGTTTGGAAGGAGAGATTGAGCCGTACAAGGTCAAGATGTATGAGTCAAAAAAGGGAGAACTTCAGGACGCAGCAGAACACCTCTGGACGGAGCTGGCTCCACTCAAGGAACAGCGCAAGAGCATCAAACGGCACATCACGTTTGGGGAATTACCAGAAAGCGCCCGCTTTGAGCGCTTGACCGTTAGCAGCAAACATCTCATAGATACGGTCAAGATGGTGGCATACCGTGCAGAAACTGCGATGGCTCACGTGTTGAGAGAGAAACTGGTGAGAATCGATGATGCACGGGCGCTGTTACGCTCCATTTACACCACCGAGGCGGATCTGATTCCTAATGAAACGGAGGGCACTTTAACGGTTCGTCTGCACAATATGACCAGCCGGATTCATGATGCAGCCGTCACTCATTTGTGCAAGGAACTTAACGATACTGAAACCGTCTATCCGGGGACAAATCTACGCCTGATATATGAATTGGTATCATCGCGAATTCCGGGATGTCAGGAGTTCTGAAATTTTACCAGGATACAAGAAGGGGGATGCCAACCTGGCATCCCCCCTTTTATAAAAACAGAGTAATTCAAAGAACT
>DAINBV010000154.1:0-2835 GCA_036732725.1 Geobacteraceae bacterium | reverse complement strand
CAAGTGCCGTTTCAAGCGTACCCTTTTCATAAATAATATCTGCCTGGAACCAGACAATACAGGGGTGAAGCACCTTGAGGTAATGCGGCGTAAGATCGTGGGCGTAGTTCTCAAAGTATGCGTTACAGACATCCTCTACCAGCTCCGGTAGCCTGAGATAATCATGTTGCCCATTTTCACTGGTGTGGAAATGTAATTCCCGAACCAGATGGCCGTAAGGCCCCCAGTGCGTTCTATCGTCAGTTCTGAGCTGAAACATCTCATCCGGGACACCTCCCGGAACATTCCATTCCTGAAGGTGTTTACGAACCATCTCATTCGGAGCCAGGTCGAGCAACATTTTCATGGCGAGTGATTCAGACTGATTTAGCGCCAGTAACCCCGCGGGAAAAGTATTCCCGGCGAAAGTCCGGGTACCATGAAACCACAGAGCTCGTGTGAATGGTCCCGGTTCGCCCAGTTCCGCACAGACGTACTCTCTCAGATACTGAGGTGCATCAACCAACTGGCGAGGATTAAGCTCGTAGATACTTTCAAGATCAAGCGAAAGCAGCACTTTTTTCAGCTTTTCAGGGGGACAGCCAAACCCGGCAGATAATGTATGCAACGCCTGAGTTCGTGAGGAGCAATCGAGGATTAACATTGTGTAAATCCCTCAAAAATCCAATAAGTTAACAGCTTTGGCTCGACGTCGGGCCATATTGTTGAGCAGCAGGGTCGCATAATATTTCAGAAAGGGTAAAAGTTCCGGGGCGCTGAAAGTGGCATAGGCATTCTCATCCTCAGGATCATCCCTGAAAGCAATCAGATCGACAAGACGCTCGTCGCTGACTGATACAACCTGGACGCTGAAATGAGCCACAGAATTTCTCATTTTAAGGATAAGAGCACGCAGAGTCATCTCCGGTCCGGGTAGCTGCGACTCCTGTAACCCCATGCTGGTTTTAAGCTGCTGCGTTAAACGGTCAGCGGGCAGGAAAGAGAGCGCCCTCTCTTTCGGCATCACGATGAGACCCAGAAGGCAATTCAGGGTCAATGTGTAGTTGTACTGCTCCCTGAAGGGCTTGCCCAGCTCCTTAATCATTTCGTTATACTGATCGATAAGTGCCAGTGTTCGTTGAACAAACTCGGTCTCAAAATCTGAATAATTTCCCATTTAACTCTCCCGTTCCGGTTCGAGAATTCACTATATCATCCGGTCAGCCTGACGGCTCAGGTACGGCATTTCCGAGTATGGGAGTTTTCGGATCTGCGGTGGAAAAATGAGAAAGCAGGATATGCACAGCATATCCATATGCCGCGCATCTGCATAGGGCAGACATACGCATATGCCAGTCATCTGCATATGTTACACCTATACAAACCCATCCGGCAGGCATATACTGCACATATGCACTCATACATCATGCATGATCAGCCGGAGGAACATCCATGCGCACAGTATCGATATTTAAAAACGGCAATAACCGCGCCATCCGTCTGCCCCGGGACCTGGATTTTGACGGCGTCAGCGAGCTGGAGATCGTCCGGGAAGGGGACAGCATCATTCTGCGTCCCGTCCGGCCGACCTGGGGCTCGTTCGCGCAGCTAGACAGGGCCGATCCGGACTTTATGGCGCAGCGTGAGGATGTGGTCAGCGACGAAGGACGCTTTGATCCATGAAGAAAACCTGGATGCTCGACACTAACATCTGCTCGTTCATCATGCGCGAGCAGCCGGCAGCGGTGCTGAAGCGCCTGGAGCAGGTGGTGCTGCGCGGTGATCGCATCGTGGTCTCGGCCGTGACGTATGCCGAGATGCGCTTCGGCGCCACCGGCCCGAAGGCCTCGCCGCGCCATATTCAGCTGGTCGACGCGTTCTGCGCGCGCCTCGATGCCATCCTGCCCTGGGACCGGGCTGCGGTGGACGCCACGACGGACATCCGGGTGGCGCTGCGCCTCGCCGGGACGCCGATCGGCCCGAACGACACCGCCATTGCCGGACACGCCATCGCGGCGGGCGCCATCCTGGTGACGAATAATACAAGAGAGTTTGAGCGGGTGCCGGGTCTGGTTCTGGAAGACTGGGTTAAGTAACGTAGTCAGGCCGCTATCCATCGGCCTGACAGTTTCTCTGCGATGTTATTTGTATTCCTTTTCACCGTTACTGAATGGCTCTACACGGATACGTGTTCTCTCATGTGTGAGTTTTGGCGGCCTGATGAATTTAGATATCCCCAGCTGGACGGCCAGAGTCCACATTTCGTCTGAATAAACGATACTGCGGTGATGCTTCTCAATGAGGAAAGCGTCATAATCATGATGACGGAACGTCTGTAACACCGACCTGACAAATGCCTGTGATGCCCAGCCTTCTTTCAGGCACTGGATGGCTTTGTTGAATAAATCAGATTTCGGGTAAGTCTCCCCCGTAGCGGGTTGTGTTTTCAGGCAATACGCACGCTTTCAGGCATACCTGCTTTCGTCATTTTGTTCAGCGCTCGTACCAGGGCCATAGCCTCTGCAACCTGACCATCGTAGTCACGCAGTGTCAGTGAACCTCCGAACAGCTGTTTTACCCGGTACATCGCCGTTTCCGCTATCGAGCGACGGTTATAATCTGTTGTCCATTTCCACCGCGCATTACTCCCGGTCAGCCGCTGATTCGCAACAGCACGGTTACGGTCTGCATATTCACCGGGCCAGTAACCCGCGCCTTTTCGGGGCGGGATAAGCGCGCTGATTTTCTTACGCCGCAGTTCATCGTGACAGAGCCGGGTGTCGTAAGCGCCGTCTGCCGATGCTGCCCTGATTTTTCTGTGAGTCTGCCGGATAAGACCCGGGAAGGCTTCTGAGT
>DAINBV010000153.1:0-2886 GCA_036732725.1 Geobacteraceae bacterium | reverse complement strand
CAGTGCTGACGCATAACAATAATCCAATGCCTGATCTGTTTGCCCTCAGTGTTATTTGTAGCTCCATGTTGATGCTCAAGGCATTCTGAGCTACGCCTTACCCATCAATGCGACCTGTTAAACGCCCAAATACGGCCTGGATCCCTGTTTCAGAGCAAACCTCTCCCTATCTCGCCGCCTGTTGACAGTCTCGGTTCACAGTTTTTACATTAGCCGCAATTGAAATGGGGCGGCAAACTTTTCCTTGAGCCATAAGTCATCAAGCCAAGGGCTGGCAATGCTTTCGCGAACGAAACGAATCAGACCACGTACTCCGCTGTCTTTGATTATCCTGGTCATATCTCCTGAGTACTGCGCCATCACATTGAACATGTGTCCCAGTTGCATCAGGTAATGGTAGCCCTTCATGGCATTCCAGTCATACGAAAAGCAATGTTCATATTGATAGCCATGACGTTTTTCCACTAGAAAGCTGGTTTCAATGGTCCAGCGGGCGCGGGCGCCCAGATTGCAACGCTCGTGAAGGTTCCACCTGGTGAGCGGCACACTCGAAATCCAGACGTGCCGGCTGCTTTTCTCGATTTCTTGCGAGCTCCCTTTCTCAATCTCATACCACTGTTCCAGGCACTCAACCACATGAAGGTGCGTTCGATTTCTGCCGTTTGGTCCGTACTCGTACTCAATATCGTTAATCCACCTGAACCGCTGAGTGCGGCCATTCCAGGTCATGGTATGCCGCTGCTTCGACTCAAGTTCTGACAACGCCTCGAATTCACGCATCACCGTGGGCAGAGCACCATCCTTCAGTACGATCATATACTGCCAATGGTACTGGCGGCACCGCTGCGCGACAGGGCCATTCGCGTACAGCCCGTCCAGCAAGAGCATGATCCGCAAGGCGGGAAATTTATCCTTGAGCCGTTCGGACAACCGGTTAAATGCTTTGAGTTCACAATCCTGCTTGCTGTCGCCTGATCCATTTCCTTCATACGTCAGGAATTCGCTCATCACCGGAATGCTCAGTCCCCCGGAAAAAGCCAGATTCGCCTGTAGCACATAGACGTAATACTGGGTATGTTCGCTACTCTCCCCACGATTAAAGGTGCGCTGCAGACATTCTTCGGCCCAGAGTTCGTCACGGCGCATTTTTTGAGTACCGTCGATTGCAATCGGATAATAGTTGTCGATCAAATATCGCCTGAATTTCTTGTTTTTGATCCACCCCCGGATCAGCTCCAAGTGAAGGTTCTCAAGCTCACTTATTTCCAGCCCCGCCAGGAGACGTTTCAGCGTGTCATGGTGGGGGGCCTCTTCCAACTCAGGAAAGAATCGCTTTAGATTTTCCCAAAACATCGGACGGCTCATTTCCCGGGTGGCCTCTCGGGAAGAAGACATTTGCAAGACAAACGACAATATGCCGTAGAGCAGCAAGACGGAGAGCTTGTGCTTGGTTTTTCGAGGGTTTCGCGGATCCGGAATCGCAGAAAACCGTTTTAACAGAACTGGCAGTTTGGCCCGCAGTACTTTCAGCTGTTCCCAGGTCGCTTCAGTGCGGGCAATCCCTTCCTCGGTCGTACTCTGATAACGACTCTTACTGTTTGAGATTGTCGTATGGGATGATCTCGACAAGCCATCCTGTTCCGAACGGCATCCCAAGGCTTTTTGGTGTCGCTTTATTTCCCTGCGTTTGGTCTTGATTTCTTCCCGATCAGGTCTCCGGCTCGCATGGCCCATAGTAGTGGCTCTCCCTATGAACACAAAACCGTGCGGAAATCAGTTACAAGTGGCAGCACAAATATCTTCTTCGGGCTGCTCGTGTAGCTCTTTCCAATGCGGGCCAATCCGGTCCCGGTGGTGTTTCCCAAGTAGAGCCAGTTTGACGCCCGGTAACACGTCCCGGCATAGCGCTCCGGATCAACGAAGGTTTCCACTACTACCGGCCTATAACCCCATCGCTGCTGCCAATCATCGCCGAGACGACGCACAGCCTGACCAAGGGCGTGGCTCGCCAGATACTTAACCTTCACCCACGGAAACATCAAAAAACGGTTGTTGTTGACCACAAAACCAAGGTTTCTCAGCCGCTCATCTTTGCTCCAGCCAAGCCATTTATCTCGCTCCCGCAAGGCTTTCGCCGCACCAGAGAACAGCAGGCACCCAAGCTTGCCATGCTCGCTTGTTATGAAATAGCGTTGATGACAACCAAAGGGTTGTTTGTAACCCAGGTAGTGGTATCGGCTTACATATTCATTCCAAAGACCAATATCTTCTTTCTCTGTTACCGGTACCAAGCTGAATGGACCAAGGTTGCCAACACTACCTTCCAGAAGTTCTCCCGCCTCAGTTTGATTCGTCTGTGGTATATGCTTCTGTCCCCATCCTGACGACAGTTGCTTCTCCGGGAGACTCAAGACCCCCTGCGTCTCCAACTTTTCCAGAAGCTTTACACAAGCATCCAGTTTTAGAGATCCGGTTGCACTATACCACTCCAAGTGTTCACCGATTGTCAGCGCCAACTCACTCCGGCTTAAACCGGAACAGGTGGCAACCGTTTCCCGGATATCAGCCAGTTCTTCGGTAGTAATTACTCGACCACAATGAACCAGATGCTTCCTATCCTTGCATCCCATAGCGTTGATCCTCCTCAAAAATAAGAAGTAGTACAACGCTATCCTAAATGAAGGCATGTTTTTTGTCTACTGGTATCTTTGCGACAAAATATTTTTACGACCAGTATAATGCACCGATATGTCGGGATCGAAGTATTCGCTCGTCAGCAATGGGTTCTTGGAACAAACTGTGGGAGCCGGTTTAACTTTCTGACTTTCGATGGAATTCAGGGGTATTACCCATTGAGAAGTATTATGATTACTGTCTTAACATTCG
>DAINBV010000152.1:0-2957 GCA_036732725.1 Geobacteraceae bacterium | reverse complement strand
GTTAATTTATGCATTCATACGAGGACCGGATCCGGGCCGTCGAACTCTATTACCGGTACGGAAAGAATGCCTCCGTTGTCGTCATGGAGCTGGGATATCCTTCCACAAAACAGCTGGGCCGTTGGGTTCGGATTTATGAAGAGAAGGGCGATTTACCCAGGGAATTAAAGCCAAGAGAACGCTATTCACGGACACAGAAAATTGCTGCTGTTGAGCATTATCTTACTCACGGTGGTTGCCTGTCGTACACTCGCCGAGCCATCGGCTACCCCAGTAACGAAATTCTAAAGCGCTGGATTGAAGAGTTTTACCCAAATGCGCGTCCCCTGGTCATTCGCTCAGGCACAAACAAATGCTTCAGCCCGGAAGAGAGGTCTCAGGCCGTCCGGGAGCTCTGTAACCGACGTGGAACCGCGCGTAAAGTTGCACAAAGCATAGGCGTCAGCGTCCCGGTCCTGTACAAATGGAAGAAAGACCTTATCAGTGACGAGGCTTATCAATCCATGCGCAAACGAAAGGCAGCCCCTCAGGATAAAAATCAGGATACTTTACTCGGTGAAATCCAGCGTCTCAGGAAGCAGGTTCATCAGCTGCAGCTCGAACGTGACATACTGACAAAGGCGAATGAACTGATAAAAAAAGATCTGGGCATCAGCTTTCTGACACTGAAAAACAGGGAGAAAACCCTGATAGTTGATGCCCTTAAGAAAAAGTACCCCGTTGCTGAGTTGCTAAGCGTTCTGCAACTTGCCCGCAGCTGTTATTTTTACCACAAAGCCAGCAAACGTCTGTACGATAAGTATGCGGAAATACGCGTGATCATGGCCGATATCTTTGAGGAGAATTACCGCTGTTACGGCTACCGGCGCCTTCACGCGATGCTTCGCAGTAACAACAGGGTTATTTCTGAAAAGGTTGTCCGCAGACTGATGGCAGAAGAGCAGCTCGTTGTTAAGCGCACCAGGCGACGACGATATAACTCTTACTGTGGCGAAATCGGTCCGGCACCGGAAAAATACGCTCAACGAACATGATAAACCGGTGATACACAGCGATCGTGGTGGCCATTACCGGTGGCCGGGCTGGCTCGAGCGTATCAACACCTCCGGACTTATAAGGTCCATGTCGCGCAAAGGATGCTCGTCGGATAATGCTGCGTGTGAAGGCTTCTTCGGGCGTATCAAAAACGAAATGTTCTATGGCAGAGACTGGGCGGGTATCACGCTGGAAAAATTTATCTGCTTCCTGGACAGGTACATACGCTGGTATAACGAGAAACGTATCAAGCTATCATTAGGTGCAATGAGTCCTGTGAAGTACCGGCAGCATCTTGGGATCACAACATAACAGTCCAGGAAAACATCCGCAGCCCCAAAAGTGACATTACTAAATGGTTCTAACAAAGCCTGTTATTGCAAGATTAAAATGTCACCTCATTTAGCCAGTTTCAAATGTCACCTAAAATAGCTTGCAGAACGAAAGGGAAGATAGTTTTTGCAGAGGAAAGCAGGCATGAATGACGTCCATGCCTGTGATTGAGAGGCTATATCAGTAAGCTGTTATTCGCCTTTTTTATGGTCGTGTTCCTTCAGGCCGGGATGCTTTGGTTTATTCTCCGGCGTTACACGCTGACGTTTATCTTCTTTTCCAGTTGATTTAGCGATTGGTTTTGGACCAGTTTTAATGCCCATAAAAATCTCCTGAGTGAAAACAGATTTAAACTTGCATGCTGTGGTAGTGATACCAAGATTGTAATGAGGGTTACCAGTCATAAAACCAACCGGCGTCTTTTCAGAAGTTTGCACTTCATCACATAGCGGTGGTTAAATTCGCTACATAAGCCAAAAAAGAGCAGGGGACTAACGTTTCAGGCTGGCCCTGAATTCCGCTGGGTTTGCCAGCACCGGATTGATAGCTCTTACTTGTTCCTGCACCCGGGCCTGTGCCCGCCTTTTAGGCATCTTCTTGCTACGGTCCCGTTTCCCGTCCCGCTCCAGTTCGTCCATCTTGTCCTGAGCGAGTTTCAGAACAGCCCCAAGACGCTTGTTATCAACGATTTGCCCCTGGTCGACACATTCCAGTTTGTCGAACACCTGATATTTGAGTGAACGGTAACCGTATTTGAATGCCAGCGTGCCGTCCGGATAGTCGAAGACTGTTATTTTTTCGCCAGCGATGCGAGTATTTTCTTCACTAGGTTCAACCAGATATATCATTTTGTCATAGCGGAATGTCAGCGTTTTAGACAGCTGACGCAGTTCCTGCCAGGCAAAGATATCATCCAGCTCTTCGTTGCTTTCAGCCACGGTTCGGTGCAGATCTTTGGGGTATTTTGCTGGTCTTGCGAAGCGACGATTGAAGTCGGCAATGAAGGTATCCAGCCAGGCGTTGGCTGCTTCAATACTGCTGATTCCCTCGAGACACATATCCTTGGTAAGCCGATCCTGAAGTGTCTGATTTGCTCGCTCTACGCGGCCTTTAGCCTGCGGACTGTTGGCACAAATCAGTTCGATCCCCAGTTCAGAAAGCACGCGGCCAAACTGGGTAACACCGGTTGTGGTTGAACCACCATTATTGACCCTGAAAATGCCGTGCTTGTCGCTGTAGAACGCAAGGGGCTTGCCGTGTTGCTCGAGATACTCGCGGGTGGCCATCATGTAATCAAAGGCTGATTCAGTCTCACCAAAGCGAAGGTGCATCAGGCGACCAGTCGCGTCATCAATAAAGACGAGCAGGCAGCATTTGGGGGCACGTCCTTCAAACCAGTCATGCGGGGAACCATCGATCTGAACAAGTTCTCCGAGGCAGTCACGCCGGTATCTGGGTTGATGAACACGTGGCCTGCGACGTGAGTATGGGACCCAGAGTCCTCAGCCGTCATCCATTTTCTGAGCGTTTCAACAGACACCGTGATGTTATGGCGTTCGCGCAATTTTCCGGCGGCAAGCGTTGGTCCA
>DAINBV010000151.1:0-3008 GCA_036732725.1 Geobacteraceae bacterium | reverse complement strand
TGTTAGTTCCCGAATTATTATGACTTGATGGAGGGTTTGATTTTCAGAATAGATTGACAAGAGTCCGTAGGTTGTCGGATTATTTGGACTCAGCTGGAAGAAATGTTTTTAAATTGATTTGGGCGGTGAGTTTTAGCGAACTCACCGCCCTTTTACTTCTTGGGGTGGCTCCCCATACAACAAACGAGGTTCAATGATAGATTTTGTTGCCGTTCAACTCAAGGAGATTTTTGAGCAAGGTAAGGATTTCCCGTGGGTCCGCCCCGCAGCCTGTTTGAAATGCCATCATTACAAGGTTTGGGGTCATGGTTTCGTCCCTCGTTTTTTTGAAGGCTTCGTTTTCTGTCTGTACATGAAGTGCTACCGCTGCCCCCTGTGTCGTTGTGTTATGACCTCCCGCCCCAATACCCATTTCAGCCGAATCCGTTGCTGCAAAGAGACCATCCGTGCTTTGCTTGCTCTCCGCATAACAACAGGCCGCTGGCAACCTTCTTCCCTGCCTCCATCCCGCATGCGGCATTGGCTGGCGAACCTGGCTCGCCAAGCCATTGCCCGCCTGACTGACACTTGGAAAGACGGATTGATAGCCGCATTTGACCGTTTGCTGGCCATTGGTTGTGTACCGGTAAGCCGGTCCATCTAGTCCAGCAATTGCTATCACCACATAACCACCCCAGTGACCTCTGCCGCTGTTTTCTCCTTTCCCCTGATATATGGTCGGTCATCATCACCAATTATCAGCAAAGGAGTCATTTTATGACCGAAGACGAGAAGAAACAGGTGGCGGTATTCAGGTACGGCATCATTAACGAGTTTGTTGGTGGGCGTCGTCTGGATCATGGAGAGCAAGAACAGCTCTTGGCGGAGAAGTGCGCCCACCGTTGGTTTATCCCCTTTTCCGGTAGGAGCCGTATCAGTCGCAGCACGCTCTTGCGTTGGGTACGGCTCTACTCGGAAAGCAGCAATAAGCTTGAATCCCTATACCCGAAGGACAGAAATGACAGCGGTCAGGTCCGGGCGCTGGATGAAGATACCTGTCTGGCATTGACTGACCTCAGGCACCAGATGCCGAAGCTGACCGTCGTAGAGCTGATCAAGCTCATGCACCAGAAAGATCTTGTAACCGTCGGCACAGTCCTGAACCTCAGCACTGTCTACCGTTTCCTTCACAGTAACAATCTGATGGCCAAAGAGCAGGCTACCCCAACCGACCGGCGTAAGTTTGAAGCGGAGTTGCCCAATGATATGTGGCAAAGCGACGTTATGCACGGCCCGCATGTCACTTCTGGCTGCAAGCAGCATAAATGCTACCTGATCGCCTTTATCGATGACCATTCCCGGTTGATACCGCACGGACAGTTTTATCTCTCCGAAGCAGTGATCCCTTTCATGAATGCCTTTGCCGCCGCCGTTTCCAAACGTGGTCTGCCCAGGAAACTCTATGTCGATAACGGGTCCGCATTCCGCTCCCGTCAGCTTGAATATACCACTGCCGCATTAGGTATCGCCCTGATACATGCAAAGCCGTATCAGCCACAGGGGAAGGGCAAGATCGAACGATTCTTCAAAACCGTACGCACCCAGTTCCTGCCGACTTTTAGCGGTACTACCCTTCAAGAGATAAACACGGCCTTCGACCTCTGGCTTGGTGAGTATCATAGCCGGGAGCACAGTTCCACCAAGCAAAGCCCCTTCAAGCGTTTTACCAGCAAGATGGAATGCCTGCGGTCGGCACCGGATAATTTACAAGACTATTTCCGCAAGACAGTGCGGCGCCGGGTCAACAAAGATCGGACCGTGGTGGTTGATTGCCGACTTTACGAGGCTCCGGTGGAACTGATTGGCAAACGGGTGGAAATACTCTACTTCGAGGAGAGTCCGGAACAGGTGGAAATCCGCTGCGGCAGTACTTCGTACGGGACGATCAGACAAGTAGATCTGCACGTCAACAATCGGGTCAAGCGAGACAAAAACGGCCAGATAGAACTCGTGGGTGAAAACTCCGTTGCCAGCGCCAAGGCTGAAATACCTGACAAAAACGCCGGTATCAGCGGTCAGTTGTGGGAGTGTGAATGATGGATACGAGTTATCGACAGTTTTTTGCGCTTACGAAAGAGCCCTTCGGCGCCGACATTCCCCGGAAGGACATCATGGTGACTAAAGCCCTGAGTGCTATGGAAGAGCGTATCCATTATACGATACGTATGGGAGCTATTGCCCTGGTCACCGGTGAGATCGGCAGCGGAAAATCAACGTCGTTACGCTATGTGCTCGGCGGCCTGCACCCGTCAGAATACCGGATTATTTACGTTACCGCGTCATCTGGATCCATATTGGAATTGTATCGGCAAATCCTCAATGAATTGGCAACCGATTTTACCAGCTCATCAAGAGCCGCCATGACCCGAAAGATCAAACAGGAAGTACTTGATCTGACCCACGGCAAGAAAATGAAGGTGGCCCTGATTATCGATGAGGCATCATTGCTGCGCCTGGAAGTGTTTACCGAGTTACATACACTGACTCAGTTCGAGCAGGACTCCAAGCCCTACCTACCGATCATACTGGCCGGGCAGGTCAACCTGGTCGACAGCTTGCGCTACAGAAACTGTCTTCCCCTGGCAAACCGGGTTGTGGCCAGAAGCCATCTTAAAGGGAGTGATCTGGAAACGATGGGGGCGTATCTCCGTCATCATCTTGCCATTGCCGGGGTAAACCGTATGATCTTCGACGATGCGGCCATCACAGCTATTCATCAAGGAGCCGGAGGTCTCTTCAGAAAAGCAAACCATCTGGCAAGAGGAGCTATCGTTGCGGCGGCAAGAAACGAATCCGCCGTCGTGACTGCCGAGAATGTTCGGCTGGCTGCGACCGAACTACTCTAAGCACAAGATCAGGGGGGTGAGTAAAATCACCCTCGAATCTAAGATTGTTCAAATAACATGGAAATCAGATCAAATGGTCAAAATAATTAGGGGATTGAAGGTCATATAAATCGGAAATCAACA
>DAINBV010000150.1:2207-3025 GCA_036732725.1 Geobacteraceae bacterium | reverse complement strand
CTGCCTCCTCCTCTTCGCCGTTTCTCATGGCGCGAACGCTGAAACACCGGGACAGCCTGAATCAGATCCAACAACAACGGTCAGCCGACCGTTGAGCGCCGAAACGACAACCCGGCAGGTACCGTCTGAACCTGTGGCACAGCAGGCGCCTCAAGCCGGTCAAGCCCCTCAACCGACAGTACAACCAGCAACCCCCGTGAAATTGGGGCCGCAAGTAGACCCCTGTTTTACCGTCAAAGTGGCCGGAGATAACTGGCTGGACCAGGTGCATGGCTTCGTGCAGGATAACACCTGTGAACCTGCGGTATGGTTTGATACCTTCTTTGTGAAGGACCACGTCTTGCTGGATCTCCGGCCCGGCATGCTCATCACATTAAGAAATTCAGCCCGGTGGACCGAGGGGCAGGGGGTCGCTAAAATCTTCGATTACCACTTCGAGTGGGAGCTGCCCCAATGGAAAAAATTCCTTAAAAAATCGAAGTTATATTTCGAGTCGAGATCTGTTGCCGACAAATACACTGCCGTGCCTGGTCAGCCCGTCCAACCGGGTGTCGACCGGAATACGGGAGTCAGAAAATCCATCATCGGGGTGCGAGTGGACCTGTATACCAGGCTTCGTGAACTTATCAGTATTGATACCGGGGCCAAAATCGGCATTCATCCCGATGCCCATGTCAGGATGCGGTATCAGTACGCGCTCCCCTTTGGCGAGGTTTACCTCTTCCGATTTTCCCAGATCGCCATGTATCAAGCCGTTGAGCATTTCACGGACACGACGCAGCTCGACGTTGAACGCAAGTTCACGGCCTTTACGTTCG
>DAINBV010000150.1:0-2197 GCA_036732725.1 Geobacteraceae bacterium | reverse complement strand
TCCGGTGGGGCAACAACGTGACCTACACCGAGGGCACGGCGGGCGTGACCTGGAACACCGGGGTCAGCCTTTTCACTCAATTGTCAGCCAGGAGCGCAATTTCCTATGATACCAGTATGTGGGGAGTGAACCATCCTGAATGGGTCATTCAAAATTACCGCGTCGGATCGCTCTATCGACGGCAATTTTACCGGTCCTGGCTCTTCTTCGAGCTTGCGCCGGAAGTTACCTGGCCGAAAGATTTGACCGGCCAAAGAAAACACGTTTACGCTTTTATGGCTACCCTTGAAATTCAATTCGGCAGGTAATTCCGGGATGGAACCTCTCTTCAGGTCAGGGGTGGCCGATTGCCACCAGGGCAACCACAGGGGATTTGCACCTTCGTTAGAGTGGCGATAATGTCATTCTGTATAGTTTTTTTTATCGGATACTGAGCAGTTACAAAAAGGCTCAATAAAATACAAGAAAGGACTCACGCGGTCTCCTTTCTTCACGGCCGTCGCATTTGACGGTCCCGTCAAATGCGACGGCCGCCCTTGACGGCTTTCTCTTTACCTCTGCAGCTCTCTTTCCCTCTTCTTCCACACAATCAATGTCTTGTCCCCGCAGGATCCGCAGTTCACCCCCTGGCACGATAGTTGTAATACTCCTTCTTTGTCAAGCCATGAAGTTCGCAATTAATATACAAGAGGGGGAAAGATACATGCATAAGATATTTAATAACAAGATCTGGTTGATGGCATTGCTCCTGGTCGTTTCTCTGGCAGGATGCGGCAGCGACAATGGAGGAGGAAGTCCAGGCCCGGCCTCAGTCCCGGGATCAGTCTGCGTGGGAACGGGCTGCGTTTCTCTTGGATCGACGGTAACGGCGGGAGACCTTTCAGCAGCAGGCAGTTATGGGATCCTTGCAAAAACAGGTATCAGCAACACCGGGACCTCCGCAATTACCGGCAATATTGGAATCAGCCCAAGCGGCGCGAGTTCCATAACGGGATTCGGCTTGGTAGCTGATGCAACGAATGTATTTTCGACATCCTCTCTCGTGACCGGAAAGATATACGCATCCAACTATGCTGTTCCCACTCCCGCCAACCTGACCGCTGCCGTACTCAACATGGAAACTGCGTACACCACCGCTGCCGGACGACCGGCAGGAGTTGGTGCTTCCAATCTTAACGTGGGTGGTGGGACTCTCTCCGGGTTGAACTTCGCCCCCGGCACCTACACCTGGAATACCCCCGGCAATGTTAGCATAACAGGGGATATCACCCTCACGGGTACCTCAACGGATGTCTGGATCTTCCAGATAACGGGAAATCTTACCATGGCCGGTGCTAAGAACGTTATCCTGAGCGGCGGGGCACTGCCTCAGAACGTCTTCTGGCAGGTCGCCGGTGGCGCTGGTGTGTCCATTGGAGCGGGCTCGCACTTTGAGGGAATTATCCTGGCCCAAACACAGATAACGCTGTTGACCGGCGCATCGTTGAAGGGCAGGGCGTTAGCGCAGTCCGCGGTTACGTTACAGGGCAATGCCATTACTGTTCCGTAAGGCATGGGGCAGGCAGGTCCCCTTGTAGAAAGTGGCAAGAACTCCCATAGGCAACGAAGGCAGCTTGGCAGATTTAATAATCCTTTTAAGGAGGGAACAAATATGAGTAAGCGCAAAGGATATACAAAGATGTGGTTTCTCGTCTTACTACTCGTCGTTTTTGTGGCCGGTTGCGGACATGATAACGGGACAAGTGGAGTAAGTGGAGGTGGAGGGGGAAGCCCGGACATCACCGCACCCACAGTGAACTCCACAAACCCGGCTAATGGCGCCACAAATGTCGGCATTAACCGGAAAGTCACCGCAACGTTCAGCGAGACGATGGACCCCTTATCGATCACCGGGGCAACATTTATCGTAAAACAAGGGGCAACGGTTGTATCAGGCACGGTGACCTTCTCCGGCATAACGGCGGTCTTTACACCAGCGCCGGTAAGCAATCTTACCGCCAGCACCCTCTATACTGCCACGGTTACAACCGGGGCCAAGGACCTGGCAGGCAATGGACTGGCCGGCAACTTTGAATGGACCTTCACGACCGGTACGACCGCAGACAACACCGCACCCACGGTAACCGGGACCATCAATGCCAACGGCGCGATAAACGTGCCGATAAACACCCGGGTCGGCGCAACGTTCAGCGAGGCG
>DAINBV010000149.1:0-3348 GCA_036732725.1 Geobacteraceae bacterium | reverse complement strand
TGAATTAAAACGGAAACCCCGCGAGAAAACCGAACGGTCGCAATATGAGCAGGAATAGGGGCAGCCGCGACTCGAAATAATACTGGTATTTGGAAACGTTGGATAACTGAAAAGCGGCAGTTTGTAGCGTTTCGGAAAATTTGGCAGGCGATGATAGGCAGGAAAGGGAAGGTCGTCAAGATTGCTGATCAGCTCACGCTGGGAGGAAAGAACCGCGTTGCCATGGCTATCGCGATATGCAACCCCTGGTATTTTGTCAATCCCACGAAATCCAGCTTGAGCCAGCTCAAGCATGGTATTCTCACCCTCTCCAATCACCAGGCAATCAATAGCCGGGTGAGTGTCAAGCAATTGTGGACCAATCGAACACGCATGGGCTCCGCCGGCAACAACGGTAATCCCGGGGTGAAGTTCTTTCAGAAAACGGACAATGCGATAGCCTTCCGGGAACGATGATGTTGTACAGGAAAGTCCCACAGCATCGCAGCCACTCGCCACTATCTGCCTGGCGACAGTTTCCGGTGGCTCCGGAGTGGCGTAACAATCCATTATCTCAACATCAATACCATGCTTTTCCAACCAGGCAGCAATAGAGAGCAGACCAAGCGGTGGCATTAGATTGAAAATAGTGGTTATATCATGTACCCCTTTGAGCCAGTTATTGCCATGGGGGTGGAGAAAGAGAATTTTCATTTGTATGTTCCTTATCTGATATGCTCTGTCATAGTTTACAGATATATGCCACTGATACTAGTAAAATTTACTGCAGGTATCCACCCTGAAAATTGAAACAGACACAAATAAATCCTTCAAATTGCTCTCTATTTAAGGTACATCAGAGACTACTGACCCGACTCAGCAGTATAAAAATTCCGGTGCAACGATGGAAGGAGTAATCGTATGAACAAACCGCGACTTACGTTACCGGAGTATCAAGCCCTGGTAGAGCAATCTCCGATCCTGATCTGGAGAGCAAACACCGAAGCACTCTGCGACTACTTCAACGAGCGCTGGCTGTCATTCAGAGGGCGTTCAATGGAACAGGAGTATGGTAATGGCTGGGCGGAAGGTGTTCATCCCGATGACTTTGAACGTTGCCTGAAAATCTACCTGGATGGCTTTGAGCGTCGCGAGATTTTCGAGATGGAGTATCGACTGATGCGTTTTGATGGAGTCTACCGCTGGATATTTGATCGGGGTGTTCCGTTCTACAATCAGCAGGAACAGTTTGCCGGTTATATCGGCAGCTGTATCGACGTGACCGAGCGGGTTGAGGCCCAGGAGGCATTACGGATCAGACTGGAAGATGAGTTGAAAACACTGGCAGGGATCATTCCGATTTGCAGTTTCTGCCACAAGATCCGTACCGACAACGAAAGCTGGCAACAGCTGGAAGTCTATATCAGTGAGCATTCATACGCTCACTTCAGCCATGGCGCCTGCCCGGAATGCGGCGCCAAAGAACGGGAAAAGATACACGCCCTGAAAAGGGAAAGCCTGCGTAACGCCCAGCCATCCCGGCCTTTACTGGATTGAGCTGGATGTAACGAACCTCAGCAGATTCCAAAACTGCTCCCTGTCTCTCCTGCTTTTGAATACATCCTTCCGCTCATAGCCCCGCGATGTCACGTGATAAAACATGCCGGAGTACTCGATTCGTAACGCTCTGGCCATGTTTATTCCTTCTCATGCCGAGCTTTGTTTCACAGCGTAGCAAAGAAACACTCATCTGTATCGAGTTGAGCCCCCTAAGCTTCCCGCGTCAGCACCTTTCGGACTGTGCTGCAAAAAACGGCATACATCCAGCCATATACACTACCTTTTCTATTGTAAATCCGAACACATAATCAGTTTTATACTGTAATAGCGAACACATACAAAAACGCATTGCAGTTGGCTAATTTTTTGCTTACAAGTTCCGGATTCAAAGCACACTATCATAAATAGATCGTGAAATACCGGTCAGCTCGTTGCTTATCCAAGAGAATTTCACCTCCCGGAGACTGTCACCATGTCATTCACACAACGCACCATCCTTGGCAATGCAGTCAGCATTGTCATCACACTGGCTGCCATGAGCATCTTCAACCCGAAAGGGAGCATACTCTTAACAGCCATCATCGGCGCCCTGCTGCTGGCCGCAACAACCATGACACTCGGTTTCCTGGCACACAAGGCGTTCAAACCGTTAGCCGACATCGTTACAGCCCTTGAAAAAGCTGCTGACGGCGACCTGTCCGTACGCGCCGAGACATGCGGAAGTGGCGATTTCGTACGCCTGGCAACCGCCTTTAACACCATGATATCTGACATGAACAATGCCATGCGCAAGTTTTTTTCCGTTGCCGATCTTGTGCGCGACTCGGTTGTCATGGTGCGTTCAGACACCGATGCAATGTTGAATGCTGCCGAAGATGTGGCAATACAAGCGGGTACGATTGCTACCGCCAGCGAGGAGATGTCGGCCACTTCCAGCGACATTGCCCGCAACTGCCTGTATGCAGCTGAAAGCGCCCAAAAAGCAACCGAGCAGACCCATACCGGCTCAAAGTTGGTTCAAAACAGTTCCCGGCTGATGGATAATATTGCCAACCGGGTCAACGGCTCAGCCCAGACTGTAGCAGGGCTGGGGCAGCGCTCGGACCAGATCGGGGCAATTGTCGGCACCATCGAAGACATTGCTGACCAGACCAATCTGCTGGCTCTCAATGCCGCCATTGAAGCTGCCCGGGCCGGTGAACAGGGGCGCGGTTTTGCCGTTGTTGCCGACGAGGTGCGTGCCCTGGCCGAGCGTACGACCAAAGCAACCAAAGAAATTGCCTCCATGATCAAATCGATCCAGTCAGAAACACAGACCGCCGTTACTGCGATGGGCGATGGAGTTAACGAAGTCAAACGTGGCACAGCCGAAGCTACCCGCTCCGGCGAAGCACTGGAAGAGATACATGACCGGATAAACGAGCTTGCCCTGCAAATCAGCCAGGTTGCCACGGCTGCCGAAGAGCAGACCGCCACCACCATGGAGATCACCAACAACATTCAGATGATCACCGATGTTGTCAACCGGAATGTGGAAAATGCCCACCACACGACCAGCGCCACCAGCATGCTGGCTCAGCAGGTCGAGGACCTGCATCAACTGGTCGGGCATTTCAAACTGTCCAAAGCATTGGAATGGGACAGCAGCTTCGCCACCAATGTTTCCCGGTTTGACAATGAGCACAGGACTCTTTTTACCATGGTCAATGACCTGCACGACGCAATGCAGCAGAAACGGAGTCGTGAAACCATCGGCTCGGTGCTCAACCAACTGATCGACTATACCGCCAGCCATTTTACCGGCGAAGA
>DAINBV010000148.1:0-3367 GCA_036732725.1 Geobacteraceae bacterium | reverse complement strand
CATGAGCCGTATTGCGGCACCCATGATTGGTGGGATGATCACGGCTCCGCTGCTGTCCCTGTTCATTATTCCTGCCGCCTACAAATTAATCTGGCTGCGCAGACATAAAAAAAGCGTGTCCTGAACCTGAAAGGGCACCCCCTGTGGGTGTCCTTCTTTACTGATTCACCCTGACGTCAGGGTTTATATCGATAATATACAGAGGTGAGTATGAAAAAAGTGGTTCTAATGGCGCTGGCTCTCGGCCTTTCACTACCCGCGATGGCGAGTGAAAAAGTGATTGATATGTACAAATCTGAAAACTGTGGCTGTTGTTCCCTGTGGGGCAAAGCGATGGAAAAAGACGGGTTCGAAGTACGAACTCACGTCATGAATGATCAGGCGCTGTCAGCCCTGAAAGAAAAGCATGCTGTTCCTGCAGGACTACGAAGTTGTCATACCGCGGTTGCCGGTAATTTGATCATTGAAGGCCATGTGCCTGCGACAACGATACATAAGGCAATGCAGTCTGGTTCGGGTATATACGGTCTCGCCACCCCCGGTATGCCAGCAGGAAGTCCTGGAATGGAGATGGGAGCCCGAAAAGAGGCTTACGATGTTATCGCATTCTCACCGGATGGAAGTAAAAAAGTCTTCCAGCGAATCGAATAGTCAGCGGAACGGCTGATAACGGGACGCCGGTAGCAGGCACTCCTGTGCCGGCGATATTCGTGGTAATCGCATCCATGACATACCCTGAAGACAGAAGATGCTTCGGTATGCATAAGGAGAGTTACTGTGAAAAATGACAATGCAGTGCAACACAACAACCAGACTGCTTCTGAGCAGACATTATCCCCGGACGAGGGCCACGTATTGCATAAGGTGAGAGATCCCGTGTGCGGGATGGTCATCCTGCCTGACAAGGCGCACAGCAGCATTCGATACCAGGACCATCAGCTTTATTTCTGCTCCGCCAGCTGTGAGAGCAAATTTAAAGCCCATCCCGATCATTATTTTACCGAAGATGCCAGTGAACATTCCCATCACCATCACCACGATCATCACGAAGTCAGCCCTGATCAGATAAAACAGCCTCACAACCAGGCGGAAAAAGAGAATTCTGAAGGTGTGTGGACATGTCCGATGCACCCGGAGATACGCCGCAGTGGTCCCGGAAGCTGTCCTGTCTGTGGAATGGCACTGGAGCCGCTCGTAGCTACGGCATCCACGGGGCCGAGTGATGAACTTCACGACATGACAAGACGCTTCTGGCTGGGGTTGTTGCTGGCGTTTCCGGTTCTGGTACTCGAAATGGGATCTCATCTGTTTCCCGACTTGAGGAATACAGTACCGCCACAGTACAACACATGGCTGCAGTTGCTTCTGGCCTCCCCTGTCGTGTTGTGGTGTGGCTGGCCATTCTTCGCCCGGGCCGGAATGTCGTTACGTAACCGCTCCCTGAATATGTTTACCCTTGTTGCAATGGGGACCGGCGTAGCCTGGGTTTACAGCGTCATTGCAACCGTCTTCCCCTCCTGGTTTCCTGCATCGTTCAGAAACATGGATGGCCTGGTGGCCGTTTATTTTGAAGCCGCAGCAGTTATTACGGTGCTTGTTCTGCTGGGACAGGTTCTTGAGCTGCGGGCACGGGAACAAACCTCAGGCGCCATTACTGCGCTTCTGAACCTTGCCCCCAAAACCGCCAGACGGCTGGATCATGACGGTCATGAAACGGATATTAATGCGGAAGATGTCCTGCCTGGCGATAAGCTCCGCATCAGACCTGGAGAGAGTATTCCGGTCGACGGTATCGTGATCGAAGGCAAAACAACCGTGGATGAATCGATGGTGACCGGGGAGTCTATGCCGGTTACCAAAACGAAGGGTGACCCTGTCATTGGGGGGACGATTAATCAGACAGGTAGTCTTATCATCCGTGCAGAGAAAGTCGGTGATGAAACGATGCTCTCACGAATTGTTCAGATGGTCGCTGATGCACAGCGTTCGCGTGCCCCCATCCAGAGAATGGCAGACAGCGTTTCAGGCTGGTTTGTTCCTCTGGTGATACTTATCGCGGTTGTTGCTTTCTTGATCTGGTCTGTCTGGGGGCCCGAGCCCAGGATGGTGCACGGTCTCATTGCGGCTGTGTCGGTCCTGATTATTGCCTGTCCCTGCGCGCTGGGACTGGCCACGCCGATGTCGATAATGGTGGGGGTGGGCAAAGGCGCCCAGGCCGGGGTGTTAATCAAGAATGCCGAAGCCCTTGAGCGTCTTGAAAAAGTGGACACGCTGGTTGTCGACAAAACAGGCACGCTCACGGAAGGTTCGCCTACGGTGACAGGGATTATCAGTCTCAGTCCGGGTGGGGAAATATCTCTTTTACGTGTAACAGCTGCAGTGGAAAAAGGTTCGCAGCATCCGTTGGGTATGGCTGTTGTCAGAGCCGCGCATGAAAAGGGGATCGTGATACCTGCCGTCAGTAATTTCAATGCCCCGTCGGGGAAAGGTGTCTCAGGCGATGTCGAAGGTCAACGGGTTGTTATTGGTAATGAACTGGCTATGCAGGAAAACAGTATCGTTATTGATAATCAAAAGGCCGTTGCGGATACGTTGCGGATGGAAGGCGCTACCGTTATCTATGTGGCCACAGACGGGAACCTTGCAGGCCTGATAGCTATCTCGGATCCCGTGAAAGCAACCACGCCGGATGCGCTTAAAGCTTTGCGTCAGGCGGGGATCCGCATTGTTATGCTCACCGGGGATAACCAGCTTACTGCTGAAGCAGTCGCACGGAAACTGGGAATAGATGAGGTTGAAGCCGGGATTCTGCCGGATGGCAAAAAAGCAGTGATAACCCGACTGAAAGAGTCTGGCCATGTGGTTGCGATGGCCGGAGACGGTGTGAATGATGCCCCGGCGCTGGCAGCGGCTGACGTGGGTATAGCCATGGGAACGGGTACAGATGTGGCAATAGAAAGTGCTGGCGTTACCCTTCTCAAAGGCGATTTGATGATACTCAACAGGGCCCGTCATCTGTCAGAGATCACCATGAAAAATATCCGGCAGAATCTGTTTTTTGCGTTTATCTACAATGCTCTTGGGGTGCCTGTAGCTGCAGGTCTGCTTTATCCTGTGTATGGAATACTGCTGTCGCCAGTTATTGCGGCGGCGGCCATGGCCCTTTCCTCCGTTAGCGTCATTGCAAATGCGTTGCGTCTGAAAAGTGTCAGGCTCGGGAAATAACACTGAGTGAAGGGGCTGTTACGAACAGAAGGAGTCCGGTATGAAAAGTACAACCTATGCGCTTATTGCTGTCGCCGCGATTGCGGCATTTGCTCTCCTGCGCGAACACTGGTCACATGTGGCAGGTTACTGGCCATATCTG
>DAINBV010000147.1:0-3494 GCA_036732725.1 Geobacteraceae bacterium | reverse complement strand
ATCGCTTTTAGTTTCAAAGAACGAAAACACTATACCCGAAAGAAAAAGGGCACAAAGAAAGAGAATGGCATATTTTTTTCTATTCATGATGTCTTTTCCAGTCCGAATAAAAAAAGTCAGTACAATTTGCCAGCGCTTTTCCGCTCACATTATGGCAATACGAAAAGAAAGTCCGGCCATAGTCATTTTCATCCGGAATAGGATCGACATTATCAAACAGAAGAGTATTTCCTGCATCGCACTTAAGTTTCAGGTTATTAAGCATCTCATTAATTTGAATTTTCGCGTGAACTTTCTCATCCTCGCTAAATTTATGTAAATAAAGTGCATTACAACCTGGAGCAACTTCAACCAGATCGCTACTGGCAATATCGTAGAGAGACGTAGACTGCTTAAGGGCAATGAAAACGGCTAAGGGAACAATGATACATAGAAAAGCGATAACCAAGATCTTAAGATCTCTACCATTTTGTGTACGCATCGGTCGGTTTACTGGGTCGAGGGCCCGATCGCCAGAAGCACTACGTGTTTCAATCTTGATATCAGTGTTAAGACGAAAACCGATTTTTGGTATAGTGATAAACAGATTATCGCACCCATGATTGGCAAGCGTTCGTCGTAGTATGCTCATATATTGGTTAAGATTGTTGTTGGACCCTCTTAGCCCATTTTTATCCCAAACCTCCGTGAGCAAATAATCTCGGGTAACTAACTCACCTTCCGACAGGATAAGCAGCTCCAGCAACTGACTTGCAGGTATACTGAGCTTAATAAATTCATCATTATCACCGCATTCGATCGTATGGTCTGCTGGATTAAATAACATGTTGTCAGATATGTAATAAAGCACAGTCGCAATCACTGAAAAAAAGTGGAGTCGAACTTTATCAGATCCTCTAAGAGAGAAAACATTCGGTAGCTCTATCAAACCTAAACAACAGGAAATATCCTCGCTCTTTGACGCCATGAGATAACATTTACCTAATGCATTTTACAACCTCTTAATGCGAGTAGATTTATTCATACATTTATCTTGCATGGAACACCCAAAGCGGAATTTTTAGAGAAGTATCAGCAATAGTCCTCCGGTAAGAACTAATCCCGTGCCAAGCAACCTTAAACGCGACAATTTAAGATTACCATTCAAAGCAACCCAGATCATATTCATACACAAGCAGGCCCCCGCTATGGTGATGCAGATAAGCGCAAAGTCCAGGTAAGCGACATAGCTTGATAACGTATAATAAGAGAACAACAAAGTGGCTACATAAAGAGAAAAGGCCATTTTTCTGTTCAGTCGCTGAGAGCCGGAGAGTAATGCCACTCCTAAAGAACGCGTCATAATGGTAACAATAAAATAACAGGTTAAATGTACGGTTTGCATCAGTCGAAATCTTCTACTTTAGTTTTCATCAGAATGAAAAATCCAGCCAGCAACATTATCCAGGCGAGACATGCTCCTGGAGACGGTTTTATATCGAAGAATACATAGTTAGCCACGACGGCCGTAAGCATTATTGCCCCGGTAATAATTGCGCAGCTGACAATGCTGTCTTCCCGATCGTCTCTTTTCTTCGACCATGAAATGACGTAACCACCGCTCATCTGTACAAATGCACTGCACCAAAAGAAGAGATCGCTTGAGGAATAAACGGCCCACGCCATCAGGCACGTCGCCACAACGCTGCTGAAGATGGTGATAAGCAAGCCATATTTACTACTACTTAACCACATGATAGCTCCCAGAATTATCATTTCCGTCAGGCTCAAATATCACCACTGACCGCAGCCTACAGCAAGATAAAAAGGTCTTTCGAATATAATTAGATTTTTATCCTGCATTTAGAACATAAATTACAAGTTAGCTCTAATCCAATGAGGTGATAGCAGAATCCAGGACCAGCACAAACACGTATGCCATTCAGGATGACATACGATTTAACTGATTGATTTTTGTTCTATCTGAGTGTGATGAGAACCGTTGCGTCTGCGGAAAATCTTCCGTAATGCGCCGTCTCTCCGGGGATGGTAATTAAACGCGCGCGATAGGAAAAGGACGGGGAAGCCTGGCTGAGCACGGTATTAAACACCACCGGCATATTGTGGTCATCTTCAATCTGAATACCAATATTGCCAAGCTGAGTCGGGAGCGTATTGCCATCAATAAGATCGCCATGATAGGTGAACTGTAGATCAACTTTTCCGTAATCATTGGGATTCAGGCAAATAACGGGGATTTTAAAGCCGACACTGGGTAAATTTCCGCCGTTCTTGTTTAGCGTGAACGACGGGAAAGTGACTTTGATTCGCTGAGTTGTCACCCCGCAAAGCGTGGTATTTACAATCAATGCGGGCGGGTTTATGCGCAACAGCGGATGTGTCTTACCGTAGATGCTCAGTGACGGTATCGCGTACCGTCCGCCATGGAGGTTGCCAATTTTATAGAGACGAAGAGAGAGACTTTCTCCTGGGATCCAGTCTGACAGACTCGAAATACAGCGATTATTATCATTATCGCAAAGGCTGAAACCAATTCCCGGTACCGCTGTTTTAAAAATATTCCGTGAGGCGTCCCACATACCGGCATTGGTGGCAATGGAAAGTTGTGTTTCATTTAACGCACTGGCAGCCACTGCAGAGAGAGGTAAAGTTTTTAACAGGGTTCCATCCTCTTGACCCGCCATGTTTTGCAATGTTATGGCTGGCATGCTTTGTATGAGGGTCGTAGCAGAGGTGGAAAACGAGACAACGAGCGCCAGCAGAGCGCCGTTTTTTATCGGCATTGTAATTCCCATATGTGCTTTTTCTTGTTAACTCCATTGAGATCAATAGTACAGACGGCATCAGTAGACGAGTCGCTGGCATGATAGGGCCAGCGATGTTGCAGAATATCCAGCGCGATTAATCCCCCGGCAGAAACAATCCCGACACGTTGATTATCAGCATCATAAATTTGCGCGCCAAACGGCTCAGGATCTCCTTTCGAACTGTAAATGTGCGCATACTGAATCTGTACCCGCCTGGCTTTGGTATCGACTTCCACAATGGCACCCGCACGTGGAGCGGTTTGATAGATGTTACTGTCTATCTCGATCTGTTGATTTAGCCCCTCGGGAGAGAGTGATGTTTCGTTATAGCGATACGGTGAAACGTTATTCACAATCGCGTTGCCGAAATAATCCGTCGTGACGTCATTAACGTCAGTGATATGCAGACCTGATATACGATCGGTGTGGACTAAGATGTTACTCAAACCAAGGGGCTGGCCAAAGGTAATGCCATGATGATGGGCAACCACTGAGCCGTTCAATCCGATGCTCAGTTCTTTGCTGTCTCCCCCCTGGCTCCAGCCTGCACTGAGGTTTCCTTTGCTGGCGCTCCAGTTCAGTGAGGAGTCATATTGCTTCTGCCCCGCCGTTGACGATACGCCAGAGTCGACATTCAGGCTGTCGTCATCCAGTAGCCGGAAACCGGTCACCCGTTCAACCGGCGCG
>DAINBV010000146.1:0-3559 GCA_036732725.1 Geobacteraceae bacterium | reverse complement strand
CGTTGATCAGCGTGATCCTGAGCCGCTCACCGTATTTCAGCAGCACCGGTGCGGCATCTGAAAACTTGATTCCGTTAAATGACCAGGCAAACTTTTCCATGTGGCCGGTTAAATGCAGTTCTATGGTACGGCCAGGTTCACGTCCGTCAGGATCCTCAAAGCGGCTTTTCAAATCCGCGTACGTGAGAACCTTTCTTCCGTTATTTCGAAGACCAATACCCGGATCATTTAATTTCGGAGAGACGCTCATCGCCTGCATATCAACCAGTGGGTTATCCGTTTCTGACGCAGGATGACTTTGCATACCCGGCATTCCGGCCATCCGGGAATGATCCATACCGGCCATGCTGCTGTGATCCATGGGCGCGGAGGATGTCCCGCTATCCGGAAGGTCAGCACCGTCCATAGACATCATCTCTCCGCTGTTATCCATGCCTCCCATCTGGCTGTGGTCCATTCCTGCCATATCATGTCCCATTCCCCCCATACCCATATCTTCCATGGTCAACAGAGGACGGGGATCGAGGGGGGGAACGGCAGCACTTAACCCCTCTCTCGTGGCCAGTGTCCCTCGAGCGTAACCGGTCCTGTCCATGGATTGTGCGAAGATGGTATAGGCCTCACCCTGAGGCTCCACAATGACATCATAGGTTTCGGCAACGGCAATCCTGAATTCGTCAACGGTAACCGGGTTTACATACTGGCCATCTGCAGCCACGACCGTCATTTTCAGCCCGGGGATACGGATATCGAAATAGGTCATTGCCGAGCCGTTGATAAACCGTAAGCGTATCTTTTCACCGGGACGGAACAGTCCGGTCCAGTTTTTCAGCGGGGCCTGCCCGTTCATGAGATAGGTGTAGGTGTAGCCACTGACATCCGCGAGGTCAGTCGGATTCATTTTCATTTCAGCCCACATTTTCCGATCGGCAATGGTGGCTGACAGCCCCCTGGTATTCACGTCGCGGAAAAAAGAGCCAACGGTTGGTTTATTGAAATTGTAGTAATCCGACTGTTTTTTTAATTTTTTCAGCAGGCTGTGAGGATTTTCATCGGTCCAGTCAGACAACATGACCACATGCTCACGATCGTAAGCAAACGGTTCTGGCTCCCTGGCATCGATGATAATGGCACCGTATACCCCCTCCTGTTCCTGCAGACCGGAATGGCTGTGGTACCAGTAAGTCCCGTTCTGCTTAACCTTAAAGGTGTAAACGTAGGTATCATCAGGCTCTATGCCCATAAAACTCAGCCCCGGAACACCATCCATATTGGCCGGAAGAATAATGCCGTGCCAGTGAATGGACGTCTGTTCATTAAGACGGTTTTTGACCTTCAGGGTAATGGTGTCACCTTCTTTCCAGCGAAGAACGGGCCCCGGCAGGCCTCCATTGATTGTTTTGGCCTGACGCTCACTGCCCGTGATATTGACGGCCGTTTCACCAATGGTCAGGTCAAACTGAGTACCCTGCAGGGATGCGGCAACTGGCAGGCTCAGACTGGAACGCGCATTGAAACTCCATACGCCAAGACTTCCGGCTACGCCAGAGAGGGTTAACCCCTTCAGGAAAGTTCGTCGAGACGTTTTCAACAGCATGCGCATTCCCTTATTTAAAGTATGGTTACTGACAGAATTCGAGAACCGATTTAAATTAAATTACTGGTTCATCCACTTACAATGAAATGAATCTAGCACACCTTAAGAAACAAATTCATTACAATCGTGTAATGTACATAGCTGTATTACATTTACGTCATCTTCCCCACAGGTTGATTATTTTTATATATGATCATAAGGACATCTTTTATGTACCTCAGAAGGTAATTACACATGAATATATTAATCACGACCACTGCGTTTACAGCTTTATTTTGTGGGGCAGCTTTTGCTCAGTCCAGTGATATTGCCCATGAAGCACATCGATTTGTTAATAATGCCTCAGCCGTCAGTCATGTGAATTCCTCGACGCATGAAAACTTACCGGACAGGGTTAATAAAAACAACACGCCCTCATTCTCTGAAATGAATGAACATGAAAGGGCCATTGTTGCTCATTCATTTATGAACAACAGCGCGTCCTATGCGCATCAGAAAATGATTGAGGAACATAAAAAAATGCTGTCCGGCAGTGATGCAAATTCAAAGACCTCGTCTTCTTCTTTTAACGAACTGAATGCCGGAGAAAAAGCCGCTCTCGTGCATGAGCAGGTCAATAATGCCGGTGCGGAAGCACATCAGACGCAGGCAAGAAAGCTTCGCGGGCTGTATTCGACCAGGTAACTGCAGGCGGGTTAGTGCTTAGCGTCAGGTGCGCAGCAGGGCTTTACTGACGGGTTACGTAGCAGGACATGAGCCCCATATTGCTCTGCCGTAACCTGTTTCAGTCCCGTTAATCATCACCGTCGGGCTGGTCATACAGTTCCCAGAGCTTCCGGAGCAAACGGGAAACAAGATATGTTACAAAAATGACGACCATCAACGGTGCTCCCGATTAACTGACAGATGACACGCCTCCTGAAAACCCCTAGCATACGCCGCAGTGTTCATGCTAACGGCGAATTCCAGTAAATGTATTCTACCGATGTCGTAAAAGAAAATGCCTACCTTTCAGCCACCCGCTCGGGGCTGGAATCGAACGAGATCGCTACTCTTCAGCGCTCCTTGCCTTCCCGGTTTAATCTGCGGCATTTGAAAAAAAATGAATCATTAAAACTCGTACTGCAAAAGAAAGCGGGAAAATCACGTGTCGTGGCCTATAAATTTACGTCCGGTTCATTTAATTACACGGCGTATCGTATATCAGATAAAAAGTTCTATAACCTTTCCGATACTTCCGGGAAAGGCAGTCTCGATTATCCGTTACCGGCCACAGCAAGACTCAGTTCGCCTTTCAATCCTGCAAGACTTAACCCGGTATCGGGAAAAGTGAGTCCCCATAATGGCATTGATTATTCCATGCCCATGAACACGAAAATAGTCAGCGTCATCGACGGAAAAATCACCCGGGCCGAATACAACAGTACCATGGGATATTTTGTTGAAGTAACGGGAAAAGCCGGTGTTAAAACTCGCTATCTCCACCTCAATAAAATACTCGTTACTAAAGGGGCCAGGGTTACCCGGGGAGACGCTATTGCGTTATCCGGTAACAGCGGACGTTCATCCGGTCCTCATCTGCATTACGAGCTGGTCATCAATAACAATCCTGTTAACTCACTGGCGTTCCGGACGGCGGCACCCGCTGATAACAAACTCGAACAGCATGCCTTTGCGCATGCCAGAGACTACGAACGATACCTGGACTGATAACGGGACCGCGACGCGGTCCCGTCTGCCGGATTAATTTTTTTTATCGTTTTCACTTCCGTGATGTTGATGATCTCCATGCCCCCCGTGACCGTGGAAAAGATGCATGAGCGGACAAAGCAGCAGTAACAGATATGGCCAGTAGCCTGCCACATGTGACCAGTGTTCGCGCAGCAGAGCAAACGCCGCGATCGAGACGACTGCAATAAGAGCATAAGTTGTACTTTTCATTCTGGACTCCTTCTGTTCGTA
>DAINBV010000145.1:0-3572 GCA_036732725.1 Geobacteraceae bacterium | reverse complement strand
TGGCTGACGGAGGTCGGTGAAATTCCCAGCTGCCGGGCCAGGGAGGACATGCTCACCCCCAGGTGCCGGACCGACCAGTAACAAAGCAGGCTGCGGGCTGCTACCGTCGTGCGATGCTTGCCGGCTGCCCATACGGCCTCTGGGGGCAGCCCCAGCCGAGCGGCAACCCTCTCTGCGACCTTGTCCACATCCAGCCCTTGAGATTTCAACTGATCCTTCCGCTGCAGACGCTCGTTGGCGGCCCGGAGCACCTCGGCGACATACTCACTGTCGCCCAGAATGCGTTCGTCGCCTTTCATGGGGGCTCGTTGTCGGCGTTGCGCCTTAACCTCCTCCCAGCCTCCGAGGCTGCGGATCAGCCCCCCGCCCGTCAGCTCCGCACGCCGGCCCAGCTCGATCCCTTTGCGCAGAAATTCGCGGTAGCCCCTGCGGGCACTATCCCTCCGGCGGCCGAAGCGCTTCAAAATGCTATCGGTATCCTGCCAGTGGGCTTTCTGCCAGCCCATCAGCACGCTGTGGCCGCAATAGCGGTACCCGTCGAGCTCCTCCAGGTTTGCTACCAGCCGTGCCCGCAGGGGATTCAAATGAATATAGCGCACCAATTCCAACAGGTTGGCTCCTGCTGGCAGAGAATGGATTTGTAACGATTCTGAAACAGATGCCCCCAACGACGGTGACGACGGTTGAAGCCGATCGCATAACCGGTCAGCAACCGGCGCATCAGCCCCGAAAGGGGCAGCTGCCCGCTGCGCACCAGCAGATGGAAATGATTGGATAAAAGCGCCCACGCGTAGCAGGCCGTGGCCGTCTCGGCCAACAGCGCCCCCAAGCGCTCTATGAATCGATCGCGGTCCTGCTCATCCCTAAATATCAGCCCCCGGTCGATTCCCCGGACGACAAGATGATGGACGGCTCCCGGTGCATCCAGGCGTGATTTGCGCGGCATGTCCCCATCGTAGCTTGTCCCCGACCCCTGATCAAGCTTAAATATTGAGAACGTCCCCTTTATCTCAGAAAACTAAAAAGTAACAGTTTAGTTCTTTCGGTAATTTTTTTTTTGATCATTTTAAGAGCCCGTTCACTTTTTTCTGGACAAGCGGGCTTTTTTTGTTGTAATAAATATGAGTATAAATACTCCTTTTTGGAGATCGAAATGAGCCGATTGGATATCCTGAAAAAACGTCAGGCCCGACTCACGGAAGATATTTCCGCCAGGCTCGACAGCTTCCTGATCGGAACGGTTGCGAAGTCTCCATCCATGAAGGGCCATAACCTCACGACCAAGGTTGAGGGGAAAACCGTAACACTTTATGTTCGGAAAGGCGTTGCCCCAATGGCTTTGGAGATGAGCAAACGCTACACAACACTCTGGAAGCTTCTCCAGGCTCTTTCCAAGGTCAACTGGGAACTGCTCAACGTGGATAACAAGTCGCATGCCTTATCTGCATGACTTTGAATGTGCGCGCAAGGACGCCTGCCCTCACCTGGATTGGCTTTCCACCACGTGGGTTTTGGGGCAGTATCGACAGGCCGAAGACACCTACGATGAGCATCTGCGGATCGTCGACAGGTTTTATGACGATTTAAAAGACCGGGATGAACGCATCCGCATACTGGAACGGGAAAATGCCGAGCTGAAGGCGAAGTTGAAGTTGCTTCACCAGCGGCAGTTTAAGGCGAACCGGAAAACGGATACAGGCGATAGCCCAAAGCAAGCCCTTCCGCCATTAAACAGAAAAAAGCGCGGCGCGCCGGTGGGCCATCCCGCATGGGTCAGGCCCAAACCCAAACGCATTGATCGAACGGTTTTTGTACCGGCCCCCACGGTGTGTCCCTATTGCCAGAAAATGGAGCTGGCCCCTTCAAAAGAATTGCGCGAACACATTCAGGAAGATATCGTCCTTGCCCCCCGAACCGTGGTGACCTGTTATCAGCATGGGCAGGCTTTCTGCACCAGATGTAACCGCCAGGTCGTTCAGGCCGGCGAAGCCGAGATCCTGAACGCCCCGATCGGGCCGGTTGCAAAATCCGTGGCGCTGTATTTGCGCTATCGGATAGGGATCCCCTATCGAAAAACAACCGAGTTGTTTCGCGATTTATTCGGGTTAACCTTCGTTCCCGCCGCTGCCGTTGGATTTGATCGGAAAGCGGCGATTTGCGGGGCCCCTATCCATGAGGATGTGCGTGAAAAACTCAGGGTCTCCGAGGTAGTGCATGCCGATGAAACCGCTTGGCGCAACGACGGTGTCGGCCATTACGCCTGGTTTAGCGGCAATGAAAAACTGGCCTACTTTCATATCGACCGGCATCGCTCGGCCGAAGTCGCGGCAAGCATCTTGGGTGAAAAATTTGAAGGCATCCTGGTAAGGGACCGCTACGCGGCTTACAACGGTATCGGAAGTCAGTGGCAGTCCTGCCTGGCCCACATCATTACAAAAGCCAAGGAGATCAAACGGGAGCATGGACTGTTACCGCGAGAGGAGAAAAACGCTGTGACGGACCGGTTCTGCGATCGCGTGGTAGCCTTTTTCAAGCGAGCCTGCGACACGGGCAGGAAACTAAAAACCGGCAGTATCCCCCGGGAATCAGCGCAAGGTATTGAGAAGCAGTTGGTCAATCGGCTCGCGGGCATCTGTAAAAGGCCGCTGGTGTTCAAACCCGCTGAGACTCTAAGAGCCTATCTGGCCGGGCCGGAGCAAAAATATCTGTTCACTTTCCTGCGTCACCCCGGTGTGCCGCCCACAAACAATCTCGCAGAGCAGGCCATCAGGCAGCTGGTGATTTTTCGGAAAATATGCTTTGGAACCAGGTCCGAAAGCGGCCTGAAAGCCCACAGCATTCTGCCAAGCCTGGTACAAACCGCAAGACGGCAGGGCGTCCACCCCAGACAATTCCTGCAAACTCTGCTGACCGCAGACACGCCGATAGCTCAGGCCGCACTTTACAACAATTCAAGCTGATGCCTTGATAATCGAGACTCCAATGGGGGCTAAACTGTTACACTAAAAACCGGCAGTATCCCCTAGGAATCAGCGCAAGGTATTGAGAAGCAGTTGGTCAATCGGCTCGCGGGCATCTGTAAAAGGCCGCTGGTGTTCAAACCCGCTGAGACTCTAAGAGCCTATCTGGCCGGGCCGGAGCAAAAATATCTGTTCACTTTCCTGCGTCACCCCGGTGTGCCGCCCACAAACAATCTCGCAGAGCAGGCCATCAGGCAGCTGGTGATTTTTCGGAAAATATGCTTTGGAACCAGGTCCGAAAGCGGCCTGAAAGCCCACAGCATTCTGCCAAGCCTGGTACAAACCGCAAGACGGCAGGGCGTCCACCCCAGACAATTCCTGCAAACTCTGCTGACCGCAGACACGCCGATAGCTCAGGCCGCACTTTACAACAATTCAAGCTGATGCCTTGATAATCGAGACTCCTGTCAATGATCGGTCTAATGGAGCCACCGGTGATCGCCGTAATGGAGCCACTTGGAAGTGCTCCAAAAGCGACTTCGGACGGCTCTTCAAATGATAAAGCAACATTTTTTCTGTAATTTTTTTTAGTGAGTCAGTTGCTCCTTTGGG
>DAINBV010000144.1:0-3581 GCA_036732725.1 Geobacteraceae bacterium | reverse complement strand
CGGCTGATTTATGGCAAACCGTTCAGCATGTTCAAGAACGCGTTTACCTACGGTGTCTGCCAGGCGGCAAGCGATCCCTGCACCTCTTTTGAGTGGAACGAGAAGGAAGGAAGGAGTTTCATCAAAACAGCTTACCCCGATGGGAAAAAACTCCTGATCTGCCTGGGCCGCTTTGTCAATTCAAACAGCCTGCTGCCTGCCAGGGGACTGTTTGTCGGGGGCAATCTTCCTCCCGGTGACCCCGACAGCCGGATCTTCTACAAAAATGAGAGCGGAATGGCCTATTATGACGGCAATCGCTACTATCACATCTGGTGCAATGTCAATGAATCCATCTACGCTTCAGACCAGTCCATGCGCCCGTTATACCCTTCGTCATGGGAGTTCATTGGCAGCTGGGTTCTGGGAAGCAGCAGCAAGGGCGTAACACTGCAAAGCCGACACATGGTCATGATTGATTCCAAACCATTTGAGATCGAAAAAAACCTGCACTACCGCACCGGCGATTCCTTCTTTATACTTACCACCCAAATCACCAACAAAGGCACTTCTCCGGCCTCTTTCATCTATTCCTATGGTGACGAACCATGGCTGGGCAATTTCGGTTCATCCGGAGGCAACATCGGCTGGCTGAAGGATCGTCTGGTGACAAAAGAATTGTGGATCGACACCTCCGTAAACTCATTCGCCGGAATGTTTGATTACGGCAACCAGGATATTGGCGAGCGACATTCCGACTACACCATGAAAGCCAATTTCATCGAATGGGAAAATCATAGTCGTCCGGAAATGGCTTTCTTCAGCAACGCGGAAGGCATCCCGCTCTTCAGCGGCCGAACTCCACTCAACAGCCCTGACAACCGTTTCATCGGCCTCCGCTGGGGACCACGCAGACTTGCGGCTGGACAATCATTCAATTTTTCCCTGGCCATCGGCATGGCCGGCAATGATCCCGCTTCAGGCCTTCCGGTAAAACCTCTGACTGCTCTTAACTAATTCGATGTAGCAATCAAGATGACACCTATCGTAGGGGCGACCCTTGCGGTCGCCCAATCGTGGCGGGCAGTATCCGCCACAAAGGCAGTGGTTTTAATGTCATCTTGATTGCAAAAGCGAATAAATCAATTAATTAGTTGGAGAGATGGAATTTTAAAAGTCCCTGAAAGCCTTCAGCCACAGACCCACACGGACAAAGGCGGACGAAAAACAATAAAGGCTTCAAGGCTATAACAAAAATGAGATTTTGATTTTGTCCAGCTTCTGTCTGTGTGGGTCCGTGGCTAAAAAAGTTTTTTGCTTAACATACTGACTTTATCTGCGAACCCCGCGTCCCAGCGTGAGTAACTGCAATTTTTGATAACTTTATGCAACGGAGAACAGCTATGACACCGCACACCCGAATTTATCTGATCCGCCATGGCCAGGTGGCCGGTTTTGACCAGGCTCGCTACAACGGACAGACCGATGTGGCCCTGACCGATCTGGGGGTGGAGCAGTATCACGTCATGAAAGATCGTCTGGCGGACAAAAAAATCTCGGCCTGCTATACCAGTGACCTGTCACGTTGCACAACCGGGGCGGATGTCATCTGTGCTCAGTTCGGGATCGAACCGGTCAGGCGCAGTGAGTTGCGCGAATTGAATATCGGTGTCTGGGAAGGGCTGACCTGGCAGGAGATCCAGGAGAGATGGCCGGAGCAGTGGCAGGCGCGTCTGGCCGACCTGGTCAACTACCGTGTGCCTGAGGGAGAGAACCTACTGGATGTTCAGGCGCGGGTGTTGCCGGTGATTGGCGAGATTGTTGAGCGCCACCAGGGGCAGGAGGTGCTGGTGGTCGCCCATGGCGGAGTCAACCGGATCGTACTGCTGAATGCCATCGGAGCGCCGCTATCGGCCATGTTCAATATAGAACAGAGCTATGGTTGTCTTAATATTATTGATTATTATGCCGATGGGCGGGCGACGGTGAAGATGCTTAATGCCTGACGGCAGCATTTTCTGGTTCGCACAATATCTTGAAATGCCTGCTGTTCTTTGATAGCAGGCATTTTTTTATGATGTTCCGGATTCCGGAAAATTGCCAATATGCCGGTGTGGTCCTTGCTCTAATGAAAAAATAAGGCCGGATTCTGGCCTTTTTTCCTGGATTGCGCTATCATGAACCCTGAATACTTTTTTACTCAATTTTTGCATCAGAACCGGGCCGGGATCGGTAACTCAGGCAGAGACAATGTCAGATTTTTCAAAAACAAGCGACTATAGCCGTTACTTCAATCTGAAGCAGAAAGTCTATCTGGTTAATGTTTCCGAGGATAGAAACACGGATGTGTACGAGTCTTTGACCGGAATTGTCACTAGCAGCGCTGCCGATTCGCTTGATCTTATGATTGCCAACAATGGTCACGGATTGCAGGACGGCGATGTTGGCAAGGCCGTTTTCAAGCTGACCAGCGAAGCCCTGGGCAGCGGTATCCAGGTGCTTGCCGATCTGGCTGGCATTGCCGGAGGAAATGTTTTCAGGTTCAGGATGCATGGTGCCCTGGAGATGTTCCAGCGCCGCAGCGTTCCGCGTATCGAAATCACGGTTCCTTTTTTCCATTTGTGCGGAAACTTCAGGCTTGAATCACTCAAGAGCGAATGGAAGCGGATCATGGAGTATCAGAAAAAGAGCGGAGCGCTGCCGGCGGTTACCCTGAAGGAGACTGATATTAAGCTTAGTGCCGGGGGAATCGGTTTCATGGCCGAGCTGAACAAACGCCCAACTCCGCTCTCCATGATTTTTTTTACGCTTGACGAAGGGCTTCCGGTCTGTGCGGTGGCAGAAAATGTATGGGGTCAGAACGCCGGTGAAGGTGTGCGTTGCGGATTCCGGTTCATTCACATACTTAAATCGGACCAGGAGCGTATCCGCAACTTTATTGGTGATATAATACGGAAATGCGGCGGCACCTATCTCGATTTCAAGCGGAACTGGGAATTGGTGGATAAAATGGCGGCGGATGTACGCAAAACCGGATGATTACCGGGCCTACAACCCTGCACGGCACCATCACAGTGGGGAAAGGTTCACTGACGGTTGAAAAACTGGTGGTGCAATAATCATTGTTTTTTTACGTATAGATTGCTATGGTCTGTACGTATAGGAGGTGTGTCATGCAAGCAAAACTGACTTTAAGTCTGGACATTGATGTTATTGAACAAGCCAAGGCTTTTTCACGCCAACAGCACAAGAGCCTGTCAAAAGTGGTAGAAAATTATCTACGATTGGTTACCCGCAAAGACATTGCACAAGAAGAAATCGGTCCCGTAGTTTCCAGGCTGATGGGGGCTGCTTCCATGCAGGTGGAAGATCGTGGCCGCGAAGAGATTTCAGCGTATCTTGAAGAAAAATAAAAATGAAACCGCTTGTTTTTGTATGAGCCAACAAAAATATCAAAATAATATTGCATTTGTTTCTCAAGGATATCTGCACGGTTCCACAGAGCGAAGTGAACTCCATGCCACCAGTGCATCTCAAGATGAAACTTCCCATACCAGCTGTTATAAGTAAGACCTGTTTCAGCAGGTGGCAATTTTCCGCTG
>DAINBV010000143.1:0-4003 GCA_036732725.1 Geobacteraceae bacterium | reverse complement strand
CATCGTTGGTGCTGCCGAAACCTTTGGCAACTTCCGGTCCGTCATTCGGGTTGGAACGCGGAACCCAGTTGTCGGACGGGAACGGGTTGAAGGTAGCGCCGGTGCCATGGCAGGTTACGCAACCTTCCCATTTCGGGTGTTTGGCTGCTGCTGTCATCATGGAATCGGGGAGTGAGGTGTAATCAGCTGCTACATAGAAATTGTCTACGAACAGTGCGTCGGCAGCCAATCCAGGATATTTGATGTTGTAAACCACGTCGGTCATGGCCAAGAGCAGGCTGGTTTTGCTCTGGTGACAGCTTTCGCAGCTTCTGGTCGGGTCGAGCGGCATCGGAATCAGAGCTTTGATTTCGCCACCGGTTACGGAATTCACGGAGGCAACCAGTTGTCTCAGGATTGAGGGGGTGATTGTATTTACAACAGTACCTGCAGGAAGTCCTACGATGCCGCCAACTTCGTTAACAGTCGGCATGGCCAGACGGGTAATCGTACGGCCGGATTTCAATACTGCATCAAATACAGGTCCCAGAACCGGGTTAGTTACGTTAACCAGGTTTCCGGCGATGCTGATGTAGGAACCGGTGATCCCGCCCACATTAAGCTGGAACAGAACCAGGTCAGCCACGTTATCAACCAGGTTGAGTACTACGCCGGCATCAAGTGTGTTGAGGACCGGATTCAGAACGCCCGACAGCAATGCGTCGAGGCCAATCCCGGTGTTGATCGGTGCACTTGAGGTACCGTTGGTGCCAAGGATGCTTCCTACGAGTTGACTCACCAGTCCGGGTTTAACTGAGCTACCGGAAGTGCTGGTTGTGCTGGTGCCACCAAGCAAGCTGGTGAGTCCAGCGGTCGGAGCTGCAGCGGTAGTAGTGGTGCTGGTCGTCGTTGCTTTTTTACCGGTGACAGAACCGAGCAGATTGCTGAGCAATCCGGCATTGGCTGCCAGAGGAACCGTAAGCGAAGCCGCGACAGCTACTGCTGCAATCCATGACTTTTTCTGACGAGTGTTCATTTGTTGCCTCCTTGTGAATTTGTACTACGTGGACTGATCTGAATTCCTTACATCACCCTGTTGAAAAATATCTTGTCACTGTGACTGAAACTGAGCAACTGTAAAAAGTTACAGTGTGTATTGCAACATATTGATATTGCGCGCAATAATTGAAAATATTATTTGCTAAGTGCATCGATATACTACCATCGAAACAACAGGGACTATCAAGCTGTTGATGGCAGTAGCTAAGAACTATATGTTTGTAACTGCATGATTATATGTGATTATTTAGATGAGGGGTGGAAGAGAACGGGGGAGGTACGTGTGTAAAAATTTTTGACGTGAAATGTTTCATTGAATGTCTGCGGAGGTACCACAGTTTGCCGGGGCAGGGTGAAGGGGGAACCGGGGGGGGCGGGGACGTTGTTTATTTGTTTAGCAGCGTAGCCAATACCGGATTATCTTTTATCATCCGCTCACCTCTGCCGGCTGCCACAGTTACACCGGCGCGGCGCAGGTTTATTGCTTGTCCGACTGCTGCGCCGCCATGCCCGGCCAGACGAACGGCCAGATAGCTGATGATACTTCTTGCTTCGGAAAGCTTGGCTGTTCGGAGGTTACGTTTCAACTCCTGCGGTTCAATAGTGAAGTATCGGCATACGTTAGTGACGATATCGACAATAGAGGTGGTCGGTGGCAGTTGAGTTGCCAGCTCTTGCCTGCCCTGTAATGCTTCGATGAACGCCCCGCTACCGAGTATCCGTTGATCGTACAGCTCGTCTCCCCGCTCAGCCAGCATCTCCCGAGTCATCCTGCGACCGTCGCCGAACTCCGCGCGTTTTCCCAATGCCACTCCGTCGCCAATGAACAGACGGTAACGCTTGACCGCCTCTCCGCTTTTGGGGGCGAAGCACGAAAGCACTTCATCAACGGCCTGCCCCTCCAGTACACCGTTTCCCATGATAACCCCATGGCCAGTCCAGGCATAGCGATCAAGCTGATCAAGGTCGCTCACCAAACCGACGCGCAGCGGGTTTAAATGAATATACCGGACCAGTTCCATAAGATAGGCATCTTCTTCGCAGACGATGGATTTGTAGCGATTCTGAAACAAATGCCCCGAACGCTGATTTTTGAGGTTGAAATAGATAGCATAGCCGGTTAGCAGTCTGCGCATGAGTGTAGCGAGGTTGCTGTAGTGGGTGCGGAGCAGCATATGGACGTGGTTGGTCATAAGCGACCAGGCAAGGCATTCGGTGCCGGTTTCGACAAGAAGCTTCGAGAGATTGTTAAGAAAACGCCGCCGGTCGTTATCATCGCGGAAGATGTCGCAACGTTCCACACCACGGACGATGACATGTTGCAGCAGATCAGGGATGTCGATACGGGCAGTTCTTGGCATGGGGGGATTGTAGCAAAGAGGGCGGGGCTAATCAATTAATAAACAAATAAACAACGTCCCCGAAGGGGGCCCATTATTTCCCCATCAAATAACTTCAGTATTCAATCAGTTGATCGATATAAACTATGAGCATCACCTTTGTGGCTTAATCTGTCTGATTTATGCGGTCTTTGGACGGTAAATTTGAATCAACTACGTTATTAGTTATCTGCGTCAGCCCGTTTCCTAGGAACGCTGATACCTCTTTCAGGCTCTTAACACTGGTAACAGGCCCCTCCCAGTTAATGGTGTTTTTTCCATTCTTTATTGTGACTTTATGTAATCCCCTTCTGGTCATCAATGTTGTCATTACGATCAATGTTCCAAAAAACACAAGAATTACTCCGACAAAACCTGATTTAATTTGGCCATTGACTAAGGCAGATTTGATATCCACAAAACCATCATCTTTAATACCCAACATGATCATGAAAATTCCAGACATTATCATTAATATTGCCACCAACAGGGATACTGATTTTACGTTAATGCGATCAAGAATAGATTCAGGTATTTTCACAATTCTCCTCCTTTGATCAGTTCAACGGGCTTTGCAGTTGAACCGCCGTCTTTTGGGCGGCTTCCAACTGCATGGTTAGACGATTCTCAATGGAACATAGGCATCCATAATTTATACAGCACCAAACTCAATATGATTAAATGGACATAAGGAATAAATAAGAACGATAGATAATAAATGTAGCTTCTGGAGTGTCCCCACTTAATTGTTGTTGGTATTTTATAAGCTAAAATAAGAGATGGTGCCCAAAGTGCGCTAGTAAGAAATAGGAATCCCATACTTCTTTCACCATGAAGCGCACCATCATAACCTAAATATTTAAATATCGGGGAAATTAGCCATGTTAGAACAATTCCGGGAAAAAACGAAAAACTCATTACGTTTAAAATTTCAAGTATAGATACAATCGTTATCACTGCCTGATAGTTGGAAAAAGTGTTTGGATGTTCTTGTATCGTTTCTGATTCTTCTTTTTTATAAATATTATCCTGACAATTTAATTCAAGGCTGCTGTCACAGATAATACACTTACAGCCGTTTGAAATATCTTCATCAGTCACATCATTCTCTCTGCCACAAACTGAACAAAATACCATTCAAATGTCCTCTTTAAATGCCTCGTTTTGTTTTTATTGGGTCTAACGGTGTGGGAGAACAGCGGCGGTTTTAGACCGCTGCTTCTGCCTGGTGTACGCCCGTCATGGGCGTGAACTTATGGGGTGCAAGTCCCCTGTACGAGAATCCAGTCACTGTCGTGAGACAGGGTAAATCAGTACTAGCCGACGGCAAGGGCGTCTCCGCGAGGAGGGGTCTGGAGGAAGCCGGAGCGCAAAGCTATGAGCCGACGAACAGAAACAGCATACAAGGCCATCATCCGGGCAAGTCAGCACAACATGACGAAGTCCCACGGATTCAGGAGAAATGGTAAATGCTGCGGTTGTGTAGCGACAGTTCACGTTCTTATCCGGGGAGATCTGCTCCACTTTGCATTTCGCAAGAAAGGCGCGGCGCTGTAAAGGTTGCCGTGATGGAGCAGAAGTCAGCA
>DAINBV010000142.1:0-4021 GCA_036732725.1 Geobacteraceae bacterium | reverse complement strand
TGAGAGCAGCATCGCAATCACAATCGGCGTCAGGATCAGCGCGGCGCCATCATTGGCAAACAACGCAGCGACAGCGGCACCGAGCAAGACTATCCAGGTGAACAGCAAGCGGCCACGTCCGTTACCCCAGCGGGAAACGTGCAGTGCGGCCCATTCAAAGAAGCCGGACTCATCGAGCAGCAGGCTGATGATGATGACCGCAATAAATGCCGCTGTCGCGTTCCAGACGATATTCCAGACAACGGGAATATCAGCGATATGGATGACACCGGTTCCCAGCGCCAGCACAGCCCCGATACTCGCGCTCCAGCCAATACTCAGGCCTCTGGGTTGCCAGATCACCAATACCAGCGTCAGCAAAAATATACTCCCTGCCAAAAGCATCTTAGACTCCGTTATATATGATTATGTAAATGTGTTTTTCTTTCTCAGCAGGAGGTGCAGGCTGATTTATCCAGCCATTCACGCACATCCTCCCGCATACACTGCCAGGACGTCATGATTGTCTCTGCTGCCCATGCCGGTATGTGGGGTGACAGACGATAGTGGATCCATTTGCCTTCCCGACGGTCAAGTACCAGCCCGGCCTCGCGCAGGATAGCCATATGTCGCGATATTTTGGGCTGCGATTCGGAGGTGGCCGCACAGATATCGCAGACGCACAGTTCTCCGGACTCCCGGAGAAGCATGACGATGGCGAGCCGGGTTTCATCCGACAGGATTTTGAAAAGCTGAACAGGTTGTAGCATTTTTCACTCCGTTCCCTTTAGAATACACATATGTTAAATCATATGTATTAATTTTGAAATCATCTGTTCTCTCCGGAGGAGACAAATGGAACAATTTCCTGCCCTGAATACTGAATGCTTTGATCAACACATTGCCGAACGCCTGCACCTGCAGGAGCCGCCACGGATTCTGATCCTGTATGGCTCAGTAAGGGAACGCTCCTACAGCCGCTTTGCCGCGGAGGAAGCCGGTCGCCTGCTGACGGCGATGGGCGCGGAGGTGAAACTCTTTAACCCCTCCGGTTTACCCCTCCCGGATGAGGCGCCGGACACGCACCCTAAGGTCACCGAATTACGCGGCCTGGTCAGATGGTGTGACGGGATGGTGTGGAGCTCGCCGGAGCGGCATGGGGCAATGAGCGCGGTTATGAAGGCACAAATCGACTGGATCCCGTTAAGTGAAGGCGCGGTTCGCCCTTCGCAGGGAAAAACCCTTGCGGTAATGCAGGTTTGTGGCGGCTCGCAGTCTTTTAATGCCGTGAACCAGATGCGTATTCTTGGACGCTGGATGAGGATGTTCACTATCCCCAACCAATCATCAGTAGCCAAAGCATGGCAGGAATTCGATGAGAACGGACGTATGAAACCCTCTTCCTGGTATGACCGTATCGTCGACGTCACCGAGGAATTATTTAAGATCACCCTGCTCCTGAAAGGGCAGACTGATTATCTGGCTGACCGATACAGCGAACGTAAGGAAAGTCATCAGGCACTGTCCGCACGGGTAAATCAGGCCAAAATCTGACAGGGAGACATAGTAACCATGGTTGGCCTCTTCAGGATAACAGCCAGTGAGGCCGGCCATGCGCGTACTCTATGCACATCTTTTACATCTCGGGCGCATCTGCCCCGCATGGGGTTGTGATACAATTCCCGCTCCATTGGATTCGTAAGGGATAACAGTGAAAGGCGCACATAAAAATCTTTCCTTTAATGGAAAAAGCTACTGTATGAAGCACCTCGCGCCTTTGACGTTTATGGCAGAAATCGCCAATATCCCTGACCCCGTACAGATAACAATCAACTACAGCAATCATGTCTTTTCTGACCAGAAAGGAAACGGACCGGAAATTCCACCGGATCGATTTTTCTGTGCTGACAGATATGCTGCCAGTCTTAACCTGCCGCAGATGCTTTCAACAAATCTTCTGACCTCCTACGTTGTTCCCCATATCAATAAGGGAAACAATGAGATGTATCATTATATGGAGGTAAATGACTATGCGATCTTCTTTGACTTGCGTAAGGACAACGGTCACCCGAACGGCTTAAAGCTTTATGTTGTATCAGCTTATGAAGTCAATCAGTGGGGACGACACTCCATACCAAAGAGTAGGCCCATGAAATTTGCATATGTCGCACATCTGCGACTGAATGGACAGACGGTTTACACGTCCAGAAAAGCAAAAAGGCGCTGATATCAGCGCCTTTTCACCAGAGTAGATCATCGATGTTATCCACTCTTGTTGGGTTCCGGTCTGTGTCTTTGGATATCCCGCTCTTAGGCTGGGGGAGATTACTCTCCGACATCAATACCCCATCAACATACCAGTGTTGAGTGGTTCCGGTCAGTATCGATGCCTGAATAGTAATAAACCTGACGTTTACCTGCAAGGTCACTGCTATTCATAGCTATTCATTACTTTTCAGCGTTACGGGAATACGCGTTAATAGCCCACTATTCGCAACCAAAAGCCTCAGAAACAGTTTTTACTGTTGAAACACAATTGGCCTTATGCATAACGAAGAATCGCTCTCCGGGCTTCCTGTTGCGAATTAGAGGCATGTTTTCCTGCAAAAAAGATTTGTAAATTTTTTACGAGAAGCACTTTTTGCTCATTTTGAATGCTGTTCATTTCAGCCTGGTCGTGTCCGGAACATCAGAAACGCCCCGCAACAACAGGGCTGGTATCAATACTGCTGAGGGCCGTCCGGCCGCGTAACACCCTTGTTAACATCAGACCGCCTAGGTGAAATCAGGATAACGTGGCTAAAGCCGCAGCGGGTAGGTCTTCAGGCGGTATTCAACCGGGCTGAGGCCGTTAAATTTAAGACTGATTCGCCGCGTGTTGTAGTAACGAATGTAATCCTCAAGAACAACCTTCAGCTCATCAACATCGTTGAATTTACGGGTGTAGAAGCATTCTGATTTTAACGTCCCGAAAAAGCACTCAGCGCAGGCATTGTCCAGACAGTTTCCTTTGCGGGACATGCTTTGCAGAACCCCAAACTCCCGCAACTGATACTGATACCACCGATGCCGGTACTGCCAACCCTGATCTGAATGAAGTACTGGTCTGCTGTTGGCGTCCATTCTGGCAAATGCCTTAATCAACATGTCGTCAATCATCGGCATTGTGGGGCGTTCTGAGATACTGTAGGAAATGACTTCGTTATTAAAGAGATCGATGATCGGAGAAAGATAGAGTTTGCGGCCGTTGACGGCGAACTCGGTGACATCTGTGACCCATTTTTCGTTGGGCCGGCTGGCTTTGAAGTTACGTTGCAGGAGGTTGTCAGCAGCACACCCACGTTCGCCACGCCAGGAGGTATAGCGCTTTACTTTGATAGCGGCTTTAAGATCAAGAGCATTCATCAGGCGTTGAACCACTTTGTGGTTGATCAGTCCCCCTTCTCTTCTGAGCGCCAGCGTTACCCGTCGATAGCCATAGCGGCCCTGATTTTCATCATATATCTCGCTGATTCGACGATTTATTTCATCATATTTTCCCGGAGAGCGTAGTGCTTTAAGATGATAGTAAAACGTGCTCCTGGGTATACGGGCGGTACTCAGCAACTGATCAAGTGGGTAATGCTGCCTTAGTTCGTCAACAACACGAACCTTATCTCTTACCGAACTAAGGCTTTCAGCTTTTGAAGATAAAGTATCCGTAATTCAAGACGTTTGACCTTCCTTTCCAGTTCAAGAATTCGTTGCTCTTTTGATCGTTCCTCTGCGGCTTCAATAAGTTCAGGGTGTTCAGCCATGTAAGATACCCTTTTTGTGCCTACCTTGAGTGAGCGAAGCCCTTCTTCACCCTGCTCTTTGTACACTTTTAGCCATTTGGCGACAGATGACGCACCTGCAACATTGAATTTAGTCGCGGCCTGTGTCTGAGATATCTGACCGGATAGCACCGCTTTCACAGCTTCAATTCTGATTTCGGGATCGATTGATACGCCCTTATCTCTGGGCTTCAGACCTTCTTCTCCATAAACATCATAGGCTGCAA
>DAINBV010000141.1:0-4097 GCA_036732725.1 Geobacteraceae bacterium | reverse complement strand
AAGCAGCAGACCCTGACAATAAGGCACCGATTCCGGTTGATCTGATTACGGCATCGGGTAGCGGGCTGGATCCGCATATCAGTCCTGCGGCGGCGGATTATCAAATCAATCGCGTAGCCAGGGCCCGTAACCTAAAGCCGGAAAAACTCCGCGCCTTGGTTGATGCAAACACTGAATCCCGTCAGTGGGGCTTTCTGGGAGAGCCGCGGGTCAACGTCCTGACATTAAATCTGGCGTTGAGCGCTATTCCTGTCACCAGCGCAGATGCGAACGTTACCGACTTTATGTTGCCTTCCAGCAAGGTGCACATAGAACTCTGCCAAAAAGAGGCGTTGCTTCTGCATCCGGGTGAGATCGAGAAAGAACGAATGATGCATCAGCACGAAGATTTTTGGGTGGAATATCAAATACAGGGAAGCAACGGTACGGAATGGCTCGTGCTGTGCGACTTGAAAACCGGGAAAGTCATCCGTGAGCAGAAGCTGATTGATGATGCATCCTGATGGGTTTTTCAGAGATTGGCTCGGATTGGTCTCAGGATTCCCGTTCGCATCAGGTGCCGAATGGATGATCTGATATTAAATCGCCCCTCGATGGCGTTTGATCTGCTTGGGTGACGATGATCCATGTGGGCTTTGGCGACGTGGTTCCGATCTCTTTTTTTTTGGCATTTTCCGCAGAGGGGCTGATTTTGTTTGGACTGGCACTCTTTTCGCTGTTCACCGCTCCGGTTTTCGGTCGCTCTAATCGGCAGAAATATGGATGCCTTGGGAGCGAATATGCTACAAATCGAACAGAAGGCTGGTCACATTCAAACTGGGGAAGATCGGATTCTCGCCGAGTTGGCCCGACTACTTGAGCGGATGGAAGCGCTGGAGTAGCAGTTTTTATCGTGTACAGACAAACCAAGACAGGTCGGTTAAACAAGCAATATTCGGCACCAATGGCCGGATTGGCTAGAGAACTTTACTCTGCCTGCGCGATGATTTAATGAACGTTTCATGCGACAACTTAACTGGGAACATCGGCAACAATTAAAATTCAATTGCGTGTTGGTACCTGTAGATTGCAATATTTATCAATTTTGCCAAGTTCAGGGTACTCTCTTCAAGAGAGATTCGTAGAGCGAACTTAAACTAAGGCATGGGGCTGAAAGTATGGAACAAAATACAGAGAGAAGGCTATATATTTACTTGCCATGGGTACTGACCCTTGTTGTTTTGGGAGCAGCCACGCTATATGGCTATTATGGAGAAAGTTACAATCCCTTCAAGACGACGTTTATCAAGGTTGATCTGCTATCAACGATGAGGAGCCATCTTCTCGAAGCCATTGAGGCCGAGAAGAATGCTGTTCTAGCTATTACCGATGAGGCATCAGAAGATTTTGCCGTCCAAGCTCGCCAGGCTGCCGATGGCGTAGAAAGCAGCCGGAAGGAAATCGAATCCATCATCCATCAGGAGAAACTCCCACGGGAGCCTGAAATGATTAATGAATTCAATTCATGCTGGTCGCAATATAGAAAATTAGATGAAACCATTCTGGATCTTGCAATTCAAAACACCAATCTCAAGGCCCAAAAGATATCGTCGACGCAATGTGCCCAAGAATTGAAGTATTTTGAAGAGAGCTTGAACCGCCTCATCCACCGGAACACGCACGGCAGCCAGTGTAATGAAGCTGTCATGCTCTCGTATGAAGCACTCACAGCCAGCTTGAAAATATTTGCTCTCCATAAGCCTCATATTGAAGAGGTGGACGATAAAGAAATGGATAAAATTGAGCAAAGCATCAAGTCTTATGACAATTCAGCCAGGGAAGCACTTGGATCTCTTCGTAGCATTGCCGATCTAAGTGACAATCAAGATCTGAAGAATGCAGAAACTGCATACGAACGATTCATGAGCCTGACTGCTGAGGTCTTGAGGCTTTCTCGGCTGAATACGAATATCAAGTCCGCAGAACTATCCCTGGGAAAGATAAGGTTGATTTCTTCGCAATGCCAGGAGATTCTTGCCAACCTTCAGAAGACAGTTCAAGCTCGGGGTAATTATTTACTTCCCTATTCAAAAAAGGGAGATTGAATCATTACGGCGCAGCAGTTCAATGCGACCAGATTGGGTTAGCCTTATCCGGTTATCAAGACACGGCGTGAATACATCCGCAAGGACGTGGCGGCAGCATCTTTGTGTCGACAGTCATATCTTCATTAAGGCAGAAATAATATGAATATCATAACTACCAAGCCCGATACAACAACGGACTACCTTGTGGCCAGCGACTTTGACCAGACGCTGAGCTTTAACGATTCAGGTTATGCATTGGCAGAGATGCTCAGCATTTCCGATTTCGAGGAGAAAGTCACGGGGCTCTCGCGCTCGAACCTCGTTCAACCGGGTGCCGAGCTGACTTATCTCTTGCGGCATGACCCTGCATTCCGCAGCGTCCGAAGGGAACATCTTATTGAAGCAGGCAAGCGCGTCCAGCTCAAAGACAATGTCGAGTTATTCGCCGAAATCTTGAGCGAAGGCTTGGGCGGAAACCGTTTCCAGTTCTTCGTAATTTCCGCTGGGCCGAAAGAAGTCGTGTGCTCGGCACTCGAAGGCATCGTCTCCCCGGAGAACGTCTACGCTACCGAATTTGAGTTTGATTCTGAAACGGGTGAGATTTGTTCGGTCCTCCGCGTGCCCGCAGGCTACGGCAAGGTTGCCGTGCTGCAGGAGCTGGAGCTCAAGCTCCAGATAAGCCCGGACCGAGTTGTCTATATCGGCGATGGCAGCTCGGATCTTTATGTCATGCACGACGTGAATAGCCGCGACGGACACACCATCGCTGTGTCGGAGACGAAATCCATCGGCCGCATCGCCAACCGGACCGTACTCAGCGACAATGCGGTCAGCGTATTGGTGCCAATTCTTGAAGATGTCCTCAAGTGGGATTCGCATCAGATTCGCGAACTGTTTACCTCTCATGGTTTGGCACTCCAGGATTGGGACAAAATTCGCACTGACTGGATCACGTTCCACAATGGGTAATTTTGACCGAAGCCGCGAAATGTCAGGTATCCCGACTGCATGAGCGTATTGAGGCGCTGGAGAAGCAGTTGTCATCGTACACCGACCAGTATCCGGGCCCAATGAAAAACGAGCGTAACTACTCAGCGTTTTCTCGCAAGGTGCCCGATTATACTGTCATTTCGACCAACGGGAGAAATCTTGAGCGTTGGCATATGACAAGAGGCTTAAGATTCCTCGTGCGCTCGGAATGACAAAGGATGCTGAATAGTTACAAACAGCATGAAAAACCCAACTCAGGTCCAACGCCTGGAGCAAGGCCTGTTTTCTACACACTCTTTTAAAGTGCCAGAAATTATTAGCGAGGTTCTGGATATGCAGAGGGAGACATTTATGACAGATACAACCGATAACCGCATGATCATGAAGTGCGTGGCCTATCAAAACGGCGTCAGTATCGGCGATGTGACGATCGAGGACATCAGTGAAGTGCTGAAACGGGAGCACACCTTTGTCTGGCTGGGTTTGCGCGAGGCGAACCATGAGCTGTTGGCCAAAATCCAGGAGGAATTCGGGCTGCATGAGCTGGCTATCGAAGATGCCTGTGCGGCGCATCAGCGTCCGAAAATCGAGGAATACGGCGACTCGCTGTTCATTGTGTTACATACCGCTCATCTTGCGGGAGGTCAGGTTGAGTTCGGGGAAACTCATTTTTTCCTGGGCTCGCATTTTCTGGTGACAGTCAGGCACGGCTATTCCAGCAGTCACAGCAAAGTCAGAGAGCGTTGTGAGGCCATGCCGCAGAAATTGGCCAAAGGGCCAGCATTTGCCTTGTATTCGATCATGGATTTTATCGTCGATAACTATGTGCCGGTTATCAACGGCTTGCAGGCACGGTTCGATGTGCTGGAGTCGGCGATTTTTCAATACCGGCCCAGCCTGCAGACCATGGAAGACCTTTACGAGCTGAAGCGCGAGTTGCTGCTGCTGGAAGGCGCCATTTCTCCGGTATTGGATATTTGCAACGAACTGATGCGCTTTTATAAGGGGGTTATTCCCAAGGAGGTGCTGGTGTATTTTCGC
>DAINBV010000140.1:0-4201 GCA_036732725.1 Geobacteraceae bacterium | reverse complement strand
AAATGGATCGGTTCATTGCTTACACACCTGTCTCAAAAAGCGCAACCACTTCAGGCAGCCGATGATCATGCAGGAAATGCCGCTTAAAATCGCGGTTGCGGATTCTCAGGAAAGTAGATCAGCCGAGGTAAAGTCCGAAGTGGAAAACGACAATAATCATAGATTGTCATCAGGCTTTCCTTTTTAACTCGGCAGAAAAGTTACAACAGCAGTCATGACTATCGTGGCGCCCCATAATTGCCATAGGTTTGGGTAAATTTATCAGTAACTATATTATTGATATATGCTCCAAGCATTTTTCTTACAAATGGCTTCAAATCCAATGTCGCTTCCGAGATGCACCAGCCATATATTATGCCATTGAAGAGCATGCACAAATCATAAGACATGGTGTATGCAGTCATTTGATCTGATATCAATCCTTGATTCTGTCCATTCGACAAATAGACCAGAGTCCGTTCGAATATGGGAGTGAATGCCGACATTACTTTTGTATCTCTGTTGTCACCAGGAGGCAACAGGCTCTTGTTTTTAGGTGAATAAAAACTTGAGATAAATTCCACACCTTTTACTTCGGAATATTCTGCACAACAAACATAGATATCAATTGACTTGTCGCAGGGATTTTTATCGGTTGCGCCATCAATTGCATTAAAAGTCTCCGCTGCAAACTTAAGAAAATCATGCGTTAAATAATACGTAAGCAGGTTTTCCTTACTGCTGAAATGGTGATAAAACGTTCCCGTAGAAACACCCGCAACCTCGCAGATATTTCGGACCGTAAGGGAGTCATAAGTATGCTTTTTTAGCAGCTTCACAACTGCATGTAAGATCGAGTCCCATGTCTGCTGTGATTTCTTCTGTCGTGGCGACAGTATTGTAGTTTTCCCCATGCAATTTCCTTTCAATAGATCTTGTAATCAATAATCCATTTCGAAAATATTATCCACAAATTAGTATATGTCACTGCAATCACACTAGATTTAAATTAATGAAATACATAATGCACCCTGAATTATACATCAGCGTTATCGGCATGTTACGCATTGCTATGAGTTTTGAAAATATTTTCTTGACAATACTTCAAATATATATAACCTGTAATAGAACGCGTTCTATTACAGGTTATATACTACACCATTAATTGCGAAGAGCTTTAGCAGCAAACAGGGCTTTATTTGATCGCAGCAACATGTGCGAAGGAGATCAATTTGATTTGTTCCGAAGGGATTTATTCGCCTGAAGTTTGCCGAGTCGTTCCGGGATGATTTAGCTCCTCATGCCAGAATGAGACTGACGAAGATTACTGGTATTGCCAGTAATCTGGCAATATCTCAATCAGTGAATCCAAGTTCTAGTTCTATATTTGCAGAAAATTAACAACATAAAATGGAGGTTACTATGTCACGTAAGTTTGCTGTACTTGTCCTGTGTATCGTCTGCACTATGGTCTCAGTCCCGTTGTCGTACTCCGCCTCAAAAGCTTTAGAGCCAGTTGTTGGGGGTAGCTGCGTAGAATGTCACACCTCGCTACTCGCTTTAAATGCCTCAAAGACATCCACCACAACCGATGTCTCGAAGATGGTCGTCAGTGCGAAGTTCCTCAGATCTGCTCATACCGCCAAAGGTTGTTCGTCCTGTCACGGGGGTAACCCATTGAGCAAAACCAAGGCAGGTGCGCACAAAAAACTTGTTTCTGATCCGGTTGCTGCCGATGGTGGTGTTACTGCGTGCGGCCAGTGCCACAGCGATATCGTTAAACGTCACAAGGGGTCACTGCACTACACTACACAGGGCCTCAAAAACGCTTGGTTCGGTCGCCTGAGCAAGGATAAGGAAACCTGCAAGATGGCTAAGCAAGGCTGGCGCGGGAAAGCCTGTGTTGATTGTCACGCATCCTGCGGTACGTGTCATGTGACAAAACCAAGAGATCCATGGGTTACCAGGGGACCGAAAGGGTTGTTGTCCGGTCACGAATTCCAGCGGTTTGAGAAAAGAGCCGACACTGAAAATACTTGCTATGTCTGTCACGCCGGTAGCATCACGGACTCTGAGGCAGGCTTCCAGAAGCATGACGTACACTACAAAGCCGGCATGGGTTGTATGTCGTGCCACAACGAGAAGGAAGTTCACGGCGATGGGAAAACTTATCCGTCTATGATCGACACCGGTATTGTGACTACTGAGTGCAAACATTGCCATGAGAATATTTCTGGCAGCTGGCACTCAAAAACTCACATGGACCGTGTAACATGCCAGTCCTGTCACTCAATGCCGTACCGTTCCTGTACGGAATGTCACGGTTGGCAGCGAATTATTGACAAGACCTCGCCACCGTTCAACATTGTCTATGGAATCTGGATCGGTAAATACACCGATAAGCTCACATTGCTTGTGAAGGGTGCAACCAGTACAAGGATGCTCGAAGATCAAGGTCTCCCAGCAATTAAGTCACTCGACAAACTCGCGGTGCCGAAACAGTCATCCTGGTATGCCGGAGTACCGCACAACGTTGTCAAGCCCAAGCTTGAGCAGGCACTGTGCGACCGTTGCCATGGTCCGGGAACAGCGCTGCTTAAAGAGAGTGACCTGCAGTTCCCTGAAGCCGAGCGGAGACTCATTGTTGCTCCACTCAAACCGGTGGTAGTGCCAACTCGCTAGTTCTAGGTGAACGAAACTTCCCGCCTGCGGTGACCTTTTAGGCGCCGCGGGTTCTTGGAGGCTTCCGGGCCGAGATAGCTAGTTCGTGATGTCCGTTAAAACATAAACAGTTATACCTACTAAGAGAGGGCAATAACATGAAAAGTACTCATACAAATAGAGCGTTAAGAACAATCATGTTTTACTTTGTTGCGCTATCAATTTCTGTTGGTTCCCTGTGTTCCACTGCGTTGGCAACTGAAGGTGGGGGCGGCGCATATCCGAATGGGGCTGAAGGCTTCCTGGCGGCAGCTCTTCCGCCACCAGGTTTCTACTATATCAACTATCTGGCCCATTACACTTCAGACCGTTTGAACGACAAGAATGGTGACAGAGTCCCAATTGATTTCCACGCAAGAGTTTCTGCAAATGCTTCCCGTATTTTGTATATGTCGGATAAAGAGTTCCTTGGTGGACAACTTGGCGCTTATGGGATTCTTACATTGATGAATGCGAGCGCAGACACAACCATGGGTGCTAAAACCAAGAGTGGTCTTGGAGATATCACCGTTGGGCCGGTACTCGCTTGGCATTTCAATAAGAACCTGCATGCAGCCACAGCTTTGGATATTACGGCCCCGGTAGGTGAGTACAATAAAAACGACATAATAAATTTAGGTAGAAATTATTGGACCTTCGAGCCAATCGCTGCTGTGACGTATTTGAGTGACAATGGCATTGAGCTGACGACAAAATTTATGTATGACTTCAACACTAAAAATAACGCTACCGACTACACCTCCGGTCAAGAATTTCATATCGATTATGCAACAGGTTACCAGATCGGTCCCTGGAAACTTGGTGCCGAGGGTTATTTCTACAAGCAGGTAACCAACGATCACGGTGCCGGCGCTGCAGCTAATGATGGTAACAAAGGCCAGGTTTTTGCGGTTGGGCCGGCCGTTAAATATGACTTCAAAACAGGCGGTTTTATTGAGTTGAAGTATGCAAAAGAAATGTTGGTTGAGAACAGAGCTGAAGGCGATAAGTTTTTGTGTAAACTTGTAATACCGTTCTAATATTTTGATCCAGTCTGCTTCGGCATAGTTCAATGCACTCGAGCTGTGCTGAAGCAGATTCTAAACAAATTGGTAAAAGTGCGAATATGGCCTCAAAAATTTGTCCTAAGTGTCAAAGTGAAAAAATCAAACTTTACAACATTAGTAGTATTGGTCTTATTTTAATGGCTACCCACCTTAAAATTCATGTCATGCCGCCCGTTTTTGTCAATTCGTTGTCTGACAAAACGCCCCATTCCGTAAATAGTTAATAACTAGACAAAATCAATAAACCATACGAGGGTACTGTACCCGATGGCCTGGTGTAGCGTATATAATATATTGATATCATTGCACTTTTTGTGTTGACAGTCTGTTATTGTGTCGCCTATGCTGGCCACAGATCACAGCAACCAGGGGGGATGATATGAAGATCGGACAAACGGTATATTTCCGGCACGAGGATTTCCGGAGGCTCAAAAAAGGGGAGCTGGTTTCTATCG
>DAINBV010000139.1:0-4423 GCA_036732725.1 Geobacteraceae bacterium | reverse complement strand
CGGTACATTGCTTATTTTACCCCTCAGGCTGTCTCACAAACCCCGGCCACCTCAGCCCAACCGGTTTTCAATCATCATTGGCCAACGAGGCATCAATAAAACTACTGCAATGGTCCAGTATCTCTGGAACAGTATAACTCTATCATCTTTGAGGTCGTGGGTAAGAACAAGGATGCAGACCAGATCAAGGGGATGGAGAATGCCTGGTTGGCGCTGGACAACATGGAGACGGGACATGCCAGGCGGATACCACTCTGGCTGTTCGGTTTCATCTATTGACGATGGGGTCTTGTCCCCGTTGCTCTAACGCATAAAATTTGTTAATTGTATTTGGGGGAGTAATGTCTACAAAAGAGATACTTAACTATCAGATTGCATTGCAGAAGATTATTTTGTCTCGATTGTTGAAAAGCGGTTATGCTGATATAGACAGTTTTTACAATGGCAGTGGTTTGAGTAAGCATCTCAATGCCGTAGCAGCCGGTCGCTGCTTTAATGACAGAATTAAACCTGTACATCCTCTTTCCATGGCGTTGGTAATGAAATTCCTCGGTTTTTCTCATTCCGAGATACTGATGGCGATCGATAAATTGGATGGGACTAAATATTTGATACTATTTGAAGATCCGGACACCAGGAAGCTTGAAAGCTGGGAAGAGGGGTTACTCAGTGCCCTGAGGAAAATCAAGGATAAACCACATGTTCTGGATGATGTTGTTGATTTCCTAACAAATATTTCCAATATGCATAATGTTAATGTTGCCAGTGATATTGCCCGGATTCGGGTTCCCAAAAGAATAATGATTAGAAAAGATCGTCGATAATCACATGGGATCCGTTTCCATCGCTACCTGATGATGGAACTCATGTCTGTCTGGAGGCACGCAGTATGATCTGTCCTTACTGTAAAGAAACCGTTCTTGATGGAGCCATAAAGTGCCGTTACTGCGGTTCCATGTTACATGCCACTACGACTGAACTACACAATGATACGGTTACTTCAGATGAAATTCGTACCTATGTAGGAAACAATTCCCATTACTACCTGCAGCAGTTCTCCAAATTCACCCAAACGGGGAGAGAAACGTTCTGCATTACCTGGAACTGGTCTTGCTGTGGTTTTACCTTTTTCTGGTTTTTGTATCGAAAAATGTACATTTACGCTTTGGTTACGTTCGTTGTTTTCTGCATACCGGGAGTGAACATTATCCTGCACATACTTGTCGGCATGATTGGAAATTATCTCTACTACCGGCACATTAAAGAGGATATTGCAAAAATAAAAACTGTGACACCGCAACAGAATATCAATTTCGCTCTTCAGGAAGAGGGGGGTGTTCATAAATGGGTTGTAACGGTTGGGATTGTGGTTATTGTAATTCTTACGATCCTCCTGGCAGCATTCTTTTCCACTATGATCGCTTTGATGGGTAGCCAAATGTCGAGAATTTCAATCTAACATTGCAGGAGTGGGAGTAATCAATGGGGCTGTTTTCGGGAGATACAAAAAATAGCGGATCGGCTGAAACAAAGAAATATTATGCCGAGTACGGTCAGTTACTTGCGGATGGCGAAATTATTGAAGCTGGATTTGTTGTTTTCAGGGATACATTCCTGTTCACCAACAAGAGATTGATTCTTGTGGAGATTCAGGGAATTTCCGGTAGGCAGATAGAATATTTATCTGTTCCCTATTGCAATATTATGAAGTTCAGTGTTCAGACCGGTGAAAAGTTTAATCTTAATGCGGAATTGAAACTTTGGATTGGCAGTGAAACAATACCAATTGAGAAAAAATTCAATGCGGATGTGAATGTTTATGAGGTACAAAAGGTTTTAGCAGGGCATGTACTGAAATAACACTCAAAACGGATGCCTTTGCTCGGCTTTCAACTCAAACACTCACATTTTATCTACCACGATATTTCCAACGATCGATGAACTGATCAGGATACGTATCATGATGACAATTTGACTCTTTAAGCGACAAAGTATAGAACAGTAAGAGAATTTAAATAGCACGTCAGGAGTCTGCGGTAATGGAAGAAAAACAGGGTGTCAATACGCTGAGGCGTCCGGCGGCAGAATCTAATGCCGACAGGATGGCAGTACGCAAGATGATCAAAGTTGCACCGATGGTGGAGGATGCTTCACCTGAAATTGCCCGGGAGAATATTGTCAAGGATATGATGAGGATATTCGATGGTTTGCTCGGGTGTACGCCGAAGCGTACCGGGGTGAACCTTGCCATGGTAAAGAGCGCGGCAAAAAAGGTGGCAGCGGTCGACAGGGTAAAGCCGGATAACGGCACCCAGCGCAAGTATGAAGCCGAAATTTATCAGCTGATCAAGGGTTTGGTCGAAATTGACTCACCTAATATCGGCGTTGCCATCAACGTACTCTTTAACAACGGGACCTACTATTATAACAAGGCCAATGTGCCGCTTTCATTCGGGAAGCTTCTCTCTTCCTTGGTTACCTTGCTGGAAGGGGATCAGGGGGAGAACCGCTGTCCCGATGAGTTGGCGAAACTGAAAACACTGCTCGCCCGGGATTAAGGTTGATCGCAACAGATGATGGCAAAAAGGCCGCTGCACCGGGAAGAATACCTGTTCAGCGGCCTTTCTTGTTCCCGGAACACCCTGGTTCGTAAGAATATATTTCTGCGTTTTCAGGGAGCAAACAATTTTATTACCCCACCTGCCTGTTGACCAGGTGGCGTACAACATAGAAACCATGGAGGCAACATGAAAAAATCTGTTGGAGCAAAGACCTTACTATTTCCGACACCGGTCCTGATGGTCGGTACCTACGACCAGGCCGGCAAACCGAACCTGATGAATGCCGCCTGGGGAGGGATCTGCTGTTCACAGCCGCCGTGCGTGGCCGTGTCACTCCGCAAGGCGACCTATTCCCATGCCTGTATTATCGAGCGCCAAGCCTTTACGGTCGGCATTGCGTGTGAGGACAGGATGGTGGAAGCGGATTACGTCGGCATCGCCTCGGGACGTGATCTGGACAAGTTTGCCGTTACCGGGCTTACCCCGGTCAAGAGTGACCTGGTCGATGCCCCGTATGCCGCCGAGTTCCCGGTCGTGCTGGAGTGCCGTCTGCTGCAGGTGATCGAGATCGGTTTGCACACCCAGTTTATCGGTGAGATCATGGATGTAAAGGGAGATGCCGACGTGTTCGCTGAGGATGGCAACCTGGATATCATGAAGATCAGGCCGCTGATCTACGACACAGCCCACAAAGGTTACCATGGGGTTGGTCCTCTGCTCGGGAAGGCTTTCAGCGTCGGGAAAGGGATGCAGCCATGAGCCGGAGCGGCGTGACTCCCCTGGATCGTTCGTTGGCGCGTATCTGTGAATTATGTCCGCTTTGTCGCTACGCCAGCGCCCAGCAAAAAGGAATTGCCTTTACCATTGTGAAGTCGGTCGAAACGGCTGTCTGCCCTTTCTGCCGTGCCTATGAGAAGGTGCATGGCAAAAAGGCGCACGAGGCGAGAAGCTGAGCAGTCAAAACTATCGAGAAAGAGGAGCCCCATGTCAAAGGTAACCGTCGTAGCCAGGGTAACAGCAAAACCGGATGTTGTCGAAAAAGTCAAACATGAGCTTTTAAAGCTGATCGAACCGACCAGAAATGAAAATGGTTGCATTGAGTATAATCTGCATCAGGATAACGATGATCCGGCGGTTTTTGTATTCTACGAAACCTGGGAGAGTCTGGCCTGTCTCGAATGTCATATGAACACGGAGCATTTTAAAAGCTATGTCAATGCGGTCGGCAATTTGATCGCAGATAAAGTCGTACACAAGATGACCCGTATCGCATAAGAGGGGAGCCTGGCCGTGATTGTTGTCTGAAAAAAACAGGGTGTTTTGAGTGACAACTTGTACAAATCGGTAGGTTATGAGTAAATTCCTGCCGGCCGGAATTTTGGGGAATCACAGGTTGAAATTCTGTCCTTCATTATTAGTCGTGATGGCTGTTGCGTGGGTAGGCTGGAATACGCCCGGTTTACGTCGCAACCCATTGATATCTATAGTTTGTCGGAGTAGGGTGTGGAGGACGGCGCTTTGTTGCTGGTGTCCGGTGACCGTCACAGCATAAAAAATGGGATTTTCTGAGAGTCGATTTGTTATAAATCAGTAGGTTAAGTCATTTCCGAACGTTCGGAAATTTGGTTGAAAGGTCTGGTACGGACAGTGTTGCAGGTGATCGACCGGGAACCGGAAGCGGTGATGAGAGCGTTGTGGTGGTGAGAAGATCCCCGCTAGCCCACCTTTGGTAACGTGGGGAGTTTATAAAACCTCCCGCTTTGTAAAGGGGGATTGAGGGGGATTTGCTTTTTAATGTGACAAAGTAGTGAAGTGGTTGCGCTTTTTGAGACAGGTGTGTAAGCAATGAACCGATCCATTTT
>DAINBV010000138.1:0-4556 GCA_036732725.1 Geobacteraceae bacterium | reverse complement strand
AGCCAGGTGCAACAGTGCTGCACGCCTTGGCCAGTACAGGACCGAGATGGAAAACAATGTGGACTTGCGGGAAAGTTAAGCAAAGGTCGTTACCTGATTGGGTCAGATCCCGCGCGATGAAAGCGAAGGGAAGGACTAACTTATGAGTTTAATTATCTATTTTTTGCGACATGGGGAGACCACTGCCAGCCAAAATGGCGGTTACTGCGGTACCCTTGACCCGGATTTAACCCCAGAAGGTTATCAGATGGCAGAGGATTTTGCCGATGCTTATAAATCTCTTCCATGGGCCGCTGTCTTTTCCAGCCCGCTACGCCGTGCCGTAGCCACGGTTAAACCTCTTTGCGAGGCGGCAGGAATACGAATGCAACTCAAAGAAGGGCTGAGGGAAATTGCTTATGGTCAATGGGAAGGAAAAACCCCTGAAGAGGTGAATCGCGAGTTTCATGATACCTATGTTCGCTGGTTAGCCGATCCGGGGTGGAATGCTCCAACTGGAGGGGAAAGAGGTATCGATATTGCCCGGCGCAGTTCGCTTGTTATTGAGGAGATTGAACAAACCTGCAGTGCAGGAAATGTCCTCGTCGTCTCTCATAAAGCCACGACCCGGATTATGCTTTGTTTCCTGTTAGGCATTGATGTGGGGCGCTTCCGCGATCGCATCAATATGCCTGTGGCATCTATTAGCATCGTGGAAATGGCGGTCCACGGTCCTATGTTACACATGATGGGCGACCGGGCCTATCTGAGGGAGCACCTGCGCAAACGCGCGGGTACATAGGCCCCTGAGTCAGCAAACACCGAAGTGGGCCTGTTACTTACGACGTATTCAGGCCCAGGCCTGCACAGTTAAGGAGGAGCAACAATGGCCGCTCTGCAAGCCGCTGATAAGAGATCCCTGGAAAGCCTTTTCAGAACCCGTGTCTCCTTCGACCGCATGGAGCGCACGCTCTACGGGCACGACATCGCGGAGATCCCCAGCCTGATCAAGCCGCTCGTCGGCTCGACTGTCCCCGACGCCGTCGTCCAGCCCGCCTCTGAAGAGGAGCTGGTGGCCCTCGTGCGCTGGGCGCAGGAAAACCGCATAGCCCTAACCCCCCGAGGCAGAGCGACCTCGGGGTACGGGGGGGTCCTGCCGGTGAAGGGGGGCCTCGTGGTGGATTTCTTCCATCTGAGCAAGCTCCTGGAGATCGACACGAAGACCCGGACAGCCAGGGTTCAGCCCGGCATCTGCTGGGAGAAGCTCGATCGGGAGTTGGCCAAGAAGGATCTGACGCTGCGGCTCTACCCTTCCAGCTATCCCGCCGCCACCGTCGGTGGATGGCTGGCCCAGGGAGGGGCGGGGTTCGGCTCTTATGAGTCGGGATGGTTCCGGGACAACGTGGTCAGTGCCCGGGGGGTGCTGGCCGACGGCGCGGTACGGGAATTCTCGGGATCGGATCTCGATCTCGTGTCCGAGGCCGAAGGCACCACTGGGCTCATCAGTGAGGTGACGGTCAAGGTCATGCCCAAGGAAGGGTTGGGCGTGATCTCGATCGGTTGCCCCGACGCGTATGACCTGCAACGCCTGGTGGAGCGGATCGTCAAGGACGGGCTGCCGATCTGGTCCCTCAGCTTCATCAACCCGCGCATGGCGGAAATGAAAAACCGCGCTCCTCTGCGGATGCACGCCGGTCACGCCGTCGGGGAGCGGGTCCTCCTCCCGGCGTCCTACGTCATGACTCTTGCCTTCCGGGAGAAGGACCGCCAGCGTATCGACGACGTCCTCCCTGACCTGTTCAAGACCTGTCAGGCGGAGCTCCTCTCGGACAAGGTCGCTCACCACGAGTGGGACAACCGTTTCGAGATCATGGTTGTCAAACGGCTTGGCCCGAGCCTCGTGCCCGCCGAGGTGGTCATCCCGCTCTCTTCTCTCGGGGATATGATGGCCGAAGTGGAACGCAAGGTCAGCCAGCCCGTCGTCAAGGAGGGGCTGGTCATTCGGGAAGGCGCCGGGGGCAATCCCGAAGTGGTCATCCTCGGCTTCATCCCCAGCGACCAGCGGAAGCTCTCGTACAACTTCATCTTTCCCTTGTCGCTGACCATCATGAAGATCGCGGAGAAAAACGGCGGAAGGCCTTATGCCACGGGGCTTTACTTCGCCGGTAAGGCCAGCCAGATCCTCGGCAGAGAGCGGCTGGGGCGCTTAAAGGCATTCAAAGCCCGGGTGGATCCAAGCAACATCCTCAATCCCGGCAAGGTGATGCAGGGCGGGCTCATGGCCAGCGCCCTCAGCCTGGGAGCGGCCATCGAGCCGCTCATCCGGCCCCTGGGGAACCACGTCATCAGCAAGATCGGTGAGCGCCCGACGCAGTCGGTCAGGGACATCCCCGCCGATGTGGCCTGGTATGCCTACACCTGCTCCCAGTGCGGCTACTGCGTGGCGGAGTGCGACCAGTTCTACGGCCGCGGCTGGGAGAGCCAGAGCCCTCGGGGCAAATGGTACTGGCTGCGCGAGTATATGGCCGGGCGCGAGCAGTGGGACCAGCAGATGGTGGACACCTTCCTGGTCTGCACCACCTGCGAGATGTGCGACACGCGCTGCTCCACCAATCTGCCCATCGAGCCCTCGTGGATGAAACTGCGCGGCATGCTGATCAACGAGGAGCAACGCATGACCTTCCCTCCCTTCGAGATGATGGCCGCGGCGCTCAAGTCCGAGGGGAACATCTGGGCCGGCTACCGCAAGGACCGCATGGACTGGTACCCCGCAGACCTGAAGGCCGCGCACCCGCCGGGCGGCAAGGCCAAGAACGTCTACTTCGCCGGCTGCACGGCGAGCTACGTGGAGCACGACATCGGGCAGGCCTCGGTGCGCCTGCTGGACAAGGCGGGCGTGGACTTCGTGCACCTCGGGAAGGAGGAGAGCTGTTGCGGCACGCCGATGCTCGTCGCTGGCCGCTGGGACCTCTTCGCCGAGATCATGAAGCGGAACATCGAGCTGGTGAAGCAGGCCGGTGCGGATACGGTCATCGCCTCCTGCCCGGCGTGCGACCTGATGTGGCGCCAGTACTACCCCGAGTGGGCGAAGAAGCTGGGTATCGACTACCCGATCAAGGCCAGGCATTACAGTGAGATCCTCGCCGAGCAGATCCAGGCCAGGAAGTTCCGCTTCCCCAAGCCCGAGAAGCCGGTTACCGTCACCTGGCACGACTCCTGCCACATCGGCCGCGCCTCGGGGGTCTACGAGCCGCCGCGCGACGTGATCCAAGCCATCCCCAACGTGAAGCTCGTGGAGATGAGCCACAACCGCGAGCAGGCACACTGCTGCGCCAGCGTGCTCACGCTGCTCAAGGAGCCGCCGGTGGCTGCCGACATCGGCAAGGTGAAGCTCGACGAGGCCCTCGCGGCCGGGGCGGAGAAGATCCTCTCCCTGTGCCCCTGCTGCCAGGTGCAGCTGCGGGTGACGGCGGACAAGAAGGGCGTGCCGATCGAGGTCCAGGACCTCGCGCACTTCGCCGCGGCGACCTTCGGCTACACCTTCCCCGATCCGAACCCGGAGGTCAGAAAGCAGTGGGCGGTCTTCGATGCCTTCATCAAGCTGTTGACCCCGCAGGGGTTCGCCGACCTGATGGGCACGATGTGGCCGGAGCTGATCGACGCTATGCCGCTCGGCATGGGGCGCATGATACGCCTCCTGGGCAAGGTCCCCGGCGCGCTGAGCCTGATGAAGCCGATGTTCCCGGTGTTCTTCCCACGCCTGCTGCCGCTGATGCTGCCCAAGGTGCTGGCGACCATGCTCAGGAGGGTCGAGGAGCGGATCGAGATGCCCGAATACATGCGCGAGCAGATGCCGGATCTCATGCCCAAGGTCATGGACCGACTCATGCCGCACATGATCGGCGATGTGGTGCCGCTCATTACCCAGCCGATGATCGACTACCTGCAGGGAAAATCGTAGGCAGAACAACCAAAGGAGAATCTTTATGATGAATCATACTGACGGATGGATGGGCGGATGGGCGGGCGGCGGGATGTGGATTTGGACGGTGGTTGGTGTACTGGTGGTGGTCTTGCTGGTCGTAGTGATTAGCAAACTGTCCAAGAAATAATTTGACGTTAACGACCCGCTTGTAAAGTCGACTATCGAATTATCACCATGTGCCCTTGAATGAAAAGATGTGCTTTATATAAATCGGCATGGAGAATTCAATGACTACTATTAGTGAAGAGCTTCCCACCATTCACGACAATCAACAGGTCCTTGACCCGGTCTGCGGCATGAAAGTAGACAGCGCTGCACCAGCCGCCACCCTGCTGCACGAAGGCACGACCTACCTCTTCTGCAGTACCCATTGTCTCGATAAATTCAAAGATTCCCCGGAAAGCTTCATCGGAGCCGCCAAAACTAAACCAGAGCATACGGTTGCAATCGCCAGTCAGAGCGATCTCAAAAGCAACATCTTCACCTGTCCGATGCATCCGGAAATCGAGCAGGTGGGACCTGGACCCTGTCCGAAATGCGGCATGGCCCTGGAGCCCTTGACAGCGCCCGTTCAGGCTGAACGGGTTGAATA
>DAINBV010000137.1:0-4823 GCA_036732725.1 Geobacteraceae bacterium | reverse complement strand
ACCAGCCCTGCCCTGAAAGTCGAGCGACCTCGAGACACCCCTCGGAAACCCGCGCGAGTGCCGGGCGGACCAGGCGGCGGCAGCGATCCGCCGGTCGGGGCCGGTGCCGCCGCCACACGCAGCGTAGTTTCGAACGCCGATCACGGAGTGACGATGTTGCTCTCCAGCGTCACCGCCCCGTCGCGCGCCAATGCTCTCCCGTTCAGCGTCGCGCCGGTCTTGAGTGAGACCGATGCCTGAGCCAGGATGGTCCCGGCGAAGGTGGAGGTCGTCCCGAGGGTGGCCGAGCTGCCGACCTGCCAGAAGACATTGGCCGCCTGAGCACTGCCGCTCAGGATCACCTGACGGCCGGAGCTGACGTTCAGGCTCGACGCGATCTGGAAGATGAAAACGGTAATTTCATGGTTCGTAAACACACAATAGATGTTCCCCCTGGTACAAAACGCAGTTACAGAGTGACAGCAGATGCGCTTGGCCGCTGGGCGTATCACTGCCATTTGCTCTATCACATGGAAATGGGAATGTTTCGTGAAGTCCGGGTGGAGGAATGATGCGAATGAAGAGAAATTTGAAGGCCATACCTGTTCTGGTCGCCGGTTTGTTTACCTCACAGCTTTCTATTGCGGCGGGCTCCGTCTCTGCAGATCCCCACGCCGGGCACGACATGTCTGCCATGCAGATGCCAGCAGATGAGAATTTCACTGAGATGACGTCAATGGAGCCCATTGTAACTGAGAGCAGAACGCCAATTCCGCCTGTTACCGATGCCGACCGGAAGGCTGCATTCGGCAATTTACAGGGGCATGCGATTCACGACAGTGCGATTAATTATCTGGTTCTGCTGGATCAACTGGAATGGCAACGGTCGGATAACACCAACAATTTCAGCTGGAGTGTTAACAGCTGGATTGGAGGCGACACAGATCGGATTTGGCTAAAGAGTGAAGGTGAACGAAGCAATGGGGAAACGGAGGCGGCTGAAGCGCAGTTACTCTGGGGACATGCGGTTGGCCCATGGTGGGATTTGGTTGCGGGTGTCAGGCAGGATTTCAGACCTGCTTCTGCCCGGACCTGGGCTGCTGTCGGTTTTCAGGGGCTGGCACTCTATAATTTTGAGTCTGAAATTACGGGTTTTGTCAGTAATGGCGGAAAAGCAGCCCTTCGTCTGGGAGGAGAATACGACGTTTTACTGACTAACCGGCTCATACTCCAGCCATCCTATGAGGTGAATTTCTACAGTCAGGATGATGAATCGCGGGGTCGCGGCAGGGGACTGACTGACACAGAGCTGGGGCTCCGGCTGCGCTATGAAATACGCCGTGAGTTTGCACCCTATATAGGCGTTTCCTGGAATCAACTTTACGGGAAAACATCCGATATGGCGAAAAGAGAAGGTGAGAAAGACCATCAGGTAGTATTCCTGGCGGGAGCCAGAATCTGGTTTTAACGCACTGATATAAAACACTCAACTAAACAGGTAAATAAAATGTCGATTTTAAATAAAGCCATTCTTACAGGTGGCCTCGTTATGGGCGTTGCTTTCTCTGCTATGGCCCATCCGGAATTAAAAAGCTCTGTGCCACAGGCTGATTCAGCCGTAGCGGCCCCGGAAAAGATTCAGCTTAATTTCTCGGAAAATCTGACCGTGAAATTCTCAGGTGCAAAATTAACGATGACGGGTATGAAAGGCATGTCATCACATTCTCCGATGCCGGTCGCGGCAAAAGTGGCGCCAGGCGCTGACCCTAAATCGATGGTCATTATTCCGCGAGAGCCTTTACCCGCTGGCACTTATCGTGTTGACTGGCGCGCGGTTTCTTCAGATACGCACCCTATTACCGGTAATTACACCTTTACAGTGAAGTAATATTATGAACGACCTGATTATGATTGTTATTCGTTTTCTTCTTTATCTGGATTTGATGGTAATATTTGGATTGCCATTTTTTCAGATATATGGAATAAGCGGTGTCAGACATGAAACCTATAACCTGACTAATTTCAGGTCGTTTATAACCTTTGCTGTTGTTACAGGCATCATTCTTACTGGCATTAATATGCTCCTGGTATCTAATGCCATGAGTGGAGTAACTGACCTCAGAGAATTATCCATCCATGTTATCGAGATGGTGATAGAAGAAACTGATGTGGGTATTAGCTGGATTGTCAGGCTCTGTGCCCTGTTTACCACACTCGGTGCTTTGTTCCTTTACACTAATAAGAGAGTATTGTCCTGCCTGCTGATGACGATGAGTGGGGGCGTGGCGCTGGCTACACTTGCCTGGGGAGGACACGCCGTTATGCATGACGGTCTGCATTACTATCTCCATTTACTGAGCGATCTGACCCATCTCGGCGCTGCAGGTGCCTGGACAGGTGCTCTGGTTGCATTTGCTATCCTGCTGATGCGCAGAAACGAGCATAATGCACAGAGCGTCATTGTGATATCTGACTCCCTGGCAAAATTTGCCACGGCAGGAACGGTGATTGTTGTAGCCCTGATCCTGAGTGCGCTGGTCAACTATCTGTATATTGCTGAGGGTAACTTAACTCCCTTATTCAACAGTTCCTGGGGGAGGATATTGCTTGCCAAGACGGCTCTGTTTGTTCTGATGCTTCTTCTGGCTGCAGCAAACCGGTTTCACCTGGGTCCCCGGCTTGAAGTTATGGTCAGGGAAGGGAATTATGATCGCAGCGTTGCCCTGATGCGAAACAGCATCCTGACAGAATTCGTTGTTGCGATTATCATTCTGGGCGCCGTAGCGTGGCTCGGAATGCTTGCTCCGTCTCAGGTCAGCTAGGGGACAGCCAAAGCTCATGCGTGAGATTTTTACTTTCATATCAGCGAGTTGACCATGCAGCGTATTTTAATCGTTGAAGACGAACAAAAAACAGGTCGTTACCTGCAGCAGGGACTGGTTGAGGAAGGCTATCAGGCCGATCTCTTTAATAATGGCCGCGATGGTCTCGGGGCCGCGTCGAAGGGACAGTATGATTTGATAATACTGGACGTGATGCTGCCTTTCCTCGACGGGTGGCAAATCATCAGCGCACTGAGGGAGTCCGGGCACGAAGAACCGGTCCTGTTTTTAACCGCAAAGGACAACGTGCGGGACAAAGTGAAAGGACTGGAGCTTGGCGCAGATGACTACCTGATTAAGCCCTTTGATTTTACGGAGCTGGTTGCACGTGTAAGAACCCTACTGCGCCGGGCACGCTCGCAGGCCGCAACAGTCTGCACCATCGCCGATATGACCGTTGATATGGTGCGCCGGACCGTGATCCGTTCGGGGAAGAAGATCCATCTCACCGGTAAAGAATACGTTCTGCTTGAGTTGCTGCTGCAACGCACCGGAGAAGTGTTACCCAGGAGTCTTATCTCGTCCCTGGTCTGGAACATGAATTTTGACAGTGATACGAATGTGATTGATGTCGCCGTGAGACGTCTGAGAAGTAAAATTGATGATGACTTTGAGCCAAAACTGATCCATACCGTTCGCGGTGCCGGATATGTCCTGGAGATCAGAGAAGAGTGAGGTTCAAAATTTCCCTGACCACACGCCTGAGCCTGATTTTTTCTGCGGTGATGCTTACGGTATGGTGGTTATCAAGTTTTATCCTGATTAGCACCCTTAATGGCTATTTCGATAATCAGGACCGCGATTTTCTGACAGGTAAACTTCAGCTCACCGAAGAGTTTCTTAAAACAGAGACGTTCCGGAACAAAACGGATATTAAGTCATTATCAGAAAAAATAAACGATGCGATGGTAGGGCACAATGGTTTATTCATTTCTATAAAAAACATGGAAAATGAAAAAATTGTTGAACTCTATGCCAAAAATTCTGTTGTTCCAGCGGTCCTGCTTAATAAGTCGGGTGATATTCTCGACTATATGATCCAGACGGAAGAAAATAACACCGTGTACCGCAGTATCTCGCGGCGGGTTGCCATGACGCCGGAACAGGGTAAAAGCAAACATGTCATCATTACGGTTGCCACGGATACTGGGTATCACACCCTGTTTATGGACAAACTCAGTACCTGGCTGTTCTGGTTCAATATCGGTCTGGTCTTTATTTCTGTTTTTCTGGGCTGGCTGACCACACGTATTGGTCTGAAACCGTTACGGGAAATGACCAGTCTGGCTTCCTCCATGACTGTACACAGCCTGGATCAGCGTCTAAATCCCGATCTGGCTCCGCCGGAAATCTCTGAGACCATGCAGGAGTTCAATAATATGTTTGATCGCCTGGAGGGGGCATTCCGGAAACTGTCAGATTTCTCGTCTGACATCGCGCATGAGCTGCGCACACCAGTCAGTAATCTGATGATGCAGACGCAGTTTGCACTGGCTAAGGAAAGGGATGTTTCGCATTACCGCGAAATTTTATTCGCTAACCTGGAAGAACTGAAAAGGTTGTCACGAATGACCAGTGACATGCTTTTTCTGGCACGTTCAGAGCATGGTCTGCTGCGGCTGGATAAACATGATGTGGATCTGGCAGCCGAACTGAATGAATTACGTGAGTTGTTCGAGCCCCTGGCAGACGAAACAGGAAAGACAATCACGGTTGAAGGAGAGGGCGTTGTTGCCGGAGACAGCGATATGCTCCGACGTGCTTTCAGTAACCTGCTTTCCAATGCAATCAAGTATTCTCCCGATAACACCTGTACAGCGATACACCTTGAGCGTGACAGTGACTGTGTGAACGTGATGATTACGAATACGATGTCCGGCCAGGTTCCCGCTAATCTGGAACGTTTGTTTGACCGGTTCTATCGCGCAGACTCATCAAGGTTCTACAATACGGAAGGCGCGG
>DAINBV010000136.1:0-4842 GCA_036732725.1 Geobacteraceae bacterium | reverse complement strand
GCGGAAGTGGCGGGTGAATACCTGCGTAAAGGCGCACAGGTCTACATCGAGGGCCAGCTGCGCACCCGCAACTGGCAGGACGATGCCGGAGTCACGCGCTACGTCACCGAGGTGCTGGTCGGGCAGAACGGCACCCTGCAGATGCTCGGCGGCCGCCGTGAATCCGGAGTGCCTGAGAGCGCCGCGCAGCCGCAGAATCCTGCCACCCCGGCACAATCTGCTCAGGCCGCAGCTAAATCCCCGAAAGCGAAGGGCGGTAAGAAAGGCCGTCAGGATGCCGCCCCGTCTCAGCAACCGCCTCAGCCACTCCCGGATGATTTCCCACCAATGGATGATGACGCGCCCTTTTAAACCACGATGAAGACGCCCCGTTCAGGCGGGGCAGAAAAGGAGAAACACATGGACCATAACGTTTTGTCCCCGCTTGAATCCCTGCCGGATGGCACGTTTACCCGCGAGCAGGCTCAGATTGTCGCAGCGCAGTATCAGAATGTGGCGATTGAAGATGATCAGGGGACCCATTTTCGCCTTGTCGTCCGTCATCAGGATGACGGCAGCATGATCTGGCGCGTCTGGAATTTTGAACCGGGCGGCGAGGACATGATGAACCGCTACATCCGGGACTACGGAGTACGCAAAACGAAGTAAGCAGTAAGAAGAACGCCGGACAGGTGGGCTGTCCGGCAGACATTCATCAATAGCTAAGAGGTATCAATTATGTCTGCAACAGAGTCTAAGGTAAAAACTGCACCGAAAACCAGCAAAAAAACGCTTAAGTCTGCCGAAGCTGAGGCGCTTAAAGTGGCTCTCGATGCCGCACAGGTCGAGTATGTCCCTGTGACGGCACTGGTGAAGTCTCCCCTGAACGTCAGGACCATTCCCTATCCGGCGGAGAAAGTCTGTTCAATGGCAGATTCCATTGAAGCCATTGGCCTGTTGCAGAATCTGGTCGTGCATAACCTCCCGGATGGTCGCTGTGGTGTGGCTGCCGGTGGTCGTCGCCTGAAAGCGCTGCAGCTCCTGCAGAGTGAAAACCGTATCGATGCCGGATATCAGGTGATGGTGAAAAAGGTACCTGATGAACTGGCTGTTGCGGCATCAATGGCAGAAAACGAACAGCAGATGGCAATGCATCCGTCTGAACAGATCGCCGGGTTCCGCACACTGGCAGAGCAGGGGAAAACCCCCGCGCAGATTGGCGATTTACTGGGGTTCGGTACGCGTCATGTTCAGCGCATGTTGAAACTGACCGAACTGGCTCCCGAAATTCTGGCGGCGCTGGCGAAGGATGAAATCACCACCGAACACTGCCAGGCACTGGCGCTCGAAAGCGATCAGAAACGCCAGGTGGAAGTGCTGGAATCCGCCCGCAAACGGTCCTGGAATAATGAAGTATCAGTTTCCTCGATCCGTAACCTCATTACCTCAGAAGAGGTTTCCACAAACGGCGACAAATTCCGCTTTGTGGGAGAGGCCGCATTCAGTCCGGATGAAATCCGGGTTGATCTCTTCAGCAGCGAAAACGGCGGCTATGTCAAAAGTGCATCGCTCGATACCGCCCTGCTGGAAAAACTGCAGAACATCGCGGAGCACCTCCGCGAAGCGGAAGGCTGGTCATGGTGTGATGGTCGTCTTGACCCGATTTCTCACTACGGGAAGGACACTAAAATCTGGCGTCTGCAGTCTGTTCCACCGATTGAATATTCTGAGACAGAATCAGAACGTCTTGCGGAGCTGGAAGCTCTGGAAGCTAAGTATGAAGGCGAGAACCCCGGCGTGAATGATGACGTCGTGGCCGGGGCTCTGGAAGCCGTCTGGGAAGAACAGCAGACCATCGCGCACCGGGCAAAACACCGGGCATGGACGGATGAAATGAAGCAATCTGCCGGAGTGGTGGTTTCCTGGACTGGCCAGGAGGTGAAAGTACAGCGCGGTGTGGTGCTGTGCGCCGATGAAAAAATGGAGGAGAAGGATGCATCCACCGATCAGGCCCCTGAAAAAGTCGATCCGCTGGACGCCGTCAGTGTCCCGTTGCTGACCCGCCTTTCTTCTGAACGCACACTGGCGGTTCAGGCGGCCCTGTTGCAGCAGCCGCAGAAAGCCGTCGCGCTGATGGTCTGGAAAATGTGTAACTCGGTTTTCCATACCACAACGTCCGTCAAAGAGCCGTTCTGCATTAGCGTGAGTGTGTCGCATTACGCGCTGACCCGTGAAGCACCTGACGGTGAAAACAGCGTTGCGTTTCAGGCCATCCAGTCAGAAAAAGAACGTCTTGAAGCCCTGCTGCCGGAAAACTGGCGAAAGGATATGACCACCTTCTTTACGCTCGATGGCGCAACCCTGATGGCACTGATGGCTTTCTGCACCGCCTGCTCCATAGATGGTGTACAGGGCAAGGATGAATTTGGTCGTAAACACCAGAGTTCGCTGGATGGGGTGGAAAACGCCATTCAGTTTGACCTTCGTGACTGGTGGAAACCGACGGCTGATAACCTTTTCTCGCACATGAAGCTGCCACACATTGTACAGGCACTCTCTCAGGCCGGACTGGCTGGCGCAGCACAGGACGCCGCGAAGATGAAGAAAAAGGATGCCGCTGAACATGCAGAGCACTTCCTCTCAAAAATCCGTTGGGTTCCGGAATGGATGACCAGTGCTGACAATCAGAAACAGCCTGCCGCAAAGTCTGAACTCAGTCTGGCAACAAGTCAGAACGATACCGACGCTGATGCCGGCGACGTCACCGACCATAACAACCCGGCCTGCGCCGCCTGATAACGGAGACGCCGCCCTGCGGGGCGGCGATAAGGAGACTGAAAATGAAAACGTTACTGACTCTGGATGTCCTGAAAACCATGTCTTCTGATGAGCTGGAAGACTACCGCGCCGCCGGTGAAGACTTTCGCCGGGAGCTGAGTCACGCTGTCATGCGCGATCTGACCTCACCGTCCGGCTGGTCCGTGAATGCCGAATACCGGTGCGAATTTGGCGGCTTCTTTCCTGTCCAGATCCGTTTTACCCCCTCTCATGGTCACTTTGATGTGGCGGTATGCAGTCCGGGGGAGCTGAATCTTCGCTGGATAGTGGTCTTTGTGACCCGTGACGGTCAGCCGTTCTCTGTCGTTCGCGTGATGGATGCATTCAACCCTGAACTCATCACCCATACTCTGGATCTCATCGAGTGTCTTGACGCCGGTGGCTACTCGTATGCCAGCATCATCAGCACGCTGTCACAGGAGGGCGCACAATGATCCCGTCATCCAGTGCTCTTGTATCCCTGAAACCAGCCCGTCAGGCAGCGCTGCAGGCCATCATGACGGTGGAAGAGGCTCGCCAGCGCGGCGCACGTCTGCCATCGATGCCACACGTCCGGACATTCCTGCGCCTGCTGACAGGCTGTAGCCGGATTAACAGTGACGTTGCCCGCCGTATTCCTGGCCTTCACCGTGATCCAAAAGACCGCCTTTCCAGCCTGAAACAGGTGGAAGAGGCGCTGGATATGCTTATCTCCAGCCACGGGGAATACTGTCCGCTGCCGCTGACAATGGATGTGCAGGCTGAACTTTTTCCGGAAGTCCTTCATACCCGAACAGTACGCAGGCTAAAACGTCAGGACTTTGCCTTCACCCGAAAAATGCGCCGTGAAGCCCGTCAGGTCGAGCAGTCCTGGTTACTGCGTCAGAACCTGCTGGGACAGGCTGTCACAGAACTGAATTTTCAGTCACCGGAAACCGTCTGCACCTGGTACACCCGGTGGAGCGACGAGTTTGACGCGGCAGAGCTTGCAGCACCGTTCTGGCGCTGGCAGTCGCGATTCACATCGCTGAAGGAACTGGACTGGCTTCGCATCAGCGGTGAGCCGCTGTATGCAGTGATGTACGAAATTCCGTTAATTGTCCGGGAAACACCTGAACATATTCGTGTTGCTGAACGCTGGCAGGTGCCAAATAAGCTGGCTGATCGGAGTGGTGTATGAAGTGGCGCTATTCTCTGCGCTGGAAACTGCCGCACAGGCCCTGCCCGGGTCCACGGGAACTGATTTCCGTTGTCGTGGAGGCAGGGCAGGCGGCACCTGAAGAGGTGATGTCACGCTGGGTGGCTGGCTCAGGTTACGCTGTATGCGTGGATTTTCTCGGCCAGAAACAGATCCAACGCTGGAGCGATGAACGGAAAGCTGCGGTGAGAAGGCGCAACATGCAGGCTCGTATTCATCGTGTTGCCCCTTTGTTTGCCGACGAGTTAATCGAGCGTGAACTGGCTGCGCGTCCGGAGTATTTCAATGGCAAGTCCGCCCGATGAATAAGTACAATGCTGTCTGACAACTCAGATGGCCAAATACAAGGAAAGCAGAACTATGAGGTACTGGTTGCTCGTTATCTTAATGAACGTGCTGTTCTGGTTGATCGTGAAGCATGTTGCTCCGGAATGGTATGGTTCCCCTGGTTATTATGCAGGCCAAATCATCTGCACACTAATAGCTGCGGTCATCACATGGCGTGATCCGCCTGACTGGTTAGATGGAATCCTGCTCGGCGTTATAGAATTCGGCGTTCTGATTGCCGGGATTATATTCTTTGTCTGGGGCATCGGGTACAAGCTGGCATTCTGGGGGCAACATGATCCTAATACCATATATGCAAGTGCAAACGATGTGATTTTACCTAATCTTGCGCTGGGCACGGGCGTCTTGATTGCGGCATGGGTATACATTAGATATTTAAAGCGCTAAGCAGCATAAAGCGTGGATATACCTGGTAAGAAATAGCACCGTCCCGGTATAATCGACGTGGCGCTTGAGGCTTTTTGCCTCATGACGTGAAGGTGGTTTGTTACCGTGTTGTG
>DAINBV010000135.1:0-4894 GCA_036732725.1 Geobacteraceae bacterium | reverse complement strand
TCTCCGATTACGTTCAGAACTGCGTTATTGGCGATATGCTGCTGAATCACAAATATTCGTTCGAAGACCTGATGCATTCAACAGATCCCTATACGCTGATTTTTTCTAACCCCAGCCCGTTAAGAGGCATATTTGACAAAAACAACCAGTTTAAAACCTGTCTTGAAGCGTCAGTCGATCTGAAGTCAGCGCTGGCGCTGGATACCCAGACGGGTGGAAAAACCTGGAACTATTATGTCCGCCAGATTTTTGGTGGCCGTCCGAACCCGGATGTGCTGATGTCCAGTTTACTGGGCGACAGTTACCAGACGTTCTATCACAACAGCCAGTCTGCCAGCCAGATTATCCGTCAGAATGTCACCATCAATGCCCTGAGAAGTGGGATACAGAGTTATGCAGCCCGCAGTGCAGATTCGGCGAGCCTGATCAATATTGCCACCACATCATCACTGGAAAAACAGCGTCTGGCGCAGGCATCAATGGGGCAGCAGGCACTGAGAACGTTGCCGATGATGCAGACCGTTATTCTCGGGATGATGATTGGCATGTTCCCGATTATTGTGATGGCGGCCATGTTCAACATGCTGACCATGCAGGTGCTGAAGGGGTATGTTGTCGCCCTGATGTGGCTGCAGTGTTGGCCGATTTTATACGCCATCCTGAACAGTGCCATGGCGTTCTATGCTGCCAAAAATGCCACGCCGGTGGTGTTATCTGAAATGTCACAGGTACAGTTGCGTGACTCTGATATTGCCACGACCGCAGGTTACATCTCGCTGATGATTCCTGGCCTGGCCTGGATGATGATAAAAAGCGTGGGGGCAGGTTTCTCAAATATCTACAGCCATTTTGCTTCCTCTGGCCTCAGTGCCACCTCTCAGGCGGCTTCCGGTGTTGTAGACGGGAATTACTCTTACGCCAATATGCAGACTGATAATGTCAGCGGGAACAGCTGGAATACTAACAGCACCACTGCATTTGGCCAGATGACCCGGCAGCTCTCTAACGGTGGTATGGGAACCCAGACACGGGATGGTTCAATGGTCTGGGATACCAGTGGCGCCATGTCGAAACTGCCGGTAGATATCAACGTCGGACGTCAAATTGCCAGCGCACAGCAGCAGATGGCCAGAGAATCAGAAGTACAGGCTGAAAGCGCCCTGCATGGTTATAACCAGAGCGTAACGAGCGCCTGGAATACCCTGAAGCAGTTCGGTACCAATATGGGGACCAGTTCCTCAATGACGACGGGGGCAGACAGTACTGAATCCTCTCAGGATACGATGGCCAGAAGCAAAATGTGGAATGCTGTTGTTGCTAATGCTAAAGCAAATAACATCAGCAATGAGGAGTCGTTCCAACAATTAATGGATGATTCGACTAAAAGTTCTCAAGCTGCGGATATTCATGCATCTGGTAAGTGGAGCTCAGGAGATCAACTATTCGGTAAATTAGGCAAGTGGGGAACTGGGCTATCTGCGGAAGCGGGTGTAAAAGGGAGTGCCGGGTGGACCCATAGCTCGGGCGATACTGATAATGTCAGTTCTTCAGGGCGGGAGTCACATGACAGTAGACACGATACTAGCAGTCAGGCAGCCAAAGACTTCAGAGAAGCTTCTGATTACTTTACTAGCCACAAAACTACAACTTCTGGAAATGTTACTGATAATAATGCATCTTCCCGTGTTGACCAGTTTGCAGCATCGTTGTCCAGCGCGAAAAACAGCTATGACCAGTATACAACCAGTAAGACCCGCAGTCATGAATATAGTGAAATGGCTTCACGTACTGAGAGCATGAGCGGACAGATGAACGAAAACCTAACTCAACAGTTTGCTAATTTTGTCCAGAGACAGGCGCCGCAGAATGCAGAGGCTATTCTGACGGATACCAGTTCACCTGAAATTGCCGCACAACGAGAGGCCCTGGCCAGAGACTTTGTAAAATCTCAGGTAGAGCCGAAAATTGATGGGGCATACCAGGAAGCCAGAGGAACGGTCGGAAATAATATGGGCGGTGTTTCAACCAGTGGAGGCAGAGAAGACGTTGCTTCTGACTATGGTCAGCATTCCGGAAGTATTGACAATATGACCGCACATGCAGGCATTAAACAGGATGTTGGTAAGAGCGTGGGTACGTTGGTTTCGGAGAACAGACAGGCTCACCAAAATACTCGGCAGGAAATAATCAACCAAGAAAATGACGTTAAAAAACAGCATGCAGATCTGGAAAACAACCATAAAACAGAGGGAAATAACTTCCATAATACATATAATGAGAAGAAGGGAAAGGTAAGTAATATGCCGGGAGCAGCCTCTTCCAAAGAGCTTGAGGAAAGGGCTACTAAACTTCAAAAGGATTATCTTGATGGGAAGAAATGAGAATGATGATTAACAATAAAGTCATTTTTGAAGAGGTGGAAGAGTTAAAACATATACTTTCACAAGGGGAAGTGGACATACCTTCCTTTTGGACATGTTTATGGCCTGGACTGGTTATAGTTGCTTGGAATGCACTTTGTTCTGTAATTAGTGTCGAAAGTGGTTTTTTTTCAAGCAGATATATATTTAGCGCGATGATTTTTCCATGCGGTGTTGGGTTCATAATTATGCTTGGCGTCGCTAGTGCGCGTTCGCTGTTTTTGTCAGTGCCAAGAACCTTTAGACTTAATTCATTTTTATATCGATTCTTTGGTAAAAAAATTATGGTATACACGATTACATATATGGTTGTGATCGTTCTGCTTGCCTTATTCAATCGTGTGTATTATAACTCACCATTACCTTTTGCATTCATGATTATTTTAACAACTATTTGTTGTGGTGTGGTAATGCATTTAGACTTTGGGCGATATCAACTATCATTGCTTACATCCGCAATAAGTACATTTAAAAGCAATAGGCTTAATAGCTAAGTTTTTCTTGAAGTTAAGTTAATACTATTGATTGGGATTTTTTAGATTAAAGGGCGTTGATGCAGATAATTAACGCCTTAACTCTCCCTTTGTTTGATGTGTCGTTGTTTATCATATGTATCAATAGTTAATTTACATTGCATTTAAAATGATGCTGTTTATATCTGAAGGTGAAAGATGAAAAGAAATAATTCTATGGCTATTATTGTCATAAGTTCAGTGTTGGTGTTGTCTGGTTGTGGTGCGATGGGTACTGCAATTAAAAAACGAAACCTCGATGTCAAAACTCAAATGAGTGAGACTATCTGGTTAGAACCCTCTAATAATCACACGGTATTTCTGCAAATAAAAAATACTTCAGATAAAGATATGAGCGGACTGCAGGCTAAGATTGCCAGCGCAGTGACAGCAAAAGGTTACCAGGTGGTGACTAATCCGGATACTGCTGGGTACTGGATACAGGCTAATGTACTGAAAGCAGATAAGATGGATTTGCGAGAGTCACAGGGGTGGTTAAGTAAGGGATATGAAGGGGCTGCGACAGCTGCTGCTCTGGGTGCTGGTATAACAGCTTATAACTCAAATTCAGCAGGGGCTACATTAGGAGTAGGGCTGGCAGCTGGACTGGTTGGAATGGCGGCAGACGCGATGGTGGAAGATGTTAACTATACGATGGTTACTGATGTCCAGATCGCAGAAAGAACCTCGACAAAGGTTCAGACAGATAACGTTGCCGTATTGCGCCAGGGGACGTCCGGAGCGAAGGTACAGACCAGTTCAGAAACAGGTAATCAGCATAAATACCAGACCCGTATTGTCTCGAATGCCAATAAAGTTAATCTAAAATTCCCGGAAGCTCAGCCAGTTCTTGAAGACCAACTTGCGAAATCTATTTCTAATATTCTGTAATGTGTTCAATCCAATTTTCCAGATGATTTCTCTGTTGGATTAAAGTTGCGTCTCTATCCGGTAATGCCGGTGCTTCAGTAAATTCAGATAACGCCTCACAGGCACGCAAATATTTTGTGTGCCTGTGAGGCGTTGCCGGCTGCGGCCGGAATTCTTTTCAGTGGTTAATTGATGGATTATTGCCATGAGTTTTAACGCCAAAGATATGACACAGGGCGGTCAAATAGCGAGCATGCGTTTTCGTATGTTTGGTCAGATTGCCAATATTATTCTATATGTACTGTTCCTCTTTTTTTGGGTGCTTTGCGGGCTGATATTAATGTATCGCCTGAGTTGGCAAACCTTTGTTAACGGTGCCGTATACTGGTGGTGTACAACGCTTGGACCGATGAGAGATATCATCCGGTCTCAGCCCGTATATACCATTAATTATTATGGACAACAGTTGCAGTATACGTCGGAGCAAATACTCAAGGATAAATACACTATCTGGTGTGGGGAGCAGTTGTGGACCGGGTTTGTCTTTGCCGGAACAGTTTCCCTGATTATTTGTATTGTTGCTTTCTTTGTCGCCAGCTGGGTATTAGGTCATCAGGGGAAACAACAAAGTGAAGATGAAGTGACGGGAGGCCGTCAGCTATCAGAAAAGCCAAAAGAAGTAGCCAGAAAGATGAAGCGGGATGGTATGGCCTCTGATATTAAAATCGGTGACCTGCCTATTTTACTAAACTCCGAAATTCAGAATTTCTGTCTTCATGGTACTGTTGGTTCCGGTAAATCAGAAGTTATCCGACGACTGTTAAATTATGTCCGTGCCCGTGGGGATATGGCCATCATCTACGACCGCTCCTGTGAGTTCGTCAAAAGTTATTACGACCCGTCTATTGATAAAATTCTCAACCCGCTGGATTCGCGCTGTGCAGCCTGGGATTTGTGGAAAGAGTGCCTGACGCTGCCGGATTTCGACAACGTCTCTAATACCCTGATTCCGATGGGAACCAAAGAGGACCCGTTCTGGCAGGGTTCCGGTCGCACCATCTTTGCCGAAGGTGCCTACCTGATGCGTGAGGA
>DAINBV010000134.1:2140-5349 GCA_036732725.1 Geobacteraceae bacterium | reverse complement strand
CGGGAAATTGTGTTCAAAGTGCGCCTGTTAAAGGATTAATACCGTGATTCAGGAGAAACCCGGAAGGTGACAAAAATGTCATCGTTCAGTCACGCGATAAACAGAGGCGGTTTTTTATAATCAGCCATAAATCAGGACAGCGTGATAATTCAATCGCCCGGTTCCTGGCGTGATGATCAACCAGCCCTGAGATCAAATGCTTTCTCTGTTATAAGCATTGATTGTTCGGGTATGAAAACACCGGAGACCCAACCATGAAAAAGATCCTTGTATCCTTTATTGCTATGATGGCTGTCGCTTCATCTGCCTGGGCTGCAGAGACAATGAACATGCATGACCAGGTAAATAATGCCCAGGCGCCTGCCCATCAGATGCAATCATCCGCTGAAAAAAGTGCAGTTCAGGGGGAGAGCATGAAAATGATGGATATGAGCGGTCACGATCAGGCCGCAATGTCCCATGAAATGATGCAAAACGGCAATTCTGCTGCCCATCAGGACATGGCTGAAATGCATAAAAAAATGATGAAATCCAAGCCAGCAGCTTCTAACGAAACAGCAAAATCATTTTCCGAAATGAACGAGCATGAGAAAGCCGCTGTTGTGCATGAGAAGGCGAATAATGGTCAATCTTCCGTTATTCATCAGCAGCAGGCTGAAAAGCATCGCAGCCAGATCACCCAGAATTAACCCGCAGCTCCACTTGTCAGACCCTCATTTGACGCCGAAGTCACTGGCTTACGCTCCCGATCGGGAGCGTTTTTTTTAAACCAAATGAAAGATTATATCTGTGTATGATTAATCGTAGTCTGCGGCCTGTTATGAACTAAATGAACGACGGACTAAATTTAACATAAGATAGATTACACGAACTAAGTAATTGATTTTTATGTATTTAAAGTTTCTTGCCCGATTATATCCAGGGTTCATGCCGTGCCGTATCCTGAGACTGGCTGAGAATACGTATGACCGTAACCACCGAATGCGATGGCACAAAATAGATCATGTGCTGTTCCACCGGCAACGAGCAGATATTGTCTCCCAGCTCAGCGCGATGCGTGCCGATGTCATGCATGGCCAGCACGTTAAAAACCGCTGCTATACGGCTGATATACGCATCCGCCTGAACAATCCCGAACTGTCGGAAGCTGTAGCCCCAGATTGCTTCCAGATCTTCTTCTGCTTTGGGTGTCAGCTCAATCTCTTTCATTTGCCACCCTGGCCCTGACATTATTCAGGAATGCATCCTTGTTCCATGGTTTCGCCTCGCCGCTGCTGATGCCTTCGGCCAGCAGATCGCGCAGTTCCTGAAGGCGGGATTCAGCCTGCTTCTCTCGCAGAAGACGCAGCGCATCTCGCATGACCTCGCTCTGGGTACGGTAATCACCAGCCTTAACCAGGGAATCGATAAATTCGCGCAGCTCATCACCCACGTCCACCGTCATCGTACGGGCCATAACCCCTCCGTTTCATTATGTAAGATTTGTTCTTACATCAGTATATCATTTTAGCATCAGGCTTCCATGCTCAGTGATCGAGACTATGGACTGCATTTATGAGATCAACAGGGATGCGAAATCAAATAGATATCTAATAGAATGCTGAGTTGTAGCCTTAAGCGAGAACTGGAAATGAAATTAACAGAAAATCGGGTAGATACACTCATCGATACCCTGAACGACCTGATCTGCGATGAGCAAAGCATTACTCGCGAACAGCGAGAAAATTTAATTAAAACGGTTGCCACACTGGGTGGGCTTAAGGAGCGACTACGGCTCATTTCTGCGGAGAAAGAAGCCAGACAGATCGCTAAAAACGAGAAGGTAAAGAAACCGCGCGAACCGGACCTGGTGTTTCCCCGTACTGGAAAGCCGTGGCTGCCAGAGGATCTCGATGTTATCCATTCCATTATCGACGATATACCTGATGACAGAATTGATGATCACATCCTGTGGCTTTCAAAACAGCAAGGGCGCACCCCCTATGCTGTCGCACTGAAGATTGTTGGTGTAGGAAGAATGGATGATGAGTGGGCGAAAGCCTGGAAACCCGCGGCAAAATCGCTTCGAGAAGATTATGCAAAGCTTCATCCTGCTCAATCTTCGGATATCAGCCAGGAATAATCGGTTTTAGGTTGAGATGTATATTAAGTTATTTTGCAGCAGCATGTTTTATAATTATAAAAATCTTTCCATGCAAAATATGGTAAAATAATAAGCAATTGCACTCCTTAAACTAAATATATCAATATATTTGCCGATATATGTAGTAAGGAAGGGAGTGTTATGAACGATTTTCATATTTTAAATATCTGTATTCAGAATAAGGATGTGGCAGGTGCAATGCGCGTGCTGCGTGATAAATCAGAATTTGCGGTGCGCAAGATTCTGGAGAAACTAAAGGTCAGGGTCACATCGCAAACTGGCAGGGCATTCTGGCATTATGTTCAGGGCTGGCTGTTAACCGCGTGTCGCCAGGGGAATATACAGCATGAATCATTCAGTACCCAACGTTCTTCCCAGTATCCGGAACGCGTGCCAGCTCAGTCCCGCTGCTCTCGATATGGTCAAGCTCCTCGCACTTCTGGCCATGATTATCGACCACACCAATACGGTGTTTCTGTCGCCAGCCTGGCCGATGATGTATGCGCTTGGCCGGATGGCCTTCCCCCTGTTCACGCTTATATGGGCGATGAACGTACAGCGCACCCCGGAACGACTTCAGAAGAGAGCCAATCGGTTGTGGATCTGGGCAATCATTACGCAGCCGGTGTTCAGCCTGGCCTTCCTGCATCACCAGCCCTGGTGGGCCCTGAACATTCTGTTCGTATTTGCCGGCGTCACGCAGCTGCTTGCCCTGCAGTACCGGCACGGCCGGAAAGGAATGCTTGCGGGATATCTGATCCTGGCCCTAATGATTTGGCCACTGGAGCCGGAAAGCTACGGGCTGGCAGGAATTACGCTGGCCATCAGTATGGCAACCTTATCAGGCAGTGGCATGCCCGGAGGGAAGCGAATGGCGGTCGCTGGCGTCGTGCTGTCACTGATTTGTTTAAACGGGTTGTCGCATATCCCGAACCTGCCCGCAGAAACATTATTACTGGCCACGCTGCCTACTCTGGTATTCCCCCTGGTGGTGGTTTCTTTCTGCAGGGAAATCTGTCCGGAAGGCCGCCAGCGTTTCATGCCGCGTAATTTCTTTTACTATGCT
>DAINBV010000134.1:0-2130 GCA_036732725.1 Geobacteraceae bacterium | reverse complement strand
CACCTGGGGATTATTGTTCTGATACAGTATACTTTCGCCTGATTAGGGAGGACGTAATGGCTATCAGTGAGAAAGACCTGCTTGAGGCAGGTTTCAGCAAGAGCGAAGTGGATAACTTACAGGGCCGACTTGCAGCAGGCGGAGGCACCATGCAGCATCTCATCGAAGCGCTCTCACGGCGCTTCCGGGTGTCGGCATGGATCACGGTCGCGCTGGTTCTGGTTATGCTGGTCACCCTCATCGCCGGCAGCAGGACACACATTCTTTCCGGGGGCATGAGCTCCCTTGTTGTCCTTATCATTGCCTGGGTGACCTTTCCACCTGCGCTGGGCTGGAAAGCTTTCCGCCTGCAGAAAACTATTTCCCGGAAGGCTCAATAGTCAGCAAATCAAGCGCCACTTTGGCTTTAACCCCCCATCCCGCAATTTTAAGCGCCATCGCGGGACGTGGCGTGCTGGATACTTTCCTGAAAAAATCGGGCCTGGTCCAGTACCACAGCCGTTGTGCTTCGGGTTTCAGCCTCAGGCCATACGCACCGTAGACTTCACTGAAAAGTGTGACCGTCTTATAGGTTCCCAGACCCTGCTGCCGGCTGAATCCCAGAAATTCAGCGATCTCCATCGAGCCGTCAGCGAAAATACCTTCCGTCTGCTTATCTCCGAGGAAGTTGTGCGCGGCTTCCCGTGAAATCGTATTGAATCCATTTACGACAATCACCGCGCCGGCCACCACGCCCACCGGCGTCATCGAAGACATCATGACGATCCCACCAAAAATGGCCGCACCGGCCACCACGACGTCGACCGCAGAAATGATGTAGCCCACAATTTTGTTCTCGTCCCGGACAACCTTCACCTCGGCATAGAGTTTTGCATAGCCGGTTTTGAGCGATCGGGACTGCTCCAGCAGGCTGGCATTTTCAGCCCGTAAGGCCCGCAGACAGGCCATACAGTCATCATCCGTTTTTGCCCGGCGCGCGGCTTCAAACTGGGTCATGATGAATGCTCTGATCTCATCCACAAATTGAATCCGGATAAAACCATCCTGAAGGTGCATGGCCGCCACCGTGTTGGCCGTATTCACCAGCTTCCGGGCCTCCAGGTTGATCATGGTTTCCGCCCAGGCACGGGGATTCTGGCCGGGTAAAAGCAACGTGTCCATTTTATCGCCTCGCTTATCTGTTTCTGAAAGCATATTCCCGAAACGATTTTTGACAACAAAAAATGGGCATGCAGTCCTGCAGAACTCACCGATGCCGCATCGCGGCATGGAGGCGCCAGCTGAGGCCAGACAGGGCGAGAATGTTGATGGGCGCCGTGACCGGCGTAAGCCGCTGCGGTTTGAAAGGTTCTGCCTGTCCCATCCCTTACCCTGCAAAGCCATATCCGTTAACCGCCACGCCTGATTGTGATGTGCGCGGTCGGAGTGAGCACGTCGAGGCCACAGGCCGCTGACGGGCTGTATCTCCGCGTTAGCGCCGTGAGGCGCTTACGAGCGTGTACAGTGAGCTTACCGCGACTCAAACTGCAGCGGCTCTGATTTCTAGTTACAACATCCCTCTTAAAGCGAGGGTGTTCCGGCCCTTTGGGCCGGGGCGGCGTCGGTTTAGCAGGGGTTAGGTATGTATGCGGTGCCGGGTTCTGGCCAGAAAGGGGCCCGGCGCTTGCGACGGGAGGTACTTTTGATTTTGTTCTGAGCGCGAGGCCGTGAGGCCGCTGCATGCGAAGGCATTTTTCGTTATCCACAGAGTGACTGCAGACAAAGATCTACTCTGGAATGAAATGAACAGAGAGATAAAAACGGTGAAGTAAGACTGTTTTGCGGAATGTCTTTTATTCGTTTCCGGGTTACTTCACTTATTCGTTTGCGGATTTCTGTGTAAAAAAAAGAGACAGTGGCCACTGGGGGCCATAACGACAAGCAGAACGTCATGGTGACCGGAAGGAGAACGGAGTGAAGGTTGAAAAATGAGCAGAGTGGCCGAAAAAAACCAGCACGAAAAGCCCCAGTGAGGGGCCCGTAAACAAGAAGACTGTTGTGTCGTCTGTGACTAGTCCGGGGGAGAAAGCGCCAGATCCAGCTGGTAAAGATGCTGGATGGCCAGAGCCTTCAGGCGCTCAGATGTGCACC
>DAINBV010000133.1:0-5366 GCA_036732725.1 Geobacteraceae bacterium | reverse complement strand
GTTCGGGCAGCTCTTGTGGACCTCGCCGTTGTTCAGCGCGTAGCCCACGCCGCCCGAGCCGTTGCCGGCGTGGCAGCTGGCGCACGAGTTGTACACCGTGGCGCCGACGGCGAGGGGGCCCTCGCGGCCACCACCGGCATCAGGTTTGCCACATTAAAGCTTTCAGCACGGCGAACTACCCCCGCCGCCTGCAGTTCCTTAAATATCCCCTCTCCCGCCTTAAAAGGCAGAATCGACAGGAAATTACGCATCTGCTGATAGCGAGCGGCGATGAGTTCAAAGCCCCCCTTACGGAAACTGTTCAGTATTTCCTGTTCAGTGGCCAGTGCCGCTTCCGGATCGTCTTCGGTATACGCCGTAACGTTGAAAAAATAGGACACCAGTGAAGAGGAATTGGAAGACAGTCGCTGGCGAATATCCCCCCACTCCTTAACTTCTTTCTCAACTGAGGGGAAATACTTCGCGTATGACGTTTTGCTCTTTTTCTCCAGGTCGAGAAACTTCAGGTTCGCTTCGTTCTGTGATTTAACCTGGTCTTCCACCATCAGGGTAAGCGTAATGACAAAGGGACAGGAAATAGACAATTCCGGGTTCAGCAGGTTGGCGTAGTTGTCTGCACTGGTCCACAAAAACGCAATTTCCGGGTCGCGTGCAAGATGATAGTTGAGCACCCGGGTATGACGTTCCACCCCATTTTTGTCCAGCAGGCCAATGTTGAGATGATTCGCCATCACTTCCATATCAAAGCTGTCATCAACACACTGGTAATTCAGCTCCTGGTAAGGATCCAGCTTTTTAGGCCTCCGGTACATCTCACCTGGATTTGGATTAATCAGTTCACTGACCATTTCCACAAGGCCCTTCTCATCCAGTGCCTTAGTCGGTATTTGCGCGCCAAGCAGTGAGGCCCGGATTATCTTGACCTGGTTCTGAAGCTCGATGATTTGCGCATTCGAATTTTTCTTACGCGGCATGCTGCAGGAGATAAATACACGGTAGTTTCTGAGCGTCAGCGGTAAATCCATTCCCGGTGGCAGCGCAAAATGCTTCTCTGCTGCACGCACATAATAGGCTCGCGTAATGGCGTTAAACTTTTCTGCCTGAGGACCACTCCAGCTGAACTCACGGAGGCCATATTCGATATCATCGCCAACCAGCTTGCTGGAAACCAGATTAATGGTGACCGGAACATTACGCGGTAATTTCGTTCTCAGCAGGTTCTCAAGCGAACCTACAATATGTTCATTGGCGCCTGGTAGAGGCCTGGCTTCCAGAATAAAACCGACTGTCTTCTGGTTAATAAACAACCCTGTTTCACTGTCGTAATCCTTATATGGCAGAACGCGACTGAATTGAGGGAAATCCATACTGGCCAGAACATCATTTGCTTTTGCAGATTCATCAGGTAGCTTCAGCGCTGTGAGTAATGTATTAACTGCTTTGGCTACCGACTCAATAGGGTTCAGACTCACAGGTTAACTCCTTCTTGAGGAACAAAAATAGATTTTCATATTTTTTTGAGGGGGAAAGTCAAGATGCTCGATATTTATCTTTCCCGATAATAAAATAAAGTAAACGGCATAAAGAAAAGAATTATTCTTGCCGCCATCAACTGTGCAAATATCACCTCACCCATAACAATCTTTCCGTTCCAGAGTGATACCAGAAGCGTGATAATGAGCAATGCACTATGAATAATCAGTGTTGATAAGATACCGAGACGAAGAACCTCATAATAACTCGTTACCGACACACACAAGAAATAATACACACCAAGGCTACATATAATAAAAACCAGCTCACGACGCAAAGTGGTATGAAACTCCTCTGTACTTTGATCTGGAGATTTAGTTAGCAGATACCTCAAAGTGAGATAAACAGACCAGTACATTAGAGGATAAATTAGAAAGCCATATCTTTTCAGGAAAGTCATTTTATTCCCCACCTTTTTTCTTTTGTAATAACTGCCACTGTTCAGTGTAGGCCTCATAGGCATACACCGGAACATTAACAATAACTCCCTCACACCTTAATTTGTTGACGGCGTCATTCAAAAAACCGGTCTGCACATTGGCTTCAATAAGTGAGCACTCTGTTTTCCAGTGCCGGCCAGCATCGATCTCGCTGGCACTATAGGTTAACCTCACCATAACGAAACAGATTGCAATGCCAATAATCGCAGTGAACGCGCCTGTCAGAAAAAGCTTGCCCCTGAATTGATAATGTTCGGGAAGAATAAGTGCTAAGAACACCCCGATGATCCCTGCAATTAACATCACCAGATCAATGACTAAAATCCACCACACATCCATACCGTTTATGTAAGCATGCATACCGTTACTCCTTTTTATCAGAAAGGCTGTGAATGCCATTATCCCTGTATTTCACATCCATATACCGTGTTACGCTATCCGGACAAGACCAGGCATCTTTTGCACTGGTAAATGGTGTTTCTGGCTGCGCGTTAAATGCCGATACTTTGCAGTGTTGTAATGTATATTCAGTATTTTGCTTATTGATTAATATTGCTTTGTACTTACTTTCTGGTTGGAGCAATGAAAGAGTTCCAAATGAAACCACCATAATAATGATTAACGACAGGAAGCGCTTCGTTCTGTTTTTAATCCGTAATACGCTTGACATCAACAGTGCTGGAATCACCCCAAAAAGGGCAATGCTCAGAATGACATACGATGAATCTTCTTTCATCAGTAAATACAGATACTTTATAAAATCAATATTTAACACCATAAACTGAAATCCCTGACATCACAAACACGCTACCGCCCATCCCTTTCAACGCAGAGGGCACTCGTTTTAATCCAGCAGTAGCATTCCAGCAGCGCCAGTCATGGCGCTGATAATTAATTAAGACGAGGTTGTCCCCAGGTTGATGGGGTCACCACAAATAACACTGTCGTTGGTTGATGATATACATCATCGGAATCCACATAGGGAGCGATCCATAATGATGTTGTCTGCTCACCTTTTCTTAATGGTCTCGGATACTGGCCCGGTACAGTTTGAGGTGATGTAAATGTTGATACTGTCACCGGACGCATAACCTGGGGTGTAACGGGTTGTATATACCCAGGCTTATTTACCGACCCCCTGACATTTAATAATGACGGGGTACTTTTATTTACTACTACAGCCGCTGGGGCTTTCGCCTGTACTAAATCAGGTTGTGGCGGCAACGGGTATGAATTTACTGACGTCGTTCTGAAATTACCGTCAGCCAGTCGAGGCAACCCGGCCGCAACCGGCTTTGCCTCACTGCGTTCCTCTTTCGCCTTAGCTTTTTCATTGGCCTGTTCCATCGTCATACAGGTATCCGATGTTGTTGCGTTACATTGAAAATCAGTCTCCGTTCCTGCGCATCCGGTTAAAAGCAATGCGCTGCCCAGAGGAATTAACAGAATTAATTCCTTCATAATATTCTCCGCCTGTTATTAGCTCTTTTTCAGGTTCATCCTGAATAGGGTGTTAGCTTTAATTTCCTGAGTAAATCTGTCTCTCTCTTCCGAACTCATGGCACCATAAACTTTCTCCAGTTGGTTTGTATCTGACAAGGCAAATACCATTTTCGACATAATGGTTGTTTTGCCGGCCCCCGTATCTCCGACAGGAACGGTATGACCAGACGTTTCCGGGAGCGGATTACTTTTCTCCATTTTCTGCCTAGCCATTGTTGTTCCCCTCTGACATGGCACCAGGTGAAAACTGGTGGGGATCTAATTTCCCGAGTTGTTTCAGCATCTGGTCAGTACTGAAGCCGTTCAGGGATGCACCTGCCTGCTGAGGTTGTTGCGGCTGCTGTTCCTGATTTTGTTCCTGCTGCTTACCGTTTTTCTCTGCATCCAGTTCTTCAATCGTTTTCAACTGGAATCCATCCTGGAACACAACGGTCACCTCATTACCGGCACCAATTGGAATGACAGGGTGATACTGTTCTGCACGTTTGATGTAATACTCACTCAGTGTCTGCGCTGCTTTAGATGCACCTCCTCCAACGCCCATTTTGAGCACATCACCGGCTCCAACGGATGCCGTCGCACCAATTCCAACAGAAGGTTGTGCCGCACGTTCCATCCCTTGACCAATACCATCAACAAAACCAGCTCCCCACGCCCAGCCGAGGATTTTTCCGTTACGCATCACGACTTCACCTTTCACACCGTTTTTCCCCATAAAGGAAACGTGGCCTGAAATTGGCTGATCGATAGTCTTATCACCTTTGATGCAGCTGATATTTCGGGTACGGACAATCGCGCGCTCACTTGAAACGTCACCATATGCTTCGAGGCCAACAAAACAGCCAGTCAGGTCATAAGTTTTGCTGTTAGGCATTTCCACACGGCCGACCAGACGGACCTGCATCGGAACCGTAGATTCATTACCGGTGACAGAGGCATTCGCATCCGCACCTTCAATCAGAATGCTTTTCGCAAAACTACCTGAAGGAATGTACGGCAGTGTTTTTGCCTTCTTACCTTTGTCATAACTGAATGTACGTCGTTGGATCTGGTTAGGGGCCGGTACAGGTTGATAACTGACCTGTGGCGCCGGTGTAGTCCCGTTACCCGGATAGAATGACGTGGGTGGTGGAACAGCACCTGCAGGTTGCGGCGGGAAATTCGCCGGTTGCGGCTCACCCTCCGGTCCCGGTGCAGGGATCGGTGGTTTCGGAACAGGCTCACCACTGGTCGTGGTCGGCTTCACACCCAGCTTGTTTAACTGGTCCTGCATTGCCTGGTTTTCCGTAGTGAGTTGCTCAATACGCTTCTGATCTTCACCGCGACCTTTATTCAACAGGTTCACTTCGTTCTGAAGTGCATCAAAACGCTTTGTCAGATCAGCTGCTGTCGCCTGCATTTCAGTTGTCGCATGTTGCTGAACTTTGGTATCGAAACGACTGTCCACTACCCCCGTCATGTCCGGCGCGGGTTCGTTCTGCGTCTGGGCGGCATCATCGGAACCAACCTCGAGATCAGAGAGATACATACCGCCACCGATAATGGCGACAGCAGATACGGCGATGACACCCAGCCACATAAACTGTTTGTTCTTGACCAGCTTATTAATGTTGGCCATCAGCGATCTCCCTCTGCTGTGGTGACCCAGACCTGCAGGCGTCCGCCACTCAACAGGGGACCCGCTGTCCCGCTGATCATGATGGCGCGCGTACCTGGCTGCCAGAAATCACTTTCTTTGACCATACGTGGAGAAAGCGACACGTTATCCACGGCATAACGAACCACTTTCAGGTGATGCCCTGTCCACACTTTTTCTGCCTTTGCACTCAGCCCTGCTGGAACGGTTAAGGTTTCCGACGTGACAGGAACGGGCTGGTACCCTTCAGGCAT
>DAINBV010000132.1:0-5912 GCA_036732725.1 Geobacteraceae bacterium | reverse complement strand
TTCGTTGACAGAAAGCTCGGTGTTTCGGAGGATGGACAGTACCTTGACATCGTCACCTGGAAGGACAAGGATGCGAAGCGGAACTACGTAAGAATTGGCAGCTCTCTTGCGGGCTATTAAAGAACGGAATTTCGTACTTTACTAGCCGCGGGCGGCTAGATATACACTTGTTCCCTCGGTCGCTCCGCGACCGAGGGAATGCCGCGGTCAGGAGCGGACTGCATCCCCGTCGCTACGCGCCGGGGAACAACGCAGTCCAGAGAGTCGCACCCCTACGGGGTGCCGCTCCTGACCGCGGCATTAGGTGTCCCTTGTCATGAGCAAACCTGATGCCAAAGAGAAAGGAGGCGGTGGCCTTGAATGTCGGAGCACTTTTGTAAGGTAGGACCTGCGCACGGAGAAAGAGAAAGAACTTGAACCAAACACCGCAAAAGGAGGAAGATCATGAAAAGGCAAACCACAACCGAAAAGCTTTTCGAACTCGCTGCAATAAGGACGTCCGTCATGGCGAAGCTTACTCGAAAAAATCTGCTCAAGATCATCTCTATCGTCATTGTAGTTGCTGCCCTGGGTAGCGCCGTCTACCCCGCGCCTGCGCATGCTGAACCAGTATGCGTTGCTATAACTGCTGAAGTAGCACTCGTCGATGATCGGGGCGGTTTTTTAACCGGTGCGATCAACGTGGGTGATGTTATTACCGGAACGTACGTCTACGAATCAACAACGCCGGATACTAACCCCTTGCCAACGGTCGGAGATTACCAACATACGACTGTCCCTTTTGGTATCACCCTCAATGCGGGAGGATTTGTATTTCGCACGAATCCGAATAATGTCGATTTCCTTGTTGAAATCGTCAATAACCATGGCAATCCACCAAGCGACAATTATCTCTTAAGAAGCTCCAATAATATCTTTGACATATCGGTTCCTTCTGCAATGATAAACGACATTGCGTGGCAACTTGACGATCCGACGCTCGCAGCACTTTCCAGTGATGCCCTGCCCGCTGTTCCACCAGTTTTAGCCGACTGGCAATCGATTTTCGGTCTAACCATCGAAAGCCTGAACTTTTTCGACGGTAATATGTTTCTTGTCCGGGCTCATGTTACCTCGGCCGATCTCTGTAGCGATATGACCCGCAAAAAAGTTGCAATTTGCCATAAACCCGGAACCCCTGCGGAAAAAACGCTTTTCGTAGCACAATCAGCGGCACCTGGTCACGTGGGTCATGGCGATGCATTGGACGAATGTCCAAAGTGAGACAAGATGGCAAGATGCGAAGGACTACCAATAAATGAGAAATACGAGGCCTAACCGCTTCGAGAGGGACGCGGCTGAATGCCGCGCCCCTCAGCGAAACGTCCCGAAAGGTCCTGACCGATGCGGAGAAGGCGTAACTGCAGCAGTACATCACGCGAAGCTACGGATCACTCACGACGTTCAATATTCTGTTCAAGGACAAGTAGGACCATTTCGTGGGGAAGAAGGGGGAGGCGTAAAGGAGTTGATGAAGGATGTCTTTGTTGGTAATTCAGATGTGCAAGTAACTTCTTGAATCTGGTAACGTCGTCCATCTTTCAAACATATCATGTTACATTCTGTATACTGAAATAAACTGGAAGGGATAAGTTCTGTGTCCGCCTCTTGGCGGTGCAGGAAACGTCGCAAGCAAGAAGTTCAAAGGAAAGCAAGAATTGTATAACCAGAACGCTCGAGAGGGGCGCTAAAACCGCGCCCCTCAGCGTCGCGTTAGGCGACATAGCGGAATGAAGAGAGCATTACATATAAAGGTGAATAGCCATGCGAAAAATCATCGTCATTACATTTGTTAGTCTCGACGGGGTCATGCAAGCACCGGGCGGACCCAACGAGGATATTTCTAGCGGTTTTAAGTATGGCGGCTGGACAGCTCCATACTTTGATGACTTTTCGGGCAAGGTGATGGGGGAGCAGATGTCGTTAGAACGATCTGAGCTGCTTCTTGGTCGGAAGACGTACGAAATCTTTGCAGGATACTGGCCGCACCACGCTGCTGGTTGGCCCGGCATCAACGAAGTTAAAAAGTACGTTGCATCTCATGACTCATCGCACAAGCTTGGCTGGGAGAATTCTGTGCTTCTTTCTGGCAATGTTGCCGGAAAAGTGAAGAAACTTAAAAGTGAGGATGGCCCCGACCTTCACGTTTGGGGAAGCGGCAATTTGATACAGACGCTCTTGAAACATGATTTGGTTGATGAATTGTGGCTCAAAATTTTCCCTGTAACACTCGGCCCAGGTAAACGTCTATTTGCCGAGGGTACGATTCCGGCGGCTTTCACTTTGACTGACAGCAAAGTTTCGCCACTCGGCGTTATTGTTGCTAATTACAAGCGTGCAGGTGAAGTGAAGACAGGATCGTTTTGAACATAATTTTTGTATCTTTACTAGTAATCTTACTATCGCCTAACAAGGCGCTCTTTCGGATGCAAACTACGCTGCGCCTCGTTTGCACCGCACAGCTTTGTCGTTCGTCGACCGGTGGGACCGCCGGCCGACCGCGGGCGTTATGGGGCGGTTCTTTTGGAGGTGAGGGATGCCTTCGATGAAAGTCTGCATTGTCGGAGCCTCCGGGAAGCTCGGCAGGTACATGGTGCAGCACGCGCTTGACCGGGGCTACGAGGTGGTTGGCGTCTGCCGGGAGCGCAGCGTAGGCAAACTCGATGCGTTCAAAGGGCGCATCACCGTTATTCCCGGCGCTACGACCGACCGCGAGGTCATCAAGAAGGCTGTGGCAGGTTGTGACGGGGTGCTCACCGTGCTGGTCCCCTGGGGGGTTCACCAGTACTCGTCGGGAACAGCCCAGGCGGTGCTCGACCACGCGCGTCCGGGCGCGCGCCTCATATTCTCCTGCGGCTGGCATATTACACGGGACGGCAGGGACGTGTACTCGCGCACCTTCAAAGCGGTGTTGAAGGCCGTGGGCTGGCTCGCGCGGGTCGTTCGCGCCGCGGATATCGACGACCAGGTGGAGGCGTGCAAGCGTGTGTTTGCCAGTGACACCCGGTGGACGGTCGTGCGCGGGAGCGACCTTGAGGAGGGCGAGAGTCAGGGCCTGCCTGTGTGGAGCCGGCACGTGGGCGATCCGATCCTCAAGAGCAACCTGACGCGCCGCGTGGACTTCGCCCTGTTCATGGTAGCGGCCCTTGAGAACGACGGGTTGATCCACGAAGCCCCGGCGATCGTCGGTTGTCGCACGCCCTCGGCGCTCGCACATGCCGCTGCTGCTGGGCCGGGTCATGATCGCTGACAGAGCATTGCCAGGAGTCTCGATCAACAATACAGTATCGCAACGGGTCCCGGCTGACGGCTGAGCCCGTTGCTGGATCCAACCGTAATCCTGAGAGAGATCTTCATGCACATGAAAATATTTAACGCATGGTTTCTAGCAGCCCCAATACTCATGGTGGGCGTATATATTGCCGTGCGCCATCGAGATACGGCGAAACGCATGGCCGATATGACCGGCTACTCCCGAAAAGAAAAAGCTGTCGCAGTTATAGCTTCGTCAACCCCTCATCTGTTCACGCTCCTGACACTATTCATTCCGCTGTCACCTCATACGGTTGCCATAGTTATCGGTACTCCGCTCTACGCGATCGGCTTGATCGGATTCATCGTCGCAGTGGCAAACTACATCAAATCGCCTCCGGAAGCCCTGGCAACGCACGGTATCTATACAGTATCCAAAAATCCAATGTATATCGCGGCGCTTTTGGCCTATGCGGGCATAACCGTTTTGACACTCAACATCCTCCTGGCGATACTGCTGATCATGATGATTCCATTGCATCACATGATGATACTCTCGGAGGAACGCGCATGTGCCAGGCGCTTCGGGAAACACTATGAGCAATATAGGAAAGATACCCCAAGATACTTGTTCCTATGAAAACAAAACATGACGATGCATCTGGCCAGGGGAAAGAGGACAAGGCCAAAAGGGCCGTGCCTCTTCCCCGCGTGCTTGCGACTGGAATGAACAAGGACCTTGTGGCCCCCTGCGGCATGAACTGCGCGGTCTGCAGCGGGTATCTCGCCTTTTCACATGATCTGCCGAAGAAGCGTGGCGCGATCCTTCATTGTGCCGGCTGCAGGCCCCGGAACAAGAAATGCGCTTATCTCAAGGGCCAGGGTTGTGTGATCTCTCAAGGGGCGGCGCAGTATTGTTACGAGTGCCCGCTGTTCCCCTGTCAGCACCTTTCTCACCTCGATGAAAGATACCGCAAGAACTACAATTACAGTCCGATCGAGAACCTTCGCGTGATCGCCCGGGATGGCATGGCCGCGTTCCTAAAAAAGGAAAAAGCTCTTCACCACTGTGCCAGGTGCGGCGGGACGATCTGCATTCATAACAAAAAGTGCTACACCTGTGATGAAATCGTTAGTTGGCGTAATTAAAGGACTCAAGACACTCAGTGCTCGAAAAATGACGGCACAACCTGTCACGGCCCGTGCCGGTCGCCTCGCAGGTCTTGCTAATATTGTTCGATAACTATTCGGTGCTGAGATGATGATAAAGAATCCGGAGCGTGAAGGGGCAGAACCCTGGACGAGTAAGCGAAGGCGCTCTTTGCTGGATCATGCAAAGCAGGTTATATGGGCTTTGTTTCTTGTTTACATCATCTTAGTCGGGCTGGTATTTCTTTTCGGCAAACAGGTGGGTTATGAGATATCATTCTGGGTATGCCTCGGCGTCGCGGGATTAGTAACAGTAACCTTCTTCAGTATTTTTCTTTGCGATCTGCTGCGAATTGTAATTGCCGACCAGATACAGATGAGACAACGAAATAAATAAACTGACGTTAAGCCATAGGTGGTGCCCGCACGTTGGGACAACCGGGAGCTCGAGTTCATAGACCTGCGGTCCATCTAGTACACCGTAAACTTAGTTGTTATGGTTTTACGCCGTCATTCCGGCATGTTCTAAGCCGGAATCCAGGGATTTAAACCTCTGGACCCCGGCTAAAATCATGCCGGGGTGACGAGAAAGATAGGCGCGATACCATCAAGAATTAGATTTACAGTGTACTAGCTTGCCAACGCGGGTACTTTAGTTCAGGACATCTCATAGCAACGTGCCATGGAACTTAAAACGCTCGGATTTGATCAGTGGTTTGAAGACAAAAGATCGGAGGCGCTGCGGCCTGACTGCGCAGTGGCTCGCGTGACCGCGGTCCACAGGGACAGCTGCCTCGTAAGAAATGAGAACAGCGAAGTGTTCGCTGAATTGGCGGGCAGTTTTCTGTACACCGTTGATTCGAGCATGGACCTTCCTACAGTAGGCGATTGGGCGCTTGTCCAGTACCATAACGATGATACCTTTGCCATTATTCACGGCCTTCTGCCGCGGAAGTCGTTTTTGCGACGGAAAACACCCGGTAAAAAGATCGACTACCAGATGATCGCAGTCAACATAGATTCCGCCTTGATCGTACAGTCCTGTGATTTCGATTTCAATCTGCGCAGGCTGGAGCGTTATCTCGTGATGGTAAACGAAGGCCACATTGAGCCGGTGCTCCTCCTGACAAAAAGCGACCTGGTGAGCGCGGAGAAGCTGGAGAAAAGGCTCTCAGAGGTGCGTCAGGCCAACATCAACTGTAAAGTGCTTCCGCTCAGCAACGTGACCGGATCCGGGCTGGATCACGTACGACAATTGCTGGAGCCGGGCAGAACGTATTGCATGGTCGGGTCCTCGGGAGTGGGCAAAACTACGCTCTTGAACCATATCATCGGCCGCGATATATTCGAGACAAAGACCGTCCGTGCAAGCGACGGGAAGGGCAGACACACGACGGCGCAGCGCCAGCTGATCGTCCTTGAGCAGGGGGCCATGATGATCGACACCCCCGGCATGAGGGAACTGGGGAATA
>DAINBV010000131.1:0-5921 GCA_036732725.1 Geobacteraceae bacterium | reverse complement strand
GGGTGGGTCAATTTTGGACGCCGATGGTGGGTCAATTTTCAAAGCCGATTGACATTGTTATACTTGAAGCATTTTTTCGTGATATGTTGCCGTTATCCTTTGAATCTATCTTGGCGGAAGTTAGACGGCGCGGCCTTGTGCGCTGGTTGACTATAGCGGTTTTTTCATTGAGCTTGGACAACCCTCAATTTTTCTGTACCATGCACCAATCTTCTCTGGTGTCAGTGTATCGAAGGAACATTATATGCGAAGAATTCAACAATGGACAAAAGACAAACCGTTTCTTATTGCCTTCTTTGCACCTCAAATGGTCGTTGCCGCCAGAGATATGCACGAACTATTTCAGCACACAAAACAACGTAGGATAAAGAAACATCAATTCCCATTACCTCATCTTCCATCATGGTTTGCATTATATCGAGCTCACCGGAAACCTTTAAACTTTCTACGAACTTTATTTGTTGATTTCTCGCAATTTAGCCCGGAATCAATTGAACTTGGCCAGAATGCACTCGATGAACTCCAGCAACTTGCCAGAAATAACCAGCAAACAGAAAAAATTGCACCAACACCTGAAGAAATTAACATGATATATGCAGCAATGCAGACAATACTTACCGAATCACTCATGGAGATCAAAGACAATCTTTCTCTTGACGATGTCGATCAAGAACACAAAAATGCATTTCTCTCTTTACTGGCAGATGATAGCCTTGCAGGTAGTTTCTTTTCATTGGTATATGTTCCCTGCTGGTTGATATATCGAACATCACCAACCCGCCTGTACCGTAAAGCGCGTCAGGGTAACTTCGAAGCACTTGAAAAACTCCTCTCCCTCGATCCGCTCATGCTCCATGATCCTGTCATCGGTAAACGCATTCAGGAATTCCGTCTTAATCGTAAAATGTCAAAATATGAGAAACTGCTTGAATCTACCTGGAAAGATCACCAGTTGAATGTTACACCACAACAGATGAAATATTCGGTTGGTGGTCTGCTCTCCGGTTTAGCTTCAACTCTTAAATATAAACTTACCGCACCGGAAATCCAGAAACTCTTCAATGCCGTAGCATACGAATATGATAGAAAGCTTGATGATCCTGATTTAGCCGTCGGTAGTAGCTTCGCGAGATCGATATATCGACACCGTGAAGATTGGCTTAAAGTCTTCCGCCCGGACACGAAAAAGTAAAACCGCTGTCCGGGTAAAACATTTGATCATGTCGAATACTTGAGTAACTACATTCTCAAGGAGTCGATATGACAACCACTAGCATTACAGTATCAAGCATCAAAGAACAGGAAGTTTTCAATTCTTTCAAACAACCCTCCATCCCGCCAGGGTTTGCGGGGTCGCCCCGCAACCCTGGCGAGATGGAGGACTCCTCTTGTATCATGGGGATACCTGTAACACCCCATGCTTCATCCCCACTTACTGGAGAATACCATCATCTTCTTCACGGCATTGATTCCCTGGATCTCGGCTTATATGTAGCCTGGGGATCAGATTGGAAACGCCGACTCTCCAACCTCGACAAAAAGAAGCAGCAAGCCCGGAAACAAGGTGGTCTGCTGGTTCATCTTTTTTCTGGCCGTAGCTGTGTTTTTAAACCAGGTGGCAAAGGGGAGAGCTACCGCTTTCACCTCCAATTCGATGCCTATAACCTCTTTATCGGCAAAGCTGGCCGGCCAGGATCATCCCCCAACGTCTATCTTTCCCTTGCCGCTAAAACCCTTTGGCTAACGGGCATTGAAATAGCCCTTACCTGGATCAAAGACGACCTTAAAGCAATCGGCAACGGCTCAATCCAGCGTATCCAGATCAGCCGTCTTGACCTGTGCGCTGATTTCTTCGTTTCTGGTGGGATCTCCCACGAATTCCTTCTGTCTCATAAGGTCACCCGTAACGACAAAGGCAAGCTCTTCCTTGATAAGAACGAACTGCAAACCTATTACGCCGCCGATGCAAAATCACCCATACAATTGCGAATCTATAACAAAGGTCTGGAAGTCAAGCAGGGCGGGATAAAACTCTGGTTTCTGGAACTGTGGAAAAGAGAATCAACCGATGACATCTGGCGGATTGAATACCAGATTCGTCGCCCCGCACTCAAACAATTTGCCATCGATACACTTGACGACTTGCACGACAAACAAGCCGGATTATGGCACTACCTCACCAGCAAATGGTTTACCCTGCGATTGCCTGACAATGATAAAGCAGAACGTAAAACCGTTCACCCGTTCTGGTCAGTTGTGCAGGATTGCTTCAACCCGTCTGATACTGAAACACCCTCTCAGATAGCTCGTAACTATGTTGCGGCGGGCGCTGCATCCCCCGAATGGCATCTGTCCCATATTGACGGCTGTCTCTCATCCTTTGCCGCACTTCTGGGAATCACCAACCGTGAAAATGCACTTCAAGAACTGCACAACCGTCTTGACCGTCGAAACAACGCCGCCGACTTTTCCACCGCCTGCATCAAGAAAGCAATCCAGCGCGGAACAATGGGCGAGGGGAAGGGCGTATAATGGAAACCTTCAACGACTCTGCACTCTCCGCCTACTTTCCAAACCTGGTTGACATTTGCCAGGATGACGATGGTCAACTTGTGTATGCCATCCGCAAAGATGGTCAATTGACCTTTGCCACCGAATACATTACCGAAACAGAAAGCTACTCCATCCCGGATCAAAAGCATTTCCAGTTTACCATCCCCAGGGCATCAGAAGTCATGCGCTACTTTAACCAGGATGATGAAACGCTCTATGATGATCTCCTTCATTACCTGAAACGCTTTTCCGCACTTGATGACGAACAATGGGCAATCGTTGCCCATTACATCTTCCTGACCTACCTGCACGATCACCCAGGTATTGATTACTGTGGTTACCTGCTCTTCTATGCCGTACCGGAACGGGGCAAGAGTAGAACCGGAAAATCTGTCACCTATGTCGCATTCCGTGGCATCCATCTGATTGAACTACGTGAAGCTACCATCTTTCGCTACAGTCAGAATCTCCACGGCACACTGTTCCTTGATCTGCTGGACGTATCCAAGAAAGCCGAGCGGGGCGGTTGTGATGACATTCTGCTTCTACGGGCTGAAAAAGGTGCCAAATGTTCCCGCGTCCTCTACCCGGATCAAGGCGCATTCAATGACACCGTATACTATGACATCTATGGCCCGACCATCATTGCCAGCAACGAGCAATTGCACAACATCCTGGAAACCCGTTGCCTGCCGATTATCATGCCGAACCGTCCCGGTAACTATCAAAACCCACGCCCTGAACTCGGCCTGGAACTGAAAGAACGCCTCACCGCATTCCGGGCAAAACATCTGACAACCGAATTCCCCGACCTTGAACCAATAGACGGAATCTCTGGCCGATTGTGGGATATCACCAAACCGATGTTCTTCATCAATCAACTGCTTCCCGTCGATCATCAGACTCTTGAAGATTCAATCATCGCAATCGCCAGCGATAAAGACGAATCAAGAAAAGACTCCCTGGAAGGTCGCCTGGTTTCCATCATCTACAACATAACCAGCGAAGAGAAACTTGATCGTTCAGAAGAATGGAGTATCAAGACCCACGAAATCCGTAACCGCTTCAATCAAGGGCGACCAGAAGACCGGCACGTTTCCCCGCAATGGATTGGCAAACGATTAAAGAGCATGAGCTTTCACAACCGGATTGTGCATGGTTACTCTGAAATCAGGATCACAGCAGCTGAATATGCCACCATCCTCAAGCAATACGGCTTTGCTCTGAGAGAGTCAGCACATACCGAGCACTCTCAAGCAGACTCTCTACCCAATAAACAGCAACAAAATCAGACACCTTTGAAAGAGGTAGAGAGTGGTAGAGAGTCAGAACCGTCACCGGCCACTCACCCCACCTTTACCACTCCGCAAGAAAAGGAAGTCTACTTTGTCAAACTGAATGAATTGAAAGGAGAGGGGGGCTTGACCAGGAGTGAAATGGAGCAACTGGCACAAAAAGCCGTCGAAGAATGGAGGATCGACAATGACTTCCCATTCTGAGCATGTATTCCGCGATTCAGCGGAGGAAGAATACTATAACGACAAATTAGCACAACTAGCCGCAGATGGTCGCCTTGATGATGAACAGATGCAACAATGCGCTTGGGGGGCAGTTCTGAGATGGAGAGAAGAAGATGACTGAAAATAATCTTCCTCTTGGTTCACCTGAGCTATTAACCGTAGAAGAATTTGCACAACGCTTCCGGGTCGGTCGCTCCACCGTATTCTTCTGGATCGCCACCAAGAAGATGATTCAAGGGCTTCATTACTACAAAATCGGTAAGACCGTTCGCATCCCCTGGAGTATGGATCTCCTGGCCGCCTTATCAACTCCTGAAGAGGGTGATTCCGACACAAAACCGGATCGATCACGGAAATATCAGAACAGCATCAATCTGGCCTATTGATAAACTTTATAAATGACGTTAATCTCTTGCTTGGACAACTACCGACGGAAGGAGGCTAACGGAATGAGGACATAAATGAACAAAGTTAGAAGCAGCGTATCACTGAATGAAACCCTTCCGCGGGGTGGCGCAATAAAACGGCGCAAAATCTCGGAAAAACTCTATGTGGACTTTTACTACTTTGGAATCAGAATCACAAAGTCAACCGGTCTTGACGATACACCACACAACCGGGAGAAAGTCCGCACGTTCCTTGACAACTCAATGCAGAAAATTGAAACCCGAACATTCAGGTTTGCCGACGCGTTCCCTGGTGCATCCCGTAAAGAAAAGAAACTCTTCTCCGAACTGGAAGGGCAACAGTTCAACCCGGAACCGCAATATGTGAATTTTGGAGACTACGCCAGGGAATGGATGAAAAAGGTTATACCTACCTTTGACTCCCCGACAAAACGCAATGATTATGAATCAGCCCTGAACTCCAGAATACTGCCGTACTTTAGAAAAAAGAACTTCTACCAGATCAGCAGCATGGAACTCCAGGAATTTGCCACTTCACTGAAAAAACAAACCGGCAAAGATAAAGGCAAACCACTTGCCCGGCAACGGATTCAAAACATCCTGATTCCACTCCGCAGAATCTGGGAAGACGCTGCCGATCAGCACCGCTGGAACCTGCGCAACCCCTTTGAGACAATCAGCAAACATTTACCCTCAAAGACCAGAAAACGAAACGGCAAAGTCTTTCGGTTTGATGAATGGAAAGACTTTGTTGCCAATGCTCCCGACTTTTACAAACCGCACCTGGAATTCCTGGTCATGACCGGACTTTCTGCAAGTGAACTGGCAGGACTACGGAAAGAAGATGTATCGGAAAAATCAATCACCCTGAACCGGTCGATTGTCCTTGGTGAAGAAAAAGAGCGGCTCAAGAACGATTACCGCTTTCGGCGTATTCCGGCCACAGAAGCCATCAAGAAACTGATCGCCAGGATTCAGAAACTTTCCCCGCAATCAGCCTATCTGTTTCCGATGGAGAACGGCTCCCCGTTCAACGGTAATTCATTCAGGAAGATCGTCTGGAACAAAGCACTGGAAGAAACACAAATCAGTTACAAGACACCCTACAGCACAAGGCATAGCTTCTGCGCCTGGGCGTTGACCATCGGCATGAATCCGATGAAACTGGTCAACTTGATGGGGCATTCCAGCAAACAAATGGTGTATCAAGTGTATGGGGAGTACGTCGAAGACCTGGAAGATGATATAGAAGAAATCATCGAGTATTTCGGGGAAGATTTTCTGATAAAGCCCGGAAAAAGAAGAACCCCGAATCTATCCTTTGGGGACAGTTTCGGGGTCAGTTCGCTCCCGATCCATATAAGTGCTTGAATCGATTATAGTTTTTTGGAGCGGGAAACGGGATTCGAACCCGCGACTTCGACCTTGGCAAGGTCGCACT
>DAINBV010000130.1:0-5946 GCA_036732725.1 Geobacteraceae bacterium | reverse complement strand
GCCGTCCCGGCCCTGAGGCGGGAGGCGGGTCGGCTGTTCGCTATCGGGCATTCAACGACGCTGCTCATCGGCACCTTCTTTGATATCAGCGTCAGTGCTTACCTTATTGACGCCATTATCGGGCTGTCCGTGGTCTATAAAGCGCTTGATAACCTCGGGGCATTCCAGCGCTGGTTTGGCGTTCAGCCCAACACGAAGCTTGCGACGCTCATCTTTGGATTCTTCCACGGTTTTGGTCTGGCAACCAAAATCCAGGAATTCGAAATCTCTCCCGATGGCCTGTTTGTCAACCTGATTGCCTTCAACATTGGCGTTGAGATCGGCCAGCTGCTCGCGCTGAGCGCCATCCTGATCGTTATGAGCTACTGGCGGCAAACGGCGAGCTTTTTCCGACACGCTTATACCGCCAATGTGGTGATGATGAGCGCGGGATTTCTGTTAATGAGTTACCAGCTTTGTGGCTACATTTTAGCCTGAGGGAGACAAAACAATGTACAACACTGATTTACCAACACGCGCAGAATTACCTTCTGCCATCAAACTGATGCAGTCCACTATCCTCGCCGCCATCGTGGCGCTGACGCTGCTGATCACCGTCGTCATGCCTTCGGAATACGGCATTGATCCTACTGGCGTGGGTCGTTTACTGGGGCTTAAGCAGATGGGAGAAATCAAAACGCAGCTTGCCGAAGAAGCTGATGCCGATAATCAGGCCAGCGCTGTTCAGCAAGGACAGCTGGCTGCGCCAGTTAATGAGCGACCGATCCCGGATAATCCTCCGGCAATAACGCAGAACACCTACCCGGAGCTGAGCGTTCCGGCGACCACGCGCGCGCCGGAAGTACCATCGGCTGGCTCGCAACGTCATCAGATGCTCATCACCCTGAAGCCTAACGAAGCTGCTGAAGTTAAACTGGAAATGCGCAAAGATGCCCGCGTGACCTATCAGTGGACAAGTTCCGGACCGGTAAACGTGGATGCGCACGGCGATCCGGTCAACGCCCCGAAAGGCTTCTACCATGGCTATGGTAAAGCCCGGCAGATCACATCCGGAGACGGCGTTTTACAGGCCGCGTTCGAGGGTAAACATGGCTGGTTCTGGCGAAATCGTGGTTCTGAGACCATCACGATCCAGCTTGATACAACCGGCGACTACCTGAACATCAAACGGGTTATCTGATAAATCAGGGGCAGGATAACCTGCCCCTTTTCACACAGCTGACAGCCCGGTCAGGCGGAGTATCAGCCCGGCGAGAGCCGCCATGGCAATAACGTGCGTAACCTTCCATTTTAATCTGAAAAGCGCAAACGCAGCGGCGACGGCAATCAGGGCGGCAGGGATATCGATCCCTCCCTTTGCGCCTTCCGGCCATACGGTATGCCAGATAAAAAACAGCCCCAGATTAACAATGACGCCCACTACGGCCGCTGTGATGGCGGTTAAAGGTGCCGTGAAACCCGCCTTGTTGTGGGTCGTTTCGATAAACGGCCCGCCTGCCAGCACGAAAATGAAGGACGGGAGAAAGGTAAACCAGGTCACCATGCAGGCGGCAACGGCGCCGCCGACAAACAGCATATCCGCGCCAAAAACGGCATGGGTATACCCGCCCACAAATCCGACAAACGTGACCACCATAATCAGCGGGCCGGGCGTGGTTTCTCCCAGCGCCAGCCCGTCCATCATCTGCCCGGCAGTCAGTCAGCCAAAATTGACGACAGCACCCTGATAAACGTATGGCAGGACGGCGTAGGCCCCACCGAAGGTAAGGAGCGCAGCCTTGGTAAAGAACCAGCCCATCTGCGTCACCGGATGCGCCCAGCCCAGCCCCAGCGTCAGCACCGTCATGGGAATAAGCCAGAGCAGTGCACCCGCTGCCACAATCCTTAACAGTTTCGCCCAGCTGAACAGGGCATGCGCCGGTACGGGCGTATGATCGTCAATAACCGCAGCATCAACGGCGGCTTTCTCCTGTTTGTTATGCCCGCTGCCGCTGTGAAATTTTTCCGGCGCGATGCGTCCGCCGATAAAGCCAGTTATCGCTGCTGAAATAACGATGACGGGAAAAGGAACGTTCAGGGCGAAAACGGCCACAAAAGCCGCAGCAGCTATGGCCCAGTGGGCACCGTGTTTCAGCGCACGGGAGCCGATGCGATGCGCCGCCTGCAGCACGATTGCCGCCACGGCGGGTTTAATGCCGTAAAAGATACCGGCAATAATGGCAACGTCTCCCCAGGCGATATAGATCCACGACAACGCGATAAGAATAAAAAGTGAGGGAAGGATAAATAACAAACCCGCTATCACTCCGCCCAAGGTCCTGTGCATCAGCCAGCCAATGTAGGTGGCAAGTTGCTGAGCTTCCGGACCGGGCAGCACCATACAGAAATTGAGTGCGTGGAGAAAACGGGACTCGGAAATCCAGCGCCGGTTCTCGACCAGTTCCTGATGCATGATCGCAATCTGTCCGGCAGGACCGCCAAAGCTGATAAAACCCAGCTTCATCCAGAACCAGAACGCCTCCTTCAGGGGGACCGGCTTGGGCTTAACGTTTTCCTCTGCCAGCGTCAGCAACTCCGTTTTGTTCATCATGGCCGGACCTCATTTCAAACGTCGTTAACAGACCGTCAAACAGCGAACAGGCCGCTGTGAGTAATGTGTCATCATCCGTAATGCTTTCACGCAATCCTGCCAGTACACTTTCAACGCCAGCGGCTTCGGGGGGCTGAACCCCGCCAACATCAAGGTAATGCACAAGCATCCCCAGACCATTCAGGGCATCCCCCGTCAGCCCGAAGCGGACCATCAGCACTTCAAAGGTCACACGATTGTCGATGTGGCTGAAGGTCGCGCCATCAAAATCAAACCCCACCGCCTCTTCCGGGCAATCGTTGCCATCCTTAAGCCAGAGAAACTGCGCATCCTGGTCGATAAAACGCCGTATAAGCCAGGCGCTGGCAAGCCTGTCAATCCATGGCCGGCGACGCGTAGCCCAGATCCTGTTATGAAAATCCTCAGGCTTCAGCCGTGTCAGCAAGCCACTGACGGCATGAGGCTCTCCGGGAGAGATGAACCTGTTAATGCCAGCTTCCAGTTCTGACAAGGCAAAAATGGCCTGCGCCTGCGCTTCACCAGGAAAGAAATCAATCGCCACAATCCGATCCAGCTCGCGACGAAGTTTTCTTACCATCTTCAGTTGGCTGACCGCGGTTTCCTCATTAAGGTCGTTTTTACAAACCTGAAGGCTCTCCATCAGGATCAGGTACTGCTGAGAGCGATCGAATAACGGGCGAATTTTCTCTTCGTCGGAAGTCTCTGCGTCAAAAACAAAGGCCGTTCCTCCCTCACCGCTGATTTCACGACTCATCTCGTTAAAAATCTCATGGCTCTGTTGCGCTTCAGGCAACAGATAAACGCCGTCGCGCAGCATGGCGGCACCGGTATTTTTTAATGCCCGCCAGACACGCATACGTAATGTGGCCTGCTCAGTGGGCAGTGTCAGAATAAGGATATGTAGTTTCATAGTGTAGAGATTAATACATATGGTAGAGATTGCTACATATTTTCAGTCTTTCTAACCGTACATATCGCTATCTTTTTATGGTGCTCATAATTGCTCTTATCGGTACCGGTCTTGCTACCGTTGCACTGGGCCTGCTGGCGGGCGACAGGGCAGGGGGAGTCGGGAACGGCGCTGGCAATGAAGATGCTTGCTTATATTCTGGTCGCCCCGGTCGCTGATGCATTATGCGGGCCTTTTTATTCATATCGCCAATACAAGACTTTACATTCCAGCCCTTACATCCTCCCCGGGGGGATGCTAATCTTTTTATACCGTTGTCATTGTCTATTGAGGAAAGCAATCAGCGATGTACCCGATGTTTAAACGTTCGCCCCGTTATGTTCTGATGATCGTCATCATGGCCATTGGCATGATGATGTCGTCGATGGTGACGTTTGCGTCGCACGGTACAAACGGCCTGACAGGCTACGAGATGAATCTGCATGACGCAGAAGTCACCATGTCAATGCAGGATCACTCTCACGATTCGGATATCCCTCAGTCTGGCCACGCAGGCCATCATCAGACAGACCATTTCCATGAAACCCCTGAGCAGCCGCCCTCTGTAGAGATTTCCCTCTCTCCTGTAACAGACAGATGGTTGCCGCTTGCCGATCTTCGTAGCCCGGTTAAGGCCACGGACATCATTTACCGTCCTCCCAGCATCCGCCAGATCTGATCGCTGTTACCGGCAGTTTTTGCTGCCCGGCTTTAATCAACTTCAGATTTAGCGGAGAGGCTATGTATAAAGACTCTATCCAGGCGCGTCGAGAGATTGCGCGTAATTTCACTGCACTCAATTATCGTGTTGATCCCCTGCACTGGCAGACGCTCTGCATGGGCGTTAATCGCGACCTTCAGGCCAAAAAAATGCGTCCGAATGTCCCGGTTCCTTCACGGCGTAAAGTCATTCCGTTCCTGAAAATGATGCATCAGGAAACGGGCTCGATGCTCAAAGCGATCCTTGCCTTTGGCTTTGATGGCCCCTGGACATCCAGCGGCGGTTCATTTCGCCTGGCGCGAGAAATTGGGTTCGACATCGCCCACTATGCGAAAAACATTCACCACAAAAACGGGAAAGTCACCTTCCTGGAAATTGGTGCCGCCTGGGCGGGTTTTCGCGCTGAGGAATGTGCCGGCCATCAGGCGACGATTTCCGGGCTTTCCGGGGAGTTCAGGGAGCAACTTGGGGAAAGCGTATTCCTGCACTTCACTAATCTCACACCGTGGCATGCATCGCTGCCAAAAGGCGTGACTGAGCATCCTTACGTGACAGCAGCCGGGCTGGGAGCGCTGGAAAACAGAGGTGTTCAGGCAGGTGAGGTCGATATTATCTACTCCCAGGCAGCGGCCTATTTCGAACAGGATTACACGGCTTTCCTTCGCAGCGCTGCACGCCTGCTGAAAGAGGATGGCGTCCTGATCTTCAACCATGACCCTGTTCTGGCGAGCGCGATGGATGAAGTCGCCTGGGAGCACGGACTGCGGCTGGTCAGACGTAAGCAAATGGGAGGAATGAATGGCGCGATTGCCCGTTATCACCGGCTTCGTTCGTCCCCGGTAAGTCAGATGGTCTTCCCCGGCGTAAAGCGGGCAGAGGATGAAGAAGTGGTCTGTGAATCACTGGTTATGTCGGCGCTTCGTCGCAACGTAGAGGTGTAACGCCCGATATGTTGACGCGCAGACATTTTCTCACCACCACAGGAGCGTTGCTGATGACAACATTACTGCCGGGGGAAACCCTGGCAGCCTCTCTGGCTGAAAAAGTCAGTGAAACATGGCAAAAAATAAACACCCGCCGCAATCAACAAGAGGCGATAACGCCGGGCTGGGTTTTGCAGTCGCTCGGGCTTAAACCTGGCTCAACTGAACTGCGAAGAGCCATTTTTGAGCTGGTCAGGCGGATACCCTATCAGCTCGGTGCATGGAATGGCGAAAGCATGAGTCTGTTTCAGCAGGGCTTTGGCGACTGCCGTCATAAAGCCGCTGCTGCCGAACGACTGCTGACCGATGGTGGCATTACGGCAAAGCGAAAGCTGGTGCGGTTTGACTGGGCTGATTTGCCTGTACCTGCGGATATTCTGGCAATTTTGCCGCAAACACAGGGATTTCATGACACTGTGGCTTTTGAGCTACAGGGCAAAACATACCTGTTTGATGCCACCTGGGATATGGCCTTGCGCGGAGCGGGTTTCCCGGTGATGCCTTCCTGGGATGGCAACTCTGATACCTGGCCGGTGACTTCCCGGATGTCGACGCAGCAAACCGTACTAATGCCGCAGCCAGGGCAGGACATTTACAGCACTAACCAGATGAGCTGGCCGCAGCGCGAGAAAACCATGGCGTTTAATCAGGCACTGAATAACTGGCTGGAGGTCATTCGGGC
>DAINBV010000129.1:0-5987 GCA_036732725.1 Geobacteraceae bacterium | reverse complement strand
GGGTGGGTCAATTTTGGACGCCGATGGTGGGTCAATTTTCAAAGCCGATTGACATACAGCTCTTTCTAGTTCGCGAATGTGATGAGCATTACAGAGAGAATGTAATCCGCCATATTTGAACCACTCGTTGGAAACATTGTGCAACCAACGTCTTTTGCCGCCGATATTGATGCCGGTTTCATCGCAATGCACCAGTGCTGATGAAATCAGTTGTTCTTTGATCCATGACTCAAATGGCTCAAGGCGTTCAAACGCATCCTTGTTGAAATTGTTAATCGTGCCCGCGCTGATGGGAATACCCATCTGATCCTGAAACTGTTCCTCAACACGGTTGTAAGGAATAAGCTGGTACTGGGACAGATAGACAGCGTTGCTTTTAACCCCGACTCCGTATTGAACCGGTCTGGTTACATCCTTGGGAAAATCGGCAACATAGCGTTTGCCATTTTGGTGTTCAATAACCTCGGCACGCCATTCGGTAACAAACGTACTGATGTCGATATCAACAACTTGACGAACCTCGTAGCCAGCAATCCGGTAGCTGCCGGCTGGTAATGTACTTCTGTCAAGCTTGATGTCCTTGATTTGATCCGGGTCAGAAACCTGTTTTAGCGTAGTTCCAACATGGCCCTGTTGACCACCAGGCTTCCGCTCACCAGGGTCTTTGAACTTTTTTTCTCTATTGGGATCAGTTGATGGTGGCTTGCTACTGTTCTTGCTGTTGAGTCCCAAACGGTTTGCCAATATGGTGACAAGAAGCAACAGAACATCAAGAGCAACCTTGAGTGCCGGCGAAAGATTCTTCTCTTTGGCGATCAGTTCTTTTGCCGATTGTATGCTCGCTTCTATGTTGATGCTCTCAACTGTCATATAGTCACCCGTGTTTGTGATGAGTCACTATAACACAGGTTTTTGAGAGCAAATTTTTCGCGCTGGGTGGTCGTATGAGGCGATATTTTATTTTCCGCACACCGCCACTGCCAAGGCTTTTTACAGTCTCGCCAGACAGCACACAACGCCTCCAACACAACAACACCGCGATAGCTCCAAGATGCCCAGGATTTTTAAAAATCACCGAAAAGCAGTGTCAAGAGTTTTTTTTCAAAGAACATAAAATAAGTTGTACTGAATAGTTACCCGATTAATAACAAATAACACCTAAAAACCACCCAAATATTTCTCGACCCGTTTATGGATGACATGAAGCAACTTATATACTTATGGGCGTCCCCATAGCCCGTCATCTTATCAACTTGGAAGCTCGACCCCATAGCCTCCTCCCAACATTACATAAAGTGTCTATAATCATAAGTCCGGCCTTCAAATCTGTTAAGCAGCCACCCAATCTTTGCTATTTTATTCGATGTCTCGATGGTAGCCGGAAGCCTTGAATACAGGTCAAAACTATTCCAGTTCATCTTTGTGAGTCCCAATATCTCAGTCGCTATAGTGCTGATGTTGCTGTCGCCATAGTGTTTTTTCACTTTTAACGGAACGGGGATATTCTTTCCTCCCAAGTAATAGTTCCTGTTACCGGATTTGACAGACGGGACGATACCGTGTGTCCACAGCAAGGCGGTGTGAGGTTTGAGGATAAAACAGGTTCCTCTTGACAGCGGAAACGGGTGCGGTTGAAATGCCCCTTCCTTCAGATAAAGGGAAATGAACCGTGCATCATCCTCGTGACATATTTCCACAAGGTCTATCTGTTCAATGCCCGATTTTTTTAGGCTGTCAACGATACCGTTTATTTCGTCCTTTTTAAAATGGGTTCTCTTGTGAACCACTACCCGCGTTGGTAATTCCCCCATGGCACTGAAGAACATCTCCCTGATGAATACTCCGAACTTGTAGGCATCATTGTATGACAGAAACGGGTTGTTCTGCCGGTCTATCTGGCATTCATCAACTCGTGACAGCTTGTACTTTAACCCTTGCCCGTTGGCACTGTAGATGTGGCTACAGCCAAGGACAACTCTATCCTTTTCCAGACGGTGATTCACGCTGTATCCGATGCCCACGAAAGCTGTTTTCGGATCTAAGCCTGTCAGTATCCATGGTGTTCGCAGAGCCTTCACATAAAAGGATAGAGAAAGCCACCAGTTGACCTGGCAAACCAATGACTCACCAAGTGTACTCTCTTGCAGGAACTGAGTTGCAATCCCCCGCTGTGCTGCATATGCCTTGATGTGGTCATGCAGGTCGAACTTTTCCTGTCCATCATCAATCGTGGTGACTTGATTCCAGAATGTCGGGATGAAAACCACGATAACTAAATTTTTGCCAAGGTTGTCAAGTCGGTCTATGCCCTTCTTGATGGAAGTCAGCAGCTTCAGCGCGGTATCTTTGATGTCCTTGCCATCATCCGGTAGATTGCAATCCTGCCACCGGTCACTTTTCGCATGAGGAACATTCAGCGGGACACCAAATACGGAAAGGAAGCCGGGGAAGTCGAGGAGGTAATCAGGGTTAAAAATTCCGGCACTCTGGGCCTGATTGATACGATTCAGGAAACTGAAAAGCTTATCGCCATAAGAGAGCGGGCAAATGATGCCGAGGTTGATTTCCTTTTCAAACACATTGCCATTCATCAAGTAATCGTAGGGCTGATTGTTGATAAGGCCACGCATAGGGTGAAAATCTTTGGTTATCCTGCCATTGTCCTTATTGATGAATTCCATCTGCGGTTCCAGATATTGGATGCCGCCATGGACTATGGTTTTCTGATTGAACGACTTTGGATAATTCACCTTAAAATCGTTGTTAGCCCGCATGATGTTGACATGGATGGTGTCATTACTGATGCCGAATTTGAAACCACTTCCTGAATCTTTCGGGTATTCCAGTTGAAGTCGCTGTTGGTCTGGGAATAATGTCCGCTTCCATTTGCTGAGGAATGAATCAAAGTTCAGATTAGGTTGTTTTTTGAGCAAGATGTCGTAGAAATATTTCCCTATTTCAAATTTAATCTCTTCGCCTAATGCCGGGTCTACCATTTCAAAGGAGGGCTTTATGCTGATATAGGCGTACTTGCTGTCGAAAAATATGGACAACTTGGCTGTCTCATAGACCTGATGCACAACATCGTTCAGCCGGATTTTATGAATATCTTGTGCGAGCCAGATTTTATCGAAACCATTAGTCATCAGGTTATATTGCTGGCAAATGCTCTTGATTAATGTTTTTCGGTACAAGCTCTTGAACACGGAGCCTGATCTTAATTCATCTGCCTGTACTGGGGTTCTGCATATTTCACTTTTCAGACGTTTCTCAAATACAGAATGAATGTCCGAGAGGGTTCCAAAGGCATATACCATCCTCTTCAGAGGAACAGCCACAACATTCGTGTTTGCCGTCAGCTCGTTCAGAGTGTCCCATGGAGATTCCTTGGCTGAATACTGGAGTTCAAACTGAAAGACTTCCTTCGGGTAGGATAATGGAAACAGGTTGCTCCTGATTACAGTGCTGGTATGTTTCACTTCCATCGAGAACGGTGTATTCACGCGGGCTTGGTCTGGAACCGATTTCAGATTCTCTTCAACCTTGGACTTAAATTCCTTATTATTTTCAAAGCAGTTCTTCGACAAATGAATCATCGAGTTGTCGAACCCATCCGTACTCACAAAGTAAGCATCCCTACCCGCTTGACGAGCCACAGCCAATAATTCTGCCACTTCAGGTTTTATTTCATCACCATACCCACACCAGAATAGCAACCCAGCACCCTTCTGAGAGTACGCTTTCTTGAGAGCATCCATCAGCGAGCGGTCACGGCCACTGTATCCCATGACAATCAGGTGTTTGTCTTGAAGATGGCGGCTCAGTGCATCGGCAAAGGTGTCGTGTTGTGCGTCCAGTTCCTGGGCGGTGTTTTTGGTGGGGCCATACTTGAAATCGCCATGGAGAGCAACACAGAGCAGTTCATTCTTGGAGGAGGGTCTGAATATCCGGTCGGAAGATTCCAGGGTGATTTCTATGGGGGTAACACCTGTCTGATATGCTGCTTTTACGGTGAGGCCATCCAGATTTGTCGTGAAGACTGACCTGATCATACCGAACTGTGCAAAGAGGCATAAAAGCTTGTAGCCTATGTATGGTTCCTTATCCCGGCAGATATTCTCAAAAAACTTGCGGCGTACCGCCTCAATGGGGTTAGCCAGTAGAGCATACTTCGAGTATTCTTCGGGGTCATTCAGGGTTGGATAGCAGCCTTCATTATCAAGCCACTTCTGGATACTTGCTTTGACGGCCTCTGCCTTGTATTCCTTGTACTGATTGGTCAGATTAGGATTTTTGGAGACAAATATGTCTTTTTTCCACTCCCATATGCAGTCATCGGCAGACTTTACTCCGGAGCTGATTGATGCCCCTGCACCGAGTAGAAAAACATGGTCAGTATCAGCATTCTGTTTAACCGCTCGCAAAAAGGCATCGTATGGAAGGGCATAGTTTGTCATAATTCCAACCTATTAGAGTTTAGTAGCTTGTTTGAACAACGTCGTGGGGGCGCACCAGCGGCGCAGGTTTCTCGCGCCGACTGCGTGCCGCCACCTAGTTAGGTCATCTCAGCAAAATCGGTCAACTTCCTAATTCACATCGGCCATCGAGGCGCGAAAAGGTATATATAAATCGTGGTTGGATAGTCTAGCAAACACGTAAATGGTAGCTTCCATGCGTGTGTGAAGAAAGTAGGCCAATAAGTGAACTGGCTACGTGGAATATTCCAGTAGCCACGGTAACTATCATGGAGTTTACGGGTACCGACAAGATGAAAGCCGTACTCGGAAGGAACAGATGGGTCAATTATAATAACAGGTTTCGGAAGCGAGTAATGATCAATGACGTATGTGAGTAGACTGTCCTTGTTGGGAAAAGTGCTTCGGTTTGGTGTTTGATAGTCTGTGAGACGGACAATTGGAATCTTCGGCAGAGACTCAATATTCGAAATAGGCGATTGTGAGTGCCGGTAAATATGCCACCGTCCCTCCTTTTCACTATTGACAGTGTTTATTGGAATCGTTGCCCAATACCTTTCTGAGACTCTAAGCTGAAATTCTTTATCTGGTTTTCCGACGGCATACTCCATTAAAACAGCATCTCGTGCGAGAAATGCTCTGATGGGAGTAATATCTGCTGGATCCAATTTTCGAGAATGGCTGAGTACTGTTTTTGTGGGAATCCCTTGCAGCCCCAATAACTGAGGGATGCACAGACATAACCAGATTATTGTGATTGTTCTGATTGGTCTTTTCATAATTCACCTAACGTGCGCAAGGCTGACCAGCCCGCCCAGTCTTTTCGGGCGGTCTGGTCGAGCCGCGTGTTGGACTCCCTCTCATTTTGGTTCCGCCAGCTTGCTCCGGCCGCGACTCCTCGGTTCTTCTAGCTGTCCGCGCAACAGTGATGACAGCGTTTTCTCCGGTTCCGTCACTCTCCGGAACTTAATCTTTCATTCTCACCATTGAATCAATAGAAGATCGTTCTTGTCTACTTCGGCCGGCCGAAGTTTTGGCGTAACTATCTAATTTATAATAAACACACCTAAAAAGCGCCCAAATATTTCTCGACCCGTTTATGCGGGTCATGGAGCAAAGTAATTCCTCCGACACAATACGCGACACCGGCAAGCTCCTCGGTTTTCGTAGGGTTTTTATTGGATTTCTTCAGATTTCACCTTGTTATGACGTTTCGGTTTTTCTCGGTCAACTATACGGTAAGAAACCTGAAACTCCAGATGACAGCTGACTTCACAGACTTTTTCGACATTTTCCGCTCTTCCAAACCGCTCCACCAACTCGCCTCTTCGGCACCAAATACGGCACTAGCAAAATTCTTTTCTCTATTCCTTCGCCTGTGCCGCCGCGCTTCTGCTATTCCGGCCGACTCCGCCAGCAACACCAACATACTCCTCGATTTTCTCTGCCTTTTCGCCGTACCGGGTAGGAGGGGAGCCTCTCAGCTCCCGACCCCCCTAAGAACCGGACTTG
>DAINBV010000128.1:0-6017 GCA_036732725.1 Geobacteraceae bacterium | reverse complement strand
TATATTTGCTCATGGTGCAATAGTCCACTCATCGCAACAATTACTCGTTTTTTGTGTCCATGCTGCAATAATTCCTCTTCTCCACTTCTGAGATCCGAAAAAAGCAAGTTCCGGATCACGGCGATTTTCTGCGCTGATTTGTGAAACGAAAATTAAAAATGTGCTACACTTTAAGTAGTTATATAACTTTCACCCTCTCCGCATCAGACCGACCTGACGAGTAAATCCTGTTAATCTGTTCATCATCGCTTCCGAAAACTTTGCTATTATGAATTTTTCGGAAGTCTAAAAGAGTGAGATCCGGTAATTGCGGGCGGTGACTGTTATTCTGCTAATCACTGCGGGCGGGCAACGGAATGTTCTGCTGGCGATGATAAATAAATAGAACTAATAGATATTAAATAATAAGGAAGTTGATTATGAATATGAAAATTACACTGAGTGTTTTATTTGAGGCTCTCATAATCCTTGGGCATGACAGAGTCTGGATGGAAGAATCGGAGTTTGAGCACATATACGGATACGGCTGCTACCGTGAGATACACACTTGGGACGATCGCACAGTTGCCTGGTGGGATGATGCTGATGACACATGGTATCTGTCCACAGAAGTCGATGTGATAACTCCTTTCCTTGGCCCTCTCCCAAAGAAAGAAGGAGAGCTCTCCGAGGAAAAATGCTTCCAGTTAATGACTCTTGGTCGCTACTGATAGCCGACAGCAGCATTTAATGAGTGGTCGGCTGGACACCCTCTGGCGGCCACATGTCACTCGATAGTGTAGTCCGGCGGGATTTCTCCTTGAAGATGATCCAGACATTAACGTAAAGGATACAGGAACGATGTGTAAACTGACCGGTTTTATAATGGGGCTGACGATCCTGCTGGGTGTGACTGCACGGGATGCAGGGGCGGCAACGCTCAGTGAAATGCGGATGGTTAATGCCAGTCAGAAACCCGGGATGGTGATTATCTGCAGCCGGACCTCGGAGATTCCGCAGAAAGGTGAATCCCCCGTTCGTATAGAAAGTCTCCTCAGGGGCGTGGTACTGCAGAACGACGGTGATCGCATGATGTTTGACGTGACCTATACACAGCGAAACGCTGAAGAGAGTATTCCTTTTCGTACGGAAAAATACCGGCTGACCACTGAGCTGGAAGCCACCCGCCAGAAAATGGCCATCGATCCTGAGACGATAGAACTATCGCTTCCGCGTGCCCGCGGTCTTGAAGAAACTTTTCTCGCGGGGATGAAAGCAAGCCCGGTTTCGTTTGAAGATTACACCAATTACCGTGTCAAATCTGCTACCGAGTATCTGATCCTGCCGGGTCCGGCATCCCCGGATGCACCGGTGATGCACTGCACACTCTAATGACAATGGTGACATAACATGATGCCAGCACTGCCAGGCCATAGCGGGGCTTTTTCCTCTGCTCAGCTGCCGGTGGCCATCGATTACCCGGCCGCGCTGGCACTGCGCCAGATGGCGCTCGTTCAGGACGAACTGCCGAAATACCTGCTGGCGCCGGAAGTGAGCGCCCTGCTCCACTACGTGCCCGATCTTCACCGTAAGATGCTGCTGACCACCCTGTGGAACACCGGCGCCCGTATTAACGAAGCACTGGCCCTGACCCGGAGTGATTTTTCCCTGGCCCCGCCCTACCCGTTCGTGCAACTGGCAACCCTCAAACAGCGGGTGGAGAAAGCGGCCCGAACGGCCGGCCGTGCTCCGGCCGGCAGCCAGCCTCATCGTAACGTTCCGCTTTCCGATCCGCAGTATGCCCGCCAGCTGGAAATGATGGTGGCCACCCTGAAAATACCGCTGGAACGCCGGAATAAGCGCACCGGCAGAACGGAAAAGGTGCGCATCTGGGAGATCACCGACCGTACCGTTCGCACCTGGCTGGGCGAAGCTGTTGAAGCGGCAGCCGCCGACGGGGTGACGTTCTCCGTGCCGGTGACGCCACACACGTTCCGCCACTCCTACGCCATGCACATGCTGTATGCCGGAATTCCGCTGAAGGTGCTGCAGAGCCTGATGGGGCACAAGTCGATCAGCTCGACGGAAGTCTATACAAAGGTATTTGCGCTCGATGTTGCTGCAAGGCATCGTGTGCAATTTTCAATGGCAGAGGCTGATGCTGTTGCCATGCTGAAAAAAAGATAACTAAATTTGTCAAAATTTACAGACAGTTGTAATGACATCCACTTATTCGATAATAAATTAATCTTGCGTTACGTGAAAACTGACAGGGGTCCAGGCTGTACCAGGCCGGAATTCACGTAACGCACTTTACGTCTTCTTCATTACTTACCTTTTCGTTCCGATCCTGTTCATCCCTGCATTGCCCCCTTTTCTTCATAACGCATTTCACTGTTGCCGAAAGCCCATGGGGTCGACTTTGCGACCGCGGCCGCACTCAGAAGGATGGCCACTTTAACCGGCGCCACCCTGGCGTACCTACTCGTCCCCGAAGTGAGAGCCCTACTCTTCTATATGCCGGATCTTCACCATTAAATGCTGTTCTCTACTTTCTGGAACACGGGAGTGCGGATCAGTGAATCCCGGACGCTGCCCCCGGAATCCTTTGATCTCGGTGGGTTAAGACCCTTTGTGAAAGTACTGGGCTAAGGGCATCCGCCCTGACGAACAATATTGACTAAGTGATGAAAGTAAACATATCGCAGTGAAGATGTTGAGCAGACTGCCCGCTCTTCCACACACCGCAGTCAATATCAATACTCCGGTAGGCCTATCCGCATATCGCAGTCAAGGCAAGCAAAACCTAAACGGAATGATGAATCAGTATAAATTGACTGTGGTATGCGCTCTGCATACCACAGTCAACAAACTCTAAAACGGCATTCCTCAGTCATTTCCCGGTTTCACGCTGGCGAGCGCTTTTGCTAGTTTCTGAGGATCAATACCTGCAGCCTTCAGGGCTTTAATAACTTCGTCATAGTTCTGCTCAGGTACTTCCTCTTCCGGCTCACGGGGAACAACGACCTTGCTACTGATGAGTTTCGGATTACGGTAATGCACGCTGAAGTAGGTGGCCCGGCCGCGTTTGAATTCGGTGTAATCCAGATAGCCGATATCCTTCAGCTGCGCCATGGCTTTGCGCACCGTGTGGTTCTGCGTGTAGAGGTTAGACGTCAGGTTGAGTCTGTCTCGCATACGCTTCATGGAGATGGGGGCCGGATTCTGTGGCAGACTTTCAATGTAGGTATAGAGTGCCTGTGCGGACTCCTTGCGCTGCAGGGCATCAATGGCTTTCAGACGCAACAGGACCCGCCTGTCCATCTGATAAAGCTCAAAGAGCTTGGGCTCTGCCCTGATCTCCACGACATCGGCAGTGATGTCGTAATAGGCAGACTGAACCAGGTGCGTAGTCCACCCTTTCGTTTCACTCTGAAACTTGAGGGTTACGGATGCCAGCTTGAACAGGGAGTTGCTTATCCTGTCACGCATTTTCTTGTTAGAGCGCCGGGAGTCAAAGCCACACATTTTAACAAACTCAACAAAAGACAGCTTGAGCGTGTCATCCTTAACGCCAAAATCATACATTGAACGGATGATTCCAAGCCAGACTTTGAAGTCCGTATCCATATCGAGGCGCGATCCGGTGATCCTGACATCGGTATACCCTTCACTCCGGGCAATGGACAGCTGTACGAGCTCCTCAGTCGCATCCGTGACGTTTTTGCGGTTCGTCTTACTCCTAGAGGTCGATTTGAGGGTAGGAACGAACAGACCAAGCCTCATGAGCGCAACAGGCTGAACAGTACTGGCGCTGTTGACATCCAGCTTAACAACTTCACCCGTTGTCTTATTGACCTCCTGAAGATTCAGGGGTAACTCATTATTTTCCATAGCCATTTTATTAACCCGCGGTTATCCACAAACGAAAGTATATACGCATATCACAGTCAACGGAAATACATACCCCAGTTAATACAATTGCATACCGCAATAGTTGATCTCGCACACAACAGTCAACATACCACACACCACAGTTAATGAAGATAGTCTCCAGGCTCAGGCGTAGCGGGGCGCTAAACGATCCGGGGATCTCTTTTTGATCTCAACATGATCTCCTTAAGGATCAATTACTGGATCGAAATATGGAATAACAGCCAGCATCCAATACATATGGACCACTGACATGACACAATGTGAATCTTGGTACAACAACCCAGTAATACAACACCAGGAAAGGCAATAGTCTTGACTGTGATATGCAGAAAAATGCATGTCATTACTCTTCCCTATTCCTATTCAGCTTCATACCGCAGTCAATAATCTGCATACTATAGTCAATTCCTTACCATTCAGTTCCTTCCAGTGGAGCTTCGTTAGCTTCAGAGCGTCAGCCACACCTTGTTAGTACGGAGTAATTCCGCTTCCTCGACGCATGCGCCTACGCGCGCATACTTTCTGCGGCGAGCGGATGATATTGACTGAAGCATGCGGCAGCCTTTCAGGCGGATGCTGAACTGAACAAGACTATATTTTGATCGGCTTTGCAATATTTAAGACGGTTTGCAACTTTAATGTTGCTTTGCGCCTTTTACCAAGATTTAATAGATTAATGCAAAGATAATAATAAGGAACAAAGAATGGGACTGATGGAAACGCTTGACCAGTGCATTACGGCCGGTCATGAAATGACGAAAGCTATCGCGATTGCACAGTTTAACGATGATAGCCCGGAAGCCAGGAAAATTACCCGTCGCTGGCGTGTGGGTGAGGCCGCCGATCTGATTGGCGTTTCTTCTCAGGCAATCCGTGATGCAGAAAAAGCAGGACGCCTTCCCCATCCTGATATGGAAATGCGTGGACGTGTAGAGCAGCGGGTGGGCTACACCATTGAACAAATCAACCATATGCGGGATGTATTTGGCACCCGTCTGCGCCGTCCTGATGACAGCGTTCCGCCCGTCATCGCGGTGGCAGCACATAAAGGGGGTGTCTATAAGACATCTGTATCTGTACATTTGGCACAGGACCTGGCGCTGAAAGGGCTGCGAGTACTGCTTGTCGAAGGGAACGATCCTCAAGGCACAGCCTCCATGTACCACGGCTGGGTCCCTGATTTGCATATCCATGCCGAAGACACACTGCTGCCTTTTTATCTTGGTGAGCGCGATGATGCAGCCTATGCCGTCAAAGCCACCTGCTGGCCGGGTCTCGACATCATACCTTCATGCCTGGCTCTGCACCGCATTGAGACAGAACTAATGGGAAGGTTTGACAACGGGAAACTGCCGACAGAACCTCATATGATGCTTCGCCTGGCCATCGAAACAGTGGCCCATGATTATGATGTCATTGTTATCGACAGTGCACCGAACCTCGGTATTGGTACCATCAATGTCGTCTGTGCTGCAGATGTACTCATCGTGCCAACGCCAGCAGAGTTATTTGATTACACCTCTGCCCTTCAGTTTTTTGACATGCTGCGCGACCTGTTAAAAAACGTGGACCTGCAGGGTTTTGAACCTGACGTTAGAATTCTTCTGACCAAGTACAGCAATAACAATGGCTCACAGTCACCCTGGATGGAAGAACAGATCCGCGATGCCTGGGGAAGCATGGTACTGAAAAACGTTGTTCGCGAGACCGACGAAGTCGGTAAAGGTCAGATCCGTATGAGAACGGTGTTTGAGCAGGCTATCGATCAGCGCTCATCTACAGGAGCCTGGCGAAATGCGCTGTCTATCTGGGAGCCTGTCTGTAATGAAATTTTTGATCGCCTGATTAAACCTCGCTGGGAGATCAGATAATGAAACGTGCACCAGTCATTCCAAAACATACCGTAAAAGATATCCGCCCCGAAACTGAACCTTCAGCGGCACCCGCTGCACCGATGGTTGATTCATTAATTGCACGGGTTGGAGCCATGGCCCGCGGGAATACCATTCTGCTTCCGGTTTGTGGCCGGGAAGTGAAATTTATTCTGGAAGCGATCCCGGGCGAGAGTGTTGAGACGGCATCAAGAGTCTGGTCAGGTAATG
>DAINBV010000127.1:0-6202 GCA_036732725.1 Geobacteraceae bacterium | reverse complement strand
CGGCGGGCCATGGCGATCCAGATGATCATCACCAAGGAGTTCGGGCTGGCCAGGAACGAGAACCCGCTGCAGGGATCGTATATCATCGAGGAATTGACCGATCTGGTGGAGGAAGCGGTGTTGTGCGAGTTTGAAAAGATTGACCAGCGCGGCGGGGTGTTGGGCGCCATGGAAACCCAGTACCAGCGGGCCAAGATCCAGGATGAATCGATGCTGTACGAGCACAAGAAACACAACGGCGAACTGCCGATCGTGGGGGTCAATACCTTCCGTAATCCGAGGGGTGACGAAGCCGGCTACCAGGTGACCGGTGAGCTGGCACGGGCGACCAAAGAGGAAAAAGAGCAGCAGATCGCCAACCTGCGCGCCTTTCATCAGCTGAACAAGGATCTGGCGCCAGCGGCGCTGAAACGGCTGCAGGAGGTGGCTGTGGCAGGCGGGAATATCTTCGCCGAGTTGATGGATACGGTCAAGGTCGCCTCGCTGGGGCAGATTACCCACGCGCTGTTTGAGGTAGGCGGGCGTTATCGCCGCAACATGTAGAAAGGATTCACATGGTTACACCGGAAGAAACCTCCTATTACAAGACGTTGCACCTCTCCAGCGACCCGCTGGTACAACGGCGCTACATGATCGTCGACGATCCGATCATCGGCAATTTCCGCTTCGGCCTGCTGCTGGAAGAACTGGATATCGTGGCGGAGCAGACCGCCCTCGCCTATGTGCAACGCTTTCACAGCGATGCCCGGGTGGTAACGGCGGCCATTGACAACATCATCGTGCGCCACGTGGTCGACATCGACCGGGACATTGTGATTCAGGCCCGGATCAACCATGTGGGGCGCTCGTCGCTGGAAATCGGCATCCGGGTGGAGCATCCGGGGGATCCCTCAACTCACATCGCTTCCTGTTACTTCACCATGGTGGCCCGGGGAGGGGAGAACGCCGAGCAGAGCCGGCCGCTGCCGCCGCTGCAGTACGATCAGCCGCTGGAGCAGCGGCGCGCCGAGAAAGCGGTTGCGGCGCGGGAGGAATACCGGCAGCAGCAGGCGGCCGAGCAGGAACCGCCCAGCCGTGAGGAATTCAAGCTGTTGCAACAGCTGCACAATGCCCAGGAAGAGCCGGGGTTCAACGGCCTGAAAGCGGGAAAACTGGTGGTGGACGGCTGGGATCGCATGTATCCCGAACAGGAGTATGTCCCCCACCGCATCTTTGGCGGCTATATCATGCGGCGCGCCTACGAGCTCTCCTCGATCTGCTCCGAGCAGGTAGCTCCCGACCGTTCCGTGATCGCCGCGGTCAACCGGATCAATTTTTTCCATCCGGTACGCCTGGGAGACAAGCTGCACTACACCTGCCGGGTGGTCTACAGCTGCGACAGCTTTGTCTGCGTGGAAGCCAACATCGAGCGGATCAGCCGTGACCGCAGCAGCAAATCGCTCTCCAATTCATGCCTGTTTACCTTTGCCAACGTGGGGAGCAACCTGCAGGATTGTCCCGTTCCCCCGGTCTATCCGGCAACCTATTCCGAGGATGCCCGTTATCTCTCGGCCTATCGCAGCCATCAGGCAATGCTGGGGCACTACTCGCTGATTTAATTCACTGTCAAGGAGTCATGATGGATATTTTTCAAGTCATACGTGATCGCCGCAGTATCCGTAAATACAAGGATCTTCCCGTGGAGCGGGAAACCATCGAGCAGGTGCTGGACGCCGCCCGCCTGGCGCCATCGTGGAAGGATATGCAGTGCTGGCGTTTCCTGGTGCTGACTGAAGCGGAGCAACGGGCTGCCGTCCTGGAGGCGTTTCCCGATGACAACCCGGGCAAGCGGGCCATCGCCACCGCACCGGTGGTGATCGTGGTCTGTGCCGATCCCCGGGAATCGGGGGTGGAAAACGGCATCGAGTATTACATCGCCGACACCGCCATTGCCTTTGAACATCTCTGCCTGTCAGCCCACGCCCTCGGCCTGGGGAGCTGCTGGATGGGGTGGTACGATGAAGCCAAAATCAAGCAGGCGCTCCATATCCCGGATGAAATCAGGGTGGTGGGGTTGACGCCGCTCGGCTACCCGGATCAGGAACCGAAGCCGCGGCCACGCAAGCAACTGAATGAAATCGCATTTTTCAATACCTGGGGGGAGTCATGATTACGCTGGCAGAGGTACAACAACGTGGCAACGCCATGCAGAAGCTGTTGCAGGAAAAAGGGATTGATGGCGCCCTGTTCATTTTTCCGATCGATGTCTACTATTTTTCCGGCACCCGCCAGAATGCGACCCTCTGGCTCCCAGCCAGTGGTGAGCCGACCCTGATGGTGCGCAAGAGCCTGTCGCGCGCCCGGGAAGAAAGCCCGCTGGGCGATATCCGCCCCTTCCCCTCCAGCAAGGAGTTTGCGGCGGTCTTGCCGGCGGAGGCGCAGAAAATCGGCTTTACCTTTGATGTAGCTCCGGTGCAGCAGCTGAATTTTTACAGCAAGCTGCTGGCAGGGCGCGAGTTCGTGGATATCTCCCCCCTCAACCGCGAAGTACGTTCGGTCAAGAGTCCCCATGAGCTGCAACAGCTCAAGGAGTGCGGCGACAAGCTGGCGGCAATTTTCACCCAGGTCCCGGAATTCCTGAAAGCAGGTATGACCGAGCTGGAGCTGGCGGCGGAATTTGAATACCGCTTGCGCAAAGCGGGCAATGAGGGGTTTGTGCGCATGCGCGCCTTTAACCAGGAGTTGTTTGGCGGGCTGACCGTATCGGCCGGTGGCGCCAGTTACGGTTTCTTTGATGGCGCGGTGACCGGCAAGGGGCTTTCCAGCGCTTCTCCCCAGGGCGCATCCCGTGACCTGATTGCCAGGGACATGCCGGTGATGATCGATTTCACCGGTGTTTTCAACGGTTACATCACCGACATGACCAGGATCTTCGTGATCGGTTCACTCGATCCTGAGCTGCAGCAAGCCTTTGATCTGGCGCTGCAAATCCAGGACTATCTGCAAGGCGCCTTGAAGCCGGGCGCCATCTGTGAAGAGCTGTTTTTAAAGGCGGCCGAGATGGCAGAGGCAGGCGGTTTCGGCGGCAGTTTCATGGGGATGCCGGGTGAGCAGGCCCGTTTTGTGGGGCATGGGGTCGGATTGGAGCTGGATGAATTCCCGGTAATCGCCCAGGGGTTCAAAGTGGCGTTGCAGGAGGGACAGACCATTGCAATCGAGCCGAAATTCGTGCTTCCCGGCAAAGGGGTAATCGGCATTGAAAACACCTTTGCCGTAACTCCCGACGGTGGTAGAAGGTTGACCGACATCCCGGACGGGATCGTGTTTTTGTAGTACTGACGGATTAGCCACAGAGCACACAGAGTTCTCAGAGCAAACCAGAAAATCTCAGCGTTGCCGGTTTGGTCTTTGCATTTAGTTCCCCTCCTTCCTCTATGGAGGGGTTAGGGGTGGTTGCCTTTGATTCTCATCAATCTTAAAAAGCGACAACAGAATTACAAGCGACAACCTTACCACCCCCAGCCCCTCCTAAAATAGGAGGGGAGTTAAAATCTGAGAATCTCAGTGGTAATAGCTTTTATAACAACGCCGTGAATCCGGATCAGAACCGGGCTCACGGCGTTTTCAGTTGTTCACTTTGTCCTATCTCACGTACCTCTGACATTTGAAGCACATATAAGCTGATTCTTCAGACAAATAAGTAATCTTTCCCCAATATATCTTTGCAATATCACCTAAATTGATATATCAATATAAAAATGACCGGTAAAGAAATCATAAAAAAGCTCAAAGCACTGGGATGGGAAGTCACGTCCATCAACGGCAGCCACCACCAGATGATAAAAGATGGCGTGAAGGTCACTGTGCCGGTTCACGGCACACATGACGTTAAAATCAAGACCTTGCTGTCCATAGAAAAACAATCGGGGGTAAAGCTAAAATGAAAATCGAATATCCTGCCATTTTTGATCCTGCCGTCGAAGGCGGTTATACCATTACTTTTCCTGACTTCCCAGAAGCCATCAGCGAAGGGGATACTCTTGAAGAAGCCAATTACAACGCCACAGAGGTATTAGACTTAACTCTTCAATCAAGGATGGAAGATAACGAACTGATTCCTCTTCCCCATGCTGAAACGGGGGCAAATGTGCATATGGTTGCGCCGGACGTCAATATACAAGCAGCATTGCTTGTAAAGTTGAACCGAGGCGAGAAAAAGTTCTCAGACCTTGCACGAACGCTCGGTACCTCATGGCCTGCTGTCTCTCGCCTAGAGGATCCGAAACATTGGCCGTCACTTCGCCAACTTGATAAGTTAGCGGCGGCTCTTGGCAAGCGATTAGTGCTTTCACTTGAATAAGTAACCTCTCCAATTGTCATGAAAACGGGGAGCCATTCTTCTGGCTCCCCGTTTTAGATAAATATCTGAAAGTCAAGCCTGACCCCATAGGTGTTCCCCCTGGCTCACGGCGTTTTCTGTTGTTCGCTTTGTCCTATCTCACGTACTGACCTTACCTGCCAGCGACAACGGGGAGGGGGCGCAGCGGCGAAGCAAAGCGGAGACCGTGTGCCGCTGACCCTAATACTTACTGTTCATTGAAGCAGTCAATCGCGGCAGTTTCTTGATTAGCGAATGAGCCCGCAAACAACATATTGATCTTGTCTAATGCAAGACACACGGCCATAAGTTCACCACCCATCAGAGTGATACTTTCTATATTACCGATTTGTCTATTTGCGTCTTCCTGTTTGACAGAGAGATAACCAACTTCATCAAAAGAATAAATTGCGATTTTATCTAAATCCAAAGGTGGAACAACCCACTGAACTTCGATTACAGGGAATCCATGCTTCAGTTTGTTATAATTTCTGACGAGTAGCCCACGCTTATTAAGGTACTGGTCTGCAACAAGACGAATGTTCTCTAAGATTTTTTTGTAGCCTTCTCTGATACTAATCTTATCTTCTTCGCATAGCCCTATACTTTCTGCCGCACTTAGCACCACTTCCATACGGGGGAAATTGAGAAGTCTCTCAAACGTTAGATGTTTTGTGGCTTTAACTCTTTGATAGAATTGAGTGACGTCGCTAGGCTGAGTATTGATGTAAGACCATCGTATTGATACAGAATCTCGGTTTTGAATGCTTAGGCATAGCATTCCAAACGCTTCCAATAGTGCCATATATTCGCTGAAAATTTTAGCAACGAGGATTCTTTGGAATCGTGATGGTTCAGAAAAGATCCTGTATCGAGCATTGAGGCGAGTTGCTTCAATTACCGAATCGTATAGGGATATTGCCGTGTCATAGCGGTTATACCAAGCATAGCTGTAAACATCATACAAAAATGCTATGTCAGTTTTGCGCTCTGACGTAGGTGGGGATTCCTGCGTTTGAAGTTTTGCACCGCAATGGCAACAAAAAGCCCATGAAGCCTCAACCGCTTTTGCACATTTCCAACATCCTTTAGTTACTTCAGTATCTGTACCATTCAATGGCATCTTCTTTTTACCTATTCTGTTTTTCTTTTGGTTCAACAGCTCCGGCCTTGGCCTGCCTGTTTTTGGGCAGCTATTAGGCCTTGTTGGACATGGCACTCAATGTTCTTTCCGTTTCTCGTGTTCAATAATACCCTCAATAGCTTGAATGAACTGATGATCGAACTGCCCATAATATATAGACTTGAGTGTAGGCAAGCGCTCTTGATTTTCTTTCACGGCAAGAAAGTTATTTAAAAATGTCGAGGACGTGACAAGGTCCGCCTGCATCTTTTCAAAGTTGCCATTATATTTTTCGCTGTAATAATGCTGGAATGCGTCAAGAAGAAGAGAAAGGTATGCAATATTCTTGGCCTCTTCAAGAGGTACAGATTCCGACAGACCATGTACTGAATAAAGCAACTTGGGGTCTTCAATAGTTACTTGCGACGCCAGATCAAAAGTCGAAAATAATTGTAAACGTGAAGTTTGTTCGAGAGCAATCATTGTTGCATCTGCTTGTATTTAGCGGCTTCTGCTTGAATCTTTGCTGCTCTTGCCTGCCATAAAGCAAAAACAGCTGCAACTAATGCTATTCCAACACTTAATGCCGGTATTATCTCTACCATTTTTTCCTCCTTTTCTTGATTACGTGTTGAGTGTCACGACATCGTGGACAGAAACGGCTTGAGGTAGAGTAGAGAGCATGTTATACCCTGCCCTCCCTCATCAAACCGGACGTGCAG
>DAINBV010000126.1:0-6208 GCA_036732725.1 Geobacteraceae bacterium | reverse complement strand
CCAGTAAAAACTGGAATTAACGTTATTGTCCTTAATCCGTTTTGCATCCTCAGCAAGCTGAATTTTCAGGTTGTTCTGCGATGCCGGATACACATACTTCAGCAGCTGTTCGTGTTGAGCATCCACGGTTTCAGGGGTGACATTCAGGCGCAATGAAACAAAACTCAGGCCCATCTGTTCCAGATAGGATGCATCAGACTGGTTCTGTGATACCGCGAAAGGGGCGTTATATAACATGGGCGTCACCGCAACCTTTTGCTCATTTTGCAGGCGGTAGTTATTGATGCCCTGAATAACATTGGTGGCCAGGCTCAGTACTGTGACGGTACCGAGACAGATAAACCCCAGACCAATGACACGGGTGGTACTGAGACGAGCGCCGTGTTCCATGTTAGTTACTCCGTACTATTATTTAATCCACTGCCGGAAACAGGAGTCCGGGACATCATGGAAAATCCCTTTAAGAAGGGACGTAGGCAGATACCAGTAAATCAAATCGCGTAACCAGGCACTGCCCCGCCCTTTTTTCAGTTTTTTGATGCCCAGGAAAACCAGAATTGCCGCTACCAGACCGAACAAAAACTTACTGGTCCAGAAACCCCAGCCGAGACAGATTACGGCCGGGATTAGTTCATCGAGATACAGACCGAACCAACGGGACTGGTTCGTCAATGTTTCCGGGAAACGGTACTTTTTGAGTTCGTCCCCGGTCATCATTCACGCCCTCTTAGTAACCAGCGACCGACATTCCGACGGTGACAAAAACCGACAGAATGGCGAAGCCAGCCAGGAACTTAACGTTTTTGGTCATCATGTACATGATGCCGCCAACGATAACTTCCGCCAGGATCACCCACTTGACGACACTTGACCCTTTACCAAATGTGGCTTTAACCGTACCGTCACCTGACTTCATCAGATCGGTACCGGTGGTGGTGGCCATCGCTACTTCAGGGAAAGCTGCCGCAAGAACAGCAACAGGGAGAACGGCTTTTGCCGCCTTCAGCATTTTGGCCTTGCTGAAGAGACGGGTACGCAGAGAAGGCTTAACACCCTTACTCATTTCAGCACTCTGAATGGATAATGCTGTAGTCATGTAAAAATCCTTCTTTAATAACGAGTGGTATTACATCTGCCGGAGAACGACAGACAGGGGAAAATCTGCCGCAGGAAAATTAATATCCAGCAACAGACATGCCGACGGTAACGAATACCGACAGGATGGCAAAACCGGCCAGGAACTTAACGTTTTTGGTCATCATGTACATGATGCCGCCGACAATAACCTCAGCCAGAATCACCCATTTCACGACACTGGAACCTGAACCAAAAGTTGCTTTTACAGTGCCATCACCGGTCTTCATTAAATCCGTACCGGTAGTAGTGGCCAGTGCTGCTTGTGGGAATACAGCAGCCAGAACGGCAAGCGGCAAAATTCCTTTAGCAGCTTTCAGCACATTCTTTTTATTAAAGATGCGCGAAAGAACAGACTTTTTGTTTTCAACAGCTACAGAGCTACCCTGCACAGTTAATACAGTATTCATGTTTATACCCAATGAATAAAATGGATTTAAATATCAGACATAACCTGTTTAGAACAGTCCATTGATTTTAAGAAAGTTTTATTGTGCTTTTTTTCCCTCCACAGTTTCAGAATTATAGAAGTCTGGAAACCTCTCTAAATGGTCTCTAAGACGCATGTAAGCTTCTGCAGTCTTACTTCTTGAACTTCTGTCTTTTGCTTTTATTAAAAGACGATTTGTATCTTCATCAAGACGAAGAAGCACATGAAGCCCTGGTGCTGGTCTTGAGTTACTCCTAACCGCTCTTGCCAATCATGCCTCCCATAGAAATATTAATATCACATAATAAATCTTTACATTACGAACGACTAAAGTAAACAAATAATCCAGGGAATGTGAGTAAATTATTTTTACATTCCCTTACCGGAAATGTCCCTATCACTTTAACAAATCATTAACACAAGGCTTTAATATATCCATGATATTCATTGCCAGCCTGTAATAACTTACAGAATAAAATAACGAGAGTATAAGGTTATCCCTGCTATCGAAAGCAAATTCTTTATTAAAATCACTCACAACATTTCTTGATGTTTTTTCTGATACGCCAGTGATAGCAGAAATTTTTGAATGTGTTAAACCTATGGCATACAAATTGAGTATTTTCCATTTATCATCCTTTCTTGAAGACAAACTAGAGATATACTTTTCAATTTTTCTCCCCACGTCAGCAAAAGGGTTAGAAATAAATCCAACATCGTAGGTTTCCCTGACAAAGACCCATTTACTGTAGAACTCATTATTAACTGATAGGCTTTCTATAAAAACATCCCATACGTAGCCATCGATGCGAACATCTCTAACAATGCAAGCAGAACGTTCTGATAAAACATTAATCTCTGACTTTACCAACTCCATACCTGTTTCAAGTGGAAGAGAGGAAAACCATGAGTCAACATCGGTACGTGTTAAGAAAACCTTGTCAAAAAGTGGGCTGGTGTGAATTAACTCACCACGGGCATTACGAATAAATGACAGGGAAGATGAAATGTTAAGCATCTCACCTAAAGAATGAATGGAATCCGTTTGACTGACAAACGTATTTTGACTACGATCCTTCGCACACATAGGCGCCTCCACTAAAGGACACTATGGATAGTTGGCGTCTGGGGGGGCAAACCCCAGGCGCTAACGCTTCAACAAATTTTAATCACTGCACTAATTCCATTTTATAACTCCTGACTCTCCGTGTCACTTCCAGCGCCTAGATCATTATTCTTTTTTATTAACTTTAGACAGGCACAAATACTAAAGTTAATTAGTCTCTATACAGAGACTGGAACAATCTTATTCCTCCTCATCCTGTGATGGGAAAAATCTTTCCACAACCTCTCTGGCATCGTCTCGTATATTCATAACCATTGATTTGAAATCAAAACGATCATCGCCATTTATATGTGGGCTAAGAGAGTCCATCGCCAGTACTTTCGAAATAGTAAACTGAGTTTTCATAACATTCTCAAGCAATACTTTATTGAACTCCTTCTGATTAAATCCGGACTCCTTCCGTTCCATCTGGGCTTCATAAACCCTAAGACCAAGTTCAAGGAGCATTGTGGCCACACTGGAAAAACTAATATCTTTTTCCTTCGCACCCTCAGCTCTTCTCTTTTCAACTATGGCATTGATTTTATCGACTACCTCATCACTGGGATATGCCTGAACCCTAGCCATATGAACTCCTTTCTTAATATGGTGACAAGAACAATATTCGCCACAACGATATCGTGATCATTCAATTAAAACAACTCTAAACTTAAGTCTAGAGTTCAAGCAACTTGCAATACAACTCACTCAACAACTTAAGTCCCGACTTAAGTCTGGTTAACCCACTGATTTTTAATAGACGAGTTGTAGGCGAGTTTTATATGACTCATACAAAACTCACCGAAAAGTCTTTGACGACTTGCATATATATAACAATATATAACACAGCATAATATAACTAACCATAAGCAACTGAAACCAAAGAACAATCTGCAAAATTTTAATTTTGCGTGGGGTGTGGTGATTTTGTGGTGAGGAGTGCATATTAGTTGAGTCTTAGCCTGGGATGGGTTAACGTATTTCCGGAAATTGGCCTCGGAGGGAAAAGCATGAAGGGAATGGCGCTGGCGATCACACTTTTATTATTTTCGGATATTACTTCTGCTTCAGACTGTTTTGACATGGCTGGAAGGGATTACAAAATTGATCCTGATTTACTACGCGCAATTTCCTGGCAGGAGTCGCATTTCAAAATTGACGCGATCGGCCGCAATCCTGTCTCAGGTTATGGGTCAGGTCTTATGCAAATTGATTCACAACATTTCAACGAACTGTCGCGGTATGGAATTAAACCCGATCACCTTCTCACCGATGCATGCATGAATATCTATACCGGAGCTTATTATCTTGCGCAGGCGTTCAATAAGTGGGGTGTTTCATGGGTAGCAGTGGGGGCTTACAATGCCGGGTTCAGAAAGACACCACGTCAGGCAGCCAGGCGCTATGAGTATGCAAAAAGGATCCACCGTTACTACTCAGCAATAAAAGCGAGTAAACAGCAAAGGGCTAATGAGCAGAAAACAGCGATGAACTAAAAAGCCTTCTCGCAAGAGAAGGCTTTTATTTTTCAAAAATCTACAGATTCAATACCTGGGTAATAATCTGCATCACTGTCGAAATGGAAAAGAAGATACCCTCTTTCCTGATTCATCCGAATGAGATTTTTACGCAATAGTCTTGATACGCCACCTCTCTTTAGCGCCAGAATATGCCGTTTAAAATCATACATTCTGATTACACAACCATACGGTGTATCGTGAATCCACTCATTATAACCATCGTAAGAATGGTTATTAGATGAGAGCACCTGAAGTACCCTGATGTCACTTTCTTCCATATGACTAATACTGATACATACGCCGGAAAACTCGAACATATAGATTCTGCCTGTGTTATCAGATGAGATAACCCGGGTAAAACTCACCCGGGCTCTATTGCTATTTACCCTTTAAACGCCCGGAACTGTTCAGCAATAAGCCACAATGCTTTATTCAGTTTTACGTCGCCATCGATTCCCTGTACGGGTCGTGTTGTCGTTCTCTTTCCTTTCTGGGTGCGACCAGGCAATCCACCTTTTATCATATTTTCCTGAACACGTTGATATGTTGTCCAGATATCATCCTGTTTATCTTCATAACGACGTGGGTGAATGATTTGTTCAATACTCACAGGCGCTTTAGTTTCGTCATCATACTTATATGTCAGAGCAGCCAGGCCAAAAAGTCGTTGCTCTTCTTTTGTTAAGGTAATGGATTTCATCACATCAACACTTTCCGCGACTTTATCAAAAATACCAAGAACCTCATAAGCACCTTCGATAACCTGCCCGACAACGTCACCTTTATGAGGCACGCGGATTTCTCCGAAGGATGTTCCGCATACAAGACCATTGGTACACACAAAACGAAACATCCCTGGGATCATTTGGTAGCTTGATGACCCATCATGAGAGTTAAGCAGAATAATTTCGGGTACTTCTTTTCCTTTGCTTCCGCCTTCCCGGCGTAAACGTACCATGTGTTTTGTATGTCCCCGTTTATCCTCGTCCCTTACTCTTGACTGACAAGCAAAGAACGGTTGAAAACCTTCATCCCTTAATTTATCCAGCAATGTGATTGTTGGGATATAGGTGTAACGTTCACTACGGGAGTTGTGTTTTTCTTCAGAAAAAATAGAAGGCACGACCTGGATCAGTTCATCGTTTGTTAACGGACGTTCCTGGCGAATTGAATTAGTACGACCAAAACGAGAAGCCAAACGCATAATAATCTCCTTATCTATTTTCAGTTACTGTTTAATAAAAAAGTGCCAAAAAATAACTTCTGGTGATTTGGCATTAACGATTTCCAGCTTTTAAAACCATCACCCGTTGAGTTGCCGGGGCCGCGGTTTTGACGTTTTGCGGGGACCTGCTGAACCTGCCCCCTGGTTGTTACCTTCACCCGTTTGAGAGCCGTTCGCCGCAAGGGCGTAAACGAGCACGGCCCGACGCAGATGTCCGGGGTGAGCGGGAAATTTTTTTCGGTCTAATGAAGCGCAGCGGAATGGCCGGGAAAAATTTATTGCGAAAGGCAGAGCCGTCCCTGGACAGCCAGGCGGGTTGTGCTTGTCTCAGCCCCGGCGAAAGGACTCAAATGGGTGATACGGCACCAGGGCGGATATGAGCAGGAACCCGCCGCAACGACGGAACGCGCGGGCGCGAAACGGCGTTGCCCTTCAGAGTGACGGCAGCTGTATCGCCGGCACGGTGAAAGCGGCGTGGCCGGAACGGCCGCAGCAAGCGCGCCGTTGACCTCAGCCATCAGACCCTAGCCGTATGGCCCGAAACCCGAAGGGGTTCGGCGGAGCCCGGCAGGTGCGCAGCAGCTGCCCTGGCGGAGTGGGGCTCGACGACTGAGCAGCGCAGCTGATCAGGAGCCGAAGGGGGCCAGATGTTATTAACAGACAGGAAAAAGGGGCTACCGGCGAACCGGTAACCCCTTCATAAAGGCGCTTCAGGCATGTCAAACCAACTCAGCCCTGAAAAGGCGGGGCTTCCCGACCCTGTACACGATTCTGTGTAAATGCCTTTTCTCAGA
>DAINBV010000125.1:0-6380 GCA_036732725.1 Geobacteraceae bacterium | reverse complement strand
GGTGACCGCGGTGGGTACCCATCAAGCCTTTGTTGAACATTTCAGCATTCCAGGCATGACATTTTCCGCAGGAATTTTTGGCATCGTTGGTGCTGCCGAAACCTTTGGCAACTTCCGGTCCGTCATTCGGGTTGGAGCGCGGAACCCAGTTGTCGGACGGGAACGGGTTGAAGGTGGCGCCGCTGCCGTGACAGGTAATGCAACCTTCCCATTTCGCATGCTTGGATGCAGCTGTCATCATGGAATCGGGGAGCGAGGTGTATTCAGGCGATACATAGAAGTTATCGATAAACAGTGCGTCGAGGATCAAGCCAGGATACTTTGTGTTGTAGACCACGTCGGTCATAGCCAGCAGCAGGCTGGCTTTGCTCTGGTGACAGCTTTCGCAGGTTCTGTTCGGATCAAGTGGCATCGGAATCAGAGCTTTGATTTCGCCACCGGTTACGGAATTCTTGGCGGCAATGATTTTTCTCAGGATTGAGGGGGTGATTTCATTGACAACAGTGCCGACAGGAAGGCCGACGATTCCGCCAACTTCATTAACTGTCGGCATCAGCAGGTGGGTAACCGTACGCCCTGATTTGACAACTGCTTCTAAAACAGGTTTCAAGATAGGGTCAGCCACGTTGATCAGGTTTCCGGCGATACTGATGTAAGACCCGGTGATCCCGCCCACATCAAGCTGGAACAGGACCAGGTCTGCCACGTTATCAACCAGGTTGAGCACAATGCCGGCATCAAGCAAGTTGAGAACAGGGTTCAGTACCCCCGACAGCAAGGTGTCGAGGCCGATTCCTGTGTTGACGGTTGTACCGTTGGTGCCAAGGATAGCGCCGGTAAGCTGGCTCAAAAGCCCGGCTTTAACTGCGCTGTTGGTTGTGTTGCTGGTTGAGCTGGTGCCACCAAGCAAGCTGGTGGTCTTAGGCGTTGAAGTGGCAGTTGCCGTTGCAGTTGCAGTTGTCGTTTTAGCTGTAGTGCTGGTTGTTGTTGCTTTCTTTCCGGTGATCGCGCCAAGCAGGTTGCTGAGCAAACCTGCGTTGGCCGCCATAGGAACCGAAAGTGAGGCTACGACAGCCATAACTGCGATCCATGACTTTTTCTGACGAACGTTCATTGTTACCTCCTGGTAAATTTTTTACGATCCTGTACACAATTCATCACTTACAATTAACTTCAGCTACTCAATCATGAACCCCCTTTCCCTGTTTTCATGCGAGGCTGCTTCTGTTACAGCACGCATCATCGATGTTAAATGTTTTTGGAGTGCATCCCGATTTTACCGGATAACTTGTAATTGTAATAAGTTGCATGTGTTGGTTTGCTACGGGGGATGTAAAATATTGGAAGGGCAATTTTGTCCTGATTATGTTCGTATGCAGATATTGATAGCACTAAAATACTCCGTTATTCGGGTGATAAATTAAGGATGTTTATGGTGTTAATTAACCTGATTTATGGTGGTGATTGTCTATTGTTGGTATTATTTCGTGAACTGTCGGTAACTGTAGCCACCGAGTCGGCCGAATGTTCATGTCTATGAGCGATGCCTTTCAGCAATATCCTTGCCAGTCATATATAATTTACTAATATTAAGCTGTTACAGCATTTAATGTTATTGTACGGTAATAAATGTAAGTTTACTCGACATTGAGTCTGTTAGATTCTTGGCAGGAAATGCATATAATGAAAAAACAAACATGTAATGTGTTGCATAACAAACTGATTAGGTTGAGTTATTTTGTAATTGGCCGGAGCGGGAAGAAAAGTGTAGGTGTAAATTTTATCGACATTGAAACTTTAGCAGGAATGGGGGGCGGCAATGGCATTACGTAGTTGCGTTTGAGGTTTAATTCCGGCTCTCGGGATTCCTCATGTTTACCTGGTTTGAGTCTGTGGCCGTGAAGTGGTCTTCATCAGAAATTCAACCCAATTCGAAGAGGTTATTACATCTGCGCAAGCCAGCGAAACACTGTTTTTGAGAGCAATTTCTTGTAGCAATTACTCATTAAGTAAGTGAGGCGAAGGAGAAGTGGGAACTGTTTCTGCTGATGTGATGATTTGTTCAGTTTATGTCTAAGGGAAAAATGGCGAATATGTGTGTAAGGTTTTTCGACGCAAAGAGCCCTGCCGCATGATCGTAACCTTGCTGAACACAAAAGTGCCCCTGTTGCAGCTTGGCAACAGGGGCATAGTTTGTCATGACAGGTAATCACCCACAGGTGAAGCTGTTTTTTTACTCGCCACCCAGTGCATGAGCTATGGCGTGGATCATATCATCGGTGAGGTGACTTAGCTGTTGCATGTATGGCATGTAGGTAATTGCCCACTTGATAGTATAAAACGTTGCACCCTTTTTCATCGAGGTTGCCAGCGATCCATGGCAGCTTGCACAGTTGGTGGTATACAGCTGGATGTTGCAATCAATAGGCTGGCAGCCACAAGCAGAAAAACTACAGTCCGGATCTTCTTGAGTGTGCAGAACATCCAATTGCCATGGGCCGGTGATGGTATCGCCGTTGTGAACCAGTGCATCATTGCTGTGGCAGCTGCAGTTGTAGCCGCCTGCCGGGTTGATGTAGCGCTTGTCAGCGTAGTGGCTGCCAGGCATCAGAGCTTCAGGTGCTCCGATTGACTTCATGACCCATGGGTTTTTACGGTAGTAGGTGATTGGATCCTGGCCAAGACGTACGGTGTCTGCATGGCAGTTGAAGCAAGCTTCGTAACCGATTCCGTCAGGGTTTCTGGCGATACTGTGACCTGGCTCCATGTACCATGAACCTTCTGCAGCATAGGTCGGGTCGCCTACTGCGCCGATCTGACCGGTGATACCGGATTTGGTGATGGTGTGGCCGCCGTCAAGGTTGGTCGGCTGTGGGTTGCGATCAGGGTTGTTGATACCTGCAGGGCCGCCTGGGCAGTGAACAACCGAACCTACCTGACCTTTGTTGTTACGGGCAAGGAAGCGAACAGACTTGTTAACCGTATTCGGGCTGGTCGGGAAGGTCAGAGCCAGTGCCAAGCTTGCTGCTTCGTTGTTGTTAGGCATTTCCATCAGCAGTGCGTTCTCTTCTTTGGTCAGAGCAGGGATACCTTCTGCTTCACGTACGTTGACGATCGGCAAGAGTGCATCGACGGAGAAGCTGTTGGTGCCGATCAGCGGCAGACCGGTGATTGATTCCGATTTTTCCAGGTGGCAATTCCAGCAGTTCTGCATTGCCTGGGTGTGACATGCTTCGCATTTTACGTTTTTGTGGCTCATGCTTGATGTTGCGCCTGGAACCGGCATGGTGTTGAAGCCTTTTACCATCTTAGCGATCTGCTGGTATCTCGGAGTTACCAGTTCGCCGTAGGCCAGACCGCCTTCTGCGCCAAGTTTTTTACCTTCAGATGTGTGACAGAGACCGCAGGTAACTTTGGTCGGGTTGGGGGTAATATCCCAAGCCGGTGTGCTACCGACAGGGTTGCCGCCCGGATGTGACGGATTGTCAACTGCATCGGATGTTCCCTGGAATGACTGGGAAGTAGCGGATGTTTCGCCATGAACCTGTGAACGTTTGTGGCAGTCGGTGCAGGTCATGCCGGCGTTCAGGTGGCCAAGTGATGCTTTATCGTAGTTGATGTTAGGTACGACATTGATCCAGTTACCGACAAACTCAGCGCCGGTACGGAAGTGACAACGCCAGCAGAAGTCGATCGACTGTTGCTGAGTCTGGGGAGCCAAGGTGTTCCCCTGTTCAGCGGTGGTCGGTTTGTGCATTTTGTGAGTTTTAACATCCATGCCGGTTTCATAGACAGAGTAAGGAATACCGCGGGAAATACCGGCTACATATCCTTTTCTCATTTCCATGAGGGTTACACCGCCTCTACGGAGAGCGGAGCCTTCCATGGCTTTAAGACGAACCATCGGAGTCGGATGGGTTTTGTCAACGTTAACGATATCAACACCGGCAACGGTCGGGTCGAGTTTCGGTACGCTGAGTACTGCCAGTGTGGTGGTCGGGCTGTTGCCCGGGCCGGTCATATGACAGTCGGAGCAGCTCTGGTGACAGGTGGAGCAGCTGGAACGTGCCTGGAAGTAACCGGAGTTAACGCGCTTGCAGTTACGGTCGAGCGGCAGACGGCTCAGGTCGGTACCAGCCTGGTAGGAACCGAGCGGATCATAGAAGAAGTTTGATTCGGTGTTGGTTGCTTCGGTTTCAACATCGTTGTAGTTGAAGCCCCACAGGTGACCGCGGTGGGTACCCATCAAGCCTTTGTTGAACATTTCAGCATTCCAGGCGTGGCATTTGCCGCAGGAGTTGCTGGAATCGTTGGTGCTGCCGAAAGCTTTGGCAACTTCCGGTCCGTCATTCGGGTTGGAACGCGGAACCCAGTTGTCAGACGGGAATGGGTTGAAAGTAGCGCCGGTGCCATGGCAGGTTACGCAACCTTCCCATTTCGGGTGTTTGGCTGCTGCTGTCATCATGGAATCGGGGAGTGAGGTGTAATCAGCTGCTACATAGAAATTGTCTACGAACAGTGCGTCGGCAGCCAATCCAGGATATTTGATGTTGTAAACCACGTCGGTCATGGCCAAGAGCAGGCTGGTTTTGCTCTGGTGACAGCTTTCGCAGCTTCTGGTCGGGTCGAGCGGCATCGGAATCAGAGCTTTGATTTCGCCACCGGTTACGGAATTCACGGAGGCAACCAGTTGTCTCAGGATTGAGGGGGTGATTGTATTTACAACAGTACCTGCAGGAAGTCCTACGATGCCGCCAACTTCGTTAACAGTCGGCATGGCCAGACGGGTAATCGTACGGCCGGATTTAATGACAGCATCCAGAACTGGTGACAAAACCGGGTTGGTTACGTTTACCAGGTTACCGGCGATACTGATATAGGAACCGGTGATCCCGCCCACATCAAGCTGGAACAGAACCAGGTCAGCCACGTTATCAACCAGGTTGAGTACAACGCCGGCATCAAGTGTCGTGAGGGCAAAGTCAAGTTCGCCTGTCAGCATGGTGTCAAGGCCAATCCCGGTGTTGATGGCGGAACCGAGGATGACGCTGGTGAGTTGGCTCGTCAGTCCTGGTTGAACCGTGCCACCGGTCGTGCTGGTACCACCAAGCAAACCGGAGAGGGGAGGGAGGCCAGCTGTCGGAGCTGCAGCGGTAGTGGTGGTGCTGGTCGTCGTTGCTTTTTTACCGGTGACAGAACCGAGCAGATTGCTGAGCAATCCGGCATTGGCTGCCAGAGGAACCGTAAGCGAAGCCGCGACAGCTACTGCTGCAATCCATGACTTTTTCTGACGAGTGTTCATGTGCTCTCTCCTTGTAACTTTGTACTACTCTTATCTTTTCTCAACTCTCCACATTATCCTGCTTGAAATATCTTCTCACCGTGACCGAAACCGATCAACTGTTAAAAATTACAGTGCTGGCTCAAAATGTTGATATTACATGTATTATAGAGAAAATATTATTCAATACGCATCGGCTGTCCGGGCAATATAATCAAGTACGGGGAGGTTGATATATGACTATGCCCCTGTTGCAGCTTGCAACAGGGGCATAGTTTGTGGCAGGGAGGCAATCGCCCTCGAGTACAGCTAGTACGTGTTATTCACCGCCGAGCACTTTGGCGATGGCATGAATCTGAGCATCGGTCATGCTGATCAACTGCTGCATGTAGGGGAGGTTTACGATTGCCCATTTGATGTCGTCAAAATTTGAACCTTGTTTGGTCGATGTTGCCAGCGGATTGTGGCAGCTAGCGCATTTCTGTTCGTACAGTTTTGCTCCGTCAGGACCGGTTGGAGGAGGTGTTGTTCCAGCTTCAGGAAGAACATCCAACTGCCAGGGACCTGTGGTGGCATCGCCGTTGTGTACCAGTGCATCTTTGCTGTGGCAGCTGCAGTTGTAGCCACCGGCCGGGTTGATGTAGCGCTTGTCAGCGTAGTGGCTGCCAGGCATAAGAGCTTCAGGTGCTCCGATTGACTTCATGACCCATGGGTTTTTACGGTAGTAGGTGATTGGATCCTGGCCAAGACGTACGGTGTCTGCATGGCAGTTGAAGCAAGCTTCGTAACCGATTCCGTCAGGGTTTCTGGCGATACTGTGACCTGGCTCCATGAACCATGAACCTTCTGCAGCGTAGGTAGGATCGCCTACTGAGCCGATTTCGCCAGTGATACCGGATTTGGTGATGGTGTGGCCGCCGTCTGTATTAGTCGGCTGCGGGTTACGGTTAGGATTGTTGATACCTGCAGGGCCGCCTGGGCAGTGAACAACTGATCCTACCTGGCCTTTGTTGTTACGGGCAAGGAAGCGGACCGACTTGTTAACCGTGTTTGGGCTGGTCGGGAAGGTCAGGGCCAGGTTCAGGTTAGCTGCATCGTT
>DAINBV010000124.1:0-6410 GCA_036732725.1 Geobacteraceae bacterium | reverse complement strand
GACCCCATGACTGTTTCCCCTGGATGTCCCATTCTCCGCGTGAAGTTACGTTGACTTTCGGCATGTCCGGGACCGGTGCATCTGGTAATGTGGTCCATCCCCACTGACCGCTTACAAGAGAAACAGAAGTGACGGGTAAGGTGCTGCGCTCGGACAAGGCTTTGCCACTCCAGTCGGTAAGCGTAACGGCGATAACCTGTTCAATATGTTGAAGCTTGCCGGTATTTCGCAGGGCAGAAAGCAGGTTAATAAAGGTATTACCGGTGGTTGCCTCGTCATCAATCAAAACCAGCGTTCGCGCGTTGGTAACACGACGTCTTTTCTCTTCATCATCTGGCAGATAGATCAGATGATCAGTGGCGTGGCTGTGTTCTTCCTTGAACTCGCAAAGCAACGTGCCATCAACCGGGTGACGGGTAGAGGTCAGATATACAGATTCACGATGCTGGTGGCGCACTTCATCAAACACACCGGCCCCAAGCCCAACGGCGGTTTCAGCCATACCGATAAACAGTACGGGCCCTGTCAGCGTTGAGGGGAACTGGCTGGCAAGCTGTCTGTAGGCCTGCCGCATGACTGAGGGTGGCACGGGAATGTGCCTGCCGAGTACTTTGCTGACAAACAGAAAGGCGCGTTTCGGGTTACGTCTTTCAGCGATATCAAACAGGTCATCGAGCGAAACTTCACCCTGATCGCGGATTACCTGAATCGTACCGCATGAGAGGGTACGGCGATAAATCATATCTTCGAGGTTATCAGACATAAACACGCCTTAATTCAAAAGGTTAGAGAGTGATTCCGGGTATGCAATTACATCCGTAATGGATCTCACCGCAACCGGAGAAAAGGTGTTTTTAGCGCTCTGGCGCACCATATCTTCAGACATCAGACCGAGCTTAAAGGCAGCAAATAACCCAGGAAGGTTCACCCCGCTGTGAAGGGTATAACCCACCCCCCCTGACGGACGCATGTTGGTTTCAAGCAGCACCGGGTTGCCATTCACATCGTTTCGCGTCTGAACATTCACCAGCCCGTCGGCCTTCATAACCCGGGCGCAGTCACACGCCAGTTCCCAGGCGCTACCTTCGTTTACCAGATACTGGATAGCCCCTTCCTTACGGCGTCCCACGGCTGCGAGTATTTCGCCCTTATCCGCGAGGATATCGACGGAAAATTCCGGGCCTGGCAGGTACGGCATCAAAACAAGGGGTTTAAACGACTCAGCAGCTGATGCTGCTGCAATATACTGTTGCGGACTGACCAGACGATGTTCGGGATGATTAAAGACGGCCATAGGCGAAGCACTGTCATCAAAGCGCCAGAATCCCATGCCATAGATACCCGTCACCGGCTTCACGCATACCGGGCTGTCAGTGAACGGCGGGGACGCGAGGTGTGTCTTTAATTCTGCCAGCGTATTCACCCGCCAGGATGGTACAACCGGGAGTCCCTTTTGCTCCATAAACTGAGCAAAAGTAACTTTTTCGTCAGCCAGAGTTAACCAGTCGACGCTCGTTGCACCGGTAGTAAGGGTGGCACCGGTCGATTCAATGTCTGAACGGTGTTCTTCAAACCACTGGCTGTTACGGCCAGTATGAATATGGTGGATGCCGTAGGTCTGAATGGTTTCCTGAATAAACTGGAGACGTTTTTGAGGATCTTCAGGTTCAGTCAAAGAATAATCGGCAACGGAAAGGATTTCATTTCTTTCGTTACGGTGGGAGGCAAAAACGGTAATGGCAAAATTATTTTTTTGTGCAAATGATTTTACCCCCTGAATAATATCTCGCTGGGAGGATAAACCTTCCATAAACCAAATTTTCTTGTTCATTTTTTTTAATTATCCGGAACGCCATGCAAATTTATGATTGAGAAGTGAGTCTATGAGTGTCTAAGCTACATGTCAATCATAATATGATTAATAACTTCTGTGGTTATGGAGTGAGTCAGTATTTTTTGGATTCCCGATAAAGTATTGATATTTAAATTAAACATAGAAAATTAACACCCTGAAAAGATTTTCTTTTTGTGTTTTTACAGAAAACTACCAAAATTTCCCTTGTCAGAGAACTTCATCATGATATGATTTTCTTCGTCAGTTAATAAACAACCCTTTGATTGTCTCGGTCATTACCATTTTAAGGAATAAAACATGGTTTCATTAGTTAAGAACCAGACGGTATCACTCAGCAAAGAATCATCTGCATTAAGCCAGCTTCATTTCGGTCTCGGTTGGGATCCGGTTAAGAAAAAAGGTCTTCTTGGAGGATTGTTTGGAGGCAACGACTCAATCGATCTCGATGCTGGCTGCGTATTAATGGACAGCACCGGTAAAACAATTGACACCATCTGGTTCCGCAAACTGGAATCCACCTGCGGCGCTGTTGTGCACAGTGGCGATAACCTGACCGGTGAGGGTGACGGTGACGATGAAGTGATTAAGGTCAACCTCTCCCGACTGCCTGCAAACGTTGAATACCTGGCGTTTACGGTAAACAGCTTCCGTGGTCAGTCGTTCAATGACGTCGAAAACGCGTTCTGCCGCGTTGTCGATCAAACCGGCAAAGAGCTGGCTCGCTACAAGCTGACTGAGCAGGGCTCACATACCGGGATCGTTATTTCTTCGCTGCGCCGTAATAACGGCAACTGGGACTTTACCGCCCTTGGCCATGCCTGTCGCGGCCGCACAATTGACGATATGCACTCCGATATCGTTTCAGCGGTTATCCGCTAATGAACCTGACGCCGGGGGGCAATGCCCCCGTTCCAGCCCAGGAGTTGCGGGTCCGGATCACCTCGGGCGGCCAGGTGGATGCTTCGGCGTTTCGCCTGTATGCCGACGGGAAGGTGCAGGGTGATGCGGACATGGTGTTCTATGGTCAGCCACGTAACGATGATGGTACCGTCAGCCTGGTCAGTGAAGGCCAGTACTCAACCTTTACTGTCGCGCTCAACCGGCTGAAACCTGATGTCCAAAAAATTGCGTTCACCGTGACCTGTGACGGTGGGCAGACGGTGTCCGGTCTTCGTAATCTTTCCATCGACGTGGAGCAAGGGGCTACCGGCCTGGTTAGCGGCAGTGTCGAATTGAGCGGCCGTCAGGAAGCAGCCTTAATTCTGGGTGAATTTTACCGTCGTAATAATGACTGGAAATTCCGCTTTGTTGCGCAGGGGTTCAACGGTGGACTTAAACCGCTGGCAGAGCATTTCGGCGTAAATATTGCCGACGAACCTGCTCCCGCAGCCCCGACTCCTCCGGTTGTAACACCTCCGCCAGTTGAGACAAAAATCAGCCTGAGCAAGGTATCGCTGACAAAAGAGAAGCCTGCAATCAGCCTGACCAAACGGGATAACTTCGGTGAAATCCGGATCAACCTGAACTGGCACCGAGGCAGCGGCAAATCCGGCTTTGCAGGCATGTTCGGCTCCAAAGGAATCGACCTGGATCTGGGGGCCTTTGTTGAGCTTCAGGACGGGTATAAATCGGTCATTCAGGCGCTCGGTAATGCATTCGGTGATTATCGCGATGAACCGTATGTTCAGCTCAAGGGAGATGACCGGACGGGTGATGTATCAGACGGCGAGTGGCTGCATATCAATGGACGTGAATGGAAGCATATCCGCGAAGTGCTGATTTACGCTTTTATTTATGAAGGTGTTCCCAGCTGGGACAAGACTGATGGTGTGGTCACTATTCATGTGCCGGATCAACCGCCCATTGAGACCCGCCTGACCGAAGGTGAAAACCGTCGCACATTGTGCGCCATTGCCAGACTCGTAAACGAAAACGGTGCAATTAAAGTCGAGCGAATTAACCAGTACTTCAAAGGCCAGGACGAAATGGACCGGGCATTTGGCTGGGGATTTCGCTGGAGCGCCGGTTCTAAATAACACAGCAACAAAGGAAACAGGTATGAGCTTTTTCGACAAGGTAAAAGGTGCCATTAACTCTGGCCGGGACGAACTGACCCGCCAGGTTGGCCGTTTCAAAAACAAAAAATTTATGCACGGCACCGTTGCTGTATGTGCCCGTATTGCCGTATCGAGTGACGGCGTGAGTTCGGAAGAAAAGCAGAAAATGATGGGCTTTCTTCGCTCTTCAGAAGAGCTGAAGGTATTCGATACCAATGAGGTGATCGAGTTCTTCAATAAACTGGTTTCAAGCTTCGATTTCGATGTTGAAATCGGCAAGGGCGAAACCATGAAATACATCCTGGCGTTGAAAGATCAGCCTGAGGCCGCTCAGCTGGCCTTACGTGTTGGTATTGCCGTTGCAAAAAGTGACGGTAACTTCGATCAGGACGAGAAACTGGCCTCCCGCGAGATCGCTATCGCGTTGGGCTTCGACCCGGCTGAATTTGGCCTCTGATCCACATCCCTAAGGGTAAAATATGGTTTCCACACACATCGGCTTCCCGACTGAAACGGTCATTGTTTTTATTGCGCTTTCAGTCGGTGCCATCTTTATTGACCTGTTTATGCACCGTGATGACAAGCCAATCTCGCTTAAGAGTGCGGCGCTCTGGTCCGTATTCTGGGTTGTGGTTGCGATGGCATTTGCCGGTTTCCTCTATATCCACCACGGTGCTGAGGTTGCTAGTCTGTTTGTCACGGGTTATGCGCTGGAGAAAGTGCTGTCGGTCGACAACCTGTTCGTCATGATGGCCATCTTCTCCTGGTTCGCCGTTCCGGATCGTTATCGCCACCGTGTTCTCTACTGGGGGATCATTGGTGCCATTGTCTTCAGGGGCATCTTTGTCGCCATCGGTACGAGCCTGCTGAGTCTGGGGCCGTACGTTGAAGTTGTCTTCGCTATTATCGTTGCCTGGACGGCGGTCATGATGCTTAAAAGCGGTGATGACGATGATGAAATTGAGGATTACTCCCAGCATCTGGCTTACCGCATGGTTAAACGCTTCTTCCCTATCTGGCCGAAGCTCAGAGGGCATGCCTTCCTGCTTAACCAGAAGGAAGTGGATGCCGAACTGGCGAAACCAGAAAACAGCGATGTCACCATTGGCCGTGGTAAAAAAGCGGCGCTATATGCGACCCCGCTGTTCCTGTGTGTGGCTGTGGTTGAACTCTCGGACGTAATGTTCGCGTTTGACTCGGTACCGGCAATCATTGCCGTCAGTCGTGAACCGCTTATCGTCTATAGTGCCATGATGTTTGCTATCCTGGGCCTGCGTACTCTGTATTTTGTCCTTGAGGCACTGAAACAGTACCTGGTTCATCTGGAGAAGGCCGTTATCGTGCTGCTGTTCTTCATCGCGGCAAAACTCGGCCTGAATGCGACCGATCACATCTGGCATCATGGTTACAGCATTGCGGCTACAACCAGCCTGTATGTTGTACTGGGTGTACTGGCGCTGGGCATTCTCGCAAGCGTCATGTTCCCGGGCAAACCTGAATCTGAGGAAAAGGGGAGTTAATCCCCTTAAGTGTTAACCTGAACAATTACTAATCGAAGAGGTTATTTTATGAGTGTTTCTCTTTCCAAAGGCGGGAACGTCTCCCTGAGTAAAGCAGCTCCGTCAATGAAAAACGTCCTGGTGGGCCTTGGCTGGGATGCGCGTTCAACAGACGGTCAGGACTTTGACCTGGATGCTTCAGCATTCCTGCTGGCCTCAAACGGCAAAGTGCGCGGCGATTCAGATTTCATCTTCTATAACAACCTGACATCATCCGACGGTTCCGTAACACACACCGGCGATAACCGCACCGGTGAGGGCGATGGTGATGATGAATCGCTGAAAATTAAACTGGACGCCGTCCCGTCTGAAGTTGACAAGATCATCTTCGTTGTGACCATCCACGATGCTCAGGCTCGTCGCCAGAGCTTTGGTCAGGTATCCGGTGCGTTTATTCGTCTGGTTAATGACGATAACCAGACTGAAGTCGCTCGCTACGATCTGACCGAAGATGCGTCCACTGAAACCGCCATGCTGTTTGGCGAGCTGTATCGCCACAATGGTGAGTGGAAATTCCGCGCAGTAGGCCAGGGTTATGCTGGTGGTCTGGCATCTGTATGTGCTCAGTACGGCATTAACGCGTCCTGATCGAAAAGTAACTTTTCATATCCGGGGCTGTTAATTCAGCCTCATTCAACTGTTTGCAGGAGCTAAAAATGGCAGTTTCTCTCGTAAAAGGCGGCAACGTATCTCTGACCAAAGAAGCACCAACCATGAATGTCGCTATGGTTGGTCTGGGCTGGGATGCCCGTGTAACCGATGGTCAGGGTTTTGACCTTGACGCTTCCGTATTCGCAGTAGGTGAAGACGGTAAAGTGCTGTCAGATGCCGATTTCATTTTCTTCAATAATAAAACCAGCCCTGATGGCGCAGTAGAGCACCAGGGCGACAACCGTACTGGTGAAGGCGACGGCGACGATGAGCAGGTCAAAATTGATC
>DAINBV010000123.1:0-6411 GCA_036732725.1 Geobacteraceae bacterium | reverse complement strand
CGATGGTAGTGTGGGGTCTCCCCATGTGAGAGTAGGGAACTGCCAGGCATCAAATAGAAAAACCCCGCACCGTAAGGTGCGGGGTTTTTTGCTTTGTGCGCAGAAAAGTCCGTTGGCGCTGTGCTTGCCGGGCCTGCGGGCTCAGTAGACCGAAAAAGGCAAAGCCGCCATCCGGCAACGCAGACGCACGATCCCACGGCAAAGAGAAACAGGGATACAAAGAAGGGATGTATAAACGCAGAAAAGCAAAAACCCAGCCATAGGCTGGGTTCTTTAAATAGTGGTGCCCGGACTCGGAATCGAACCAAGGATTCGTTGTCATAGCAACGAAATCACCGAATAACAGTAAGTTACCTTTACGCTTCGATTCCGAATGTACCACTGTTTTGTACCAGATACCACGACTTTGATGTTAACGAACTAGCTGTCAATCCTTGTTGGTTTTAGCTGACTTGAGCTTGTCGTAGATATCCTTTGCCTCGAATATGGTTGAGGCATCCACTTTGCCCATAACCTTTTCGGCTATTGCATCAACATGCTTGTCTAGCTCACCATCAAGCTTAAGCTTTTCATTAACCAGTTTCTTCACTTCGTGTTTGATGATTTTCTCTTTTGCTGTATCAGGTAGTAATTTATTGGCCCATCTAGTCAATAAGCTCATCAGCCTTCCCTTTTGCTTTACCTTTAACTGTATCATCTATGCAACCTGCCACTGCTACAAGGGCGGCAGCGATTACAGCCATGTCATCCGTATACCCGAGTATCGGCGTTAAATCGGGGATAATATCTATCGGCGATACCAAGTACGCCAGCGCCCCGTAGATGGTTGCTCTGTGTTTAGCTGTGCAGTTTTCACTATCCAAGGCGTAATACAGACGGAGTACCTGCTCAAGCGAGTCTTTCCCGATCGCTTTACAGTACTTCTTAACTTTTGACCAAAATCCGTCCTCGTTGTAGTCTTCAATCTCGATCTTGCTAGTCCCATCCATTAACATTTCCTCACATTTGTGTTTTCATATCACTTGTCTAACAGATCAGGACGTTCGTTCCGAATGATCCGATAAATACTTGTGATCCCGATACCTAACTCCCGAGAAATCGCCGGTTTACTCATACCTTTTTCGACCAAATCTATAATTTCTTGAGCTTTACTTCTGGCAGTCGCTTTCCGACCTTTGTACTTCCCTTTGAGTTTTGCCAGTGCGATCCCCTCAGCCTGACGTTCCAGCATCATTTCACGCTCAAACGTGGCGATAGCCCCAATCATGGTCAACATGAGCTTTCCGGTTGGTGTGGCCGTATTGATGCCGATATTGAGGATATTTAACGCCACGCCTTTCCCCTGAAGGTATTCTGACACCTCCAGTAGATGACGGGTGTTACGGGCGAGGCGGTCCAGCTTCGTTACCTGTACTATGTCACCCTCACGAACAAACTCGAGCATTGCCTGTAGCTCTGGACGGTCATCCTTGGCCCCACTGATTTTTTCCCTGAAAACCTTTTCGCAGCCTGACAGGGCTTCGAGTTGTGTATCCAGACTTTGCCCTGTGGTGGACACGCGGGCGTAGCCGACTGTAGCCATTTGAACTCCTTACCCTGCCAATAGGTCATGCTAGGATGCAAAGACCTGCCAAAATGCCAAACCAACCTTGTGACAGGGGTGAGAGCGGCATTTCACCGTTGCGGCGATGGCAGATCTTTAGGGCATGGGCTATTGGTATGGGTCTAGCGGTAGTAGGGGATTAGAGGAAATCTTCTTCTGAGGCGTAGCGTGCTGCCATTCCCCGGAAGAAGACGGTTGCAAAGGTTGTCAGAGCCATTATCAGGGCTTCAACAAGTAAGGATTTCCAGTTCATAGCCAGCCCCTTTCTGCGAATGAAACTGTTTGACCGCCGCCCACGACGATGTGATCTACCAGTCGGACTTCGATTAGCTCCATAACTTTCTGAATGTTGAGCGTTATCGCTTTATCCTGAACGGATGGCTCGGCGTTGCCAGATGGATGATTATGGGAACAGATAACAGCTGCGGCGTTGAGCTTAAGCGCCTGCCGGGCAATCTCGCGGGGGTAGACTGGCGTTGTTGCTATACTGCCGTGGAACATTTCCTGATAGTTCAGGACGTGATTCCGGTTGTCGAGGAATATCACGCTGAACACTTCCTGCTCCCGATCGCCAAGCTGTAAAGCCAGATAACTCGCAGTGTCCTTCGGTGATGCCAGTGTGTCGGTACGGTAGAGCCGTTGAGTGAGGATTTCGCGGGCCTGAGTGATTATTTCATCATGCATGATTCAGCCTCCTGTTGTGATCTGCATATTTCTTGTACCTGCGGAGCGGGGAGTCTTGGAAAGAAGGATTGAGCGAGCGGCTTTGGATGCCTGCCTGACGATCTGTACGGGCCTCTGAGCTGAGTTCAGGAGTGATTCATGCCTTGAATGCAGAAAGGCCGTGAGAGGCCTACAGGACGTCTGGTGACTTCTGACGTGAAAAGAACTTTTGGGGGAGTAGAGGCAGCAAAATCATTAAGCTGTCGCTCAGTTCGACGTATTGATATGGCGGTAACTTTGCACCTTTGGTAAATTCGAGTTAGCGTTGATAGCTTAAGGATAATTATCTGTAAGATGCTATGAGTAAGATGAATTTGAGTAATAAAAATTGATAGAACCCTATAAATCTATATAAGTGTCTTGGGGTTAGGTTTCAAAGGTTGCAACGTTTGAACAGATAGAAAAGCCTAATCCTTTAGGCTTTTGTTGTAACTTTTGATGCAACTTTTCAGTTTATATGCCGTATGACCTCAATTTTGCACGCTGGAAGTATCTGTCCCTGCGTTTATCAAAGGGGATTGTCAGCCTGTCCAGCAGTTTACCCATCTCACTGAGAGGCTGCCGTGGGCTTTTTAGAAGGAAACTGCATTCATTATGTGCTGCATCATAGGCTTTTCGGGCTGACTCGCTGCTTATCTTTAACGTGGATTCTGAAAGGCTAATACAGGCCATTCGCAGGCAGTGGGCATAGCAATCCTCCAGACTGACGAACCGCTTTAGCTGGCGGACCGCTTCCAGCCATACTTCCTGTTCTGCATGTCTGACCCTGATTAACTTTACATCAGGCTGATTTTTCCGTAACCAGCGATCCCGCCGTTTATCATTGAATTGATAACGCGTCGTTCTGTGAGCCTCCTCGTCAAATTCAATGATGAACTGGCGTTTAGCAGTTTCCCCTTTTGCCATATCGGTATACCACTGCTCGGTAAGGAAGAAATCCACTCTGTAGGGGCCGACCTGCTTTTGCCGTTCGAGTTCATAGCTTCTGAATTGTGGTTGTTGCCTTAGTTCGACGATCAAATCGTGTAATTTGACGCCAAATTGCCCCTCAAGGCGGCTTTCGCCGGGCTTTACCGGGAGTTTCAGACCAGATTTTTGCTCAATGGCATCTATGAGAAGCCCATTCTGGCTGGAGTGGATACTGTAAGTCAGCAGGGTAAGGGCATCACCAGCGGTAAGCCAGCCGTTTTTGTCGGGAATTTCACCTTCAATCAGGCCGGATGTGCAGCACGACAGGACATTTTCGGGAGCCTTGAGCAATTTGGCATGTGTCCGCTGTGCCCATTGAGTAAATCTGGCTGCCTGAGGCGTCATTTTCCGCAAGAAAGCAACGGAAAGTTGGGGGGCTCCATCAACGATCCGCCAGTACGAGTCAGGAATTCTTAACATTTTGATAATCTCCAGTAAGTTACTGTGCCTTATACCGCTGAAAATCATTTTTCCAGTCGCTTTAGCTCCAGTCTGGGGATCTGCTCAATGAGTATCCGGCTTGTTTCAATCAAGTACTTGCCGTAACGCCGTGGGACGGAACCGGGAACGTGGCCGAGGATGTTGTTTTGTGTGTCTTCGCGGACGTCTAGAGCACGGCATTGAGTAATGAAGTAGTGCCGGAAACTGTGACAGGGCTTAACTTCCTTACGGATACCATGCTTACGGATCAATCTTCCCCACCACCGACTGTAGTTGTATGCGTATTTATCATTAACGTCAGATTTTTCAGCAAAGAGCTGGCCTTCTCTGGTATTAACGAAATCCATAAAGCCCAGCTCCAGTACATGGCTGTGTATGGGTACATAACGCACGGAGCCAGCAGTTTTGACTGATTGATCTTCTCCCATCTGGATTTTGAAGCAGGGAACGCCGAAGTCATCCACAATATCAGCCCTGCGGAGCTGTCCGATCTCCTCAACGCGAGCCCCGGTGTAGTAAAGGATTATCGGTATCCAGTACGCCATTTCGCCATAGTGAGACTGCTCACCGTGAAACAGAGATAGCCGGAAAATCGTCCTGATTTCGTCGTCAGTGAACGGGATATCCTCATTGATCGTCTGCACTTTTTTACGCATTTTGAAACTATCGAAGGGATGTTCATCCACGAGATCGTCTTGGAGTGCAACAGTGAACATGGCCGAGAGGTGCATGAAGTTGTTTCGCACGGTGTTGGCGCTGAGTTTCTTGCCCTGAGCTTTGGCCTGATTCTCCAGCGACAGCAAGTTGACGGCCTTACTGCGGTTAGCCGGGGTCTGCTCCAGGAGCGTACGGAACGCCGAAAGGTCACTCTTCGAGATGTCTCGGATGGGCTTATCACCGATGAATTTGATAAAGCGATTAGCTGAGGGAGTGTAATCACGGATACGTCGTGATGCCGCTCTGTCTTCTTCGGTTCGCTGGATATGTGTCTTGTAATGCTCGAACAAACCAGAAAAGCTGAGGTTTTTCTTTTTCTGCGTGGCAGTGGTGGCGTTGTACACAGGAAGCTCATCGACAATGTACATTTCAGTAGTACTGATTCTGCATTCTGCGAGGCGCCATGCGAGTTTTTGTTTCCACGCCGGGGTAAGTTCAGCAGGTGCCCATTGAAGGGCTTCTTCGAGTTCTGGTTGTAGCAGTTGAGTGATTAGCCGGAAGTCGGCTTCGCTGGCTGATTCGCCTTTACGGAGGCATTCGTTTAGTTGTTCGTTATCGGCGGTCAGGCCATAACCATAATCGTATTGCCGTACATAACGTGCTTTGATGGTTTCTGGTTGCTGGAGGATTCTGGTCATCCATACCGAAGCGATCACCTCTGTGTCGTCCTGCGTTACGGAGCGCTCTGCTTTGGCGTTCTGGATGATAGCGTTAATTTTTGCCAGAGCGGCAGGGGCTTTGAGCTTGGCTTGTCCGAGGTCTTTCGTCTCAAGGGAACGTTTTAGTTCGCCTTTGCCGATGGCTGAACGCAGCTCCAGAGGAACCGCTTTGCGGATGTAGTAGGTGCCGTTTCGGTCTTTGGTAGGCTTTATCATAATGCCCATTTTGTACCACCTTTTTGTACCACCGGGAAGCGGGGCCGGAGGAGAGATGAGGGCGGTAACTACTGATAAACCAACAAGTTGTTGACTCAGAAAGCAAAAACCCCCGCCGAAGCGAGGGTTGTAAATGAGTGGTGCCCGGACTCGGAATCGAACCAAGGACACGGGGATTTTCAATCCCCTGCTCTACCGACTGAGCTATCCGGGCAACGGGGCGCATTAAACCCGATCTGCCCCGTGGCGTCAACGAAAAATGTTGTTTTCGTTACAGACTGCGCAATCTCTCACCATTTTGCCGCATCCTTAAGCGAAAAAGTGCGTCCAGAGCGCGGAGAGCGGCATGGCGAGCAGCAGTGCGGGGAGCATGTTCACCACGGCAAACATCTTGATCCCACAGATGCGCAGCCCGGTAGCCAACAGCAGCAGGCCGCCGACGGCGGTGAAGTCTGCCATCATCGCCGGCGTGGTGAGCGGGAGAATCAACGTGGCGCAGGTCGCGAGCGCGAGTTGAATAAGCAGCATCGGGACGCTAATCGCCGCCACGGCGACGCCAAGGGTAGTTGCGAAAATGGTGGCGGTGAAGAAATCAAGAAACGCTTTCGCAATCAATATGCTTGGGTCGCCCGTCATCCCTTCCTGCATCGAACCGAAAATCCCGGTGCCGCTGGCGCAAAACAGAATAATGATGGCGACATAGTTCTGAATAAACGTCTCGTGCGTGCCGTGTTTCGCCTTGCCCGGTCGGGTTATCATGTTTTTGGCTCTGCTCACCGCGCTGTTAATGCCTTTTTCCAGATAGCAAAATTCGCCAATCAGCGCGCCGAGCAGGGTGGCCAGCACCATCACCGGCAGGTTGGCGCATTTGATGACTAAAAGAATACCGATCCCTAACGATGCCAGGCCGAATATTGAGGGCATGGAGGTGCGAATACGCTCCGGCAACCGCTGGCTCAGCACGGCGCCGAGTACGCCGCCCAGCAATACGGCGCCTGCGTTAATAAATGGCCCGATAACCAAAGTTAACTCCTGTTATTTAATCATTGATATTGCATTATTATTGCACGGACTCGCTAACAA
>DAINBV010000122.1:0-6599 GCA_036732725.1 Geobacteraceae bacterium | reverse complement strand
ACGCAATCAGAGTTTTCAAAAGCTATCTGAACGACCAGGCTGACCATAGCGCCATCATGTTGACGGTTGCCAGAACTGCAAAGACCGGCGTGATCCGCTACCTCAAAAAAGCGTTCTCTCTATCATCAGACACATTTTGACATTGCTGATTATGTTGACCGGCTGGCAGCGTGACTTTATCCCGTTCCTGCAATTAGAGGAACGGGCAGTAAATGCCAAAAAGGGCGAAAACCCCACAAACAAAGAACCGGAGGGTACCACCATGATGATTAACGAACGAAAGGACACGCTGGACCAGATCAGCGAATATATTGACCAGCACCCGAACGGGATCACGCGCCTACGGTCATTTTTGGAATCCGGTGTGGATGACGATGCGTTGCTATGGGATACCACCGACGTGATGGCCTATACCGGATGGGGGAGAACACACATTCTCCGATTATGCGCGGAAGGCAAACTTCCATATATCCCCGGCAAACCCCACAAGTTTGTCCCGGCAAGGGTACGGGAGGCGCTGGAAAAAATGCAGATCGGCGGCGGATACGGCAAACGGAAGAGCAAAATGAAGGCGAGAAAAATAGCGCGATGAGCGCAATACAACCAAAGGAGGCAACACCATGACAGCAGCAATTTTGCAGGAGCTGGACTCGATCAGGAGTATCAACGAAGTTTTGAGCATCGTGTTGGAGAACAACGCAGGCGTCAGGGATTACCACGGGCTGGCAGTCCTGGCTGGTGACGCGGTACGAAAGGCCGACCGTGTGGTGGATATGCTCGATCGGGGAAGTGCGGCGTAATTAAGTTACGGTATGCGCGGGGAAGCGGCCTGTCAGTCCAGACGATATGTGAGGAGGTAAGTCAATCTTATGCAACCCTATGATGTGGGATATGACGCGTCTACGTGGGATATAATGGGATTGATTCAATGGTGATGCGGGTTTGATGGCAATCAAGCGCCGGTGAAAATGTAATGGCAAAAATATGCGAATCAAGTCAATTTTATGTAAATTCGGGAAAATCGGGCAAATGTGCGCGGGTAATTCTTTTGTTAATAAATCGCCGAAATGCTACACGTAAGTGCTTGCAGTTTGGCCGTTATTTGTATCATTACTTCATTTTTGCACGCATATTTCACTCTTCTTTATCTTACCAGTCGTAACAGCCGCTGTACCTGCTCCTTGATCCCTGCTCGTTTCTCTTCACTTTCAGTTGCGTAGTCATAGACCAGGGCCAACAATTCAGCTTTTTTAGCAGGTTCAAGTTTAATCGCAGATTTGAATAATGCCTCTTCAATCTCTGTGACGATCTCTTTTAACAGCTCGATGTCAACCTGTTTACTTGCTTTCTGCGACTTGATCAGCTCATCAATCCGCTTGGTAATTTCCGCTTCGGCTTCTTCATCCCTTGTCGACATTGTTCCGGTTTCAAAAGTCCAGCCACCAGCTGATTTACAAAGGCCATCCAACTCATCTTTTGTCGGAAGGTAATCACCATATACATACGCTTTATATGTTTCTTCGCTTATTCCGTTAAACCCGAGGGTTAATATATGAGCCTGCATTCCTCTTGCCCTTGGCAGATCTTTAAGTCTCTTCTTCAAAGCCTCGTGCGCCTCCGATTCTGACAGTCGAACCGGCTTCTTCATTTCCCCATCACCTGTTAACAACCAATTAACATTGAATCCCATGCGGGCGATTGATTCTAAAACCTTAAATCCTGGGACGCTATTGCCTGCTTCATATGCCTGCCAGACCCCATAGCTTGACTCAACAGATACAGACATATCTCTTTGCGATTTGCCAAGTGATTTTCTCAAGATTTTTAATCGTTCCTTAAACTCCATTTGGCACCTCATTCAGCAACAACCAGTTGTTGCAACATGATAAAACTTGGAACTATGGTTGTTGCTAAAATAATAAGTAGCAATACTAGCTAGTTGTGTATGTTGTTTCTGGATATGCCTATACAATCGGTTGTTGCTAAAATATTCGGTTGACAGCAACTGAATATTCGGTTACTTTTTTGGCATGGGTACTAAATTGGAACAACATAAAACTGAAAAAACAAGCAGCTGTGATTTTGCCAGAGGGCTGCTTGCAATGCGTAATATCAAGCCTCGGAGGATAGCCGAGGCAATAGGGGTTAGTGATTCGTGTGTTGGTCATGTGCTGCATGGGCGGAAAACATCTCGCCGAGTTAAACAGGCAGTTGCTGATGTACTTGGAATGACCTTTAAAGAATTGTGGGATGTCAAGCCATGATTACTTTACTTTTACCAGAGTCAATAGGTGGGTGCAATGGATAAACTTCCCTGCCCCTTCTATGTACAGGAAACATATTCAATATCTCAGTTAGTGACTGCTGGAGTTGGTGAACGCAGCTGGATATTCAGGCAGCTGAAAAAAATGACTGTAGAGCCGACTGAAGGTGAAAACCATCAGGGCAAAACAACCGCATTTTACCTCTTTACTTCTCTTCCATTTGCATGGCGAAACAAGATCGAAGCATATGAATCCAAGAAAGCCTTTGACTCCGCTCTGAAGACGCAAGAAGAAGAGCGTATTCGTGAGATCCGCAAGGGGAGAATCTTCACCCAGGTTGACCAAGCAATCATAAAAAAGCACGAAGAAGCGCGAATCAAGCAGATTGCAGACAAGCAACAACGCGGTGAACAACAGTTACTTTTGCTTAATACCGTTAAAGGTAATGCCCTGAAAGACGCTATGGCGCGGGACTACATAGTAAAAGCCTGTAAAGCATTCCTGGACTGCAACGGTTACAAAGAAGAATTCAAAAAAGAACGATGGACCTGGAATTACAAAGCGGTTCAGGCCTTTTGCGCCGCCATTGTCTCCGGTGAAATCGCACTGCCAAATGAGCACGAACATATTGTTATCTGGAAAGGCAAACGGTCTCTCACAGCAGTTTCATTGTTAAGCTGGCGCGATAAAGGCCGGGAATTTGGCGGGTGGGGACTGGCAAGCCACCATGTTAAAAAGCGCGGCAATACGATTTTAACAACCCTTCAAACTGAATTTATCGAAGGTTTAATGTATGACCACCCTCATATCAGGGGACGCATGGCGCATAAGGCGCTGAGATTACGCTTTGCCGGAGTCCATGTGCCGTCACGTGACACCGTGCGCCGTTACATGGACTATTGGAAGGAAAAGAACAAAAGCCTGTTTCTGTATATTACCAATCCGGACGCCTGGAAGAATAAATATATGGTGGCCTTTGGTAATTCAAGCGCCGATGTTACCCGGCTCAACATGCGCTGGGAGGCTGATTCTACCCCTGCCGATGTAATGTGTACAGATGGTCGTTGCTGCATCATAGGCATTATAGATGTTTGGTCGCGCCGCCTGCGTTTGCTGGTTTCACCGACCTCAAAAAGTACTGCCGTTGCTGCCTTATTGCGCAGCTGCATAATTGCCTGGGGCGTGCCTGAACAGTTCCGAACCGATAACGGTGCTGATTACACTTCCTTTTTCCTTGAAGGGCTTCTTGATAAGCTCGCGATAGAACATCAGCTTTGTGCACCCTTTACCCCTGAAAGCAAGCCACACATTGAAAGATCATTTGGTACTTTCTCGCACGGACTTCTTGAACTCCTCCCCGGTTACATCGGTCACAGCGTCGCAGATCGTAAGCAAATCGAATCACGCAAGTCATTTGCGACTCGCTTTGGAAAGCGTGGCGAAGTGGTGCAGATTGCCATGTCTTCAGCAGAACTTCAGGCGTTTTGTGATGACTGGACGGATAACATTTATGGCATGGACGTACACAGCAGCCTGAAAATGTCACCAGCCGCAAAGGCTCGCACTTGGATTGAACCTTTGCGGCGGATCAGTGACGAGCGTGTGCTGGACGTGCTGTTATTTGCTATGCCTGCCGGTGATGGATATCGGACTATCAGTAAAAAAGGCATTGCCGTCACATTCTATGGCGTGAATTTACAATACATCTCCAGTGATTTTGCCGGGCATGTCGGTGAACGTGTTGAAGTTAAGATCGATCCGGCATGTATCGGAACCGCCGTAATCTACACGTCTGAAGGAAGCTTCTTATGTGTGGCATCAGACCCACAGTACAAAGGTATCAGCCAGGATGAAGTTGCCGCCCATGCCAAAGCCAAACAAAAAATGATCTTGTCTGACCTTAAGGGTGAGGCACGTAGAATTGCCAAACAGGCCAATACCAAAGGTATAGCCGATGAAATCCGGAAAAAACGGAATGAGCAGGCCGCCAAAATCTCCGAATTCCCGAAACAATCAACAGAATATTCAACGGCAGGCCTCGAAGAGGCGGGCTATTCATTGACCGAACGGGAACGCCAAGTGTCTCGGCCTGCTCTTGATGGGATAATAGAATTGCCTGTAGAAGTCCTAGAATCAGAGGCCCGTGAGGCTCAGAAGGTTGTCAGCTTCTCCGATAGAAAGAGGTCGCGAACATTCGCGGATCAGTTTGAACTGTATGTTGAGGTTCTTTCTCGGCGAGCAGAGGGAACTGCTGACAGTGTCGAACTTGAGTGGATCAGAGACTACGAGTACATGCTGGATAACCCAACAAGCAGGAACAGTAAAAGAGGTCTTATGTTGGATGATCCATATTTACACAAACACTGGGGAAGGATGAAACAGGCAATTGGGCAATAAAAAAGCCGTGCAGCAACACGGCTCAATTCGGGCAGAATCAAAGCCCTATCACTAGACTGGAGGATATTAACTGATGCGAACTGTTCTAGCAAGTACAAAAAACGTGCGCCGTTTTCAGGCCGGAATGCGAGAACTGGCCGGGCAACCCAAGGGTGTTGAAAAAATGGGGTTGCTTTGGGGAGGGCCAGGTGAAGGGAAAACGACCATCATCTCAGCAACCGTAAACCAGATGGATGGTATCTACTTGCGGGCTAATGCAGGCTGGACCGTAACATCTATGTTGCAAGAACTTGTGCACGAGCTGGGAGGCGTTCCAGCTGGTCGTCGTGCTCCTATGATGAGGCATTGTTTCAAGGCACTTCGCGACGGCAGCCGGCCACTCTTTGTTGATGAGGCTGACTATCTTTTCCGCCAGACGGAAATGCTCGATACTTTGCGAGATATCTATGATGAGACTGGCAGTCCAATTGTGCTGATCGGCATGGAAGATATCGCTCGTACTATCAAGAATAACGGTCGGTTTGCTCGCCGCATATCGTCCTGGATCGAATTTAGAGGGGTAGATATTGAAGACGCTCGTACCGTCGCTGATGCGGTGTGTGAGGTCATGGTTGAAGATGACCTGGTTGGGCATCTTCACCGTGAGGCTGGGGCAAATATTGGCCGTATGTGTATGGGGCTAGCCCGTATTGAACGTTTTGCCAAGGCAAGCGGGCTTTCTTCGGTCAACTGTGAAGCCTGGAACGAAAGAGAGCTTTTTTATGATCAGCCAAACTTTAGCAAACGGAGATTACGCTAATGGCAGCCAGGCCTGTGAGACGACGACCTGCAAAAACCACGAGCCTCCGGCAGAATATGTGGCGTTCCATGCGGATAATGAGACGTTTCACTATCCCGGATATCATCCGCACGGTGCCAGGGGCAACCCTAACAAATGCCTACAAGTATTTTTACCGCCTGGAAAAAGCGGGGATTATAAAAAAGATTGGCAATTACGTGTCTGGACGTTCAGGTGAATTTCAACAGTATGCTTTGATATTGGGTGATGAACCGGTAATGCCAGTGCTTGGATACGGCAAAGGTTCGGACGTACCGCAGCGCACTAACGATGATCCGGGAGGTGAAGCATGACACCACTGGGCTACAAAGTACCGACAAGAACAGGACGTAAGAATAAATATGATGCGGTTTGGCAGCACCTGGAGACGCTAGATGAGTATGAAACCCTTGAAACTCTGAGAGCCTCCCTTGTGGAACGGTTCGGAGGAAATGCAACACCGTCAAAGGCGGAACTACACAGACATTTACAGATGAATAGGGGAATTAATAATGATGAAAAGTAATGTAACCTGGGATCTTACCCCCAACTTTTTGACACAACCAGATAGATTTGATCTCAAGCCAATTTGTGATGATCTCATGAGCCCGACATTCAGCAAAGGCGATGTTGTGGTCATTGACAAAAGTAAAAAACTTGATTCAACCGGCGTGTTTAGAATCAACAACTGTATTGTCCGCTTAGAGCGCTTGGTTTCGGGAGGGGTATTGTCAATCTACGATAATGAGCCCGCTGATCGACATGTTTTCGATAGAGAACCTGAAACAACTGGTCAGGTGGTTATGATCTTTCGCCCGGTTTGCTGAAAGGAGGCAAAAACTAATGGCACTGGTAAAGCGGAAGCCATGTGGCTGGACATAAGCATCATTCCAGAACCGGATGCAAGAAGCCGTGCCTTGCGCCGCTTCATCAAACATATAATCGGGGTTGCAGATATGAGGTTTTTGGACAGCCAAGGCGCAGGTAAGGTCATTAACGCAATAAAAGCCATCCAGCAGCGGGAGTCAACTACCGTGTATAAGAAAAAACGCACAGATGGGCCCCATAGTGTCAATCGGCTTTGAAAATTGACCCACCATCGGCGTCCAAAATTGACCCAC
>DAINBV010000121.1:0-6994 GCA_036732725.1 Geobacteraceae bacterium | reverse complement strand
TGTAATGTTTGGTGAGCCGCGTTGGGGTCGAACCAACGACCACCTGATTAAAAGTCAGGTGCTCTACCGACTGAGCTAGCGGCTCAAAATAGATCCCATATATACCTGAACAACCCAACATATGTCAATATATTTTTTTGCTGTTTTGAAAATAAATTGCGACTATCTAGGCAACATACCGTTTTGACAGCAGAATACAGCTGATTTGGAAATCATTTTTTCTAGAAGAGATGCCTGCCGCCCAGCCGCAATTTAATTTCCCCGACAAACATGGCATCCACACTGTCCAATTTAAATGCTTTATTACGATTGACAGGCAGTAAAAAGATAAATAAGATCCTCTTTGATGATTTACAATTTTATCAAACCAGGGGGAGATCTATGATGTTACGTTTTGGCATTGCTATCATAACTGCAGCGCTGTTGATGAGCTGCAGTGGCGGAGGGACGTCTGCAGAGGGGACAGCAGGGACTACCAATACTCAAGCAGCTACTGGCAATAACAATAGCAACAACACGACTTCACCAGCAATTACAGCATTAGCTCTCAATGAAACCACCCCCCAGAGCAGCGGGATCACTACCACAGCCGGAACCTCCTATGTATTACTGGCCTGGAACGACCTGGGTATGCACTGCCTCAATCCAAGCTATGATACAGCTGTAATTCTCCCGCCTTACAATACCATTCGGGCACAGGTTATTAAACGAGGCAACAAACCAACTGTTGTCACGAATGGAGTCACCGTCTCGTACCGGATCATCAACAACACAACTTCGCAAAAGGGGCTTTTCAGCCAGTTCTGGACCTATTCGCAAAAACTGTTCGGTGCGACACCGGCCTCAGACAAGGGGTTGAACCTGGATGACCCGATTGTATCAAACGGTTTGGCAGGAACCATGCTGGCCAAAAGCGGTTACTTTATCACCAGCGGGATACCGGTGACACCGGTCAACGATGGCGGAGGCTGGAACCCGTTCCAACTGGCCGAGATTACCGTTAAGGACAGCACAACCGGCACGGTCTTGGTGCAGACCAGGACCACCGTTCCTACCTCAGACGAGATCAACTGCGGCAAGTGCCATGCCAAGGGGGGGACACTCACCCAAGTATTCGAGGACATCCTGAACCAGCATGACCGAATGCACGGTACCACACTTATCAGTCAGAAACCGGTGCTGTGCTCATCCTGCCATGGCAGCCCGGCCCTCGGTGCTCCTCAGAAAGGAGGCATTCCGTACCTCTCACAAGCAATCCACCAGGCACATGCCTCTCGTGGAGCATCTTGTTACGACTGTCACCCAGGTACAATCACTCAGTGCAATCGCAGCACCAAACACACCTCACCTGACGGCAATTGCACCACCTGCCACGGCAGCATCGCACAGATTGCCTCAACTATCGCCAACGGTTCAAGAACTCCCTGGCTGAATGAACCAAAATGCGCGAGCTGTCACAGCACAGCGGTTGCCGAAGTTGATACCGGTACGACGCTTTATCGGAATGCCACTGGACACGGAGGTGTATTCTGTGCCGGTTGCCATGGCAGCCCACATGCCATGACACCTTCCAACCAGGCATCAGACAACTACCAATCGATCCAATACCAGGGGAAGGCAATCTCCATTGGTGATTGTCGCGTTTGCCATAAAACCTCGCGTGGAGGCGGCGGAGCCAGCAGTTTTGCAAACGAGCATGGCAATAACCGCATCTCGGCATGCAGTGTCTGTCACACCGGCTTCCAAAATGCCGGCAATGCCGCAAACTGGCCACATCAGTTCCAGTGGCAAACGCGCTAACAGACAAGACCACACTGATAATCAAGGCGGGGCTCAGATTGATACAAAACTTCGTGAGTTCGATCTGAGTTCCGCCGATTATCGTGACAGTATGGCTTCCCACCCGATCACACTGCACAAAATCAGCTTTACGACAACCGTTTGCCAGTGAAGGTCAGCAATTCTTCCTTCATTGGCACGCTTTCAACGGATGACCTCTACATATCACTGAATTGAGAATTCCTGGCTGACACGAGTTTCAAGCTAATCGACAACCACACCCTGTCTTTCCGCTTGACAAAAACGCCTCACAGATGCTAGAAAAAGCACTCTTCGGGATGTAGCGCAGCCTGGTAGCGCACCTGCTTCGGGAGCTGATTCAGTCCGCCAAAAAGCCAAACCTAACCACTCAAAATGGTTGGGTTTTTTAGTTTTTGCACCACCATTTCTCCGGTCTTCCGGTACTTCTCTGGTACACCCAACCGCCCGTTTTCATAGATGATTGACTACTTTAGCGCATATCTATCACCCCCGGTCCACGCCCACTTCTCACAGCTCCTTCTGTGGCATGGCTTTGTGGGGAACTAGACGCTATCCCATCCCGACCGACTCCAGGAAAATTCTCCGGTTCCTCCGGTACTTCTCCGTGCCAATTTTTCCCGTACCCACCCGCAACCCGTTGGGAATGCTGGTTGTTTGGCTCTCGACTTTCGTAGCACGCAGAAAAATTCCCCTACCGATGAAGAGCAGGGGAATACCATTATCAGGCAGCACGATCAAGCATCTCTGACACACCAGCTGTGGCCCTCTTCAAGTCATCGGCGGCAAGGTGCGCGTACCTCTGTGTCATGGCAATGTCTTGGTGCCCCAGCAACCTCTGGACGGCATAGAGATCAGCACCAGAACTCACAGCCATACTCGCGAAGCTGTGTCGTAGGTCATGAACGTGAAAATCACTAATATTTGCAAGCTGCAAGGCTCTTTCAAAAGGTTTCCGCAAATCGTAGATATACCCTTTCTTTGTACCTTTCCGTGAAGCGAACACATACTCACTATCTTTTGTACGATCTTCCTGCTCCTTGCGTATTTGCAGGTCTTGAATTACTTCTTTCGCTCTGGCATTCAGATGGACAGTCCTGCTCCGACCATTTTTGGTTTTAGGCAAATAGATACGCTCTTCATCTAATCGAACATTCTCCCATTTCATCGAAAGTATTTCTTCCCGGCGGCATCCGGTAAACAACAACAGACGTAATGCTGACACAGAAAGTCTATCATTACATTCTTCAAGTGCCTTTAGAAAGCGTGGCAATTCTTCCTTACTCAAGTATCTTTCCCTCAACGGCCCTTCATTGAATTTTTCCTGATCGGTAGCCGGATTCTTTTCCAACAGTCCCCATTTTACAGCAAGGTTGAACATCCTCTTAATAGTGGTCAGAAGATGGTTAGCAGTACAAGCCGAAGTACGTTCTTTCTCTTTGGCATGCACCATAGCCACATCTCGTGGAGTAATGGCCTTCATACGCAGCTTACCTATGCTCGGATTGAGGCGCCGGTTGATCTGGTTGAAATCATCGTCCCATGTCTGCTTATGGGCCTTGGCATGCGGGAGATAATGTTTCTCTGCATATTCTTCGAATGTCAGGTCGGCGCGAATTTTACCCCTCTCAGCTACTGGGTCAATGTCTTTCGCTAATAACGATTTATGCTCTCCGACCCGTAACCTAGCATCCTGTACGCTGACTGCCGGGAACTCTCCAAGTGATATGCACATCTTCCGGCCCAGGTAGCGGTAGCGATGTTGAAAAAAACGCCGCCCGTTCTTTGATACCCGTAGATGAAGACCGACACACTCTATGTCCGCATACTCCATTTCCCTGGATGGGCTGTCAAAGTCATGAGCCGGTAACGATTCTATAACCTTTTTTGTGAAAACAAATTTTCTGCTGGTATTTGCTCTATATGTCATTGTGATGCCTTTCTTTTTTGTAGTGTAGCGCACACAGCTAGAACACATGGTTGGTTAGCAGGTGCGCCTGGTTAGTGTTTTGTTTCTTTACAACAATTGATGTAAAACTACCGTTTAGCTCCTGTCCTCTTCTGGTCCTGACAAAAAACAGGCTACCTCGGCTTGAAGTTTTGATGCCATTATGCTGACTGCCTAAATTACCCCGTTTAGCATGCACTGCTGCATTTTTTTTCCTTTTAATTTCATATAGGTTCCAGATTCCGCAGGTTTTCAGGTTTCCAAAATTTTGCCTTGACTGCACGGTGAGTACCGAGGTTCCGTCTCAGCAGCACAGACAGAGAGCCTGGAAAACTGTGAAACTGGCAAACTGGCCACGTCAGGGGGTGCCTGGAGCAGATGCGGGACCAGGGTGGCCTCCAAATTCCGCACCTGTCCGGCGACCGTAGTGCTGCCTAGGGGGTAGCCATGGCCGGAGTCGGGGGCTGCTCTGCGGGGCGCTCTAGTATCCGGAATACTTTTGCCCCGCGCTCCCGAACATCAAAAGACCACAGATGAACGGCAAAATCATTTCCTGTGTATTTCTCTATAATCTTGATGGCACAGCGTTTGCTGATATTCGCGCGTTCTGCTGCATGGGCGGCTAGTTCCATTTTAGTGGTAATACCGTTTATGACGCAGGCGGTAATAACTGTAATTACTTCAGCATCCGTCTTTGTTTCCGCCTCATGTTTTGTTGATTCCAGCTGATCTGGATCTACTTCTTGTACAGAAAGTAAGCGTTCATAGTAAGAGATGTTACTCTCCTGTGCGTAGCTGTAAGCTTCCGTTAAGGCGACATTTCCACGGCGTTTGATGTTCGAGAACTCGACCACTTTTTGGTTTGTATCGGCCTGCTCCAAAATAGTAGACATCGTATATGCACAATCGAAGTCATCTACAATGTCCGTGGTTCCCGAGTAAACTGGTTTTCCGTTGGAGTCAGGATTCTTATTGGTATGCGCCAATGCTATAACAGTGCCACCCTTGAGGGAGAATTTGCGGGTGAATTTAGTGAAATATCTGCTTTTTTCCTTGTTCATGGTGTCCACGAACCGCTTCAGGGTATCAAGGACTACGATTACACCTTTGGCTGTGTCAGTTTCAATCATCTTTTCCATTGCGTCTCGAAATGCCTTTGCCTCAAAGCCCTGATAACCATCAGCAATCATCTGAAAACCATATTCTTCTGCTAGTCTTGCCTTTACTATAAGGCCGCTGCTGTCATCGTCCATGTTAATGTAAAACAACTTAAGCGGATCAATCTTTCCCTGCTTGATGGCCTCAATAATCAGGTGAAGAGTGATCAAAGTTTTTCCTGTATTCGGTTTAGCATAGATAACGGTGGACTGACTCAAAAGCGCAATATTGCCCAGAATAGGGATTTGTACCATCGCTTGTCTTTCAAGTTCATCAACTTGGTCTTGCATGGAATATCTGGACAGCGGGGTTTTGACGCCTGTAGTCTTGGGAGTTGCTTCGACAATCGGGGTGGCAGCTTCATTCGTATTGGTTGCTTTCTCCGGTGCAGCAGCAGAAATATCAATCACCTCACCTTCGCAGAGCTCAAAAGCGTCATCATTCATGATGGCTGCAACATTGGCACCGGCGTCTTTAGCCATCTTGATCAGCGTGCCGATAGTCACGGGTCTTTCTACATCCAAGCGGAAAGACTTCCACTTTGTTTCAATGTCTTTCGTGCCCTTGTACTTTTGTCCCTTACAGCTCCAAGCGTCAACCAACGCTAGGCCGTCATCGCTACCTTTTGTCTCATAAAATACAGCCATGAGAGTATTTCGCCAATCTTCGTATCCACAGTCAGGATCTATATTGTTCAGCAATAACAGCAGTTTTTTAAATTGGCCGGCATCTATTTCGACAGTGGTATTTTTTGAAGTTGGTGCAGGAGCGGCTTTTGGCTCTGAAGGGGCAGTCCTTCCATTGTGTTTATAGATAGCATCAATGAAGGCTTGCGGTGCTTCAGAAAGTTCACCTTTGTTTTGGGCGGTAATAGTTACAATAGTTTTTTTAGTGCTTGGAGGCAGAACCACCAATGCACGTCCTGTTTTGATGTCGATGCGGTCAGGAAATTGCTCCGTACTGTGGGCATCTGATTTTGCGATAGTTCCGGCAGCACGCTTGAAATAGTGGTGTTGTCCTTTCGATGTGAGGACAATCAATTTTGGTTCCAAGCCAAAACGGGCTTCAATGGTATACAACCTGGTTACAGCCTCTATGGTATCGGCATCAAAAACAATCACGTCATCGCCAACGATGAAGCCGACTTCATGATTCGGGTGTGTGCTCCAGAAGTTATAAACCTTGTTTGGATCAAGGTCTGTAAGCCATTGATCCCATCTTTCAGTTGTTATTTTGGAGCCTGGACCGATAGGTATGACCTTGAAATCATAGCCGATCCAGAACATAGCTGCCGTTTGAGGGCATGAGACTTTTTTCCACAAAGATTGTATTTGAGAGGTGGTGCAAGGTGTGGTGGTAGATGTGGTTACTGAAGGTGTGATATTTTCTGCCATTTTTTATTATTCTCCTTTTTCGCTTTTTTTACAGCACTTTTTGTTGTGCTTGCGAAAAGGAGTGGACAAAAAAATAGCCATTCTCAACGCAAGCAGCCTCTTGTTTTTTTCCGGGGGAATGTCCGGGAACCCAAGGCTCTTGCCGTTTAGAATAGCTACTGTTTCAGAAAAATTCTGGAACAGTCTATCTAGTGTTGGTCTGCCTGCTGGTGTATTTGTATATACATCTATGAGCAGTCCTATTCAGTTGTGTTCAAACTTTATATGCCATTTATTAATTAGTCAAATGTTTTTTTGCTTCGACATGGAATGCACACATTTCCACAGGATTTCAGGATTTCAGTTTTTGGTATTCCACTAGATACCGTTTGATCAACAGAATATCAGGTAAATACTGCAGTTCTGAAAACCTGCAAACCTGATAAATTTGATGAGGCCACCCATTTGGCTCAATCTATCGCTCGCAATATCTTCCGAACCATCTCATGTCTCAACATATACTCTTTCAACAGATAATATTGCTTGATGTATATTTCTGGCATCTTAGAAGTAAAAGATAACTGACTGTAAGCGTATAGACATACTGTTATCCCGAAGGCATCTGCTGATAATGTCCCCTCATTGAAGTGGTTGCGCTTTTTGAGACAGGTGTGTAAGCAATGAACCGATCCATTTT
>DAINBV010000120.1:0-7183 GCA_036732725.1 Geobacteraceae bacterium | reverse complement strand
GCCCCAATTTCATCGGCGATCTGATCAATGCCACCGTCGGCAAAAACGGCTACTATTTCCTGCTGGATACGGAACGGACCATCATCCTGCACCACGACCCGTCCCGCATCATGAAACGGGACGTGCCGCTGGGAGTCAACCGGCTCTTCGATCAAGCCATGCAAGGAGTTGATGCAACGGGAGAAACGATGACCACCAGAGGGGTGGCCATGCTGGCCAGTTATAAGCATCTCACCAAGACCAACTGGATCCTGGGAGCTAACCTGCCGCTGGAAGAAGCCTATGCTCCCATCAACAACATCGAACATATCTTCTGGATTTCGCGCATCATCGCCATTGTGCTGGTCCTGATCACCGCCTGGTTCAGCATGCGTCGCATGATCACACCGCTGCTCAGCCTGACCGCACAGGTCAAACAGAACAACCCCTCGCAACGGATCATCATCAATACCAGGGACGAAATCAATGACCTGGCCAACGCCTTCAACCGGCAGCTGGAGCTGATTGAAGCCAGCGCCCAAAAATTGCAGCAGGAGCGTGCTACCTACCAGACCCTTTCCGATTTTGCCAGTGACTGGATCTTCTGGCGCGATAGCGACGGAAAGGTGGTCTACAGTTCACCGGCCTGTGAAGTCGTTTCCGGCTACACTCCGGCCGAAATTGCCGCCGACAGCTCCCTGATGGACACAATGATTCACCCGGACAACCTGGCTGCCTGGCAACATCATTCCCATCATGCTGATGCCGGTAACAATCCGATCCCGCTGCAGTTTCGGATCACAACCAAAAATGGTGAGCTGAGATGGATTGATCATGTCTGCCGCACGATCTACGATTCGGAAGGAAACTTTCTCGGTACCCGTGGCAGTAACCGCGACATAACCGAATTCAAGCTGACCCAGGATTCCCTGTATGAACAGGCCGAACTGCTGGAAGAAGAGGTGGCGGAACGCCAGATGGCCCAGGAAGGGCTGGCGGTCAAACAAGAGCAGCTGCTGGCACTGAACCATTCCCTGGAAGAACGGATCAGCGCCACAATTGAGGAGTTGCGCCAAAAAGATCAGATGGTGATCCAGCAGAGCCGCTTGGCTGCCATGGGTGAGATGATCAACAACATCGCCCATCAATGGCGGCAACCGCTCAACAACCTGGGATTGATCGTCCAGAACAATTACTATGATTTTCAGGCCGGCTTGATGACCGCGGAAAAGATGCAGCAGGATATGGAGCAGGAGCTGCAACTGATCCAGTTCATGTCGACCACCATCGATGATTTTCGTCGCTTTTACCGGATTGACAAGGAAAAATCGCGCTTTTGTGTGGCTGAGAGCATCCGCAGTGCGGTGACCCTGGTCTCTGCCAGTATGAAGGAGCACAAGATCCAGATCGTGGTGGAAAGCGGAGCTCCTGACCTGCAGATTACCGGTTATCCCAATGAATACGCCCAGGTACTGCTTAATCTGCTCTGTAACAGCCGCGACGTACTGATCGAACACGGGATTGAAGGGGCCCGGATCACGGTAGCCTACCGTCTGTCGGGTGACAAATCGGTGGTAACCTTGCGGGACAATGGCGGTGGAATTGCCGACAACATACTCGACCGGGTGTTTGACCCGTATTTCACCACCAAGGAGCAGGGAAAAGGAACCGGGATCGGACTCTACATGTCCAAGATCATCATTGAAAACAACATGGGTGGCTCGCTGACCGTCAGAAATGTGGATGGCGGCGCCGAGTTCCGGATTGAGGTATAGTAGCGAAAAACAATCCTAAATTCTTGACTTTCCAGAGAGATTTCATTATTGTTACCCATTTGATTTTTGCAAGGAGCTGTAATGAAACCTCTTTTTCTCAATCCCCCGACCTTTGAAGACTTTGATGGCGGCGCCGGCGCCCGCTATCAGGCCTCCCGTGAAGTAACTTCATTCTGGTATCCCACCTGGCTCTGTTTTCCGGCTGGTATGATCGAAGGAAGCCGCGTTGTTGATGCGCCGGTACAAAAATTCACCCTGGAAGATTGCCTGCGCATCGCCAAGGATTTCGACATGGTGGTGATGTACACCTCCACCCCGACCCTGGCCATCGACATCGAGACCGCCCGCCGCATCAAGGAAGTCAAACCGGCCATCGTCACGGTGCTGACCGGACCGCACGTCACGATCCTGCCGGAGGAGTCATTGCGTGCCGGCAAAGGGATCATCGATATTGTCTGCCGCGGTGAATTTGATTATTCCACCAAAGAGCTGTGCGAAGGGCGCGATTGGGAAAAGGTTGACGGGATCAGCTTCGTGCGCGACGGTAAATTCATCCACACTGCCGATCGCCCGATGATCGAGGACCTGGACGCCCTCCCCTTTGTGGCGCCGGTCTACAAGCGTGATCTACCGATCAAGGAATACATCATCCCCCATTTCAAAAGCCCCTATGTCTCGATCTATTCCAGCCGTGGCTGTCCGTCCAAATGCATCTACTGCCTCTGGCCCCAGACCTTTTCCGGTCAGCGGATGCGGGTTCGTTCTCCCCAAAATGTCTACGAAGAAGTCAAATGGATCGTGGATAATATTCCCGAAATGCGGGAACTCTCCTTTGACGACGACACCTTCACCGCCAACCGCCAGCACGCCCGCGAGGTTGCCGAGCTGATCAAACCGCTCGGCATCTCCTGGGTCATCAATGCCCGCGCCAACACCGATTACGAAACGCTGAAAGTGTTGCGCGAGTGCGGCCTGCGCCATGTGGTGGTCGGCTTTGAAAGCGGCAACGACCAGATCCTGAAGAACATTAAAAAAGGGGTCACCAAGGAACAGGCACTGAAATTTTCCAAAGATTGCAAGAAGCTGGGACTCTCCATCCATGGTGCCTTCATCATGGGACTGCCGGGGGAAACCCACCAGACCATCCAGGAAACCATCAAGTTTGCCAAACAGATGGACCTCAACTCCATCCAGGCTTCCCTGGCCTCCCCCTACCCCGGTACCGAGTTCTACACCCTCTGCAAGGAGCAGGGGTGGATCGCCTCCGATGATTTCATCGACAGCACCGGCCACCAGAAATGCGTCATCAACTACCCTAACCTTTCCAACAGCGAGATTTTCAACTCGGTGGAAGAGTTTTACAACAAGTTCTATTTCCGTCCCAAATACATCGCCCGCAGCATCGGCCGAATGATCGTTGACGGTGAAGAGCGTACCAAACTGCTCAAAGAGGGAAAACAGTACCTTTCCTACATGCGCAAACGTAAAGAATCGTGCTCCGATTGCAAATAGGCGACTGATGGCACAACAACTGATCATAACCTCCGATGACTTCGGCCTCTCCCCCGGCGTGAATGCCGCTGTTGAAAAGGGGTGGCAGGAGGGAATCCTGACCAACGCCTCCCTCATGCCGGGAGGCGTTGCCTTTGATGAAGCGGTGGCGATTGCCAAGCGCAACCCCGGCCTGCAGGTCGGCTTGCATCTGACCCTGGTGCACGGCTATTCGGTACTGGCGGCTGACAAGATTCCGGGACTGTTGGACCACAGCGGCGCCTTCACCGACAACCCGGTGGCAGCCGGAATGCGCTATTTCTTCGACAAGAGCATCTACCGCCAGCTGCAACAGGAGATTGAAGCCCAGCTCCGGAAAGTAGCCGACAGCGGCCTTTCCATTTCCCATCTGGACGGACATCTGAACATCCACCTGCACCCGACTGTTTTTGCGTTTCTGACCGAACTGATGCCCCGCTATGGCATCAGTAGCTGCCGCCTGTCACGAGAACGGTTGCGCCATAATCTCCGTTTTGACGGTGAACGGAAATTCGGCAAAACGGTGGAGCGAATCATCTTCGGCTCACTCTGCCGCCATGCCCGTCCGCAGCTGGAGCAGCTGAAGATCGGCTACGCCAACGAGGTCAAAGGGGTACTCAACTCGGGGCGCATGACCGAAAGTTATATCCTCAATATCATCGAAGAGCTGCAGGATGGCTTGACGGAAATCTACTTTCATCCCGGCATCCTCCCCGATGCCGAAATCACCCGGCGCATGCCCGACTACCGCCACCAGGAAGAACTGGCAGCCATCACCAGCCCGAAGATCAAAGAGCGCCTCAAACAACTCGGCATCACCGTCCAAAATTATCGTGGAGATATAAAATGTTAAAAACACTGGTCGTCATGCTGCTGGCGGTTACCGCCGGAGCAGTGGGCGACATCTTTCTGACCAAGGGAATGCGCTTTTTCGGCGACATCTCCGCCATGAATCTGCGCCAGATCGTGGAGACCATCTTCAAGGCACTGACCAACTGGCGCCTGATTCTCGGCACCGCCATGCAGGCAGTCTATTTCGGCCTCTGGCTGGCGGTATTGTCGTGGGAAGATCTGTCGGTCGCACTCCCGTTGCAGGCACTCAGCTATATCGTGGTCGCCTTTCTGGCGCAATGGTTTCTGGGAGAGCATATCTCACCCCTGCGCTGGTCGGGAATCGCCCTGGTCTGTGTCGGCGTGGTGCTGATTACCAAGAGTAGCGGACACTAAACTATTCAGAACCTGAGAAAAGGAATCTAACAGCATGCCTACGATCAAAAAAATCGCCTTTATCGGCGGCGGCAACATGGCGGAAGCGATTATCAAGGGGCTGGTCCGGGAAAATGCCGGCGTTCAGCTGATGGTGGCTGAAATCAGCACTGAGCGGCGAGTCTATCTGAATGATACCTATCCGTCGGTCAAAGTGGTTGAACATGCCGCCGAAGCTGCTGCTTTCGGCGAAATCGTTATCCTGGCGATCAAGCCGCAACAGGCAACCAGCGCACTGACAGCACTGGAGCACGTCCTGCATCCGAACCAGCTGATGGTTTCCATCATGGCCGGGGTACGCACCCAGACGATCGAAGAAGCACTGGAACCGGGGACCCGGGTGGTACGGGTCATGCCGAACACGCCAGCCTTGATCGGCGCCGGTGCAACCGCCATTTGCGGCGGCAGGAAAGCAGTCGCCAGCGACCTTGACCGGGTAGAGACCATTTTTGCCCAGATCGGTCTGGTGGTACGGGTGGAAGAAAAACTGATGGATGCGGTTACGGGACTGTCGGGAAGCGGTCCGGCGTTTGTCTATACCTTTATCGAAGCGTTGGCCGATGCCGGTGTCAAAAACGGCCTGCCCCGGTCGGTGGCCGCCGAACTGGCCGCCCAGACCGTGCTTGGCACAGCGCAGCTGGTACTGCAGAGCGGCGATCATCCGGCACAATTGCGGGACAAGGTCACCTCCCCCGGCGGAACCACCATCGCCGGCATGCATTCGCTGGAAGTCGGCGCTTTCCGCGGTACGGTCATGAGCGCCGTTGACGCTGCCACACGCCGCTCCCAGGAGCTGGCAGGCAAGTAGAGTTTCAGGCACGTTCCTTGCTGATCCTGGTGATATGCAATAAAAGCAGCCATATCAACCATTGATCGTCCGTTTTTTTACCCGTCTACGCCAATCAAAGGTAAAAAAATCGACAAAACTCAAGGCAGCAGGAGAACGGCCATGGAATCGACTGGAGGATCGCTGAACGTTATGACACTGGGACGATTCAGCATCGCAGTTGGCGATTCAGAGGTCAAGATTGCCTGGCCGGACGATACTGCACGGGTACTCTTCTGTTCCCTGCTTTCTCCCCTGGATGAATCGCTTTCATGGGAAAGAAGCTGTCGTTCCCTGTGGGGGGTGCCGGCCACATACCACAGCAAGATTCGGGCAACCGCCCTGTTGAATCGCCTGCAAACCAGCTTTGCAGCACAGTTGGGATGCGACCCGTTCATTGTGACCCATGAGGGAGCGGCACTCAACAAGGGGATCATCAACATCGATGCCCACCATTTTCACAGCAACGTGGTGACGGGACTACGGCTGTTGGCACTGGGAAATCGTAGCGCGGCCAGCCAACTACTGGAGCAGGCACTGGCAATCTATGACGCCCCCTTTCTCCCCGGTGTTCCCGGTCGGATTGTGGCAGCAACCCGCGACGAGCTTGACAACCTCTACCGGATGGTGGCTGGCTACGCTGTACAATGTCGTGAGTTAATGAGTTAAGGAGTTAAGGAGGCTGTAATTATGAAAAAATTGATCTTACTGATAGCAATGCTGGTACTAACAATGGCAACGTTCTGCCTGGCAGCTGACAAGGTCGAAGCACCGGCAGCCTGTCAGCAGTGCAACATGGACCGCACGAAATTCGCCCACAGCCGCATGCTGGTCACCTACAGCGATGGGAGCAGCAGCGGCACCTGCAGCATCAATTGCATCGTAGTGGATCTGCAAAGCAGCAAAAAAAAGGTCACATCATTGAAGGTCGCAGATTACAACAGTAAAAAACTGATCGATGCCAAATCCGCCTGCTGGGTGATCGGCGGCAAGCAACGCGGCGTTATGACGCCGGTCGCCAAGTGGGCTTTTGGGGATCAAAAAGCTGCCACTGCCTTCATCAAAGCCAACGGTGGCAAACTGGCAACCTTTGAGGAAGTCCTGAAAACGACGGGGCATGAGATTGGCGACCGTGACGGACAGGGAAAAATGAAGGGACATGATCATCAACAGCATGGCGATCATACCATGTAACGCACACACCCAACGAGCTCCATCCCCCGGAGCTCTCTTTTATTCCGGAGTCAAAATATGCGCAGTGTAAAAATTTACCTGGTTACCATCCTGCTGGTACTGTGTACAACAACAGTTGCGGCGCTCTCCGCCACCGCTCCATCAAGCAAAGACAAGTGCCCGGTCTGCGGCATGTTCGTCGCCAAGTTTCCCGACTGGACCGCCACCATAAGCTTCAAGGACAACAGCTCGCTGTTCTTTGATGGCGCCAAGGACCTGTTCACCTATTTCCACAACATGAAAAAATATACCCCTACCAGAAATCAAGGCGACATCGTCAGGATTACGGTGAGGGATTATTATGCGCTGCAACAGATTGATGCCCGTAGCGCCTGGTTTGTGAGCGGGAGTGATGTCTATGGCCCGATGGGGCACGAGCTGATCCCCTTTGCCAGGGAAGCCGATGGCCGGGAGTTCATGCGCGATCACAAGGGGAAGAAGATCCTGCGTTTTAACGAGGTTTCAGTTGGGATAGTCAAGGGGCTGTAATACAACCATCTTTATTCCAATTCCAGATCAAGGATGATATCAAGGCGGCGAGGATTGAGGCTGCGAGGCGTACATGGCAGTACGT
>DAINBV010000119.1:0-7219 GCA_036732725.1 Geobacteraceae bacterium | reverse complement strand
TGGCGCTGATGCCGGTGGTGGCCGACAGTCCACTGGCTCCTTCCGGTCTGCTGGCGCCTACATATCGTAACCAGCTGGCTTTTATCGATCTCTTCTACACCGGCATGAATAACACCAACTTTAACATGGCGGTATGCGGTACTTCCGGTGCGGGGAAAACAGGCCTGATACAGCCGCTTATCCGTAGCGTCATTGATGCCGGTGGTTATTCCTGGGTATTCGATATGGGGGATGGTTACAAATCACTGTGCGAAAACATGGGGGGTGTGTATCTCGATGGCGATACGCTGAAATTTAACCCGTTTGCGAACGTGCTCGATGACAATAACTTCGATGCATCTGCAGAGCGTATCCGTGACCAGCTTTCCGTCATGGCCAGTCCCAATGGGAATCTTGATGAAGTCCATGAAGGCCTGCTGCTTCAGGCGGTCAAAGCGGCCTGGCTGACCAAGCATAACAAAGCCCGAATTGACGATGTGGTGGATTTCCTGCAGGAAGCCAAAGACAGCGAAACCTATGCAGACTCACCGACGATCCGCAGCCGTCTGGACGAAATGATTATTCTGCTCGACCAGTACACGGTGAACGGGATTTACGGCAGCTACTTCAACTCTGAGGAACCGTCACTCAATGATGATGCCCGTATGGTTGTGCTGGAGCTGGGGGGGCTGGAGTCCCGGCCATCTCTGCTGGTTGCTGTGATGTTCTCGTTGATTATTTATATCGAGAACCGCATGTACCAGACACCCCGTAACCTGAAAAAACTGAACGTCATTGACGAAGGCTGGCGCCTGCTGGACTTCAAAAATGAGAAGGTCGGCACCTTTATCGAGAAGGGCTACCGTACCGCACGCCGTCACCTGGGTTCGTATATCACTATTACACAGAACATTGTCGATTTTGACTCAGATACGGCTTCCAGTGCTGCACGTGCCGCCTGGGGGAACTCCTCATACAAAATCATCCTTAAACAGTCTGCCAAAGAGTTTGCCAAGTACAACCAGCTTTACCCCGACCAGTTCACGCAGCTGCAGCGCGACATGATTAACCGTTTTGGTTCGGCTAAAGACCAGTGGTTCTCCTCCTTCATGCTGTCGGTGGAGGCGCATTCATCGTGGCACCGGTTGTTTGTCGATCCACTCAGCCGCGCCATGTATTCATCCAGTGGTGCTGACTTTGAGTACATCACACAACGAAAACGCGCCGGGGTGAGTATTCACGATGCCGTGTACGAACTGGCCTGCCGTAACTTCCCGGATGAAATGGCAGACCTGGAGGCCCGGGTGGCCATGAATAATACAAGGAGTGCTGCCTGATGGAAAAAAATATCAGAAATCGTCTGTTTACCCGACGTGCCCTTATCACTGGCGGGCTGATGGTTGCCATTCTTGCCGCCAATGCCGTGGTGACCCGGATCATGATAGCGCACAGCACACCTCGTGTTGTCGCGTTTGATATGAAGAAAACGCTCGATAACTTCATGGACAGTGTCAGCCGTAAGCAACTGACGGAAAGCCAGTCTAAGGCACTGTCGGATCGTTTTAACGATGCGCTGGAAAAAAGTCTGGATGACTGGCAGCAGAAAAACCATGTGCTGATTCTTGTTTCTCCTGCCGTGGTTAATGGGGCGCCTGACGTCACGCTGAGTATTCAGCGTGATATTGCGAAGCGGATGCAGGGAGGCAGGGAATGAAAATGATCCGCGGGGCGCTCTTTGCTGTATGTCTTGTCTCCCCGCTTACCCGGGCAGCTGATCTGGGTACATGGGGCGACCTGTGGCCCATACAGGAACAGGATATGTTATCGCTGATAACCCAGCGCCTTGAAGCGCTGGAGAAGTCCGGGCGATGGGGGCAGGAGATGGAGGCCTTTAAGGAGCGGGTGAAGACCAACAGCCAGCGCCCGGCTCCCGTCGAGGGGATAAAGAAAGCGGATAAATATGAGCAGCGCTGGTTTGATCCCAGCATCAAATTAACTGAAGACCTGAAGGATCAGAACGGTGTGCTGTTCGCCCGGAAAGGGCAGGTGCTTAATCCGCTTAAAACCGTTCCTTTTATGCAGACGCTTTACTTCATTGACGGTGATGATCCGGACCAGTTGGCCTGGATGAAACGCCAGGTACCTGAGACGTTAATCAGCAAGATTATCCTCGTTAAAGGCAGCGTCCCGGATACATCGGCGGCGCTCGACAGCCGGATTTATTTTGACCAGAACGGCGTGCTGAGCCAGCGCTTTGGACTGACGGCAGTACCCGCGCGGATCACCCCGGCCCCCTCGGGAGAACGACTGAACATCGAATACTTTCCACCCACGCGATAAGGATGTTTCTGTGAAACGTATTTTGTTTTTCATGGTGGCCTGCCTGCTATGGAGCCACAGTATGAATGCCGCTGCCGACCCGTCGTGTGAAGGACGATTTGTAAATCCCATTACAGATGTCTGCTGGCGTTGCATTTTCCCCTTATCGCTGGGGAGTGTGCAGGTGGGGAAAGGAGATCAGCCGGACACGCCTAATCCCGGCAGCCCGATACAGTATTGCCCGGCCCCACCCCCAATCTTTGTACGCATTGGTCTGGCTATCGGTTACTGGGAACCGATGGCCATGACCGACGTCAGCCGATCACCTGGCTGCATGGTGAATCTGGGGGGATTCAGTATCAATCTCGGTAAAACAGGGATGGGGACGGCCAAAAAGGACGACAAACAGGTCAACGGGGCGTTCTATCACGTGCACTGGTACAAATACCCACTGACGTACTGGCTGAACATCATCACATCAGCAGGTTGCCTGGAAGGCGGAGATATGGACATCGCCTATCTCTCTGAGATTGACCCGACCTGGGTGGACAGCAGTCTGACCACGATCCTGAATCCGGAAGCCGTACTGTTTGCCAACCCGATCGCTCAGGGGGCCTGTGCGGCCGATGCCATTGCCAGTGCTTTCCACTTACCACTTGACCCGTTGTTCTGGTGTGCCGGCTCGCAGGGCTCCATGTATCCCTTCAGTGGATGGGCCAGTAACGAATCCAGCCCGCTGCAATCCTCGGTTCTGCTCAGTGAGCGTATGGCCTACAAGCTTCACCGACAGGGCCAGATTATGGAAACGGTCGGCGCCGATACCGCAGTCTGTTACGAATATCCGTCGCCGATTATCCCTAAAGAGCGCTGGCGCTATCAGATGGTGAATATGTATCCGGACAGCGGGCAGTGCCATCCCCTCGGGCGCAGTGTGATGCGCTGGGAGGCCGGTCGCAACCCGCCTAATACCCGGAAGAATTTTGGTTACCTCATGTGGCGCAAACGTAACTGTGTTTTCCTCTGAAAGGAGTCTTCTGTGACACAACTGAATATTTTTATCCTCACGCTTTTACTCACCGGTACCGCTGTGGCAGCTGGCAGTCCGGGGAGCCCGACAACGGCTGACCGGGAGTGGCTGAAGCACCAGGAAGACTTCAGCGAGCAGTTACGCCAGCACCCGGACAAGCAGCTGCAGCAGGAACTGGAAGCGCAGATTAACCGTAACCCCCTGGCGAAAGCCGATCGCCAGTACATCGATAATCTGGCCAGCCAGCAAAGGGCGTCAGCACAGGGAAAACCCTCTGAAGGTGCGCTGTACTTCGTGTCGTTTTCTGTGCCGGAGGAAGGTCTGAAACGCATGCTGCATGAAACCCGCCAGTATGGCATTCCGGCCACGTTGCGCGGACTGGTCAATAACGACATGAAGGCAACCACCGATGCGGTGATGCGGCTGGTTAAGGATGGAGTTACAGACGGCGTCCAGATCGACCCGACGCTTTACTCACAATACAACATTCGCAGCGTGCCCGCCCTCGTGGTGCGCTGCAAAGCAGGGTTTGATGTGGTTCGGGGCAATATCCGGCTGAAACAGGCGCTGGAAAAGGTGGCGGAGAAAGGGGACTGTGCGGATATCGCCCGTCATATGCTGGGAGGTAACCAATGAGAACACTTCCGGCCATTCTCTTTGTTCATGCCCTGGTTCTGGGGACGTTTATCTGGTTTGCAGGACCAGCCTGCGCGGACAGTAACACGGATTACAGGGCAGGTTCTGACTTTGCAAAACAGGTACAGGGGGGCGGTCTTGATGCCCTGAAAAACTTCAACGGCGAGCAGAATCTGCCGGGGTATACGAAAGATCCCGAGCAAAAGAAATACTACGGTGGCGTGACAGCCGGTGGCGACAGCTCACTGAAAAATGACTCTGCTTCCCAGTGGGCCGGGAGTGAAGTCGGACAAAGTATTACCGAGTCATTTACCAACCGTCCTCCGGACAGCATCTCTCCGGACGCCCCGTTTATCCAGAACGCCAAAGATATTGAATCACGATCCGACACTATCATCGGCAATACCGGACAGGAGTGTAAGGCGGAAATCGTTAACCGGAGTGAATTTAAAAACTACACCTGTGAACGTGACCTGCAGGTTGAGCAGTACTGTACACGAACAGCCACGATAACCGGACACTATGAGGAAACCACGGTTATCAAAACGTATACCGTGCCGAATAACCAGTTCAGCTACAGCTATGACGGTAACAAAAGTGTGATGCTGACATTCCGCGCTCCGGCCACGGGAACGGTCCTGAGTGCATCAGCAGCGCTGCATTTTAATGACAAAAATATGTACTACCGCATGACCTGGTGGGGAGTAAATGAAGACTCCGTTGCCAAGAGGGACAACAGCTGGTCCCTTCCTGGGGCGACTGGCGCCTATCTGACCGAGGGCGGCTCTTCTCCGCAGGGCGTCATCCTCAACAAGAACTGCCTTAGCGGTAAGCAGAGTCGTTGCCGGGAATATGCCCGCAAGACACAAAACTGGTTACAGGGCGGTTCAGAGGCCTGGATGAGTGTCACGCTGACCATGCGTGTGACGGAAAAAAAATGGGTTCCGGACGTGAAATGGGTCGAGTTCTGTCCATTCAGTAAAGACGAAGGCAAGCAGACCACGACGGAATGCATTGAGCCAGGCGGAAACCGGACGGTTAACCAGGATGGTAATGTTTACCAGGTCTACCAGGCCTGCTGGAAATACCGTGATACGTATATTACCCAACCTTCTGATTACGGTTCATGCCAGACACTGATGGACAACCATAATTGTACGCTGGCATCCCGGCAATGCGCATTCACTTCTGATGACGGAACCTGTCTTCATGAATATGCCACGTACTCCTGCGAAACCAGAACCACCGGTAAACAGATGATTTGTGGCGGGGACGTGTTCTGTCTCGATGGTGAATGCGATAAAGCGGCCAGCGGCAAAAACAATGATTTTGGTCAGGCAGTGGCGGAGCTCGCCGCCCTGGCGGCGGCAGGGAAGGACGTTGCGGCACTGAACGGGGTGGATGTCAGGGCGTTCACCGGGAAAGCGAAATACTGTAAAAAATTTGCAGCAGGCTTCAGTAACTGCTGCAAAGACAGCGGCTGGGGCCAGGATGTGGGGCTGGCGCGCTGCAGCAGTGACGAAAAAGCCCTCGCTAAAGCCAAGAAAGATAAGCTGACCGTCAGTGTGGGGGAATTCTGCTCTAAAAAGGTGCTGGGTGTTTGCCTGGAGAAAAAAAGAAGCTACTGCCAGTTCGACTCAAAACTGGCGCAGATTGTTCAGCAACAGGGCCGGAATGGCCAGCTGCATATCAGTTTTGGTGGCGCCAGCAGTCCGAATTGCCGCGGTATCACGGTTGATGAACTCCAGCGTATTAATTTCGACTCACTCGATTTCACTAATTTCATGGAAGACCTGATGAAGAATCAAAAAATTCCGGATAACGATGCGCTCACCAATAAAACCAAAGAGCGTATAAAAGAAATTATGAGTCAGCAATCCTCGAAATAATCAGGGGGTAAAATGAAAGTTATATTCTCTTCAGGCTGTGTTACGGATTTCCTGATTAGATTATGCCTCACTGTTATTGTCTCATCACCGGTAATTATATGGTCATGGGATACGGTAAAACAAACCACGGGCAGTGATATTATCACTGCTGTGTTTTTCATCACTATCCTCGGTGGGTTCTGGTTTCTTCTGTACGGCTTTTTATCTTCACTGATAGACCTGCTGAAACCCGCTGGCGAAAACAGAACAAAAAGAAAAGAGAGGGGGGAATGAAAGAGGAAAACCCTAAATGGCCGGTTATCGCGATCGTTGCTGTGTTTATCTTATTTATGACGGGTATGATGTGTTACGGACTCATCCGGGATAAGCGAGAGGTACTTTTTCATATTACCAATCAGTTTTATGGTGTTAATTGTGAAAAAAGTTCAGGTATCGCCTGGGTAATAAAAAATGACTATCGTCAGGATTTAACGTTTCATGATTATGCGGTGTTCTGCAATGACACTGGTTTTTCAGGGAAGCAAATTAACACAGGTCACGAAATTCAGATAAATAAAGGCGTTATCTATAACGCTTTGTCCGGTAATAAACATCAGAAATAAAGATGAAGGTGTCCCATGAAAATGAAACGGCTCGTACTGCTGCCCGTTGTGCTGGGTTGCGCCGTTATGTCTGCCTGGGGGAAGGATGCGGGATGGCAGTGGTATAACGAACCACTGAAAACAACCGACCCGGATCCACAGCCGAACCCGCAGCCACCCCAGCAAATGGATATTCTGCAGAAGCAGGCAGCTCTGCAGCAGGCAACGAAAAAAGCATTAGCCGAAGCCATTATGTATCCATCGGTACCGGCTTTTGTGAAATATTTCCGCCTCCAGAATTACTGGACGCAGCAGGCAGGCTTATTTTCGATGAGCGCCAAGAAAGCGTTTCTTGAACATCCGGAGCTCGATTACAACCTACAGTTCAGCCACTACAACGGCACGGTTAAAAACCAGCTCGCGGCCGATTACGCGGAACAGCGTAAAGCCATATCGGCCATTGCTCAGCATTTCGGTGTGATGTTCTTTTACCGCGGCCGGGAGCCAATTGACGGGCAACTGGTTCAGGTGCTGAGTAACTTCCGTGAGACCTACGGGTTGAGTGTTATCTCCGTCTCTGTTGATGGCGTGGTTAACCCGTTACTACCGGACTCACGCGTGGACCAGGGACAGGCAGAACGGCTCGGCGTGAAGTATTTTCCGGCCATGATGCTGGTTGACCCGAAAAGCGGACAGGTTAAACCGCTCAGTTACGGCTTCATCAGCCAGGACGATCTGGCGAAGCAGTTTCTCTATGTTTCCAACGACTTTAAACCCAATTTTTAAGG
>DAINBV010000118.1:3827-7532 GCA_036732725.1 Geobacteraceae bacterium | reverse complement strand
TCTTCATTCCGGACCCGGTATCCATCGGTCCCGCAGGATCCTCCACCGTCCAGAGAAAGACATCCCGTGCGCGGCTGTGCTCGCTAAAATCTGCTGAATTCACTGCCGGGCGTAGTGCCGCCCCCTGAGCTGAGCTCAAGAGCACTTCACCCCTGGGATTGAGGAGCAAAAGGGCAACGTTGCGGTAGCTGGCAATTGATTCCTTTATTTTGCTTACTTTTTTTTCATCCGGATCTGCCGGGGACTGGAGTATACGGCTCAGTGTGGTGCTGATTTGTTGCAGATCGCTGACATCCTGCTCGGCAAAATGCTTTTCAACAGAATGCAGCATAAACCAGGTGAAGGCGATAAACGCCAGTATTGTGGACAGGCTGATAAAAAAGGTCAGCCGCAGAGCGAGTGAGAAAGGTCGTCTGGACGGTTTGCTATGCATCCGGGATCTCCAGCATGTAGCCCACGCCCCGCACTGTCTGGATCAGTTTTGTCCCGTAATCGTTGTCTATTTTAGCGCGGAGTCGCTTTACTGCGACATCAATCGCGTTAGTGTCGCTGTCAAAATTCATGTCCCAGACCTGAGAGGCAATCAGGGAGCGGGGAAGAACTTCTCCCTGATGGCGAATGAAGAATTCCAGCAAGCTGAACTCTTTACTGGTGAGCACAATGCGGTTCCCGGCGCGGCTGACTTTTCTGGATACGAGATCAACCGAGAGGTCAGCCACTTTAAGCTGGCTTTCCGTGATCATCGTGTTTCCCCGCCTGAGGAGGGTTCTTACCCGGGCGAGCAGTTCAGCAAACGCAAAGGGCTTCACCAGATAATCGTCCGCACCCAGCTCAAGTCCTTTGACCCTGTGTTCAATCGTGCCAAGGGCCGTCAGCAGTAATACCGACATCCCCTTTCCGGCACTGCGCAGCATACGGATGATATCCCAGCCGTTTACATCAGGCAGCATGATATCCAGGATGACTAAATCATACTCGGCTGTCATGGCAAGATGATATCCGGTCAGACCATTATCAGCGTGATCCACGACGAACCCCGCCTCTGTCAGCCCCTTGCTGAGATATTCACCTGTTTTAATTTCGTCTTCAACGATTAATATTTTCATCATGCTCCCCGGCTGGCTGCTAATGTCATTTTATTGCGCCCACGATCGTTATCAACGGATTACAGCAAAAATGACAACATTGTCATTATCCTGTCACCCGGCAAACAGAGAGCGTTCGGTAAAGTATCCCTATCAATACTCTGGACTTCGTTTGAACCATTTACCAGGTCTGCCTGTACGAGAAGCGTTATGTTCAAATTAAAATTACTCAGCATCAGTACCATATTCATCCTGGCTGGTTGTGTTTCTCTGGCACCTGAATATCAGCGTCCGCCAGCTCCGGTTCCCCAGCAGTTTTCATTGTCTAAAAACAGTCTGACGCCTGCGGTAAACAGCTATCAGGATACGGGCTGGCGAAACTTTTTTGTCGATCCCCAGGTCAGCAGGCTGATCGGTGAAGCCCTGAATAATAACCGTGATTTGAGAATGGCTGCCCTGAAGGTTGAAGAGGCCCGGGCCCAGTTCAACGTCACGGATGCAGATCGTTATCCCCAACTGAATGCCTCATCCGGGATCACATACAACGGTGATCTGAAAGGTGACAAGCCGACCACACAGGAGTACGACGCGGGTCTGGAGCTCAGCTATGAGCTCGATTTTTTTGGCCAACTTCAGAACATGAGTGAGGCTGATCGCCAGAACTACTTTGCCAGCGAAGAAGCCCGTCGTGCCGTACACATCCTGCTGGTCTCCAACGTTTCACAGAGCTATTTCAGCCAGCAACTGGCGTACGAACAACTCCGTATTGCGCGGGAAACGCTGAAAAATTATGAACAGTCCTATGCTTTCGTTGAGCAACAGCTCGTGACCGGGAGTACGAACGTTCTGGCACTTGAACAGGCGAGAGGACAAATCGAAAGTACCCGCGCCGAAATAGCCAAACGAGAAGGCGATCTGGCTCAGGCAAACAATGCCCTGCAACTGGTGCTGGGAACGTACCGCGCACTTCCGTCAGAAAAAGGGATGAAAGGCGGGGAGATCGCACCAGTAAAATTGCCACCAAATCTATCTTCACAAATTTTGCTGCAGCGACCGGATATTATGGAAGCGGAATATCAGCTGAAAGCGGCTGATGCCAATATTGGCGCAGCGCGAGCGGCCTTTTTCCCCTCTATTACCCTGACCAGTGGTCTTTCCGCAAGCAGTACGGAGCTGTCAAGCCTGTTTACGTCAGGAAGTGGAATGTGGAATTTTATCCCTAAAATTGAAATTCCTATTTTTAATGCTGGCAGGAATAAAGCCAATCTGAAGCTGGCTGAAATTCGCCAGCAACAGTCGGTGGTTAATTACGAACAAAAAATTCAGTCAGCCTTTAAGGATGTTTCCGACACGCTTGCGCTGCGCGACAGCTTTAGCCAGCAACTTGAGTCACAGCAGCGTTATCTTGATTCACTTCAGATAACTCTCCAGCGTGCCAGAGGATTATATGCAAGTGGTGCTGTCAGTTACATCGAAGTGCTGGATGCAGAACGTTCCCTCTTCGCTACGCAGCAAACCATTCTCGATCTTACCTATTCCCGACAGGTTAACGAAATTAATCTGTTTACCGCGCTGGGTGGCGGTTGGGTAGAGTAAATTTATTTAATTAATCAGGAAATTAAAAATGCGTAATTCACTTAAAGCCGTTTTATTTGGTGCCTTCTCTGTCATGTTTTCTGCCGGTCTTCATGCTGAAACACATCAGCATGGCGATATGAATGCTGCCAGTGATGCTTCGGTACAGCAGGTTATCAAGGGCACCGGTGTCGTTAAAGACATTGATATGAATAGTAAAAAGATTACCATTTCGCACGAAGCAATCCCTGCTGTGGGCTGGCCTGCAATGACCATGCGCTTCACTTTTGTTAATGCAGACGACGCTATCAATGCCCTGAAAACCGGCAACCATGTCGATTTCTCGTTTATTCAGCAGGGCAATATCTCCTTACTCAAAAGCATTAACGTTACGCAATCCTGATTATCAGTCCGGAGCGAATACATCCAGTGCGCCTGAACATTCATTAAGGGATTACTGTGAATGAATGATCGGGCGCATATGCCAGGTGTTTTGATTTTTCAGCGAGAAATTGTATGGCTTCTTTAAAGATAAAATATGCTGCAATAATTATCAGCAGCCTCATAGCAGGGGGGCTGATATCGGTTACTGCCTGGCAGTATGTAAACTCATCACAAAAAACAGTACAAACCGAACAAAAGGCACCGGAGCGAAAGGTACTTTTCTGGTATGACCCGATGAAACCGGATACCAAATTTGATAAACCCGGAAAATCTCCCTTTATGGATATGGACCTGGTGCCGAAATATGCTGATGAAAGTGGCGATAAAAGCAGTGGCGGGATCCGTATCGATCCAACCCAGGTTCAGAATCTGGGATTAAAAACGCAAAAAGTTACGCGAGGAATGCTGAATTATTCCCAGACAATCCCGGCTAATGTCAGTTACAACGAGTATCAGTTTGTCATTGTGCAGGCGCGTTCTGACGGTTTCGTCGAAAAAGTGTATCCCCTGACGATTGGCGATCATGTGAAGAAAGGCACTCCGCTTATCGATATCACCATTCCTGAATGGGTTGAGGCACAAAGTGAGTTCCTGCTGTTAT
>DAINBV010000118.1:0-3817 GCA_036732725.1 Geobacteraceae bacterium | reverse complement strand
GTTATCCGGTACAGGCGGTACGTCAACCCAGATAAAAGGGGTTCTGGAGCGACTTCGTCTGGCTGGTATGCCGGAAGAGGATATTCAAAGGCTGCGTTCAACCCGCACAATCCAGACCCGTTTTACCATTAAAGCACCTATTGATGGTGTCATTACTGCGTTTGACCTGCGCACCGGAATGAATATTTCGAAAGATAAAGTAGTGGCTCAGATTCAGGGGATGGACCCGGTCTGGATCAGCGCTGCAGTGCCAGAATCTATCGCCTATCTGCTGAAAGATACGTCGCAGTTTGAAATTTCGGTACCGGCTTATCCGGATAAAACATTCCATGTCGAAAAATGGAACATTCTTCCCAGCGTGGATCAGACAACCCGTACGCTTCAGGTCCGTCTCCAGGTTTCTAATAAGGATGAGTTTCTCAAGCCGGGCATGAATGCCTATCTGAAACTGAATACCAAGAGCCAGGAGATGCTGCTGATACCAAGCCAGGCCGTTATCGATACCGGCAAAGAACAGCGCGTGATTACTGTTGATGATGAAGGCAAGTTTGTGCCGAAACAGATCCACGTTCTGCATGAATCACAGCAACAGTCCGGCATTGGCTCCGGCCTGAATGAAGGCGATACCGTGGTGGTCAGTGGCCTGTTCCTCATTGACTCCGAAGCCAATATTACGGGCGCGCTGGAACGTATGCGCCACCCTGAAAAAACAGAAAACAGTATGCCAGCAATGTCTGAGCAGCCTGTAAATATGCATTCAGGGCACTGAGGAGACGACGATGATTGAATGGATTATCCGGCGCTCTGTCGCCAACCGTTTCCTGGTCATGATGGGCGCACTGTTTCTCAGCATCTGGGGCACATGGACGATAATTAACACGCCGGTCGATGCGCTGCCTGACCTGTCAGATGTGCAGGTCATTATTAAAACCAGCTATCCCGGACAGGCCCCGCAGATTGTAGAAAACCAGGTCACCTATCCGCTTACCACCACCATGCTGTCCGTACCTGGCGCAAAAACCGTGCGTGGCTTTTCACAGTTCGGTGATTCGTATGTGTATGTCATTTTTGAAGACGGCACCGATCTGTACTGGGCCCGTTCGCGCGTGCTGGAATACCTGAATCAGGTTCAGGGCAAACTGCCTGCGGGTGTGAGCTCTGAAATCGGCCCGGACGCCACGGGAGTGGGCTGGATATTTGAATATGCCCTTGTCGATCGCAACGGAAAACACGACCTTTCAGAACTGCGCTCTCTGCAGGACTGGTTCCTGAAATTTGAGCTGAAAACCATCCCGAACGTGGCTGAGGTCGCTTCGGTTGGCGGCGTGGTGAAACAGTACCAGATTCAGGTCAATCCGGTAAAACTGTCCCAGTACGGTATCAGCCTGCCCGAAGTGAAACAGGCACTTGAATCGTCTAACCAGGAGGCCGGTGGCTCATCCGTTGAAATGGCCGAAGCGGAGTATATGGTCCGTGCCAGCGGTTATCTTCAGAGCATTGATGATTTTAATAACATCGTCCTGAAAACAGGTGAGAACGGCGTGCCGGTTTATCTGCGGGATGTTGCCCGCGTGCAGACCGGGCCCGAAATGAGGCGTGGTATTGCCGAGCTGAACGGCCAGGGAGAAGTCGCTGGCGGCGTGGTGATCCTGCGGTCGGGTAAAAATGCGCGCGACGTTATCACGGCAGTGAGGGATAAACTGGAGACGCTGAAGGCCAGCCTGCCGGAAGGCGTTGAAATCGTGACCACCTACGATCGCAGCCAGTTAATCGACCGGGCGATTGATAACCTCAGTTCCAAACTTCTGGAAGAGTTTATCGTGGTGGCCATCGTCTGTGCTCTGTTCCTGTGGCACGTACGTTCTGCCCTGGTGGCGATTATCTCTCTGCCGCTTGGCCTGTGTATCGCCTTTATCGTCATGCACTTCCAGGGACTGAACGCCAATATCATGTCGCTGGGAGGGATAGCGATTGCCGTCGGTGCGATGGTGGATGCCGCCATTGTGATGATTGAAAATGCGCACAAACGGCTTGAGGAGTGGGATCATCAGCATCCGGGTGAGCAGATTGACAACGCCACCCGCTGGAAGGTGATTACCGACGCCTCCGTGGAAGTGGGACCCGCGTTGTTCATTAGCCTGCTGATCATCACCCTGTCCTTTATTCCTATCTTTACCCTGGAAGGGCAGGAAGGTCGTCTGTTTGGCCCGCTGGCATTCACGAAAACGTACTCCATGGCGGGAGCGGCCGCACTGGCCATCATCGTCATTCCTATTCTGATGGGATTCTGGATCCGGGGGAAAATTCCTGCCGAGACAAGTAACCCCCTGAACCGGGTGCTGATCAAAGCGTATCATCCTTTGCTGCTGCGGGTCCTCCACTGGCCAAAAACAACCCTGCTGGTTGCGGCCTTGTCCATTTTCACGGTTATCTGGCCACTGAGTCAGGTGGGCGGTGAATTTCTGCCGAAGATTAACGAGGGCGATCTGCTGTATATGCCGTCGACCTTGCCTGGCGTCTCTCCGGCAGAAGCTGCAGCGCTCCTGCAGACAACAGACAAGTTAATCAAAAGCGTTCCTGAAGTGGCTTCTGTATTTGGCAAGACCGGTAAAGCAGAGACCGCAACGGATTCCGCGCCGCTCGAAATGGTGGAAACCACGATCCAGCTCAAACCTGAGGATCAGTGGCGTCCCGGCATGACAATTGACAAGATTATTGATGAACTCGACAGGACAGTCCGTTTACCGGGTCTGGCAAACCTCTGGGTGCCGCCTATCCGTAACCGTATTGATATGCTCTCAACCGGGATCAAAAGCCCGATAGGTATCAAAGTGTCCGGGACTGTTCTGTCCGATATCGACGCGACGGCGCAGAGTATCGAGGCGGTAGCCAAAACCGTGCCTGGCGTGGTGTCTGTCCTGGCTGAGCGACTTGAGGGCGGGCGCTACATCGATATCGATATCAACCGGGAGAAAGCCTCCCGCTACGGGATGACGGTAGGTGATGTCCAGCTGTTCGTCTCTTCAGCAATCGGAGGTGCTATGGTGGGTGAGACGGTTGAAGGGGTGGCCCGGTACCCTATTAACATTCGCTACCCGCAGGATTACCGGAACAGTCCGCAGGCGCTGAAACAGATGCCGATCCTGACCCCGATGAAGCAGCAGATCACGCTGGGCGATGTCGCGGATATTAACGTCGTTTCTGGACCAACCATGCTGAAAACCGAAAATGCCCGGCCAGCCAGCTGGATTTATGTTGATGCCCGCGGCAGGGACATGGTGTCGGTGGTTAACGACATTAAGACGGCCATCAGCGAGAAAGTGAAACTGAGACCGGGAACCAGTGTGGCATTCTCCGGACAGTTTGAACTGCTTGAGCATGCCAACAAGAAACTGAAGCTGATGGTGCCGATGACGGTGATGATCATTTTCATCCTGTTGTATCTGGCATTCCGCCGGGTTGACGAAGCCCTGCTGATCCTGATGAGCCTGCCGTTCGCCCTGGTTGGCGGAATATGGTTCCTGTACTGGCAGGGCTTCCATATGTCAGTGGCGACCGGAACCGGGTTTATCGCCCTGGCCGGGGTGGCAGCAGAGTTTGGCGTGGTCATGCTGATGTATCTGCGTCATGCCATTGAAGCGCACCCGGAATTGTCCCGTAAAGAGACGTTCACACCGGAAGGTCTTGATGAAGCCCTCTATCATGGTGCCGTACTGCGTGTCCGGCCGAAAGCCATGACCGTGGCGGTGATCATTGCGGGTCTGCTGCCAATACTCTGGGGAACCGGCGCAGGTTCAGAAGTCATGAGCCGTATTGC
>DAINBV010000117.1:0-7796 GCA_036732725.1 Geobacteraceae bacterium | reverse complement strand
CCTAACTGAAAACGAAGCACTGCTAAGATAAAAGCGAAAAATTCTTTACACTACCATGTCGGATGAGTTCCGAAGCTATCTTGCCGAATGCTCCAGTGAAGATGAAGCAATTAGCACAGAGGAAGCCAACCAGATAAAGCTGGCTCAAAACGAAATCAGAGAAAATAAGATCGTCAACTTTGATGAGATAAAACAGTCGCATGGCCTATGATTCAGGTTCTCTTTACTGCACAGGCTGAGAACGGCCATGGCTTTGCCCCGCTGGTATTTTAGGGAGGGTCGTAAGCCTTGTTGAGATCGTATCTTTTTAAAGTTGTTTCCGTCTCAATATTTTTCAATAGTAACATAACAAGCAGCGTCCCCTTAGCCCTACCCTTTGCCGGCTTTTACCGGCGCTTTCGACCTGCCCCCAATCCCCTATTCTGGTTTATCGTATGCTATAAATTGAGTTAGCATATGAGCCGCCGCATATTTGATTTGGGTCACCGGTGCATTTCATATCGCACTTGGCACCGGATTCACTTGCATTTCCAAATTTGCCATAACTATTGCCACAAAAACAGTATGAACTATATTGTGTTCCCGCATAGGCAAAACCCTTCTCTCGGCATGTAGAAACACATTGTTCAGTTGTCATTTGCGCGTTACTTACGGAATACCCGGAAAGATCGCGAACCCCATCTTTATAATCATAGAAGCATCCGATATCGCGATAGTTGGCATGCGTTTCCCCCACATACTCAATCTTTTTTACCTCATTGCGATTTATGGGTACTTTAATTACTCGACCGTCATCCGTTGTTATACGCATTTCTGATAACGCTACACCATTATAAAATAATACCGCCAATAATAAACAACAGCTAAAAACTATCTTCCCGTTTTCATAGATAGAACATATCTTTTTCATCTTCCTTCCCTCCTTATCGTTATTGCTTAGTTTACCCGGTGTACAACGATTTATGAATTGCTCCCCAGCTGCCGGTCGATACAGGCCAATAAATCCTCATGCTTGACCGGCTTGGCCAGAAAGAGATGGTTGCCGATCATGCTCCCGGTCGGCTCAACCTCTTTCTGGCTGACAATGGCGGTCAGGAAGATGATCGGCACCTGCGCCAGCTGCGGTTGCTCTGCCAGAGCAGCCGCCACCGCTCCGCCATCCATCTCGGGCATCATCACATCCAGCACCACCAGGTCGGGGCGGAACAGCTGCGCCCGCTCCAGCGCCAGGGCCGGATCATTGACCTCCGCCACCTCAAACCGGCCGGTAGCGTCCAGATTACGCCTGATCATCCGGGTAATCCCCGCCTCATCGTCAACCAGCAGAATTCTTTTTTTCATGGTAAGCGCTCCCTTCAAAGTGAAAACAGCAGTATCGCCTCGGCTCCTGGCCGGTCGTTCCTGTTCGTGAGTGTAATCAAAGCCTGATGCAACGCCAGGATATTGCGGGTGACCGACAGCCCCAGGCCGGTTCCGACTCCCACCGGCTTTGTTGTAAAAAACGGGTCAAACAGCTTGGTCTGCGCTTCGGCCGGGATGCCGCTCCCCGTATCGGCCACCCGGACCATCACCACCTGTTCACCGGCCACCGGGCGCTCCTGGCTGCTATCACAGTTGACCAGGTCAGCCGGGGTGACCACCCGCACGCCGTCGCCGATGGTCAGCGTCCCACCCTGCGGCATGGCATGGGCGGCATTGATGAACAGATTGATAAAGACCTGTTTCAGCTTGTTACTGTCGAGCATCAGCAGCGGCAATGTCTCCGGTCGGTCGAACTCAACCGTCACGTGCCTGCTGTTCAGCTCATGCCGCACCAGTAGCAGAGAGTCATCTATAACCTTCCGGATGTCGGTACCCCGGCGGTCAAGCTGCTCGGAGCGGGAAAAGTCGAGCAGTCCCTTGATCACCCGGTCGGCCCGCTGAACCGCATCTCCCATGTCGATCACCGTTTCCTGGCAGCTGCGGTTATCGTGCAGCTGGCTGGTCAGGAAGTCGACTCCCAGCTGGATGATTGCCAGCGGGTTCTTGACCTCATGGGCCACCCCGGCTGCCAGGCGCCCCACGGTTTCCATCTTTTCCTGCTGAATCAACTGCAGCTGCGCCTGCTGCAACTCCTGCAGTGACTGCTGCAGCTGATCACGGGCAGTGGTCAGATCGCCGATCATCTGTTCCAGGCGAAACTCGCGCGCCTCGATCTGCACCGCCATCATGCCAAATGCCTCGGCCAGACGCGCGATCAGTGGAGGATACTGGCCGCCGTCGGTCATGGCAAAAATCCGGTCATGGTCGCCGTAGCGTCCCATGGCAAGGTTTTCCGCCGCCACGATCAACTGTTCCAGCAGGGTAGCGACGGTTGGCGAATCGGACATGGCGGCACTCCCTTAACCTGCCAGCAGAAATTTGATACGGTAATTTGGCCACAGAGGCACGGAGAGACAGAGGAGATCACAGAGTTATTTGAAAAAATGTTACTGTTATTATTCTCTCTGCGCCTCTGAGTCTCAGTGGCAGACGTTTTTTGGGTTAACCGGCGGCGCCGGGAACAGGGTACTCAAACGTAACAGAGGTTGAAGGGTTGTCAATGGAAGCAGGGCAGATTTGTGGCCAGTGGAAAGGGAGGAGCGGGAGAGAAGCAAGGGGATCTTTCCCCCTCACAGCGCCCCCACGATCGCACCGGTCATCAATGAGGCGAGCACGCCGGCCAGCAACGCTTTCCCCCCCAGGGAGACGATCTCGCTGCGCCGCTCGGGACAGAGCGAACCGAGCCCGCCGATCAGGATCCCCAGGCTCCCCAGGTTGGCAAAGCTGCACATGGCATAGGTCATGATCAGCCGGCTCTTTTCCCCCAGCGCGGCCGGCGGCAGTTTGGCAAACTCGATATAGGCCACGAATTCGTTGAGCACGATCTTGGTCCCCATCAACGCCCCCGCACTCCTCGCCTCGTGCCACGGCACACCGATCAGCCAGACCACCGGCGCCATGAGCGCTCCCAGGATACGCTCCAGAGTCAGGGGAGCGCCCAGCAGATCAGGGAACTGCCCCAGACCGATGTTGACCAGTTTCACCAAGGCAACAAAGACGATCAGAATGGCGACGATGTTGAACAACAGCTGCACCCCTTCCCAGGTCCCCTTGGAGAGGGCGTCCATGGCACTGTTGGCCTGATAGGGGGATATCTCGTCTCCCACGGTCTGGGGTTCGGTTTCCGGAACCATCAGGGAGGCGAGCACCAGGGCGGCCGGCGCATGGATGATGGAAGCGGTCAGGATGTGACCGAAGGGGTCGGCAATCACCCCTTGCAACACGGTGGCGTACAGTACCAGCATGGTGCCGGCGATGCAGGAAAGCCCGGTGGCCATCATGGCGAACAGTTCACTGCGGGTCATTTTGTTCAGGTAGGGACGGATCAGCAGGGGGGATTCGATCATCCCCAGGAAGATGCAGCCGGAGGCGACCACCCCCAGGGCGCCACCGATCCCCATGCTCTTGCGCAGCAGCCAGGAGAAGGCCTGCACGACTTTCGGAAGAATCCGCCAGTAATAGAGCAGCGCCGTGAGGGCGGCAATCACCAGCACCAGCGGCAATGACTGGAAGGCCAGGGAAAAGGAGGCGCCCGGCCGGTTTTCCGTAAACGGTAGCGGACCACCTCCCAGGTAGCCGAACACGAAGGAGGTACCGGCCTGGGTCGCCTCCTGGAAGGCCATCACGATCGTGTTGAGTCCCATGAACAGTTGACGGAACAGGGGCGCTTTCAGCATCAGTACGGCAATCGCCACCTGCAGCGCCACCCCGGCCACGATCATCCGCCACGGGATGATGCGACGATTTTCACTCAGCAACCAGGCCACCCCCAGCAAGACCACAATTCCCACCACACTCTGCATCATCTGCCACAACCTCTGCTTCTTTCAGATTTATAACCGGTTCCAGGATCACTCGCAGGTAACATAAACTTTGTAGTTCGGCAACAAGCTTGCTACTATTTTGAAAATTTCTGCTGCCCCGAAAGGATCCCCATGAAAACCGGAACAGCCATCGCCAGGATCATGATCGTTGCTGTCGTTATCACTCTCCTGATGGCCGGCCAGATCTGCGCCGCCGATATCAGGGTCATGAATTCCGGCGGATTCAGCGCAGCCTACCGCGCCCTGACCCCGCAGTTCGAACGTTTGAGCGGTCATCACCTGGTGACCTCCTGGGGGGCCTCCATGGGGAGCACTCCCGATGCCATTCCGCTCCGCCTGCAACGGGGGGAACAGGCCGATGTGCTGATCATGGTCGGCTCGGCCCTGCAACAGCTGGTGGATCAGGGGAAGGTGACCTGCGACGTGCAAGTCGATCTGGCCCGCTCCGGCATCGGCATGGCGGTCCGCCACGGCTCACCCAAACCGGACATCAGCACGGTTGAGGCATTCAAACGGACGCTGCTGGCTGCACAATCGATTGCCTATTCGGATAGCGCCAGCGGCGTCTACCTCGCTACGGTACTGTTCCCGCGGCTCGATCAGGGAGACGCCATCATCAACAAGAGCCGCAAAATCGAAGGAGAGCCGGTCGGCAAGGTGGTGGCGCGGGGAGAAGCGGAACTCGGTTTTCAGCAGGTCAGCGAGCTGCTTCCGATCCCCGGCATAGAGCTGGTTGGACAGCTGCCGCCGGAGATCCAGAAAATCACTCTCTTCTCGGCCTGTGCCAACTCCAAGGCGACCATGCCGGAAGCGGCCCGGGCACTGGTAAAATTCCTGGCATCACCGGCGGCAACGGGCGCCATCATCAAGAGCGGCCTGGAACCGCTTCAGGGGAAATAGGCATCCCCGATCCGGGCTGCCTCAACATAGATCGCCGGCATGCTAACACCACGGGCGGCCAGGACGGAACTCCGCAGCCCGACCCGGAAATGGGGGGAAGCGGTGACCGCTGGCGGTCCTTTCCCCTTGGGCGCCTGGATCCACGTGAGCGCCATGGTCATGGCCTGCTCCCCGAAATCGACCGGAGCCGGGGTAATGCCAAGCCCGCCGCCGTCTTCAACATAGGTTTCACAGATCCCGAGCGGCAGCGGCCCGGCATTCTTTTCAAGCCAGGTGGCTATTTCCTGACGCGGCAGTTCCCGGCGGTTTCCCTCACCACGTTTCAACCCTCCGTAGCTCATCACCAGCAGCACATCCGCCTGACCGGACATGCGGGTCGTGAATGCCTGCCATTCTGCAAAACTGTTGCTGGCATGCAGCGCTGCCAGTCGATGGGGCCCCCAGTTAAAAGACGTTACCTGAGCCTGCTCGGCCCGACCGGTGACATCATCCATGGCCAGTACGGCTATGCGGGCCGGTTTCCCTTGACGGGCCGTCAGCAGCGCATCACGCACCGCCTCCAGCGGCAGCTGTTCCACAATGCCGCTGGCTTGAACGTTCCGCTCATATCCATACAACTTCGGTGGTTGCAGGATCGCCACGAACAGCACCTTCGGTTTCCCCTGGCCGACGTACCGGCTGGCAAGGTACTTGTTGCTCTCGTCATCAACGGCGATCAGCAGGTCGGGATTCATCTGGCTGATCGCCCGCTCAGCCCCTGCCACGGCATTGCTTACGTGATCCCCCTGCTGGTTGCTGTCAAGATCGAGATAGTGCCACTTGACCGTTACCGGCTGCCGGTTCTTTTTCAGCACCTTCTGGATGCCGGCGTCAACATCACGGCACCACGGCATATCGTGGGAAAAGGAGTGCAGCACCATGATACGCGGCTTGCTGACATTGAAGCTGCCGAGCAGGATCACAAAGGCAGTCAGGAACGCAGCGATCAACAGTTTTTTCAGGAGCGATCGTGTCATAGCAGTCCCAGCCATTTCCAGTAGGGGATCGACAGGAAGGCGACCACTACCCGTGCAATGTTCATCAACTGATTATAGCGCATGAATCCCGGGACATCGTAATGCGAGGTAAACCCCTGGGACACGACCTGCATGTACTGGGAACTCTGGTAGGGGGCAAACCAGATGTCGCTGAACAGCGCTGTCAGGAAAACGCACAGCCAGAGGTGGATCCCCTGGGCTGCCGCCACCGGCATCAGGACGATGACCGACACCAGCATGCCGGAGGTGATCGGGAGCGCCAGCCGGATGGTCAGGGTGGTGACCAGCGCCGCCAGGATGAACAGTTCAATCCGGCCGTTGATGAAGCCGAACCAGCCGGTCACCACCTGCGCCAGGATGGTGTTGAGCCCCAGGTGTTCCATGATCTTGGTGATGCCGTCCATGCCGAGCAGGAAAAAGACCATCGGCCAGTCCAGTTGCTGGCGGAATTCCTGTTTACCGAGCAAACCGGAGATCAACAGTCCTACCAGGACGCAACCGGCAATCCAGGATGGGGGGACATGGTGCCAGGAGACGGTGCAGGAGGCGGCCAGAAAAAAGATAAAGCCGGTCAGGGCAATCCGCTCCCCGCCGGTCATCGGGCCGAGCAGACCGAGCTGGGTGGCGATCCTTTCCTTGGGTAGCGGAGCCGGGTTTTCACTCGGAAACAGCCAGCGCACCGCAGCCAGATGCATGATTGTCATTCCACTGGCCGCCACCAGCGCCGCCATCAACCAGAACAGACCGAGAAACTGCTCCTGGATCTGCAAGGGAAGGAAATTGACCGCCGTGATATTGGATGATTTGCTGGTGGAGAGCATGGGAGAAAAGAGCATGGCGCCCGAGAAGGTGGCCGCCATCAGCGCGGTGGCCCCTTTCCCCCCTTTTGGGAGCCGCAGACCTTCCTGCATATCCTTGTAGAGCGGCAGCAGCAACGACAGGCGGCTGTTGCCGGACGGGGTGATCGGGGAGAGCAGGTAACCGCCGGTCAACAGCGCCGACTGTTGCCAGACCGGCTTGTCCGGCAGTTTGTACAGCAGCCACAACATGAAGCGGTAACTGAGTCCCGATGAGCCGATGGCAGCGGAAAGGGCAAACACCCCCACCAGGATCATCAGTCCGGATGACGCAAAGCCGGCCAGGGCGACCGAGGGAGGCGCCAACCCGATAAAGAGCGTCGCCACCACCGCAGCCATGGGGGGGATGAATTCGTCCACCAGAGAAAAGACCCACATCAGCACGGTTGCGGCAAGAATGGCGGAAAAAATGGCCGATTGCTGGGTGAAGCCATTGTGGAGACAGAAGAAGTACAAGAGCGGCGGCACGATCAGCAGCGAGATCCAGCCGCCGATTTCGGTTTTGGAAACGGTGGAGCTTTTGGCTGCCTTCACTTTGGCCGGCAGGCCCAACGGTTCGCCACCGATATGCGACGTAAGCGACAGCATGGCATCCGCTGCCAGCGCCGGTTTTCCCTTTGCCAGAGCAGCCAGGGCCGACCTGGGGATCCGCAGGGTGCGCAGCGGAGTATCGGCCGTGGCGCTACAGGCGTAGCACGCCAGACCGGCCGCCGCCTCTTCGCCGCAATGCGGTTCCAGCAGGCTGATTTCACGCCCGGACGGCGTGGTCAAATGCACGTTCCCCGCTTCAATCAGATAGAGGTAGGCAGCCGCATCTCCCCGCTGATACAAGGTTTCCCCGGCCGCAAAAGCGATCGGTTCGATCTCGCCGAGCAAACGGGCCAGTGCGCTCTGCGCAACCCCGCTGAACAGCGGCTCGGCTTGTACTCTGAGCAGTACCGGTGATGAAAATTCAGCTTCCACAGCGGCTCCTTTTCAATTGCTCGACGGATTCTTTGGCAACTGGAGTGACAGCTTATTGGGGATCAACCAGCCTTGTAATACTCTGATATGTCCGCCAGTAGTCAATAGAAAAATGTAGTCCCTTAACACCGGTT
>DAINBV010000116.1:0-7925 GCA_036732725.1 Geobacteraceae bacterium | reverse complement strand
GGATATCTCATCATTGGCCGTGAGGACGGTATCATCGGGGACACAGATGATAATGAGCTCAATCCGAATGATCCTGTGACAAAGGGTGAAGCTGACGATCTGATCGATAAGGTCAAGCCGCAAAAGTCCACGCCAACTCAGGTATCTCCTTCACCAGCCCCCGGTACTTCGGACCAGCCGACGACAACTCCCGTAAATCCGGCTCAGCCAACACCCACGCCGGTAAATCCAGCTCAGCCGACACCTGCTCCGACAAATCCGGCTCTGCATACTCCGACACCTACGCCGGATAATCCGGGCAATGGTTCCGGGGGTAGTTCGGGAGGAGGCTCACATTATTACCCGGACGCACAGGTGCGATTTGAACTTCCTGCGACCGCCCATACCGACACGGAAATTCAAGTAATGCCTGTGTGGAAATACATGAGCAACTTCACCTGGTCGTTAACCAAAGCCGCCGTGGACGGCTCCCAGCAGCCTGTGGCACTGGAAGATGCTATCAGCGGTACCCTCGGATTGGAGGGCGGTACCATTGGGTTCAAGGAGGACGGACAGTATACCCTGACCGCCACAGCAAAGAACTCCAGAGGAAAAGAAACCGTACTGTCCAAACAGATCACGGTCTATCCGATAATTGATCTGAGCTTTGATCTGCCGGAAACGACGCACACGGACAAATCGACCATACTTGCCTTTCAGCTGGAAAAGCTCTATGGGCACGACATCGTGTGGATTACTGAGAAGAATGGAGAAGCCGTGCAGCCAGCCGACATCCTGGAAGGTAAACTTGGGAATGAAGGTGGCACCTTTGTGTTCAGGAGCAAGGGCGAATATATGCTGACAGCATCTATCACCGACGAAACCGGCCGTGTCTTTACTCATACGGAAAGCACCAAAGTCTATCCGGTAGCCGGAATTGCCTTTGAACTTCCAGCCGCTTCCCATACAGATACAACACTGGATGTTTCAACAAATCTGACGGAAGCAGACGGACTGACGGTTGACTGGAGCCTGACCAAAAACGGTGAAGCTGCAAAAGAACTTGCCGATGAGCTGGAAGGTGCTTTGACCAATGACGGCGGCAAGATCCGTTTCAGGGATAAGGGCGTGTATATGCTCACGGGAACGCTCACCGATGAAACCGGCAGAACCTTTGAAACCTCCGGGACTATCACCGTCTATCTGGTAGGCTCCGTTGGATTTTATCTGCCTGAGATCACCCATACCGATACGAGTGTTCAGGTAGAGGCATCATTCCAGAATCTTGGAACAGCGGAAATCCAATGGTCGCTGACCAGAAATGGAGAATCCGTTCCCGTTGCCGATTACATGGAGGGGAAACTCACCGACACGGACAGCACCGTCCGTTTCAAAGAAAAGGGCGAATATGTGCTGAAAGCCGCCTTTACTGACCCCGCGGGAAGAAACTACAGCTATACTACGCCGATCAAGGTATATCCCGTTCCCGGCATCACCTACAAGCTACCGGAAACCGCCCATACCGACACCCTCGTCTCCGTGATTCCAGAAACCTTGGAATTAGACGGTTTAAAAGTGGAATGGCTGTTAGAGAACGGCTTTGGATTCCAGGATTTTGCGACTTATGTCGATGGAACTCTGGATAACAGCGGCGGTTCTATCCGATTCAAGCATGCTGGTGCCTATGAGTTGATTGCGAGAATCACCGATGAAATAGGGAGGGTATTCCTGTTCGAAAACGGCGGCAAGATCGAAGTCCTGCCGGTGCTGAACATTTCTTTCGAGCTTCCCGAATCGACCCATACCGACCGTACCGTTGACCTTCGGACCCGCGGTAAAAACAACGTGCTGCCGGTGGAATGGTCGCTTACCAAAGACGGAGAGTCTGTGGAAACTTCCGATGCTTTGGAAGGAAGCCTGAATGCCTACGGCGGTAAAATACAGTTTAAAGATGTCGGGAGCTATATCCTAACGGCCTCCATGACGGATGCGTTGGGCAGAGTGTTCTCCTATAGTGCATCCACTACGGTCTATCCGATCCCGTCAATTTCACTCAGCGTCCAGCAGACCTGGCATGCCGGAGAAGCCGGAACCGTCAGTGTCAGCGGCACGGACTTGGAGAATCTCACCGCGGACTGGACAATCATCCAGGGTGACGGCGGCGCACAACCGTATGACATCTACACTTCCGGCACTCTGACGAAAACAGGCGGCAGCCTGACTTTCCCAGCGAAGGGACAATACGAGCTAATTCTCACCATGACAGACCCCACCGGCCGAACCTTTATCAGGAGCCGGAGTATTACGGTCTATCCCATTCCTTCAATTTCACTCAACGTCCAGCAGACCTGGCACGCCGGAGAAGTCGGAACCGTTAGTGTCAGTGGCACGGATCTGGAGAACCTCACTGCGGACTGGACGGTCATTCAGGGAAGCAGTAGCGCAAAGCCTTATTCTGCCTATGCCTCCGGTACCCTGACCAAAGAGGGCGGCAGCCTGACCTTCCCGTCGAAGGGACAGTACGAGCTTATCCTCACTATGACGGACCCTACGGGCCGAACCTTTACCAGAAGCCAGAGCTTCATGGTTTATCCCATCCCGTCTGTTTCACTCAGCGTCCAGCAGACATGGTATGCCGGAGAAGCCGCAACGGTCGGTGTCAGCGGCACGGACTTGGAGAGCCTTACCGCGGACTGGTCGGTCATTCAGGGAAACGGTAGCGCGAAGCCTTATACTGCTTATGCCTCCGGGACCCTGACCAAAGCAGGGGGCAGTCTGACCTTCCCCTCGAAAGGACAGTATGAACTGATCCTCACTCTGACAGACCCGACCGGCCGAACCTTTGCCAGAAGTCAGAGCTTCACGGTGTACCCCATTCCAACCATGAGCATTGGCGTACCATCGCTGACCTACAGCGGTGAGTCCATGGCGGTCACTGCCTCCGGTACTGAGCTGAGCGGAGCAGCCGCTGACTGGCTCCTTTCAGTGGATGGTGGCGAGGCAAAGCCCTACACGGAATATGCAACCGGCTCCCTCGGAATCAGCGGTGGCACTCTGTGGTTCCATACGGATAAAACCGTTTCCGTGAAGCTGCAGGCAGTGGTCACTGATACCAATGGGCGCAGATTCACTTTCACCTCTAATGCAGGACTGGTCAAGCCCATTGCCAGCTTCCCGTTTACCGTTCCTTCCTCCGCACATATCGGCTCCGGCTTTTACGTTTCTCTGCCGGGAACCTCCGGACTGGAGGGCAGGACTCTTAATTGGTCGCTGACCAAGGGCGGAAGTGCGGCTGGCTACACTGGAAGCCTCACGGGCAGCGGTGGGACCATTGCTATCCAAAGTACCGGAAGCTATGTCCTAACTGCCAGCACTACCGACAGCACCGGAAGAACTTTCACCTATTCGCAGAACATCACCATCACCAACAACGCACCGAATAAACCAACCGGAAGCGCATCGGTAACCCGAACCGCGAAGGATGGCAAACTGTTGGTGAACTTCTCAGCCTATGCCACCGATCCGGACGGTGACACTGTGACCTTGGAATACTCCGGCAACACCTCCGACAGCTACTATGCTGTGGGTGCCCATACAGTGAAGGTCAGGGCAAAAGACGCCTGGGGGCTGTACTCCGACTGGACGGATATCACCTTTACCGTTTCCAATTCCGCTCCATCGACCCCTGTCATCACCCGTACTCCTGACGGCAACAGCATTGCACCAGGCGTAGCTATTACCATCACAGCCGCAAGCACCGACCCCGATGGAGATGCCATCACTTATATTTGGGAAGGCCGTCCGGCACAAACCAGCACTGCCTATCCATTGGGCAAAAATGTGGTTCGCGTGAAGGCAGTGGACTCTACCGGCGCTGAATCTCCATGGACAGCTATTGTGTTCTTCGTTGCCGACCCCAATCGAGGCGGCGGCATGACGCTCACCGGGCCAGAGTCAGTAATCCTGGAACAGGGCATTGCGGGTGCGACCATAACCAATTACACCTTTACGGTTCCGCCTGTTTCCGGGCACTCAGGACAGGACTTTGGTCGTGTCCGCGGCTATAACATATTGACGGGCCAATGGGATCAGCTGGATTACGGCACAACGACCAACGGCATCACCTTCAGCCGCAGCCTGTCGCCCGGACTCTACAGCCAATTGGAGTTTTATTACTACACAAACCATGATTGCATGTACAACAAAAGCAACATCACGTACTCCGTCGCATTCTATTTTCAGTAACGGGTAACGGCAGTTTTACCGGGAAAGGAGGAAGCTTCGTGAACAGTATTCAGATCAAAAATAACCGTATTCTTTACTATGGCAATACCGCTGGCTATATCGAAAAAGGCAGGGCCATTGTCGACCCCATGTTCCAGACCGATGAGATGAAGTCCTATCTTTCAGAAAAGAAAGGATTGGACGTGGAATGGAAAAACGGTACCTTTGCACGGCTGGCGGAAGGCAGCATCGACCAGGAGGGCAATGCGCAGGTACTTAAAAACTGCCGTGTCTGGCAGCTGAAACCCGACACAGACGTCATGATGAAATTCATCGGGTATGACGAGCTGCAAAAAGAGTTCGGGGAACCCGACCCGGACAATTACCTGGTGATTTATGACGGCGAAGTGGAAACCAATGATCTGGAAGAACTGTACGCCAAATTCAACCTTGACCACCCGTCCGGCTATGAGGGGCACAGCCTCTCCATGTCGGATGTGGTGGAATTGTACGATGAATCCGGCAGCTCCTTCCACTATGTCGACCGCTTTGGATTCCGGGAGATTTCATTTCAGGCGTCCGAACAGGAGCAGCTGCAAGGCCCGCAGATGAACCTGTGAACAGGTACCCCAACAGCCGGAGGGCTGTTTTTTTAACCCCAAAAATAAAGGAGGAAACACCATGAGTAAACCGCAAGCCGCAGCCAAGACCCCGCAGGAATCTGCACAGACCGCAGCCGGGCAGCCCATGCCCATGAAGGTAGACGTCAAAATCGGTTCCATCCGCCCAGAGGGTAACATCCGGGCCTATGCATCCATTAACCTGAACGACTGCTTCGCCATCCGCAATGTGAGGGTGGTGGACAGCTCCAAAGGATTATTCGTTGCTATGCCCAGCTACCGCGCGGGCAACGAGTACAAGGACATCTGCTTCCCGGTTACCAAGGAATTCAGGGAACAGCTGAATAACGCAGTGATCGATGCCTACCATCAGGCGCTCACCCAAAGCCAGAGTCAAGACCAGCCAAAGGCGGCTGACGCGCCCCCTTTTGATCAAGCGCCGGAGCAGCATTCCGGCATGCAGATGGCGGGACTTTAAGCCCCACCATTTTTCTCTTTAACAACCAAACAATAAATTAAAATGGAGGTAATCTCAATGAAAAAATTCGTATCCAAGGTAAAAAACCAAATCACAGGCAAGATCCTTATGGCACAGTCCCTGCTTCGTTCCCAGCACGGTGAAGGCTTCGTGGACACCGCAATCAAAATCCTGATGGCTGTTGTCATCGGCGCCCTTGTCCTTGCCGGGCTGTATGCTCTGTTCGGTGAAACGATCCTGCCGACCCTGAAACAGCGCATTATTGAAATGTTCAACTATGGGGGCTGATGTGCTGCTCCTCTTGCAGGGCGGTTTTTTCACTGTCCTTCTGGCGGCAGCCTGTCTCTGGGATATCCGAAAACGGATCATTCCAGACACCCTCTGCCTATGCATTGCCCTGGTCGGGTTTCTGGCTTTTGAGCCGGAAAAACTGTTCGGTGTCTTTGCCGCCACGCCGTTTCTAATCGCCGCCCTGATTTGGGGCGGCATGGGCGGCGGGGATATCAAGCTCATGGCGGCGGCCGGGCTGGTGCTGGGCTTTCACAAAAGCATGGCTGCCATGATCATAGGGCTTACGGCCCTGTTGATCTGCCATGCAGTTTATGCCATTATCCAAAAGCTGCGCGGGAGGGCTGTGCAAAAAGCATACCCCCTCGCGCCTTTTTTAACGCTTGGCTGCCTTGCAGCCTATTTTATTATTATATAAGGAGGAACACTCTATGGGTTTTCTGAAAAACCGCACAATGCTGGGCGTACTCTGCATCGTGCTTTCTTTACTCATCTGCTTTGCGATCACTCCCCTGTTCAACCAAAGTGTATCGCAGAAAACAAACATTGTCCGGGTGGTCAAGGACGTCAAGTCCGGCGCTCAGATCACAAAGGATATGGTGCAGACCGTGGAGGTCGGCGGCTATAACCTGCCGGAGGACGTGATCCGGCAGAGTGAAACTGTGGTCGGCAAGTATGCGTCAGCGGATCTGTTTTCCGGCGATTACATCCTTCCAGAAAAGATATCCGATGTCCCAGCCGCTGAAAATGCCTATCTCTACAGCTTAAACGGTGACAAGCAGGCCATTTCCGTCAGCATCAAAAGCTTCGCGCAGGGACTGTCCGGTAAGCTGGTTTCAGGGGATATCGTGTCGGTCATCGCCCCGGACTACAAGAAGCAGGGCTCCACCGTAATCCCCCCGGAACTTACTTATGTGGAGGTCATCGGCGTGACCGCCAGCACTGGTTATGACACCAATTCTAAAGAGCCTTCCGAGAATACGCAGGATGAAACCGAAAAGCAGCTTCCCGCCACGGTCACCCTGCTGGTTTCCCCGGAGCAAGCAAAAATCCTCGCGGAACTGGAAACGGACGGCAAACTCCATCTTTCCCTTATCTTTCGCGGAAGCAAAGAGAATGCCGCCCAATTTACCGAACTGCAGGACAAGGTAATCGAAACGCTGTACCCGACTCCCGCGGAGCAGAGAACCGGGCAAACAGAGCAGCAAGCCGCCCCGGAAGCTTCAGCAGAACCCGAAAACATTGCACCGGAAGCCGGAGGTGAGTAATGTGATGAACTTTATAAAAGGAAGTATTTTTACCCGCGGTAAAACAGAACCTCCAAACGAGGAACCAGAGCAGGATGTACAGGTACTGGCGGTATGGGGCAGCCCCGGCAGCGGCAAGACCACGGTCAGTGTGCGCCTTGCCAAGCATCTGGCGGATCAGAAAAAGAATGTGGCACTGCTGCTTTGCGACATGACTGCGCCTATGCTGCCCTGCATCTGCCCACCCGGTGATCTTGAGTGCGAACGATCCCTGGGCAGCATCCTTGCCGCCACCCATGTGACGGATATGCTCATCAGGCAGAACTGCATCACCCACAAGAAGATAAGCTATCTGACGGTCATCGGCATGCTCAAGGGCGAAAATGTGTTTACTTACCCGCCTTATACCCAGGAACTTGCGACAGAGCTGATCGACCATCTGCGGGACATCGCCCCATACATCATCATTGACTGTGGCAGCGCCATCGCCCACGATATCTTGTCGGCGGTTTCCCTGCTGGAGGCTGATACGGTGCTGAGACTGGTAAACTGCGATCTCAAGTCCATAAGCTACCTGTCCAGCCAACTGCCACTCCTCAAGGATCAAAAATGGGATTCGGAGAAGCAGTACAAGGTGGCCTCTAACGTAAAATCAAACCAGGCGGGCGAGCACATCGAGCAGGTGCTGGGCAATGTGGCGTTCAAAATCCCGCATTCGGACGAGCTGGAGAACCTTGCGCTCTGCGGGGATTTGTTTAAGGATCTGGCACTCAAGGACAGCCGCGGCTTTCGTGCGGAGATCGCCAAAATTGCAAAGGAGGTGTTTAATGTATGAGTCGAAAAAAACACGGAGATATGGGACAGCAGCCGGTGCCGGTGCCCTCAGAGACAACTGAAAAATCCCGTACAGTGAGCATGGCAGGCAATCAGAGCCTGTTTTTTTCATCTTCGGGAGCGCGCGAGTTCGGCTCCGTGCTGCGGGAGGTGCAGGAGTATATATCCTCGCATTACGCAGGACTGATTACAGACAGCGGCGCAGGAGAGATGAAGGCACAGATCAAACGGTATATCACCAAATACATTCAGGAT
>DAINBV010000115.1:1053-8222 GCA_036732725.1 Geobacteraceae bacterium | reverse complement strand
GAGGGGTGTTCTCTCTTCCCCCTCCCCTAAAGGGGGAGGGGGTAAGGGGGTGGGGTGAGTGTTGTACAAGTCCATTTGCCTGCGTGATGCGGCGCATTGCTGATCACCCCACGCGTTTTTCACCCCCACGCTCTACGAACTCACCCCCACCCCCACCCCTGCCCCGGCAGTTGACGGGACCACACTTTACAACAACAACTGCGCTGGCTGCCACGGAGCCTTGGCAACGTCTGCCAAAGCGGGCGCCACCACAACCCGGATTCAGAGCGCCATCAGTGCTAATACCGGTGGCATGGGGTATCTCTCGACACTGACACCGGCAGAGCTGACCGCGATTCAGACCGTTCTTGCCGCTGTAGTTCCACCGACACCAGCACCAACGCCAACCCCGACACCAACGGTCGACGGGGCAACCCTCTACGGCAGTAAATGCGCCGGTTGCCATGGTCCCCTGGCATCATCGGCCAAGGCAGGAGCAACCGTCAGCCGAATCCAGAGCGCCATCAGCGCCAACAGCGGTGGCATGGGGTCTCTCTCGACACTGACCGCCGCAGAACTGACCGCACTGCAAACAGCACTGGCAACCGTGACTCCGTCACCTGCCCCCGCGCCGGCCTGTGGCAGCTGTCATGCCATTCCACCGGCGAGCGGACAGCACGCCCGACATGCCAAACAAGGAAAAGCTTGCTCGGTCTGTCATGGCGCCGGCTACAGTTCGACTTCATTTAATGCCGCCACCCATAACAACGGGATAAAAAATGTGATCAGCTCAACCGGTTGGAACGCAACATCCAGAACCTGCGCCAATTCCTGCCACGGCAGGGAAAACTGGTAACAGCAGCATCTTCAATCTAAAAAGAAAGGACGCTCAAACGAGCGTCCTTTCTTTTTTCAACTTCATGTTGTTCCGGCCAATGCCGACAATTACCTCGTAGCAGTTCCTCGTGTCGCCATGTATTCCACATATTCCGCATCGGTTTTAAGTATGTGCTGCAGCAGCCAGTCTTGCAACAGATTCAGCAGGTCAAAGGAAAAGCTGTTCCGGGTAACCAGGAACTCTTCATGGATATCAATGATCTGCTTGGTGAACGTGGCATGCTCCTGGACATGCTGGGATATGGCGGGGTAATTGATTGATTGCAACCACGCTTCTTCAGCGCCGAAGTGGTAGACGGTGTAATCAATCAACTCCTTGAAGACGATTGCCATGTTTTCCCGGTCCACTCCGTTACTGATATCGTCATAGACCTGATTCAACAAGTCAACCAGATGCTTGTGGTGCTCATCAAACGGCGCAATCCCGAGCATCAATTTGTCACTCCACTCTATAAAAGCCATTTCTCCCCTCCCGATGGCATCCCTATTCATCCTTCTTATGACAACCCTTGCATTGCACCGGAGCTTTGGCGGTTTCGTTATGACATCCGCGGCAGGTACTATGGGCCCAGGCCTTACCCAATCCCGCTATTTTCCCCGGGCCATTGGTATGGCAGTTGCTGCAATCCTTCAACATTTCCTGGTGTTTTCTGTGGGGAAAATGCACCGTTCCCTGGGAGGCCGGCAGATCAACACGAGTGGCGCCGGAGGCTGTTTTTTCCGGCGTCGGCGACGTAACCTGGGGAGTTGGCGCCGCTGGCCGCTCGGGAGAATCAGCAGCAATTACCGTTGTTACGGACAGAAGAGAAAACGCCAGACATACAATCAGCTTATTCATATTCATCACTCCACCTTTGATCTCGTAATTTTAGCTGTAGCGCTTGATTCCGTTTTTCCGCGGACTACATATTATGGCAGTTAAAGCAGAGCGTTCCTCGATCTTTCTCAGCCAGGTGGTTCCCTTCCAGATTCATGGGGTCATGGCAGGTAATGCAACTTAAATGTCCCTCCATCAGCACCATATTGGGTGGAAAATCAGCCGAGCTGCGCAAATCTTTCCGATAGAGGGTTCTTTTTTCATAGAGCACCCCGATCGGATGGGCATGGGACATTTTAGCCATGTTTGAATTATCAAAACCGCTGGGGTTGGAGGAACCAAATTTTTTTACCGCACCGTTTTCCTCATGGCATCCGAGACATCCCTGCGAGACATCGTCAATATAACGTTTGGGATGGTTTTTGGGAATCGAATCCTGAAGCTGATAGCGGACATCGGGATCGGCCATTTGTTGCGTCATATCATACATCTGGTTTCGCAGGGCCAGGAATTTGGCCCGCGGCATCGGCTGTTGCAGGTAGAGTGTATAGTCACAAACCGCTTTTTTTGTTACTTCCGCATCCACCGGATTGGAAGTAATCGCAAGCAACGTGGCCACACCAGTGCAGAGCACCCCCAACACGGTCACCACCCGACAGGTTGTACCATTAATTTTACGCAACATGATTTAGAAAACCTCCCGTTCTCTTGAACCTTTGTGATATAAGAGCCGTGGCTAATCCTTCAAACATGGTATTGCCAAGAGAATCAAAACCGGCGTTTTATTATAAACAAAGCCTATCCCATAAATCAAGATAACATTAAACACGTCTACAAACGATATATCAACAAACACAGGTTCATAACCATGAGAAAAGGATCGCGTATGACAGAGACGGAGATCGTGATCGGCATCGACATCGGCGGCACAACCACCTCTCTCGGCTGTGTTGATATCCAGGGGCGGCTGCACGCCGAAGCAACCATGGCGACCCGGGGGGACCAACCGGCCGCTCAGCTGGTCAGCCGCCTGCATCAGGCTATAGAGCAACTGAAAGAAGAATTGCCGACCGGCACCGAATTAGCCGGCATCGGCATTGGCGCGCCCAACGCCAACTATCTGCGGGGGACGGTGGAACATCCGGTCAACCTGAACTGGGATGAATCTACCAATCTGGTGGAGCTGGTTCAATCCCATTACCAGCTGCCGGTGACAATCACCAATGACGCCAATGCGGCGGCGCTGGGGGAGATGGTGTTCGGTGGCGCCCGGGGGATGAAGGATTTTATCGTCATTACCCTGGGAACCGGCCTGGGGAGCGGGGTGGTATCCAATGGCGGGTTGGTGTGCGGCGCCGACGGTTTTGCCGGCGAACTGGGACATACGATCGTTGATCCCGACGGGCGGCAGTGTGCCTGCGGCCAACATGGCTGCCTGGAAACCTACGTATCCGCCACAGGTCTCTGCCGCACCGTAGCGGTGTTGTTGGGTGAACTGCTTGATCCGAGCTGTCTGCGAACTATCAGTTTTCAGGAATTAACATCAAAAATGGTCTATGAGGCCGCCTGCCAGCAAGATACGATTGCCCTGACCGCTTTTGACAGAACCGCCCGCACCCTTGCCATGAAACTGGCCGATGCCGTGGCCCATACCGCTCCCGAGGCGATATTCTTCTGCGGTGGTCTGGCAACGGCAGAAGAATTCCTGATTCCGGCGACCCAGCGTTATCTGGAAAAATTTCTGTTCCCGATCTATCGCGGCAAAGTATCCCTGCTCCCTTCATCGCTGCCAGGCAGTGCCAGCGCCATCCTTGGTGCGGCCGCCCTGATCTGGCACAAGCTCAAGGGGAAATAAATGCCGGTTCTCCACCTTGGCGCCAGAACCAGGCTCCTGCTGCTGACAACCATACTGGCACTGACAGCTCCCGGTTACGGATCGGGCGCAGAACTTACGATCGGCAGCTTTGCCAGCGCAGGGTTGCGTGACTGGGAGGTCAAGAAATTCAAGGGAGCGACGGAATATACCGTGGTGGAAGATCATGGAACCACGGTTGTCAAGGCAGTCAGCCATGCCTCCGCTTCCGGCTTGATCAAAAAAATCAGCTTTGACCCGCAAAAATATCGTTATCTGCGCTGGTCCTGGAAGATCGGTAACCTGATCAACGGTGGAGACGAAACCAGCAAAGCGGGTGACGACTACCCGGTACGCCTGTACATCCTGTTCCCCGGGAGATTTTTCTGGCAAACCAGGGCGATCAATTACGTCTGGGCTAACAAGCTGAAAAAAGGAGCGTCATTTCCCAACCCCTTCACTGCCAACGCCATGATGCTGGTGGTGGAATCGGGGGCCGGCAACAAGGGGAAATGGGTTTCCGAAGAGCGGGATATTGTTGCCGATTATCGTCAGCTGTTTGGGAGTGAACCGAACGAGGCCAAAGCTATCGCGATCATGACCGACAGCGACAACAGCGGCAGCAGCGCCATTGCCTGGTATGGCGACATCACCCTGCAGAGCGAACCATGACCGATGCCTCAACCTGACCTTTCCATTATCATTCCAACCCTTGACGAAGCGGGGCAACTCCCCCTGCTCCTGGCAGATCTGGCAGCACAACAGCAGGTGAGCCTTCAGATTCTGGTCGGCGATGGCGGATCCCGCGATGCCACTGTTGCCATTGCCGAGTCGTGCCAAGCCTCGGTAGTAACTGCGGAACGGGGACGGGGAAAGCAGATGAATGCTGCCGCCAGAGAGGCGCACGCCAGCTACTTCCTGTTCCTGCACGCCGATTCACGGCTGACCGACCCGCTGCAGCTCCGCCAGGCCCTCACGGCCTTGCAACATGAAATTGAAAGAACCGGCAACCAAGGGGTGGCCGGTCACTTTGCCTTGCAGTTCATCCGTTGTTCCGCTGACAACAGCATCGCCTACCGCTATGCCGAGGAAAAAACCGCCTTCAATCGCCCCAACACCACCAACGGCGACCAAGGAATACTGCTGCCCCGTGGCTTTTTCAACCGGTTAGGTGGCTTTGACGAAAGCCTCCCCTTTCTGGAAGATCAACGTCTGGCTGAGAAAATCCGTTCCCAGGGACGATGGATTACCCTCCCCGGCCAGCTGCAAACTGCTGCCCGGCGCTTTGAAACCGAAGGTTTCCACCGGCGTTACATTCTGATGAGCATGATCATGGGGCTTTACAGCAGCGGACAGGATGATTTCTTCCGTCGTGCACCGGGTGTCTATCGCTGCCAGCAGGAGACCGGCAGGCTGCTGCTGACCCCTTTTTTTGATCTGATTCGGCAGATGATGCGGGATGAGTGGGGGATTATCGGTTCGATCAAGGTCTTTTACCGATTGGGGCGCTATATCAGGAGTAATTCGTGGCAGATGTTTTACTTTTGTGATGTGCTGGCACGCCCCTTGATCGGAGGTGGGCGCTACCCCTGCTTGAAATTCCACGACCGTTTTTTTGTATTCCTGACCAACTTCCGCCTGTTGGATGCCGTGACCGGCCTCCTCTGTTATCTCTGGTTCATGGGAGTCCTGGCGACCTATTTCAAATATGTGGATCGCCAGATCCGAAGTTGAGCGGCAGCACGCCTTAACCGGCCGTCATGCCGCCACCTGCGACAACAGCTGATACCAGCCTGCCAGCAGCAGAAACGAAAGCGGGATCCCGATCCCCAGCATCAGCGCCACCAGCTGCGGTTCCAGATCATGTTCCACCGCCACAATCCCAGCGGTGATCATCGGTGGCATGGCGGCTTCAAAGATCGTCACCTGCACGGTCATCCCGGATTTGGCCAACACGACCACATACAGCAGTGCAATCAGCGCCGGCCCCAGCAACAGTTTGAAGATCAGCCCGGTGGCCAGCGGCTTTGCCAGAGACCTGATATTGCCGAAGCTCAGCTGAAATCCGACCGACACCAGCGCCAACGGCGCAATGGTATCCGCCAGTTTTTGCAGTACCGTCATAACCACCGGGGAAAAGGGGATCGGGCGCAACAGCAAGGCCACGCAGAGTGCCTGAAACGGCGGGAACATCAGCACCTTGCGAGCCATCTGACGTGGCGAAACGCTCCCCGCTGAATAGGCCGAGGCTGCCAGCACCCCCACGGTCGACAGCACCAGGAACGAACCGAGCTGATCCGCCAGAATACCGAGCCCCAGATACTGTTTGCCATACCACGCTTCGATCATCGGCAAGCCGACAAAGGAGGTATTACCCAACCCTCCCACCAGCACCAGCGCACCGGTCGCCCCCCGTGACAGGCCAAGCAGTCGTGAGATTCCGGCGAAGAAAAGCCAGCCGGCGCCAAACAACAGCCACGCCATCACTGCCGTCAGGAGCAGATCCGGCTCCAGCTTGATATCATGCAGGTAGCGGATGGCAGCCGCCGGAAGCGCCAGGTAAATCACGTAGCCATTCAAAGCAGCCGGCGTGGTGGTGGGGAGCCGCCCGCTGCGCCGCAGGAAAATCCCCATGATCAGACAAATTACCAGCAACAGAACGTTTGCCACACCACCTCCGCCAAGCCCAGATCGTGCTTGAGTTTACCCGCCAAGCCGGTTATAGTTTCCTACTTTGATTCCGAAACAAAACATCTCAATCCGGATCAGTCAGGCAGCCTATGCAATCACACCAAGTTAAAGAAGAAATGATCTGCCAATGCGGCGAGTTGCACAAGGGGCATATCTGCTGGCTGAACACCATGGGGTTGCTGGCGGAAGTTCACCACCTGAGCTGCCAGCCAACCGTTACCTGTTCAAAATGCGGCGCCCGCGCCAATCTCCCCCACAACGTCTGCTTCCCACCCCCCGAAAAGGATTGATCTTGAGGCGCTCAGCGCTGGTAGATTCCTGATCCGATATAGAGCGAAGTACCCGGAATAACCTCAACGTACCCGAGCTTTTTCTCTTCCTTCCCGGCCTCGGGATTGTTCCAGTAATAGACCAGGAAGCCGCCGCCATCCTTGCCCTTCGCGATTTTTGAAAGTTCCTGGATCACATACGTGCCACGGGAATCCTGGTACAGCGTTTTGTCCTGGCCGGGAAAATCCTTGAGGGCCGCATGGGCAATATTGAGGTTATTCTTGTAATCGTACACAAAGAAATACCCCGTACGATCATCAAGGAACCGCACGGCATCCACGTATTGACGGATCATGGCAGGGTTGTACGACCCGTCCTTGTTCACGGCGACGCCCCCCAGTCCCAAAGCCGCCGAATGAACCACAGCCTTAAGCACGGCCTGATCCGTTGTCACCGTTTCCTTGCAAACAGCAGCTCTGACAAAGGTGAACAGCACTGCAAACGCGACGATTGAAACCAGCATTTTTTTCATGTTTGGAACTCCTTTCGTAGGGCAATTTCGTTTTTGGGGTATCTCGACACATAATGTCCGTCCCGCCGCCTTCATCCCTTCATCCCTTCATCCCTTCATCCCTTCATCCCTTCATCCCTTCATCCCTTCAT
>DAINBV010000115.1:0-953 GCA_036732725.1 Geobacteraceae bacterium | reverse complement strand
CCCGATTTTCTCCACCCCCTCAGCGTTTCCGTTGAGTCAGCATTTTCCCCATCAACCCGCTGATAAAACACCACTCCAACCCGCTCGATATGTTCCTTGAGCCCGGCATGCCGCAAGGTCTCATAATGTGTCACATCAAACAGATACGGCGTAGACAGATCATCAAGCGCTTCGTGCAACTCCGCCGAATAGTCCACCGCACTGCTGAAGGCCAGATCAATATCCGAACCGCGCTGAAAATCCCCTTTGGCTCGTGAACCATAGATTTTCACCCAGTTAATCTCCGGAAAACTCCTGATACAGTCAGAAATCAGCTTCAGGGTCTGTTTGCTCAAGCCAAACATCAGGCTGATTTTTCCAGCAGAAAACCGTGCAGCTGTTCCAGAGCCGGCAGATAAGCCTGACAAATCTGACGAACTGTTTCACGGGCACGATCTTCATCATAGGTATGGGCTATCTGGTTTCGATTTTCAAGCATGTCAATCCACGTTTGTCCGTCAACAACGATATCATTGGCAAAAGCCTGTTTGATGACCTCGCGCGGCAGTTTCACATCGATACCGTTGTACACAAGATAATCCTTCATGGTTTTCCATGAGAGTTCAAAAGTCATTTCAAAGGCCTTAATCAACGCCATCTGAATCAGATCATTTTCAGGATCATTGACGTTGGCGCCGACCGCCTGACAGAGCCGGGAATAAGCCCGTTGCAGATTGTCAAAGCGTTGCTTCCAGCGGATATCTTCTGACATTGGTTACGCTCCTTTTTCAATCAATCGTGGAACTTTACGATTTTTCCACCTTGATTGCAATCAATGACAATGGATCCACTGGTCATACGACATGCAAAGAGGTTCTCCGAGGGAGTTTTTCAAAACCACTCTGCTATCAAGTGGCGCGGTAGTGTAAAGAATTTTTCGCTTTTATCTTAGCAGTGCTTCGTTTTCAGTTAGG
>DAINBV010000114.1:5126-8246 GCA_036732725.1 Geobacteraceae bacterium | reverse complement strand
CGCTTGAAACGGCACTTGCATATGCTTATACATCAGTCCGGAATCTACCGCCGGATGGAAACTCAACTTTCGGTATAGACCGTGAGGGGAAATCAGTGTCCAGGTCGTCAATTGCTAAAATAGAGTATCTGCCGCACGGGCAAATTAAATAACGTGAAAAAACAGGCCCGTATATTCGTCACGAATATTCATGACGCAATACTATAGGTGCTGGCAGAATCAGGGCAACACCATCGCAATAGACTGGTGTCAGGAGTATTACCCGGTCAGTGTACACTGTACGGTTATCAATTTTATCACCCGGAGATTAACAATGAGCCATCCTGAAATTCACGTCAAAGACTGGATTGATGTGGGCAACAGTGAGTGTGTGGTGCAACGGCTTCTTCCCCCGGGGTCTCCCTCCGGCGTCTGCATTGTTGTTTTGAATAAAACCAAACCAACCACCCGGATCGTCGGCTGGGACGGCAAAAAATGGTACTTCATGCCCAGCCGTGACTATGGCGGTTATGCAGATGATTATGATCCCTGTGTTCGTGAACTGAAACGGGGCCGTAGCTGACCCCATGAGTTGACATCCTCCCCATCCTTCAGGCAGGGAGGATGTCAAAGCCACTACCTCTGATTGACCGGGATGGTTGCAGCATAGGCCCGCAGGGGAGCATCAACATTACTGACGAGCGCTTCCGCCACTTCCGTCAGTGTCTGGGTAGGCCCGAGCCGGGCGTCCTCCACAGTGTAGCAGTGCATGGAGCAGGTTCCTTCCCGGAAGCGGAACCCCAGGCCGAGTACATTGTTGTGAAAAACAACGGGGGAGCCATAGCCCGGATCAGGCACCAGAATGTGACCATTACAGAACGGCAACTCAAACTGATCAAACTCGCCTGCCGGCAGCGCCTGCGTATTTTCTGTGCGAAGGGTCAGCAGCACCTGGCTGTGTCCTTTCTGGCCGCTTTCATCCTGAAACACAGCGACCCGGCTGTAAACGCCCACCGCATGCGCCTCACTGAGACCATTCGCCGGCGCCTTGCCCATGACTCCGCGCAGCTGGTTGATCTGCTGATAGTAATCCTGCCGACGATACCAGGCTCCCCAGAAACGCGCGATACTGGCCCAGAAGGCTTCAATCGTCTGTTCATCACGACCGGCAACATCACAGAACAGGGCAAAATACAGCGCAGTCCCGCCGTAGAACTGCTGTCCCGGTGGCAAAACCTGGCTGCTTCGCATGCGGAGGTACTGTGCATTACGCAGCAAAATCCGGGTCAGATCATCTTCTGTACGGATGGAAAGCAGGTCGCGGTAGGCCGCTTCAAACTGAGGGGGCTGAGGGACACTGCTCCATGTTGGCAGGACAGTACAGCCGTTATACTGCGCGATGTCCTGATCCAGGGACGCGACAAGCGGGCTCTTAAGGCAGAAGACATGGAGTATACTGCCCATACTGGCATTGACCATTTCACGCAGCAGCGCAGACTGGTTAATGTCCCGTGCTCTGGCCACCTCTTTCAGCGCCTGGCCCTGAGCGGTCGGAATGCCTTTAAGTGAGACCGACACGGTCCCCTGAGACTCGTTTTGTTCAGATGAAGTCTGAAAGTTCATAATGAACCCCTCTTTGACGTTTTAATCTAAAATGAAAATTTTCCTACCAAGTGGATTTTTTACTCCATTCTGTTGGTGGTATTACTTTCTCCTGGATGTAATACCAGTGCAAGATATTTATTACCTTTTCGTTGCTTCTCTTATTCAGATCCGATTTCTGCCGGTTCCGGATCTGATTCAGCCCCGCCGGCGCGCAGCGGCACCATGACACAACATGTAGCGGTGTTACCAGCTGACAACGACGCTATATGTTGTGTCCCTCCCCTGCCCCGTGACCGGCCGCTCACCACCCTAAAAGGGCGCTGTGGTTATTCCCTGACCGTGGTACACTTCCGGAAACTTCGCTGAGCGTAAAAAGTCGGATCCGGGCGGAACAGCCGTCAGGTAATTTAACGGCGTGGCTGTATGGCTGCTTGTTATCTCTAAGGTGATTATTTTGTATGTGAATTTCACGAAGTGAAATTAATGGCGACATAACAGTATGTTTCAGGCGGGCGTGTGTCAGCTGCATCCTTGCGCTATACTGATATGCATATCATTAGTATGTTTTCCGGAGTGCATTATGAAGCAGCGCATCACTGTCACCATAGACAGCGACAGTTATCAGTTACTGAAATCCGCAGACGTCAATATCTCCGCCCTGGTGAACAGGGCCATGCAGAATGAGGCCCGTCGTCTGCGTTCCGAACGCTGGCAGGCTGAAAATCAGGAAGGGATGGCCGAGGTTGCCCGATTTATTGAGATGAACGGTTCATTCGCCGACGAAAACAGGGACTGGTGAGATGCAGTTTAAGGTTTATGCCTATAAAAGAGAGAGCCGCTATCGTCTGTTCGTGGATGTGCAGAGTGACATCATCGATACCCCCGGGCGACGGATGGTGATCCCGCTGGCCAGCGCCCGGCTGCTGTCGGATAAGGTTTCCCGTGAACTCTATCCGGTGGTGCACATCGGGGACGAAAGCTACCGCCTGATGACCACGGACATGGCCAGCGTCACTTCCTCCGTCACCGGGGAGGAAGTGGCCGATCTCAGCCACCGGGAAAATGACATCAAAAATGCGATAAACCTGATGTTCTGGGGAATTTGACAGCCTCCCCGCCCTGAAAGACATCGAGGATGTCAAAACGAAGCATTGCCGCAGAGCTTAACCCTCAGCATGAACTGCCCTCCGGAGCGGATGCCCTGCAGGCTTTCGTGGGGTCAGCTTAAACGAACGGTTCACACAAAAACCCTTAAGCCAGTAACATTTACGCAACGGGACAAAAAGGCCGGTATGGAAGCGAAAACGGAAACCTTCATAAAAACGTCTGTTGATGATAACGGCATGTGGATGCTGACCGTCCCGGCGGGGAGTGCGGGCGACGAAACGGTGGTTGTGGTCGTCAGACGGGTGGAGGAATGTCGTTACGGGTCAGAGGACTCGCCAGGGGCACATGTGTCGATCACCTCCAGCCTGACGCTGTACGGTGAAGGACAAGGAACACCGCAGACCATTGTCGCGAAGTTCGTGCCCGGCA
>DAINBV010000114.1:0-5116 GCA_036732725.1 Geobacteraceae bacterium | reverse complement strand
TCTTTGGTCGACAGCCGCGAGGACGACAGCCACAAGTTCGTGCCCGGCACGGTGGAACTGTTCAGTGTCGAATTTATGCTGAAAGAATTTTTACCCCGTGGTCGCGGGGTGGGCAGCTGGATCATGCAGCAGATGGTGCTCTGGACCCGCTCCCTGCCGCCGGAAACGCTGGTCGGAAGAATCGACATCTCGTCCGTGGATGCGAAAAACATTCACAATCTGATCCGCCGGAGCAGACTATGGCGCGGGCTGGGGTTCCGGTTCCCGCCGGGGGATACCAGCTCAATGCCGCTGCGGGCAGACGAACTGCAGTTGCCGCGGGGCAGGTGTTCAACGCTCCGGGTGGAGCCCCTGGTATCCGCGGTACGCCGGCTGGAAGACTGTTATCGCGGGCTGCAGGAAAAAATCGTGCAGCTCGAAGGCAAAAAACGGTCGCAAAAACAGTTAATTACTTCACTTCAGAATCGTCCATTTTATCATCTGTTGCACAGGAAAGGGGGCCAGCTCCCGGACGAGAAATGTGACGCCCTGCCGCTGCGGGCAGAAAAACTGTCTCTGCCGCAGAGCGGGGATTCAGACCTGGAGGTGGCGCAACGGGCAGCCGGGGTCATCCGGCTGGCTACCCTGTGTGCTCAGTCGCAGAAAAGAATCCTGGAGCTGGAAAGGGAGCTTGCCTCGCAAAGTGAGGAGCTCGTTGACCTGCAGGCACATCCCTTTTTTAACCTGCGGGATAAATACCGCGACCAGATCCTGTTCTGGGGATGGGGGATGGGTTTTCTGTGCTTTATCTACTGGATGTTGGTGTCATGAATGTTCCCGTTCCATAGCAACCCACTGAAGAGGAGTGAAACCTGTGCCCGAAAATATCGTGTCTACCGTCATTGACGGGGTAGTTTTGTTTGCGACTTCGTCTGTTTTCTGGCTGGTTAGTCATCCTGACTCCGGTAATATTACGAAGAAAATTCTCGGCAAAGAAAAAAGTTAACAGAAATTATGAATAACCTGGTTCCAGTTGGATCTCCGGCATCTCCCGGAACATTGCTCCCGGTGGCCATCGATTACCCTGCCGCCCTCGCCCTGCGCCAGATGGCGCTCGTGCAGGATGAACTGCCGAAATACCTGCTGGCGCCGGAAGTCAGCGCCCTGCTCCATTACGTGCCGGATCTTCACCGCAAGATGCTGCTGGCAACCCTCTGGAACACCGGCGCGCGTATCAACGAGGCGCTGGCGCTGACCCGGGGGGATTTTTCGCTGGCGCCGCCGTATCCGTTCGTACAGCTGGCCACCCTCAAGCAGCGTACCGAGAAAGCGGCCAGGACGGCAGGTCGTGCCCCCGCAGGCAGTCAGATCCATCGTCTGGTTCCCCTTTCCGATCACCACTATGTCAGCCAGCTGCAGATGATGGTGGCGACCCTGAAAATTCCGCTGGAAAGACGAAACAAGCGCACCGGCAGAATGGAGAAGGCGCGTATCTGGGAGATCACAGACCGTACCGTGCGCACCTGGCTTAGCGAAGCGGTGGAGGCCGCAGCGGCCGACGGGGTGACGTTCTCAGTACCGGTTACCCCCCATACGTTCCGTCACTCCTACGCGATGCATATGCTGTATGCCGGCATACCACTGAAGGTTTTGCAGAGCCTGATGGGCCACAAATCGATTAGCTCGACGGAAGTCTATACGAAGGTGTTCGCACTTGATGTTGCTGCGCGGCATCGAGTTCAGTTTCAGATGCCCGAAGCGGATGCGGTAGCCATGCTGAAAGGGAATATTTAAGTACTTAGGAGAATGATGCTGGCGAACGTCCTGCTCGCCGGGGAGGTCTGTCAGACGTTATCTGGACCAGCTGACGGGAATATCTGCTCTGTATTCCTCATACTGCTCATAGATCGCATGCTGAAGCATCGTAATACGTTCTGACAACCTGTTGGCGTCCGACATATGCCGCCATTCCCCCTCAATAGTGGTTTTCTGTCCATCCGGGAGATTGAGCGTGATCAATACCTTTGTATCACGAATAATCACCCCGTCAGTGAAAGAATTAAGACCACTCCTTACGGTATTATCTATCTGTATAGTTTCAAGTTTCATCTTGTTACATCCTGTTGACCGGATCCCAAGCATAGATATCTGAATTCAAATTGCCTAGTGAAATGTCTGGATATGCCGCATTTTTCCCCTTATACAGCGAAGCTGGCCAAAGGCCAGCCCGCATGGATTTATCGCTTTTGCCAGTAGATCAGCATGGCAAGGAACAGGATTGTTGCCCCCTGAGAAGCGGGAGAAGCGGTCAGGAAAGTTTCCAGCAATGACATTATCGTAAAACTCCGCATTATTAATTTCAGGTGTGTGACTCAGGGGCCTTAGTCCCCCTTTTACAGGAAGTAGTGTTCTGTCACGACGGGAGCCAGGGTTAATAAAAACGATTCGAGTATGTCTGCAGGGACGATAGAAATCTTCGTGCGGGTTGTCTCGCTGTAGCGGGCTCTGGAGAGCGACTCGGGGGAGGAGTAGTATCTTCCGGCCACGGATATGATCGAGCCAGCAGTGCTCGCCGCAGCCGAGCGACAGGGCGAAGCCCCGAGTGAGCGAGGAAGCACCAGGGAACAGAACTCATAAATTCTGCATACGCTCAATGGCTGAAAAATCACCTCCCCTAGGGTTATCCACTTATCCACGGGGATATTTTTATAAGATCTTTTTTAATAGTTGTTAGATCTTTATTTTTAGAATGCCCACAGGCCTTTATCCATGCGGGTTCCAGAGAGGGATCTGTGACAAACCGCCCTTTCAGTGTGACAAATCACCCTCAAATAGCCGTCCTTTCTGTGACAAGTTGCCCTTAACTCTGTGACAAATTGCCCTCAGGAAGCGTTGCTTTTCACAAAGTTATCCCTCCCTGTTGACTCTGTTTTATAAAGTGTGACAATCTGAAAACCTGTCACACTTCACATGGACCTGTCATGGCGGAAATAGCGGTTATAAACCATAAAAAACGTAAAAATAGCCCGCGGATTGTCCAGTCAAATGAGCTGACTGAGGCGGCATATAGTCTCTCCAGGGATCAAAAGCGTATGCTGTATCTGTTCGTTGACCAGATCAGAAAATCCGACGGCTCCCTGCAGGAACATGACGGCATCTGCGAAATTCATGTTGCTAAATACGCTGAAACATTCGGGCTGACCTCCGCTGAAGCCAGTAAGGATATACGACAGGCTTTAAAAGGTTTTGCGGGCAAGGAAGTGGTTTTCTATCGCCCTGAAGAGGATGCCGGCGATGAAAAAGGGTATGAATCCTTTCCCTGGTTTATCAAACGTGCGCACAGTCCATCCAGAGGGCTTTACAGCGTACATATCAACCCCTATCTCATTCCCTTCTTCATCGGGCTACAGAACCGGTTTACGCAGTTCCGGCTCAGTGAAACAAAAGAGATTACCAATCCGTATGCCATGCGTTTATACGAATCCCTGTGTCAGTACCGTAAACCTGATGGCTCTGGTGTCGTGTCCCTGAAAATCGACTGGATCATGGAGCGCTACCAGCTACCCCAAAGTTATCAGCGTATGCCGGATTTTCGCCGTCGTTTCCTGCAGGCAAGTGTTGATGAGATCAATAGCCGGACACCTATGCGCCTCTCTTACATCGAGAAAAAGAAAGGTCGCCAGACGACTCATATAGTATTTTCCTTCCGTGATATCACCTCGATGACAACAGAATAGCCTGAGGGTTATCTGTCACAGATTTGAGGGTGGTTCGTCACATTTGATCTGGAAGGTTGAGGGTGATTTGTCACAGTTTTGCTGTTCCCTCCCTGGCATCCTGCGCTTACTCATAGTTTTTTTGGCTGTAACCGGTAGTGGAGCCAGAATTGAGGGCAATTTGTCACCATATCCTGAGGGTAGTTTGTCACAGTTAAATGAGTGCAGTTTGTCACACTAGATTTTCCCCCTCTTCCCGTTAGTCAAATGACATGAGGGCAAGTTCGACATAATTAATGAGGGCAGATTGTCACATTTGTTGCCCTGAACACGCTATCTGTGTGTGCCTATACATGTGGTGTTTCCCGCGGCCCTGGCCGTCCGCGTAGTTGACCTGTTTCCCACAGTCCGCGCCGTCTGCAAAGTTGACCCGTTTCCCATAGTCCGGGCCGTCCGCGTAGTTGACCTGTTTCCCACAGTCCGGGCCGTCCGCGGAGTTGACCTGTTTCCCATAGTCCGGGCCGTCTGCAAAGTTAACCTGTTTCCCACAGTCCGGGCCGTCCGCGGAGTTGACCTGTTTGCCATAGTCCGGGCCGTCCGTAAAGTTGACCTGTTTCCCACAGTCCGGGCAGTCCGTAAAGTTGACCTGTTTCCCACAGTCCCGGCCGCCCGCGAAGTTGACCTGTTTCCCACACTCCCGGCCGCCCGTGAAGTTGACCTGTTTCCCATAGTCCGGAGCGTCCATTAAAGTTGACCTGTTTCCCACAGAGGATGGAAAACTCTTCTTGTGCTGAGCGTAAGAGCTATCTGCCGGAACGGTTCCTCTTCGCTTCCTCGCCAGTTCGCTCGCTACGCTCGGTTACATGGCTGCGGCGAGCGCTGATACATAAGGCTCAGCATTGCACCGGTCGTAACTAAAATCAGAATCCTTCTGAATGACCCTCCTGTCTTGCATGTTGGATACCTTTCTCAAAGCCCTTTTGTATGAGTTGTTGTTGATGGTCAAAAGTGCGTCTGCGTGTTGCTGCAGTGTGATTTAGTAGCACGCCCGTCGAGCTTCATCCCCCTCCTGTTGAGAGCGAAATCAAAACAATATGATTTTTTGCTTGCAACATGACTCTTTTTGTTCAAAATGACAAAAAACGTCATGAGGTGATAAATGGACAATATTGAGCAGTTACGGAAAGTCGCTACACGTGCAGGTAAGCTTCTGACATCTTTGAGCGAAAGTATTCGCCAGCAAAAAGAGGAATTGAAGCTTACCGAGTTCTATCAGGAATACAGCAAAGCCGCTCTGTATAAGCTGCCTAAGCTCAGTAAAGGCAGTGTTGAGTATGCTGTGTCCGAAATGGAAGCCGGTGGCTACATTTTTAAAAAGAAACCTTCTGGTAATACGATGAAATACGCGATGACGATTCAGA
>DAINBV010000113.1:0-8291 GCA_036732725.1 Geobacteraceae bacterium | reverse complement strand
CCGATATTCCATGGCAGGAGTTTTTCACCGATCCCAAGCTCCGCTCCATACTCACCCTGGCATTGGAGAACAACCGTGATCTCAAGGTGGCGGCACTGACCATCGAACGAGCCCGTGCCCGCTATCAAATCCAGCGCTCTGACCTGCTGCCGAAGGTTGACGCCACTGCCGGAGCAAATTATCAACGGGTAGCGGAAGATTTTTCCGGCAAGAGCGGGGCGACCACACTCCATCAGTATAATGTGGGGCTGGGAGTCGCCTCCTACGAGCTCGACCTGTTCGGACGGGTGCAAAACCTGAAAGAACAGGCGCTGGAACAGTATCTGGCAACGGAGCAGGGACGTAAAAGCGTCCAGATCACCCTGGTGTCACAGGTGGCGATCGGTTATCTGACCCTGGCTGCCGACCGTGAACGTCTTACGCTGGCCAAACAAACCCTGGTCAACCAGCAGCAGGCGTATCAGCTGGTGCAAAGCCGTTTTGAAGCCGGGCTTGCCACCTCGCTGGCACTCAGCCAGGCCCGGACTACGGTTGATGCGGCGCGGATTGACGTTGCCCGCTACACCAGCCTGGTTATGCAGGATGAAAATGCACTCAACCTGACCGTTGGGTCAACCGTGCCGGCCAATCTGTTGCCGGATGCGCTTTCCGAAAACCTGACAGCATTGAAGGATCTCTCCCCCGGTGTGCCGTCGGACGTTCTGCTGCGCCGCCCGGATATTTTGCAGGCAGAAAGCCAGCTGAAAGGTTTCAATGCCAATATCGGCGCTGCGCGGGCAGCTTACTTCCCGCGCATCACCCTGGTCTCATCGATCGGTTTTGGCAGCGATGAACTCTCCGGTCTCTTCAGCGCCGGTTCCCTGGCCTGGACGTTCGCACCACGCATTTCAATCCCGATTTTCAATGCCGGCAGCAATGATGCCAACCTGAAGGTAGCCGAGGTGGATCGTGATATTGCCATCGTCCAGTATGAACAGGCGATCCGGATTGCGTTCCGGGAGGTGGCCGATGCACTGGCTGGCCGGGCCACCATCGACGAGCAGCTCGCGGCCCAACAGTCACTTGCCACTGCCACTGCCGAAAGTTACGCCATCTCCCAGACCCGTTTTGACAAGGGGGTTGACAACTTCCTGACGGTGCTCGATTCCCAGCGCAGTCTGTACACTGCCCAGCAGGGGGTGATCGCTGTCCGTCTGGCACGATTGGCTAATCTGGTGACCTTGTACAAGGTGTTGGGTGGCGGCGGAGTGTAGTTGAACACGCACCTTTTTCGATTCACATTGCCCGGCTGTTCGTGGTATGAACGTCCTACGATTTTCAACAAACTTCTGATTAAATGAGGATAGATTTTGATGACGGAATATACATCATTACAAACACTCCCGGAGATGGGAGGGTACAAATCAGGCGATGTGCTGGTATTGATCGGCGAACTTTTCGGGCGTGGCTATGCCAATGGCCTGGTGGATGAGGCGCAGCGGCTTGGCATGACCGTGATCGGCACGACTGTTGGCCGGCGAGACAGTGATGGCACGTTGCGCCCCTTGACAACCGATGAGTTGGCGGAAAGTGAAAAACTGCTGGGGGGGAGTGTCATCAATATACCGCTGGAAGCGGGCTTTGATATGGAACCGGCTGCCGGATTACCTTCCGTGGCGGAACAGCTCAAGAAGGCGCGTCCAGATGATTGGTCAACCATCTCGTTTGATCCGCAATTTCTGCAGGAAGCACGGCAGGCAGGGACAGCCCGTTTCCGTGCCAATCTGGGCGGAGTTGCCCGTGAGTTGGCAGCCCGAATTCCGGCTGGCGCCAATCTGCATATTGCCCATGCCATGGCGGGTGGCATCCCGCGGGCGCGGGTGTTCATGCCGCTCCTGAACCGTGTCTTCAAGGGAACCGGCGACAAATATCTCGCTTCACAAGACTTCTGGAACAGCCAGCTGGGGCAGTTATGTGATCTCAGCTTCAATGAAGTGACCGCGGATACCTACCGCTATCTGTTGGAAGAGACGGAAGCGTTGCGCCGGCAGGTGACGGCTGGCGGCGGACGGATAGCCTACAGCGCCTACGGTTACCATGGCACGGAAGTGCTGGTGGACGGGGTATCTCAATGGCAATCATACACCCCTTATGTACAGGGGTTTGCCAAGATCCGGCTGGAGGAGATTGCCGCAGAATACCAGCGCCAGGGGGTGGCTGCCACGGTGTTTAACTGCCCCGAGATCCAGACCAACTCCAGTGCCTTGTTTCTGGGAGTTGAAATCTCGCTCTATCCGTTGTTGAGCGCTCTCAGAGCAGCTGCCGGTGGCGCAGCCGACCGGTTGTTTGCCGTCTGCCAGGATATGTTGAAGGAAGGGGAAACGGTTGAGCGCTTGCTCCAACGGGCAGATGCCTATCTTGCTTCACCAATTCTCGCCGGGTTGGTTGACTATCCGTCATGGCCGCAACATAACACCAGAGAACAGGCTGAGCTGATGCTTGCCAGTTCGGCCGAATTGATCGGTATGCATGCGGATCAGAAACAGCTGATCTGTGCCGAGCTTTCGCGGGTGGTGTTTCTGGCAACCGGCCGTCTGATACTCCACACCGCCTGGCAATCACCAGCCCCCACACTCTGGCTCAATCATGATACTATTGCCCGGCTGGTGGCTGACCCTGCGGGAAGGGATATACTCTAAATGGGGATGATTATGAAAAAAACAGCTGCCACACTGCTGGTTTCCGGTTTGATGCTTGCTTCCTTGCAGGGATGTGCCACGGTCACGCCGGCTGGGCCACCGGAAGTCATGTTCAAAGAGGGGGAACAGTTTTTCCAGGACGGTAATTATGTCGATGCCATAGCACAATGGAAAAAGGTCAAGGAAAGTTATCAATCCCAGGAGCTGACCACCCGCGCTGAAATCAATATTGCCGATGCCTATTTTCTCAACCATGATTTCATTGAATCGGCGGCAGCCTATGAAGATTTTCGCAAGCTGCACCCCAAGCATGAGCGGGCCGGTTATGCCCTTTATCGGCAGGGGATGAGTCATTACAAGCAGATTCATGGCATTGATACGGATCAAACCCCGGTAAAAAATGCCCGCACACTGTTCGAATCGTACCTGACCCTCTATCCCGGCGGAGAGCAGACGGCAGAAGTTACGGGACTGATTCAGGATTGTCGTGAAAAACAGCTGCAGTATGAATTGTATGTGGGTAAATTCTACTTGAAGCTCGGAAAATTGCCGGCAGCCATCGGCCGTTTTAACGGAGCTCTCAAAACCTTTGCGGATTCTCCGCAACGGGATGAGATCCTGTTGTACCTCGGGAAGGCGTATCTGCAGGATGGGCAGAAAACCAAGGGGCGCGAAGTATTTGGGCAATTGTTCAAGGATTTCCCCGCCAGCCCCTATGTCAACGATGCCAACAAGGCGATGGATAAATATTTTTAGTGCCTGAGCCGTCTTTTGAATGCCGGGCCGGTTTTTTGCTTGACACTCATCCGACACTTCTTTACTATTCCTACTCCCTTTCGGGCCTATAGCTCAGTTGGCTAGAGCCACCGGCTCATAACCGGTTGGTCCCAGGTTCGAGTCCTGGTGGGCCCACCATTTTTGCTGCAAAGGATGAAAGCCGAGTGCCGGCAGATAACTTACGACGCAATCGAATCATGACTGTTAAAAAAGAGTGCAAACCGACTGGTTGCACTCTTTTTCATTGTGCGGCATGAAAACGGCAAAACTGTCGGACATCATCGGAATCATTAATAAAATAGCGCCACCAGGGTTAGCGGAAAGTTGGGATAACAGCGGGCTGCAGGTAGGAGACCCGGCTGGTGATGTACACCGCATCATGGTTGCGCTGGAACCGACAGTGGAAGTGATCCAGGCGGCTGTTTCACGCAGCTGCCAACTGCTCGTTACCCATCATCCCCTGATCTTCAAACCTGTCTCCTCAATCTCAACTGCCACGGTCTCAGGCTTGTCACTCCACACTGCTATCAAGGCAGGACTGGCAGTTGTTTGCCTGCATACCAATTACGATACGGCGCCGGGCGGTTTGAATGACCTGCTGGCGGAACGGATTGGAGTGCTGCGCAGCTCGCCGCTTAAAGCGGCTTTTTTTCAGGAACTGGTCAAACTGGTGGTGTTTGTCCCCGACTCACACCTTGAACAGCTGCGCACGGCGCTCTTCCCCTATACCGTACAACTGGGCGCTTATCAGGATTGCTCCTTCAGTACGAGTGGTGAAGGGACCTTTACACCGCAGCAAGGGGCACAACCATTTGTCGGATCTGTCAATGTGCGGGAAAAAGTTGCTGAACAGCGGCTGGAACTGCTGATCGACCGTAGCATGCTGTCGCGGGCCATCAATCGCCTGGTCGCCAGCCACCCCTATGAAGAGCCGGCCTATGACCTGTATCCGCTCCTTAATCGTGGGGCAGCGCAAGGGTTGGGACGGATTGGGGAATTAGCGGAAGTAACAACCGTAGGGAGCTATGCCGGAGTGGTGGCTGAAAAATTGGGAACGCCGGTTCGCTTCGTTGGTAATCCGGCCGCCACCGTACAGAAGGTTGCCGTGTGCAGCGGGAGCGGCAGCTCACTGATGCATGATGCGATTCGCCTGGGCGCTGACCTGTTGGTAACCGGTGATGTCAAATATCATGAGGCGCGGGAAGCCGAAGCACGTGGCCTGGCGGTGATTGATGCCGGACATTTTCCGACCGAAATCATCATGGCGGCAGCAGTACGGGAACGATTACAGCACGCTCTGGCATCGGGAGGATACAACGCTGACGTTGTTACCTGTGACGAAGAATATGATCCGTTCAAACTCATGACCTTGTCGAAATAAACGGTCTACAGTTGATACATACAACAGAAAGCGAATACTACGGAGGTAGTCATGGCAAAGAAAAAATTGGAGTTGCTGGCCCAGTTACAGGAGATTGATCTTCAGGTTGATGTGCTGAAAACAGCGCAGGCAGCCTTGAATTCAGAGCTTGCTGATATTGAAAGAGTTATGTTGGATGCCCGTGACGGCTTGGCTGCCTTGTTGCAACGTAAGGAACAGTTGATTGCCGACAAGGCGCAACAGGAATCGAGTCTGGCCGATGAACAGGAAAATATCCACCGTTCTGAAACCAATATGAAGGAAATCAAGACCAATAAGGAATTTCAGGCGGTTGGGCGTGAAATTACCTCTGCCAAGAAACAGGTGGCAACATTGGAAGAACAGCTCCTGCAGAGCATCAGTCAGCTGGAGGAAGTGGAAAAAGAGATTGCTGTCAGCGAAGGGCGTCTGGCGGAGATGGATCAGGCACATCAGGAACGGCGTGCGGAAAAACAGTCGGAAATCGAGAAACTGCAACAGGATGTGGATGTGGATTCCATGCGGCGTGAGAGTATCGTCAAGGAACTGCCTTCCAGTCTTGCCAAACGCTATGATCAACTGCGGGCGCAGCGCATGGGGCGGGCACTGGCCTACGCCAATAACGGTTACTGTCTGGGGTGTAACATGAGTATTCCGGCCCAGATGTATAACAATCTTTTCAAGGATGAAGAAATATTGACCTGCCCCCACTGCAACCGGGTGTTGATGCTGCAACCCCAGAACGGGCAATAGTGTCTGTGCTTTTTACAGGATTAACGGTTTGGCTGAAGTAGAACAGATGGTCGCTCCTCGCAAGAGGGGAGGAAAGTCCGGGCTCCACAGGGTATGACGCTGGATAACGTCCAGCGGGGGTGACTCCAGGGATAAGTGCCACAGAGAGAAGTCCGCCTGCCATGGCAGGTAAGGGTGAAAGGGTGAGGTAAGAGCTCACCGGGTTCGCCGGTGACGGCGAATGCCAGGTAAACCCCGTCAGGAGCAAGGTCAAATAGGGATGCGTTAAGGGTGACCCGCCCGTGTATCCGGGTTGACTGCTTGAGGCTGCCGGTAACGGTAGATCCAGATGAATGACCACCACCGCTGAAGGGGTAACCCGACAGCGGAACAGAACCCGGCTTATGGACTGCTTCAGCCAATTTATTTGCAGACAAAACCCCTTGAATCAAGGGGTTTTGTCGTATGGTGGCCATAACAGCTACGTATGGTGAAAGGTCTTGCGCCGTGAAGTCACTACTCGAATTTCTGAACAGCCTGTTTGCTGCCAACCATGAGCGTGTCCTCCTGGTTGGTGGCCCGGTTCGTGATTTCCTGCTCGCTAGGGAGAGTCAGGATACGGATCTGGTGGCCGCCCTTTCTCCTCAGGAGCTGCAGGCGCTTGGATTCCGGCTGGTTGAACCCAAAAGTTCCAGCGCCATCTATTTTAAATACCATCACGGGTTCGGCAAAATTGAAGTTACCCGTATGGAGAGCCTGGCCGAGCTGGAAAACGACCTGCGCCGCCGTGATTTCACGATCAATGCCATGGCCATGAGCTTGTCCGGCAACCTGATTGATCCCCTGGATGGCAGGAATGACCTGCAGAACCGGCAGCTGCGGGCTTGCAGCACCGGATCATTTCTGATCGATCCACTCCGGATTTTCAGGGGGTTGCGGTTTGAGGCCCATGGCTGGCGGATGACACCCGAAACAGAAGCGCTGATCCGCTCCCATGACTGGTCGCAACGATTCGGCAGCATCGCGGTGCAACGTTTCAGTAATGAGATGATCAAAGCACTGGCAGGAGAACTGCCGGAGCGGTTTTTTCAGGGAATGCTTGCTTTTGGTGTTGGCCGGGAGTTCCTGCCGGAACTATTCCGCCTGCCGGAAATACCGGCCGGCCCGCTGGAACATCATCCCGAGGGTGACCTGTTCTCCCATTCGCTGCAGGTCATGCAGCGGGTAGCGCACCAGACCGGCGATCCGTTGACCCGTTTTTGCGCTTTTTTTCACGATCTTGGCAAACTGGCCACTGATCCTGCCTGCTATCCGCGGCACCATGGACATGATCAGGCCGGTTTTGGCATGGCGGAAAGTTTCTGCCAGCGATTGTCGCTTGCCGCTTCCTATCGCAAGTCGCTGGCCTGGGTCAGCCGTCTGCATGGTAATGCCAACAGATGGGGGGAGTTGCGGGATTCAACCAGGATCAGGATGGCGGAGCAGGCTGTCAGGGGGGGGATTGACACGATTCTGCCGTTGATTTCGCGAGCCGACAAGCCGGGTGGTTTAGCGATGGCAGGCTGGGATGCTGCGCTCAGGGTTGCCAAAATGAGCACAGCCGAGTTGGGGGTAGATCGGGTGAAACTGGAGTCAATGCCGGTTAAAGGGCGCAGTGACTATCTTTTACAGAAGCGGGTTGAAATGCTGCGGTTGGTAGAATAAGTAATTGCAGGGCGATAATGTGTTGTTCTCTCCCCACGATAAACTCCCCACGTATCCGCAGCTACTAGGCCGCCTTCAGCATCTGCACGTTATCCAAAACCTTTTGATAACGTCGCTCTGCATGCCACAAATCAAACGCATTCTGGGCGTTCAGCCAGAACGCGGAAGAATTGCCGAACAGTCGTGAAAGACGCAACGCCATAACCGGACTGACAGCACGGCGACATTGAAGCAGCTCGTTGGCCGTCTGCCGTGACACTCCCAGTGCCGCCGCAAGGGAAGTCACGGTAAGGCCGTAGTCCGGTATGAAATCCTCGCGCAGCATCTCCCCCGGATGGGTGGGGGAAACGGTTCTTTTGTTGCTGTTTGGTATACTCATTTTTTCACCTCATTAATGGTAATCGGTAATCTCTACATCATAGACATCGCCGTCTACAAAAACAAAACAGATACGCCATTGGTCATTGATCGAGATGGAATGCTGACCCGCTCGATCATCCTTTGGAGTATGCAGGCGATTGCTTGGCGGCACCTTGAGATCATCCAGCGATTCGGCAAGATCAAGATATTCAAGACGACGCAACGCACGGCTTACCAAATCCGGCGGCAATTTCCGTGATTTTCCTGATGTGTACAAGGCAGCTGTGTGTTTGTCGGCAAATGTTTTGATCATGCCAAAAGTGTAATGTGTAACGTGACAGGAGTCAAGGAGAGAGATATTTCTCGCTGCTCAGTCGGCATGACGCGCTACCAGTAGATGGTGAATAGTTCGCTCAAGTCGGGGGTGAATTCGATGAAGTTGGTTTTTATGATGCCTTGGGCGATAAGGTCGATCACGGCCAGCAGCAGGAGTGGTTTATGCGGGGCGTGGAGAAGGTTTTTAGGTAGCGGGTGAGCATATCGGATTACCGTTGTTGTAATGGATATTCAAATGTCCGAAAGTCCAACCTGACCGTACGCAGTAACAGTTGAATATCTAACGGGTTTAAGTCCCGTCCGGG
>DAINBV010000112.1:7741-8871 GCA_036732725.1 Geobacteraceae bacterium | reverse complement strand
GGTACATTGCTTATTTTACCCCTCAGGCTGTCTCACAAACCCCGGCCACCTCAGTCCAGTCTCTTCTTTGACTCCTTTGTCAGAGAAAATGATTGCGTCAGTTTGTGGTGTACTATTTGAGAGAAAATACCACCGTCCTTCTGAAATGATGAAACCTTCGTCAGGAATATCCATCCAAAATAAAGAAGAACGAAGTTCCTCCTCCGCCTCCATGACCTGTTTGTGGGTGTTATCGTTCTCCCAAAAATTGTGAATCATTGTTGCAGGAACTGCATCAAACAGAACACCATATACTCCATCTCTATGGAGAACCTGTTCCGCAAAAGCATAATATTCATTTTCCATTTGAGCCCCATTTTTGCACTTTATCTTCCGCCTTTGTTGTTAGCGGCGTTGCGACCTTCCCCCGCAACCCATCAAGCGACTTGTTCTTAATCAACACTTTCATCTGTTCAATAGCCGTGCTGTTCAGCTTTCGCAGTCGCTCCTCGGCGTTCATCCCAATCTTGATCAACTCGGCATTGAAACTTTCCAGATTGGAGAGGACAACCAGTTGTTCCAACGTCGCATAATCCCGCATATTGCCTTTTCTCTCCGGATATTCATTTTTCCAGGCAAGAGCGGTTTGGCCGAATAGTGCCAGATTCAGCAGATCCGCTTCATCAGCATAGATGAATTTTTGTTTTGATTTCTGAAGGTCTGGTGGAATCAGGTTTTCTTTGATGGCGTCGGCATGAATGAGGTAGTTGACCTTGGCAAAGGTGCCGCCATATCTGCCAGATTTGGTGGTTATACCGATTGCACTGGTCGTTTCTATCCATTTACCGGGAGAAAGTACAAACGAGTTACTGCCAGCCTCATACATAAAGCGGTCGAATTCGACCGCTTTAAAATCCGGATTATGCAGTTGTTCCCAAAGGCAGATAAATTCGATAGTTGTGCGGCTTCGCAGCCAGTTTTTTATAATATCAATCGGTTCATTCGGATTTTTATAACGGGCGATGTCGGTCAGCGACCGATGTAATCTTCCTGATCCCTGCGAGAAACAGTGATGTCACTTCCCTTGACGCTTATGGTGCGTGTCTTTGTCATTTATTCTCCGCTATCTCCTCACTGCATGATCGCAGATA
>DAINBV010000112.1:0-7641 GCA_036732725.1 Geobacteraceae bacterium | reverse complement strand
TTTCCCTATTTCCCTATTTCCCTATTTCCCTATTTCCCTATTTCCCTATTTCCCTATTTCCCTGTTGTGCCCTTGCTCGGCAGCTTCTGCTTCGCCTCAGCAACCGCCCCCGGCGTCAAACGCAACTCCCCGTCGATCACCACCGTTTCACCCGCCGCGCCCGGAAAGCTGGCGTTCACCGGTAGCAGCCGGTAGAAGACTACACCAAATATGAAGATGCGATTATGACCCGCGAAGCCATGTCAGCGGATGAAGATATCGACGTTTTTTACTCCTCATCAGCATCTCTCCGTGCTGCTTGCTCTCTGGCCAGCTCAATGGCAAGGTGCAGGCGGGATCGTAGCAGTTCAATTGGCGGAAGTTCCGTCAGATATTCCGCGATCCGGATTGATTTTTCGTCCAGTTGCAGCAGTTCCACCTGTTCGGCATCCGCTCCGGCGCAGAGGATCAGACCGATGGGCGATTCTTCGCCTGCCGCCCGCTCATGCTTGTCCAGCCAGCGGAGGTACAGCTCCATCTGGCCGGTGTGGGCCGGTTGGAAAGATTCCAGTTTCAGTTCAATGGCTACCAGTCGCCTCAAGAAGCGGTGGTAAAAGAGCAGGTCGAGATAAAAATCATCCTTGCCGACGCTCATCCGCTTTTGCCGTGCCACGAAGGTAAAACCGCTTCCCAGTTCCAGCAGAAACCTTTCCATCTCTCGCAGGATAGCGTTTTCCAGATCCTTCTCACTGAAGGCCCCCTGCAAACCAAGAAAGTCCAGTAGATACGGGTCACGGAAGACCATATCGGGCGTCATCTGTCCGTCACGCAGAGTGCTCAGTTCAGCTTTGATGACCGCTTCGGTGTTCTTGGACATGCAGTGCGTTCGTACAACATACCGCCAATCTTCTGCCGCAGGGTACGGACTGGCCAGCGCTCTACCCGGCACATCTCGGCATAAAATTCACGGGCAAGCGAGTCTTTTACAGGAAGAATCTCAATGAAATGACTCCAGCCCAATTGTGCCGACAGTGTCGCCACAATCTGCTCATCAGGAAATAACTGGAAAAATTGAACCATACGAATGATTGCGGTGTATGTGAATCCTCGTCCAAACTCGGCCATCAATTCTTGCGACACTGTCGCAAGAATCTGTTTTCCATATTCAGCGCGGCCTTCAGTTAGGTTTTCATGTGCTATCCGCCTGCCCAGTTGCCAGTAAAGAAGCGTCTGTTCGGCATTGGCAACCGTGGCCACTCGGCGGCGAGCAGAGTGGATCAACTCGCGCAGATCGGCGAGAATGCTTGCGGCATCAACGGTAACGGCAACTTGTGGTTGGGTGATCATAGCCTTACTCATGACTGTGCTCCTCCTCTTTAAGAAAGCAACCTCACAACCACCGTGTCACCAGCCGGGCGGTAAAAGAATTATCCACGATGTTCATATAGTGTTTCCCTTTAACTGCAGCCTGTCAGCTCAACCAGGCAACAGTGCCTTCAGAGTCTTGTTTGAAACAACAACTTGCATTTGTTTCGATGGCTGTATTGTTAAGGCGCTGCAACCATTTGCCGGGAGAAAGCACAAACGAGTTGCTGTCAGCCTCATTTTTAAACCTCTCGAATTCGAGAGGTTTAAAATCAGGATTGCTTAGCTGTTCCCAGAGCCCCAAAAGCTCAATGGTGCTACGGCTTCGCATCCAGTTTGTTAATGATCGCAAACGGTTCAGAACTGTTCCGGTAGATTATTCGGCCAGCCGGTCCCTCTTCTCGATCAAACGAATGAACACATCCTCCAGACTCGGCAACAGACCGTTCTCTGCCAGTTCCTGTTTCAACTCCAGCGGCGTCCCGATTGCCACCAACTCTCCCCGGTAGATCATGGCCAGACGGTCGCAGAATTCGGCTTCATCCATGTAATGGGTTGTGACGAATACTGTCACCCCATGGTCAGCCAGAGAACGGATCAGCTCCCAGAACCGGCGACGGGAGAGCGGATCGACACCGGAAGTCGGCTCATCCAGAAAGACGATCGGCGGTTCATGCAGAATGGCACATCCCAGCGCCAGTCGCTGTTTCCAGCCACCGGAGAGTTCCCCCGCTTTCGAGCCTCGACGCTCGGTCAGGCCGGCCATTTCGATCACCCAGGCGGTGCGCTGTTTCAACTTTTCAGGAGTCAGACAGTAGACTCCGCCATAAAAGGCGATGTTCTCCTCCACGGTCAGATCCTCGTAGAGCGAGAAACGCTGACTCATGTAACCGATGTTGGCCTTGATCTGTTCCGGCTGATCAATGATGTTACAACCGGCTACGCTACCGTTCCCGGAGGTGGGAGCCAGGATGCCGCACAGCATGCGGATGGTGGTCGATTTTCCGGCACCGTTCGGGCCGAGGAAGCCGAAGATTTCCCCCTTGGGAACCGAGAGAGAGATGGCGTCCACGGCGGTAAAGTCACCGAAGCGTTTGCTGAGTTTGTCGAGCAAGACAGCGGTCTCATCACCTCCGGCTTCAACAAAGGGGGATTGGGGGGGATTTGTCTCTCGGGCCTTTGTCGAAATCCCCCCTTGCTCCCCTTTTGCAAAGGGGGGCAACTGCTCCCCCCCGATTCGTTCAATCACCAATTGCTCAAGCGTGATGGCGCCGCTGTCCGTCAGTTCATCGGGAGTACCACAGGCGATCATCTGTCCGGCATGGATCAACCCGACCCGGTCACAACGTCCCGCTTCATCCAGATAGGCGGTCGCCACCACGATGGTAACCCCTTCGCCATGCAGTTCGCGCAGAATGCGCCAGAAATCGCGGCGCGACACCGGATCGACACCATTAGTCGGTTCGTCCAGCAGCAGCAGGCGCGGTTTGTGGATCAGGGCGCAGCAAAGCCCGAGTTTCTGCTTCATACCGCCGGACAACCGGCCAGCCTGCCGTTTGGTGAAAGGGGCCAGCCCGCTGAAGGTGAGCAGCCGCTCGCTCCGCTGCCGGTATTCGCTTCCGGTTACCCCGAAGATATCGGCATAAAAGGAGATGTTCTCCTCCACGGTCAAATCCGGGTAGAGCCCGAAACGCTGGCTCATGTAGCCGATATGGCCATGCACGTTCTCAACCTGTGACGGGAAGTGATGTCCGAGCACCGACAGTTCGCCGCCGGTCGGGTCGAGGATCCCGGCCAGCATGCGCAGGGTGGTGGTCTTTCCCGCCCCGTCCGAACCGACCAGGCCGAACAGTTCACCTTCCGGAATGGAGAGTGACAGGTCGCTTACGGCAATCAGGTCACCGAAACTGCGGGTGAGGTTGTGTGCATTGACAGCCATGGGTATACCTTTGCTCTGTGGCTACAGCTTTTGAGTTTCCGTAACGATCACCGCATCCCCCGGCATCCCCGGCTTCAACTCACCCTTCGGATTGGCGAGGGTGATCTTGATGCGGTAGACCAGCTTGACCCGTTCTTTTTCGGTCTGCACGTTGCGGGGGGTAAACTCGGCTTCCGACGCGATAAAACTGACCTGTCCCTCAAAATTGCGCCCAGGCCAGCTGTCAAAGCTCGCCCGGGCCGCCTGCCCCAGCTTGACCCGCCCCACCTCCGACTCCGGAATGTACCCCCGTAACCAGACCTGATCCAGCGCACCCACCGAGACCACCGGCGCACCAGCAGCCATCATTTCACCCGCCTCGGCATGCTTGGCCAGCACGATTCCGGCCAGCGGAGATTTCAGCACCGCCTGGGAGAGCCGGGTTTCCGACAGCGCCACCCCGGCAGCACTCGCCTCCAGCCGTGCCCGGGACTGCCGGACAGCATCCGGCCGCGCCCCTGCCTTGAGCAGCTTCAGCCGTTGCTCCGCCTCCCGCACTGCGGCGGCGGCAACATCCCGCCCTGCCACGGCAAACTCCAGCTCTTTGCGGGGAATCACCTCACGCTGGTACAGCTTCTCCGCCCGCCCGGCATCACTGGCTGAGCGGAGCGCCTCGGCCTTCATACGGGCCAGGGTCGCTTCAGCAGCCGCGATTTCCTCCCGGCGGTTACCCGCCTGCAGGTCAGCCAGCGCGGCCCGCCCCGCCTTTTCATCAGCCAGACGTGACGCCCGTTCCTGCTGCAGCTCATCATCCTCCAGCCGCGCCACCTCCTGGCCGATACGAACCGGCATCCCTTCGTCAACCAGACGTGACAACAGTCGTCCCGCTATCTTGAAGGAAAGCTCGGTGGTGGTCACCTCCACCACCCCCGATATTTTTAATACCTTGGCAGGGGACGATGATCGGCGGACCAGCAACAGCAGCGCCGCTGCCGACACAATGCCGATGACGGCAAATATAAGAATACGTTTGTTCATGATAAAAACCTCCCTGGGGCAGATTCGCTGTAATTTGAGCGCTTGTCAAGTGCGCGCTCCGGCAGGGAGCATGGCAAACGACTATTTTCTTGACGAAAGCGGCAGCGGTTGTTATATCAACAAATATTGATATAAGACTTTTACGAGATTTGATCTATGCTGCTTGAACTACTCAAGGCACTGGCCGACCCCTGCCGTCTCCGTTTGACAGCGGTGCTCCTGGCCGGAGAATTCACCGTGCAGGAATTGACCCGCATCCTGGAAACCGGGCAATCCCGTATTTCCCACCACCTGAAGATTCTGGTTGATGCCGGGATTCTGTCGGTAAAGTCCCAGGGAACCTGGAATTATTACCGGGTCGGTGAGCAGGCCCCCCTTTTCTGCGCCATCCGTCCCGCCTTGGAACAGGAGCTGGATAATCTGCCGGAACGGGGTCGCGACCTGGCTGCCGTGGCAACTGTTCTGGAAGAACGGCGGCGGCGCAGCCAGGAATTCTTTGACCGTCATGCCAACCAGTGGGATGAACTGGTACGCACCCTGCTGCCGACCCCCGCCTACCATCAGCAACTGCTGGCACTGCTCCCAACCGGAAGTTCGGCACTGGAAATCGGGATCGGCACCGGTCGGCTCTTGACCAGTCTGGCAGAGCGCTGCCGTAGCGTAATCGGCGTTGACCACTCCCCGGCCATGCTGGAAGAGACCCGGCGGCGCCTGGCGGAGCAAGGGGTGAGCGGAGTCGAACTCCGTCTGGGAGAGATGGCCCACCTGCCGTTACCCGATTCTTCCGTCGAGTGCGTGATCGCCAACATGGTCCTGCATCACGCCGCCGATCCTCGGGCAGTGCTGACTGAAATCAGGCGGGTGCTGGTCGCCGGCGGCAGGTTGATAATGGCCGACCTGGCCCGCCACCAGCGGGACCTGGTCCGGGAGCAGCTGGCCGATCAATGGCTGGGATTCGAGGAGCCGGAGCTGGCCGGCTGGTTACAGGAGGCCGGGTTTACCAGCATTGCCTGCCAGCGGATCGAAGGGACCAACGGCCAGGAGACGGTGCTGCTGGTGAGCGGAACCATTTAAATTTTCAATTTATGCAAGACGCGTTATGGCCATATAGAAATCCGAACCATATGAGACACCGTTGCCGAAGCTGGTAGACCGCGCGCCTAGCTTGGAAGCAAAGGTGAATGCACATCTGGAAAGGAGGAGGTTCATGCCATGAGAAATAATGCCATTATTATTCCCACCGATTATGCTGAATGGCTTGCCAGCCTGAAAAAACGGATCATCAGCGCCCGGCAGCGGGCACTTCTTGCCGCCAATGAGGAACAGATTCGGCTTTACCATGAAATCGGCGCGGAAATTTTGCAGCGGCTCAGCAGCCAGGGATGGGGCGCCAAAGTTATCGACCGGCTCTCCCTCGATCTGCGGGACTCTTTCCCGGATATGAAGGGTTTTTCTAGCCGTAATCTGAAATACATGAAAGTGTTCGCTCAGGTTTGTCCGGATCTTCAAATTGGGCAGCAGTCTGCTGCCCAATTGCCGTGGTTTCACATAGTCACCATCCTGACCAAGGTTTCAGACCCGACAGAACGGGAATGGTACGCTATTCAGACCGTGCATCAGGGATGGCCCCGCGTTACCCTGGAAGTGCATATCAAAAACCGACTGCACCACCGTCAGGGTGCAGCCGTCACCAACTTCGAGCAGCGACTTGCCGTACCCCACGCGGAGATGGCCGCTCAAATCCTCAAGGACCCGTATCATTTCGACTTTCTAGGCCTTGGCGATGAGGCGCACGAGCGGGACATCGAGAATGCCCTTGTCCGCCACATCACCCGCTTCCTGCTTGAGCTGGGTGCGGGCTTCGCGTTTGTCGGCCGCCAGTTCCGACTGGAAGTCGAGGGTGATGAATTCTTCATCGATCTGCTCTTTTACCATACCCGGCTCAAGTGCTATATCGTGGTGGAACTCAAGGCCACTGCCTTCAAACCAGAGCATGCCGGACAACTCAATTTCTATCTGGCCGCCGTGGATGCCCAGATCAAGGCACCAGACGATAAACCGACCATCGGCCTTCTGCTCTGTAAAACCAAAAAACGGCTTGTTGCTGAATATGCGCTTTCAGGTATAGACAAGCCCATGGGTGTTGCCGAATACCAACTCGTCCGCGCGCTTCCCGAGCCACTGGACACCTGCCTCCCCACCATTGAGGAGATAGAAGCAGAGTTGGCTGGGGATTCGGACGAGTAACGCGCCGAAAGGGTATAAACAGACCGAGATAGTGATGATCCCGGAGGAAAGGGGATAACCCTTCAATCATGCATATTGCAGCAAATCGTCCGAACGCAATCGTTGGTAGCCTATTTTGCTCCGATCTTGTTTCTAATGATTACATTGCCACAGCTGTTCCTGTTGTGCATGGACAAGACATGGCACAACATCATGTCAACTTCCGGAAAACAGACATAAAACAGAGAAAGCCTATGAAGTTAACCTTCGCCCAATGAAGTTGATATTGTAACAACACACATACAGTCACACAAACGGGCGACCCACCGGGTCCCCCCTACAAACACCATGCAAAACACCACCACAAAGGAGAATAACCATGTCACAAGATTTCATCGTAGCAGACCTTAGTCTGGCAGATTGGGGACGTAAGGAAATCAGAATCGCCGAAACTGAAATGCCCGGCTTAATGGCGATCCGCGAGGAGTACGCCGCCAGCCAGCCGCTCAAAGGAGCCCGCATCACCGGCTCGCTGCACATGACCATCCAGACCGCCGTGCTGATCGAAACCCTGACCGCCCTGGGAGCCGAGGTTCGCTGGGCCTCCTGCAACATCTTCTCGACCCAGGACCACGCCGCCGCTGCCATCGCCGCCCAGGGGATTCCTGTATTTGCGGTCAAGGGGGAAAGCCTGGAACAGTACTGGGATTACACCCACCGCATCTTTGAATGGAGCGACGGCGGTTTCTCCAACATGATCCTGGACGATGGCGGTGACGCCACCCTGCTGCTGCACCTGGGCGCCCGGGCCGAGCAGGACCTTTCCGTGCTGGCCACCCCCGGTTCGGAAGAGGAAACCATCCTCTTCGCTGCCATCAAAGCAAAGCTGGCCGTTGATCCGACCTGGTACTCCACCCGTCTGGCAGAGATCAAGGGAGTTACCGAAGAAACCACCACCGGCGTGCACCGCCTGTACCAGATGCACGAGCGGGGGGAACTGAAATTCCCGGCCATCAATGTCAATGATTCGGTCACCAAGTCAAAATTCGACAACCTGTATGGCTGCCGCGAATCGCTGGTGGACGGCATCAAGCGCGCCACCGACGTGATGATCG
>DAINBV010000111.1:0-9462 GCA_036732725.1 Geobacteraceae bacterium | reverse complement strand
AGGAATCTGCCGACATGCAGTCGTCGGTGGATCTGGTGATCGAGAAGCTGGTGGCAAGTCCCTGGCCGCTCCCCTGCTGTTTGGTGGTGAAGTAGGGGGTAAAGATTCTGGTCGTTTGATCTGCCGTCATTCCGGTTCCCGTATCGGTAACGGTGATCCGCACGTAACGCCCCGCTGCGATCGGCAATTCCCGGCTGTTGTCCCTGGTCACATTTTGGGCGCTGATCTGTACCGTGCCACCCTCCGGCATGGCCTGGTCGGCATTCAGGGCCAGATTATGAATCACCTGGCTGATCTGCCCCGGGTCAACTTCCACCGGCCACAAGTTGTCGCTGATGGCAAAGTGGCATTTGGATTTGGAGCCGCGGAAGACGAAGCGGGCCGTATCGCAGATCACATCCGCAATCGAGGTGACCTGCTTGACCGGTGCCCCACCCTTGGAAAAGGTCAGCAGCTGCTGGGTCAGATCGACCGCCCTGAGCCCGGCCTTCTCAACGCTGTTCAGGTATTTGCAGAGTTTCTCACCCGCCGGGGCTTGTGCCTGTGCCAGGGAGATGTTTCCCAGGATGGCGGTCAGCAGGTTGTTGAAATCATGGGCGATACCGCCGGCCAGGATGCCGAGCGATTCAAGCTGCCGGGTCCTGAAAAGCTCCTCCTCGATTGCGTTTCGTTCTGCAATCTGTTTCTGCAGGGAGCTGTTCGACTCCCGCAGTTCCGCTGTCCGCAGCGCAACCTCTGTTTCGAGCTCTTCCCGGTGCCGGGAGAGTTGCAGATCCCGTTCCTGCACCTGGTCAAGCATCTCGTTGAACCCGTACACCAGATCGCCGATTTCATCCCCCCCATCGGCTTCGGCCCGCACGGCATAATTTTTATCGCGGGAGATCGCCCTGGCCATGGCTGCCAGGCGCAGCAGCGGTTCCGAAATTGCTTTGCTGAACCAGGTCGTGATGATCAATGATACGGCCATCGCCGTCAGCAGCACCAGCGCCACCATCCCGAAATAGCCGTAGCGCCGCATTTTGAGGGCATTCAGGTCATAGTTCAGGTAAACGGTCCCGACCGTGTTGCCGTTATGTTTGATGGAGTTGAACAGGGTGAGGGAGTTGTCGTCAAAGCGGTAACCATCCGGGCGGAGCGCCGGAGGGGAGAGCTTTTTGCGGGAATTGTCGCGGCTATAGCTTGCGAATACGGCGCCGCTGGCGGTGTAGACCGAGCCTGCTACCACATGCTCATTGGCCGCCAGTACGGCGAGATTCTCTTCGGCTGATTTCGGGTCGTTGAATAACAGGGCGGCGGTATTGTTGTCGCCGATGATCCGGGAAAGCATGCTGATTTCCTTGACCATCGATTGACGCAGATTCATTTCATCGATGGCGACGAACACCAGTCCGGCCAGCAGGAGTGCCATGATGGTCGGTACCATGGCAATCAGGGTCAGCTTCTTCTTGATCGGTATATCGTTAAAAGTTCGCAGCAGCTTCTCTCGGGAGCGCCGGCAGATCGAAGCGATCTGCCGGCGGTGGTGAAATGCAAGCGGATGGGGGACTGCCTGCGCCTTGACACTGTTACGCAGTTCGCAATTTCCAAAGTCCGTGAGGGGAGATAGTAAAATACGTGATTAAAATGTCAACCTGTTTGTGGTTGTAGCCCATGGATTGTTTGCCATGCACGCTGTTGCGCTGACGCTATCAGATCATCGGTGCAATGTTGTATGCTCCGGTCAGAGTAACTCACCTGCCAGATAGACCTGGGACGCAGTTCCCCGTTCCACCAGCTGTTGCGCCAGATTCGGTTCTGTTGCTCCCTTGAGTTCCACAATCTGGAAATCGGCCCGTTTTCCGATTGCCAGCGAGCCGGCCCGATCCGCGATGGCGAGCGCGGCAGCGCCACCGCTGGTTGCCATGGTCAGCAGTTCGATCGGTGACACAACGTCCGCAAACTGGTTATGGGCAAAGCGCATTTCATCCCACAGGGAGAGCGAGTCGTTGCTGGCCAGGGAGTCGGTGCCGAGCGCCAGGGGAATGCCAAGTTTCTTGAACAGCGCCACCGGTGCCACCCCCACGTCGAGCCGCTGATTGCTGCGGGGGCAGAGGCAGATCGAGGCTCCCCGCTCCTTCAGACAACGGGCATCGGCCAGGGTCAGGTGTACGCAGTGCACTGCCAGGGTGGTTGGCGTCAGCAGGGCGTGGCGATCGAGCAGCTCGGTCGAACTGCAATGACGGGGCGGGGTGAGATGCTCCTGCCACCCCACATAGGGGTACATCAGTTCGGCAATCGGGCCGCTGCTGTTGTAGGTGAAATCGGTTTCTGCCGCCGATTCGGAAATATGGATCGCCAGCGGCAGATGGTGAGACGTGGCGGCATTGCGGATGTTTCCTAAAAACTGTTCGGCGATGGTATAGGGGGCATGGGGGGAGAGCGCTGGGGCAATGGCGCTGTTATGCAAGGTGTCGATGGCGTGGAGTGCCTCACCCAGCCGTGCGTTCAGGCGGGCCGGGTCGTGTCCCAGGATTTCAAAGTAGAGTCGGCCGCCAATCACCTGCTGGCGATACTCGGTCTGCAGGTCGTAGCGGGTCAGGATGTCTCCCACCGAGGTTGTGCCCGACTGCAGGCATTTACGGATCCCCTCGTGCAGCGAGAGCCGGGCATGTTCAGGGGGAACCCCGCGGTTGATTTTAACCATCTGGATGATCCAGTCCACAAAGGTGCGGGGTGAATACTCCATGCCGTGTTGTTCCCGCCAGGCAGGGAAGTGGGTCAGCTCCAGATGAGTATGGGCATTGACAAATCCGGGGAGTATCACCGCGCCGGGATACTCAATCAGCTCGGCTGACAGGGAACGGAGCAGATCGTCGCGTGTTCCCCGGGCAATGATCACCCCGTCACGGACGGCAATGGCGCCGCCGGAAATTTGTTCCGTGGCGGGATCAAGCAGCCATGATGCGGCATATATGCGTATGTTTGACATGGTTACCTCCAGCTGTTGATAGCAACGTGGTGGGCAGATTGTAGCACAAGTTCACATTTTTCATTGAATATTTGTTTGCAGATAGGTTACTATGCCGATTTCCTGGCAGGTGTATCAAGCCGGAGTAGTGCCGCAGCTCGTGCGCGAGGGGGCGGCAACCCCGATCTGATGCCGGTTGGCAGGATATTTATTGGAACAAAGGTTACTGATACTATGAAAACGATCTCCGTACCGCAAAAGCAGGGTCTCTATGATCCGCAATTTGAACATGATGCCTGTGGCGTCGGCTTTGTTGTAAATATAAAGGGTCGTCCCTCGCATGAAATCGTGCAGCAGGCACTGACGGTTCTGGTCAACCTTGATCATCGTGGTGCGGTCGGTTTTGAGCCGAATACCGGTGACGGCGCCGGGATCCTGATCCAGATTCCCGATGCTTTTCTGCGTAAATCGTGCAGCACGCTTGGTCTGACCCTTCCTGAGCGGGGAGACTATGGCGTTGCCATGATTTTCACCTCACCCAATGCGCCGGAGCGGAACAGCGCCCGTCATATCCTGGAAAAGATTCTGCGCGAGGAAGCGGTGGAGATCATCGGCTGGCGTGATGTTCCGACCGACAATTCACCTCTCGGTAATACTGCCAAGGCAGGGGAGCCGAAGGTACGGCAACTGTTTTTGAAGCGGGGCGCCAATTGTCCCGATGAAGCGGCTTTCAATCGCAAGCTGTACATTATCAATCAGCGTGCCACCAATGAAATCCGTCGTGCCAACGTGGATGACTTCTGGTATGTGTCCAGTATCTCCACCCGCACGATCATCTACAAAGGGATGCTGATGCCGGTGCAGGTTGACCAGTATTACCCCGATCTGCGTGACCCCGACGTGGTCAGCGCCCTGGCGCTGGTGCATTCCCGTTTTTCAACCAATACCTTCCCGAGCTGGGATCGTTCGCACCCCTATCACTTCCTGGCGCACAACGGCGAGATCAACACCCTGCGCGGCAATGTCAACTGGATGAATGCCCGTCAGTCGCTGTTTGAAAGCGAACTGTTCGGCGATGACATCAAAAAGGCGCTGCCGATTATCAACACCAACGGCTCTGACTCGGCCATGTTTGATAACTGCCTGGAACTGCTGACCCTGGCAGGACGTTCGCTCCCCCACGCCGTGATGATGATGGTGCCGGAACCGTGGGAAAACCACGAAACCATGAGTGCGGAAAAGCGTGCCTTTTACAAATATCACGCCTGTCTGATGGAACCGTGGGATGGCCCGGCTGCCATCGCCTTTACGGACGGCAGCAGCATCGGTGCGGTGCTTGACCGTAATGGTCTCCGTCCCTCCCGTTACTACATCACCAACGATGATCTGGTGATCATGGCCTCGGAAGCTGGTGTACTGCCGATCGAACCGGAACGGGTGGTCAAGAAGGGGCGTTTGCAGCCCGGTTGCATGTTCCTGGTCGATACGGTTCAGGGGCGCATCGTTCCGGACGAAGAAATCAAGCATGAGCTGGCACATGCCAATCCCTATGCTGCCTGGTTGCAGGAACATCACATCGGCATCGAAGATCTCCCCGAGCCTCCCAAGGTTCATGGGCCGGATCACGCCACGGTACTGCAACGTCAGCAGGCATTTGGCTACACCTTCGAGGATCAGCGGGTGGTGCTGGGCCCCATGGCCCGCGACGGCATCCAGCCGCTCGGCTCCATGGGAACCGATACGCCGCTGGCCGTGCTTTCCGATAAAACCCAGCTGTTGTACAACTACTTCAAGCAGCTGTTCGCCCAGGTGACCAATCCGCCGATCGATCCGATCCGTGAAGAAATAGTCACCTCAACCGCCACCCGGATCGGCTCGGAAGCAAACCTGCTTAAGCCCGATGCCCGCAGCGCCCGCATGGTCCGTCTCGATCATCCGCTCCTTTCCAATGAAGAACTGGAAAAGCTGCGCCATATCGATCGTCCCGGTTTCAAGGCGACCACCCTGTCGCTCCTTTTCCCGGTTGAGCGTGGCATTGCCGGCCTGGAACAGGCGATGAACGAGCTGTTTGCCGCTGCCGATGCAGCGATTGTGGACGGCGCAACTATCTTCGTGCTCTCGGACCGTGGCGTCGATGCACAACATGCCGCCATTCCGGCGCTGTTGGCAGTGGCCGGTCTGCATCATCATCTGATCCGCTGTGCCACCCGCACCCAGGTTTCGCTGGTGCTGGAATCGGGTGAGCCGCGTGAGGTGCACCACTTCTCGGTGCTGCTCGGCTATGGCGTCACGGCGATCAACCCGTACCTCGCCTTTGAGTCACTGGATGACATGATCCGTCAGGGGATGCTGCCGGAGGTGGAGTACAAACAGGCGGTCAAGAATTTCATCAAAGCCTCCATCAAGGGTGTGGTCAAGACCATGGCCAAGATGGGGATCTCCACGGTGCAGAGTTACCGGGGTGCCCAGATTTTCGAGGCAGTCGGCCTCAATCAGGATCTGGTCGACCGTTACTTCACCTGGACTCCGTCGCGGATCGGCGGGATCGGCCTGGATGGCGTTGCCCGTGAATTGCTGGAACGGCATGGCCGCGCCTATCCCAAGCGGGTAGCCCACGATGCGGTGCTGCCGGCCGGTGGTGTCTACCAGTGGCGCAAGGATGGCGAAGAACACCAGTACAATCCCGAGACGATCAGCACACTGCAGAAAGCGGTTCGCACCGGTGATTACAAGCTGTTCAAGGAGTTCTCGACCTTGATCGACGAGCAGAGCAGTCGTCATTACACCTTGCGCGGCCTGCTCGGATTCCGTACGGTTCCTTCCGTTTCGATTGACGAGGTGGAACCGGTGGAGTCGATCATGAAACGTTTCAAGACCGGCGCCATGTCCTACGGCTCCATCAGTCAGGAAGCGCATGAAGCGCTGGCGATCGCCATGAACCGCATCGGTGGCCGTTCCAATACCGGTGAAGGGGGAGAAGATCCTGAACGCTTCACCTGGACCAATGAACAGGGTGACTCGAAAAACAGCGCCATCAAACAGGTTGCTTCCGGCCGTTTCGGTGTTACCAGCGATTACCTGACCAATGCCAAGGAGATCCAGATCAAGATGGCCCAGGGGGCCAAACCTGGTGAAGGTGGCGAGCTGCCGGGGCACAAGGTCTATCCATGGGTAGCCAAGACCCGTCACACCACACCGGGTGTCGGACTGGTATCGCCACCGCCGCACCATGATATCTATTCCATCGAAGATCTGGCAGAACTGATCTACGACCTTAAAAATGCCAACCGTCGTGCCCGTATCAGCGTCAAGCTGGTGTCGGAAGTCGGGGTCGGCACGATTGCCGCCGGTGTGGCCAAGGCCCATGCCGATGTGGTTCTGATCAGCGGTTATGATGGCGGAACCGGCGCCTCTCCGATTTCCAGCATCAAACATGCCGGTTTGCCGTGGGAGCTGGGGCTGGCGGAAACCCACCAGACACTGGTGCTGAACAATCTGCGCAGCCGGATCGTGATCGAAACCGATGGTCAGCTCAAGACCGGCCGTGACGTTGCCATCGCTGCCCTGCTGGGTGCCGAGGAGTTCGGCTTTGCCACCGGCCCGCTGGTCAGTCTCGGCTGCATCATGATGCGGGTCTGTCACAGCAACACCTGCCCGGCCGGGGTCGCTACCCAGGATCCGGCCCTGCGGGCCCGTTTCAAAGGGAAGCCGGAGCACGTGGTCAACTTCATGCGCTTTATTGCCGAAGAACTGCGGGAGATCATGGCACAACTCGGTTTCCGCACCGTGGACGAGATGATCGGCCGGGTCGACCTGCTGGAATCAAAGCAGGCGATCGAGCACTGGAAGGCGCAGGGGCTTGATTTCTCGGCTGTGCTGCACCAGCCCCAGGTTGGTCTGGAAGTTGGGCGTTACTGCAGCTCTCCCCAGGATCACGGGCTGGAAAAAACCATCGACATGACCAGGCTGCTTGATCTCTGCAAGCCGGCCATTGAACGGGGAGAAAAGGTAACTGCCGAACTCCCGATTACCAACATCGATCGTGTTACCGGTACTATTCTCGGTAACGAAATCACCCGCAGCCATGGACCGCTCGGTCTGCCGGAAGATACGGTCAGTCTGCGCTTCGTCGGCTCCGCCGGTCAGAGTTTCGGCGCCTTCGTGCCGCCCGGTATCACCCTGACCCTGGAAGGGGATGCCAACGATTATCTCGGCAAAGGTCTGAGTGGCGGTAAAATCGTGCTCTTCCCGCCGGCCGGATCAACCTTTGTGGCCGAGGATAATATCATTGCCGGTAACGTGGCGTTCTATGGCGCTACCAGTGGTAATGCCCATATCCGCGGTATGGCAGGTGAGCGTTTCTGTGTCCGTAACTCCGGTGTCAACGCGGTGGTTGAAGGGGTAGGGGACCATGGGTGCGAGTACATGACCGGCGGAACCGTGGTCATTCTCGGTGACACCGGTCGTAACTTCGCCGCCGGCATGAGTGGCGGCACCGCTTACATTCTGGATGAGGCGGGGGATTTTGCCACCCGTTGCAACCGTGACATGGTGGAACTGCAGAGTGTTGACGCCAGGGATGCGGAGCTGTTGAAAGGGATGGTCAGCGATCATCTGCGCCTGACCGGCAGTAGCCGTGCCAAGCGGGTGCTGGAAGAATGGCAGGCCATACTGCCGCGCTTTGTCAAAGTCATGCCGCGCGATTACCAGCGGGTACTGCAGGCTTTGGCCCGAGCCGAAGCATCCGGCTTGAGCGGTGAGGCCGCCCTGAATGCGGCTTTTGAAGAAAATGCCGCCAGTGAAGGGCACTGAGACCGGACAGGGTCATTGAAATTAAATTCATTACCGAGCGGAACTTTGTTTCGTGATTAAAGAAGGAACGTGAGTATGGGAAAACCAACCGGATTTATGGAATATCAGCGTGAGATCCCCGCCGATCGTGAGCCGCTGGAGCGGATCAAGGACTGGAACGAGTTTCACCTGCACCTGTCAGATGACAAGCTGAAAACCCAGGGCGCCCGCTGCATGGATTGCGGCATTCCGTTCTGCCACACCGGCAAGCTGATCAGCGGCATGGCTAGTGGCTGTCCGGTCAACAACCTGATTCCCGAATGGAACGACCTGGTCTATCGCGACCTGTGGAGCCAGGCGTTGGATCGCCTGCACATGACCAACAACTTCCCGGAGTTTACCGGCCGTGTCTGTCCGGCGCCGTGCGAAGGGTCGTGTACCCTGGGGATCAATGATCCGCCGGTGACTATCAAAAACATCGAAGTCAGCATTGTGGAGCGCGGATTCAGTGAAGGTTGGATCGTAGCGCAGCCTCCGGCCAACCGCAGCGGCAAGAAGGTGGCCGTGGTCGGTTCCGGCCCGGCAGGATTGTCGGCAGCCGCCCAGCTCAACAAGGCCGGGCACCTGGTAACCGTCTTCGAACGGGCCGATCTCCCCGGTGGTCTGCTGATGTACGGTATTCCCAACATGAAGCTGGACAAACAGCAGGTGGTGATGCGTCGCATCAAGCTGCTGGAAGCTGAGGGAATTTCCTTTGTCTGCAACACCAATGTTGGTTCAACCGAATTTCCGGTGGAAGAGCTGCGCGCCGAGTTCGACGCCGTGGTGTTGACCACCGGCGCCACGGTTCCGCGCGACCTGCCGATTGAGGGACGGCAGCTCAAGGGGATCAATTTTGCCATGGATTTCCTGACCGCCAACACCAAGGCAGTCATCAACAATGCTCCTTTTATCTCGGCCGAGGGGAAAGATGTGATCATCATCGGTGGCGGCGACACCGGCACCGACTGTGTCGGCACTTCACTGCGCCACGGCTGCAATTCGGTTACCCAGCTGGAAATCATGCCCCGTTCGCCGGATGAGCGGGCTGATGACAATCCGTGGCCCGAATGGCCCAAGACCCATAAGGTCGACTACGGCCAGGAAGAGGCTGCTGCCCGATTCGGCGCCGATCCGCGGGTCTTTCTGACCACTGCCACCAAGTTTGAGGGTGATCAGGACGGCAACGTCACAGCGGTGCATACCGTGGAGGTTGTCTGGGAGAAAAACGACAAGGGGCAGTTTATCCCGAAACAAGTTCCCGGTACGGAGCAGGTTCGTCCGGCACAGCTGGTGTTGCTTGCCATGGGTTTCCTCGGACCGGAACAGTCGCTGCTGGAATCGCTGGGAGTCGAGCGTGACCAGCGCAGTAATGCCAAGGCCGGTTATAACGACTATGTAACCAATATTCCAGGCGTTTTCGCCGCCGGTGACTGTCGTCGCGGCCAGAGTCTGGTGGTCTGGGCGTTCAACGAAGGGCGCGGCGCAGCTCGCGAATGTGACCGTTATCTGATGGGCAACAGCGAATTACCATAAAGTTGCACGAAAAGCTGGACAAACGATCAGCTTTGCAGTATATATGTCGTTCTTTACGGAGAGATGTCCGAGCGGTTGAAGGAGCACGCCTGGAAAGCGTGTGTACGTTAATAGCGTACCGAGGGTTCGAATCCCTCTCTCTCCGCCAT
>DAINBV010000110.1:9657-9887 GCA_036732725.1 Geobacteraceae bacterium | reverse complement strand
CGCTTCCTCGCTCACTGACTCGCTGCGCTCGGTCGTTCGGCTGCGGCGAGCGGTACCGGCTTACAGGCGGGGCGGAAATTTCCTGGGAGATGCCAGGAAGAAGCTTAACAGGGAAGCGATAAGGCCACGGCGAAGCCGTTTTTCCATAGGCTCCGCCCCCCTGACAAGCATCACGAAATCTGACGCTCAAATCAGTGGTGGCGAAACCCGACAGGACTATAAAGATACCA
>DAINBV010000110.1:0-9557 GCA_036732725.1 Geobacteraceae bacterium | reverse complement strand
TTCCGGGAAGGCAGTTCGCTCCAAGCTGGACTGTATGCACGAACCCCCCGTTCAGTCCGACCGCTGCGCCTGATCCGGTAACTATCGACTTGAGTCCAACCCGGAAAGACACGACAAAGCGCCACTGGCAGCAGCCAAAGGTAAGAGGGTGTACAAGAGATTACTGATGCAGAGTTCTTGAAGTATCAGCCCAACTACGGCTAAACTGAAAGGACGAATTTGGTTGCAGCGGTCTTGTATACCCTGTTACCAAGGTTCAGAAGTTCCCCAACTTGCTGAACCCTCGAAAGAACCGCCTCCCCAGGCGGTTTTTTCGTTTCAGAAAGGAGGTTACATCTGAAACCAAAGAAAGACAACAACTCCTCGCAGTTTGAACAGCAAGAAAAATCGAAGAAACTTTGTAAACATCAACATTAAATATACAATGTTAACCCCACGTAAATAATGGAGTATGAAATGTCATTTAAAATAGAACTTAGCGATTTGCAAAAAAAAGCTAAAGAAAGAACAGTAAAAACTCAAAACATTGAGTATGACCTTGAAACCCTAGTAAAAAAAATAGATAGAAAAGTAATAAAACTAGATCCTGACTATCAAAGAAAGCATCGATGGGAAGATGATGCATCATCAAAATTGATTGAAAGTCTTATATTGAACATCCCAATCCCTTACGTTTATATATCGTTAGATGTAGATGTCGATGAAGAAATTGACGAAGATGAACAATATAGATACTCTGTGATTGATGGGCAACAGCGCCTGACAGCAATCTATAATTATTTAAAAAATAAATATCCACTTACTGATTTAGAAGTTCTAGATAATTTAAATGGCGCTTACTATAAAGACCTGCCACCGTTCCTAGTGAGAAGACTTGAAGAAAGAACATTGAAATGTTTAAGAATCGACTCGACCTTAGATCAGCAAGTAAAATATGACATATTCGAAAGATTAAACACAGGGGCATTAAAGCTTGAGTCTCAAGAGCTAAGAAATGCCATTTACAGAGGGCCTTTTAAAGCGCTAATTAAAGAACTCTCACAAGACGCTAACTTTATTTCAGCATGTAATTTAAGCGAATCAAAAAAGAAGAAAATGGAGGATCAGGAGCTGGTTTTAAGGTTCTTTGCTCTTAATTACAAGGATGGATATAAAAAATATAAGAAAGGATTTAAGGAATTTCTCAATACCACCATGGAAGACTTTAACAAATTAGATGACAATGAATTAAAAAGGATGCGCTTAGAATTTATTAATGTCTTCAAAAAAATAAATGAAGCTCAAATCGATCTGCCTTTTGCAAAATGGAAAAAAGATGACAATGAATTGAAGCTCTCCTCAAAATTCAACGCTTCAGTCTATGACTCAGTTTGCCGCATCTTCATGAAAACAAACAAAAAAATAAAAGATAAAGATTTGCGTTCGATGTTCTTAGAGCAAGATTACTTTGATGCCTGCTCAGGAAGCGTAAATGATATATCTAAAATTAAGACACGAATGGAAAAAGCTGAAGAGGTAGCATAAAATGAGCTCAGCTATGGTTGAATATCTTGATAAACTTGATAACCAATGGAAAGAGATAGATAGACTTTCTGAGCTAGCAAAAAATAATGAACAAGATACTGCTTTGTACAACTCATTATGCAGAGCAGCAACCGTCTTATGCGTTTCTCACTTAGAAGGATTTTACAAAGATGCAGTAAAATATTATGTTTCGGATTTGAACAACATCAATTTCATTGATTTACCAAAAGCCATGAAGCGCGTTTTTTGTCAAAGTTTTGTTGGATTTGAAAACTCAAAGGAAGCAAACGAAAAAATAACTATGTTAATGTCCGAATTTGAATCTCATGGTAAATTCAATTTAAGTGAAAAAAACTTCCTGCCTGAAAAGAACAAAAACCCGAAACCTTCAGTTCTTGAAGGTGTTTGTAGCTCATTAGGCACAAAAAATTTATTCACCTCTATAGATGGCACTATTTTTGATAGTGTATTCTCTATGACACCCAAGCAGATAGACAGGACTGTTGATATTTTAAATAAGAAAGTGAAGAAAAGAATGCTGAACTTTCCATGCTATGTCGATCCATTTATCTTTAAAAAGATAACAGAAGAAGTCGAATCAAATAAAAAAATCGCCAACACTAAAAAGAGAACTCTTTGGGAGGATTTTTTGGATGAACTAAACACAAAGAGACATGATATAGCTCACGGAAATAACTTTGAAAACAACTCAAGCCCAGAGTGGATAATTACAGCAAAAAACAAGTGCCGGATTTTGCAATTAATATGCATTCTTATCATAGCCACAAACGCCTATCAAAAGCCAAAGGAAGCAATATAATCAAGTAATTTTCAAAGCCCTACGGGGCTTTTTTTGTACCTGCCCAGGCACTCCGATTTACCATAACGTCTCATTACGCGCACCGCTCAGACGGCCTGAGCGCGTTTCTGACGGGAAACGGGTAAAACAGGTAACAAACCCCCGGCAAACCCGCCAGAAACGCAGGGGATGAATTCTGGCACAGTGAATGGCTATGCAGCCAGGTGAATGGCTCTGATTCCGGCGCCGGATACACCCCATAACCTCTCTTTTTCACACTTTCCGGGCCTGCCGGCGTGCATTTCTGGCAGGTGATTTTGCGCATGCGCAAAATCACGCTGAGAAAAAGGAAGTGGTGAACGGGCGCGCAATTTATTGCGTGACCGCAAAGCGCTTGCCGGGTGTCGGGGCGGCGAGCCCTGACAGGAACACTTGCCATGCCGCGTGTGTGCGGTATTACAAATGCACATTCTGTCCCGGAGTGGACACCAAAAGACAGCCCAAAAAAAACCGGGCGAGCCGCCCGGAAGGTAAATCAAGTTAGATTAGATTACTCTCTCATCCATAAGAGCATCCCGCAACGACGACCATCATCCCTGACGGCCGCCTCGTTTAAGTATGGACAGAAATGCAGAAAATGCTCAGGACGAAACGTAATGAATCCGGACGGATTCAAGAAATTCAAGCATGACTGTCCTTGCTGTCGGCTCTGTTTCGGACAAAATCTGTCGGTATGCATCCAGCATCATGCCTCCCGCATCCCCCCCGGCACGCCGGAGGCAACCGGAAACGACGGAAACAAGCAGGTGTCGCTCATCATCACTAAGAGTCATCAGGTCCCCAGAAGAAAAACCAAACATGGCTATATCCTGTTAACGGCAACGCAGAAGAAAGGTTTACAGGGTAGCGGGCAGGAATGAAAAAAAAACACAGACAGTCCGGAACCTCAGCTGAACCGGTACAGGCGGGTTTCGGGGCGCAGCCCTGACCAGAGTATTTGTGATGCCATCGCGTACGCGGTATTACAAATGCACATCCTGTCCCGTGGCGCTGACACCCTCAAAAAAACTGAAGCCGTGAAAATACCCTGAAAATGCCGGCAAGCCACAGTGCCGGATCCGGCACCACACTGGATATAAATCAGTCACACAATCCGGCCACCTGGATAAATATCATGTGGGCGGATCCGGCACTGCTCGCGGGTATACAGGTGTGTGGATCCGGCACCAGTGCCGGATTGTGTGACATGTAAGCCACTGAAAAATAGCGATAGCCACAATCCGGCGATATCACAGTGCCGGTACCGACACCTGGAGGTGTGCTAAATGTGTGATACTTTTCGGGGTAAATGTAAATTCCCTGAAATATTTAAGATTATACTACTGATATAAAAGACAAAATCTGCAAGACAAAGTCTTGCGTGGGGTGTGATGTTTTGACCCTGAAGGCAGAGAGCGGCGATCGGGCTGTGTGGACAGGCCGGAAAAACAGGTTTGGGCTAAGTCATTCAGTAAATCAGACAAGCCTCGCCGGCAACTGAGGCGCTCTCAGCGCTTCCAGAACTTCCACCAGGGTGAATCCCCGGTATGCCTGTGCTCGATCAGCAGCATCGCCTGTCTGAGGCTGTCGATGTGTGAATCCTTGGCGGAAACTAACGTTTTTAGATGTTCCACTTCCTGCCGCAGCTGCGCAATGACCTGTTCACTCTGAGCGGAAACACCTGTGCCAGAGTGTTCAGAGACCTGTGCAGCCACCTGTTCAGACGGGCGATACTCAAGAGGGCCAAAAACACGGATAAGCTCCGAAACATCGACCATCCTGGCGTTCCTTGCACCATGACAGGTGGACAGCTCACCTGTTTTAATCAACCTGTGCAGCGTTGTCCGGCTCTTTCCGGTCAGTCGTGCGGCCTCACTGATCGATATCTTGGCCATTAATCTGCATCCTGTAGAGCATTTAACCGCCCATAAAGAGTCCTGCAGAGCATCTCTGCATCCTCATGAAGTTTTTCACACATGTCCGCTTCCAGGTCGAGATTGAGCTCATTGAGCTTCTCCAGTAACAAAAGAGACTGTCCCTGGATGAATTTCGCCATATTTAGCGCGGTTTTCTCTTGTTTCGTCATGAGCAGGCCTCAGTACGTACGTGCTTAAGTGAAGACAGGCTCCATTCTGCTTCCTCGCCCGTTCGCTCGCAATGCTCGGTCACGGGTCTGCGGCGAGCAGGACGGACTCACAAAGTTACCCACAGATTCAGGGGATAACCACCCGGGAAAGGAGTGAGGAAAGAATAAGGTTGCGCCGAAGCCGTTTTTCCATAGGCTTCGCCCCCCCTGACAAGCATCATAAATCTGACGCTCAAATCAGTGGTGGCGAAACCCGACAGGACTATAAAGATACCAGGCGTTTCCCCCTGGTGGCTCCCTCGTGCGCTCTCCTGTTCCTGCCTTTCGGTTTACCGATGTCAATCCGCTGTTATGGCCGCGTTTATCTCATTCCACGCCTGACACTCGGTTCCGGGAAGGCAGTTCGCTCCAAGCTGGACTGTATGCACGAACCCCCCGTTCAGCCCGACTACCACGTTGTCCCGGTAACTATCATCTTGAGTCCAACCCGGAACAGACACGAAAAATCGCCAGTGGCGGTAGCCATTAGTAAGAGGATTCACGGAGCGGAGTAGTAGAGTGTTCTACAGAGTTCTTGAAGTGGTGGCCTGACTGCGGCTACACTGGAAGGACAGTTTTGGTACCTGCGCTCCGTGAAAGCCAGTTACCTTCGGAAGAAAGAGTTGGTAGCTCTTGATTCCGGCAAACGAACCACCGTTGGTAGCGGTGGTTTTTTTGTTTGCAGGGCATGAGATTACGACGACATCGAAGGGATAACAAGAGGATCCGCTTCTTGAACCCCCCTCCCCACAAAAAAAAACGGCACACTAGCGCGTAAAGCGTCATCAAAAAAACTCAAATAGCGCTATATACAATCACTTTATTACGCCCCTCTCTCTTAGCTTGATAAAGAGCATCGTCAGCATTTTTCAGCAAAAAATCGATCCCACCAAGAGGATCATCTTGTGTTGCCACACCAGCAGATACGGTGACACGCAAGTTATTAGGGAAAACAGTACGTTCAATAACACTCCTAATACGCTCCGCAACACACTCCGCTGTTACCACAGATGTATTCGGCAGAAAAACAACAAACTCTTCTCCACCAAACCGACAAATAATATCTTCACTACGGCAACAAGACTTAATAATCTGAGCCAAAGAAACAAGCACCTCATCTCCGACCCCATGCCCGAAACTATCATTTATTTTTTTAAAAAAATCAACATCAATAGCAATAACTGAAGCTCCTGCCCCATACTTGTTATTCTGTATTTTAGTTGAAAACCCCAATCTATTGTTCACGCCGGTAAGGGGATCTTTAAGCGCCACCTCATTTAAAGAATCAACCCTTTCCATCATTACCTTAACATGCGTAAAAAGTGCCTTTTTAAGTCGATCAGCTTCGGCATACCAAGCATTGATAGCTTTAATATAAACTAACGAAGCCCCTATATCTTTAGCATTGGTAGATATAGCAAGCTTTTCTAAAGGAAGTGAAATACGGGAGGCAATGAAATATGAAAGAAGTGAAAATGCAATAATTATTACAATTAGCAGAACAAGTACACTTTTAGCATAAGTAATAAGAATAGTAGTCGCGCTTTCAGCATGGCTATAAACCAACACATTCCAAGCAGTATTTTTCACATGAGCATAACCCAGAAGATATCTATTCCCCGAAAAAAAAAATTCCCCCTCACCTCTATCAGACTCCGTTAACTTTGATTTCAAATCATCAGACATAACCATGGGCCGACCAACAGCACTGTTATCGTTATTAAAGATCACAGTTCCATCATCACTAACAATGCTAATTTCAGTGTCGCTCTTGAAAAAATGCCTGCTCAAAACATCGCTAAATAAACTATGTTTTTTTAGATATATAGACCCACCGACATGCCCTATGTAATTGCCATTCTTATCATAAATAGGATGTGACAACAAAATAATCAAATTCCCAGTAACTGATTTGAACGGTGAAGATATGAATGGTTTCTTTTCCTCAATCGCCAATTTGTTGGCACTTGAATTCAAGCGGGTACCAACTAAATCAAGAGATTCTGGCGAAGTCGCCAGAACAACAGCATCATTACTAACAACAAAAACTGAATTAAACATACCAGACTGCAATCTTAACCTATCCGCCTCATCTTTAAGTGAGTCAATATCATTAGTTGATTTTATTTTTTTTGCTCCATATGCTAATTCACCTTGAGCCATTTCAATATAACCACTCATTACATCTGACATTTTCATAGCGTACGATGAATTAGCATCAAGCAAATCTTTTTCTATATTTTCGCGCTGAAAAACCATAATAACGGCAATCAGAAAAATAGAAGTTAACAAAATCCCACCAACGGACAAGGTTATGACTATCGGACGAAGGTGAGGCTTTTTAATTCTCATAAAAATACACTCCATATAATAAAAAATGCCGCATTTACCATAACATCCCTTATCAGCACCGCCCCGGACGGGTTCGGAACAAATGCGGCGTCAGCCCGGTAAAACCGGCAGCAAACTCTCCGCTAAACCGCGCATTCTGCGCCAGATAAATTTCACCCGGCTGCATGGCTATGCAGTCGGGTGAATGGCTCCGGCTTTCAGCGCAGATGTCCACCGAAAGCCCCGTTTTATCAGGTTATCACAGTGAAGGGCTGTTATACGTCCGCTGTCGCTGAGATCGCTCCAGCTCCAGCGCTTTCTGATGCTGCACCACGCGCTCCTGCTCCCGGTGCAGCTCGACGGCATTCAGTCGCTCGACAACCGGCGCAGCTGCTCGCTCAAACTCTGCACCTGCCTGCTCAAGCCCGTGACGCGCTCGCTCAGCGCTGCGTTCTCCCGTTGCATAAGACCAGACATCGTCCGCCATTCCGCGAAGGCGCTCTCCCACTCGTCCAGCCTTTTCGAGTAGTCCTGCTGTAGCTGCTCTAATGCGCTCAGCAACTGTTTTTCCAGCTCCGTCATGTGCTATTTCCCCGCCAGTATCATCCAGCTCGAATCCTCTCCGAACCGTCCCGCTTCCGGGTTCACCTTCACGCAGCGGCGTCTCTGCTCGCCGCAGGTCGAGAGCTGCACGCCGCTGTTCCTCTCTGACAGCATGGCCTGCGTGCTCTTCTGCTCCCGGATGGTCGTGTAGTTGTCGAGTATCTGCTGCCCCTGCCACCACAGAATGCCCGCGCTCGAGGCGATCAGCAGCGCGGAGACCAGGACGATGGTCAGCCACGTCTGGCTGACCATGCGCACCATGCCTTTCGTGCGCTGGCTCATGGCTGAGGACAGTTTCCGGTCGTGGTCGAGGATGGCGGCGCTGATTCTCTTCGCGCTTTCGTTCAGTTCCGCTTTTACAGATTTCTCGTGCTCGCTGAATGCGGCTTTCAGCATCTCGCCGGTATTCTGCTGCTGCGCTTTCGATTTCTGCTCTAAGTCCTTCGCCAGCGTTAAAAGACTGTTCATAAATGGCTCCCTTCAGTCGGATGTTTCGCCCCCCGTCCGGGTCGGCAATGCTGATACTGCTTTTTGTGGTGCGGACCACCTCAAAACCTGCGCTTTCCAGCGCCTCAGTGACATCCTGACGGGTTTTCAGCTCCCCGGATGAGGCAAGAGCAAGCAGACCGCGTGTAATCGCTTCTGCAGCCTCCTGCTTCGCTTTAGGCAGTGCAGACGGTGTGACCAGTGCCCGCCGGTTCTCCGGTGCGTTCGGGTCGTGCAGCCCCAGTCTGCCGTTCACGATGGTCTGCCAGGCATCGATGCGTGGACGGTCGGCGCGATCGTAATACGGCTGGAGCCGTCTGCCGGTCAGCAGCTCCGTGTTCGGGATCAGAAAATTCAGCTCAAGCCGCCCCTTGTCACGATGCTCCACCCACAGGATGCTGTACTGGTCTTTATCAAGTCCGGGCATCAGAACCCGCTCAAAGCTTGCCATCAGCTTTTCCCGCTGGCCGGAAGGTAAATCCGCTTCCGCAAACGACAGTACCCCGGAGGTGTATTTCTTAACGTAAGGCGATGCGTCAATCAGCTCCCGGACTTCTTCCGGCTTCCCCTGCAGGACGGTGGCGCCTTCACGCTGCCGGTCTTTACCCAGCAGATAGTCCACCGGCCCGGCGCCACCGCCGCGGCCGCGCGGATGAAATTTAACGATCATCGTCCGTTCCTTTCTCAAGAACGGCGTGCCGCAGCCGCTCAAGGCCGGCATCGATGGCCATCAGCGCCGCCACAATCTGTACCCTGTCATGGCCGGTGCCGCCGCCGGCGTTAACACGGCGGGCTATCTGGTTCAGGTTATTGCCCATGCCGGCAAGCTGGCGCAGCAGCGCCGGCGAGAGTGAGGGGAGCTTTCCGGAACGTGCCGGCTTTTCGTCCAGGCAGATCTGCCGCATCCACGCCGCCAGCTGCCTGCCGTCACAGCGCTCGAGCAGCCGCCGGTGCTCGTCCTCCGTCACCCACATGGTGAGCATCTTGCTCCGTTTCTCTGACAAACCGGCCTCCTGATAACGCCGGGACGGGCGGGAAAGCCTTTCCCGGTCGGCGCGGGGTTGGACAAGCCGCAGGCGCGTCAGGCTGTTGGCGGGTTTCGGGGTGCAGCCCTGAACCAGTCACGAGCGCTAGCGGAGTGTATACTGGCTTACTATGTTGGCACGGATGCGAGTGTCAGTGAAGTGCTTCATGTGGCAGGAGAAAAATGCAGCAGCGGAGCGTCAGCAGAATATGTGATACAGGATATATTCCGCTTCCTCGCTCACTGACTCGCTGCGCTCGGTCGTTCGGCTGCGGCGAGCGGTACCGGCTTACAGGCGGGGCGGAAATTTCCTGGGAGATGCCAGGAAGAAGCTTAACAGGGAAGCGATAAGGCCACGGCGAAGCCGTTTTTCCATAGGCTCCGCCCCCCTGACAAGCATCACGAAATCTGACGCTCAAATCAGTGGTGGCGAAACCCGACAGGACTATAAAGATACCAGGCGTTTCCCCCTGGTGGCTCCCTCGTGCGCTCTCCTGTTCCTGCCTTTCGGTTTACCGATGTCAATCCGCTGTTATGGCCGCGTTTATCTCATTCCACGCCTGACACTCGGTTCCGGGAAGGCAGTTCGCTCCAAGCTGGACTGTATGCACGAACCCCCCGTTCAG
>DAINBV010000109.1:0-9925 GCA_036732725.1 Geobacteraceae bacterium | reverse complement strand
AACTATTTCAGCGACACCAGGGAACTTAACATGGTAGCTGCAAAGCCATACCCGCGAAAAACATCTCAGACGCCGCTGTACGCGGTCGGAGTGGACCCGGCAAGGCGACAGCCGCAGTCGGGGCGTATCTCCGCGTTAGCGGGCCGCAGGGCCGCTTACGAGCGTGTACTAAACAACTGACCACAGCTCCACCCACAGCGATGAAGAAGAGTAGTTACAACACCCATCATTAAAAGCGATGGTGTTCCCCGGCCTTTGGCCGGGGGCGGCGGCGCTTTTCAGTGGTGGGGAGGGGCACGGGATGTCAGAACGGCGCTGGTTTTCTGCCATAAGGATTGTTTGTATGTTGTAACTACTGGTTCCGGGGCCCGTCGCAAGGCGACGGGAGGTACATATGTTGTTTCCGAACCGGCGCGACCGTCAGGTCGCTGCAAGGGCGGGCATTCTTAGGAGCCTGTCCAGAGGTCAGGCGATGAACAGGTTATATCTTTATAAGAGAGAAAAAGTCTTTATTTAAAAGAAGTAGAGATCTGGTTTTTAAAAGAAACCACGCACTTTGAAATTACTTCGCCTGGCGCTTTGTAAGCATAACGGTTGTAACCTTATGGAAACTTCCCTTGCAGTTATTTGTGGATAACTGAATTCAGCGGCCGAAAGTGACGCCAGCGATGAAATTTCTGGCTATTCTGATGGTCGGAAAACATGGGATTTGGTTAACAGCCCCGCCACTTAGCTCAGATAATAAGCTGTGGCGGGAAGCAGACGTGCGGAACCCTCCGGCGCCAGCCGGATTTTTCACACAGGAAGGGTTATATGGGGACGGTGGCCAGCCGCGTGTAGTTGTTACCGCGCGACATTAGCATGCGCTCTTTCACTCGCCGCTCCAGCTCCCGCTTCATGGCATCAAGACCACCGGTAAAGCGTCCGCAGGCGTATTCCCGTGTCAGCTGTTGTTTCACCAGGGTCACAATGTACTTGCGGGTTCTTTCCGCGTCACGACGTGCACGGGCACGTTTCAGGCCATGCTGTTTACGTTCGGACTGGTAGCTGCGGAACCGTTCGCGCACAAACCGCCAGGACTTCGCTATCAGCTCGTCCATCTCCAGCGGCTTCAGGTTCTGCTTTTTGCGCTGCTGATTTTCCCATTCCACGCGGCTGCGGCGGGCAGCCACAACAGCCACGTCAGAGACATCGAGCGCCGAGAAAAGTGCTGGTGTGAAGGTGATATCAGTCGGTATATTGCAGCCAATCTGGGGGTCGTATTCGGTCTGGTAGGTAATCAGCCCCAGCTCCGCCATAAACTTCAGCGCCCGTGTGGCACGGGTGATGGACAGATTGCCGGTTTTCGACTCGGTGGCCAGTCCGCATTCAATAGCCAGATTGGTGATGGAACGCTGGACACGGTTGGCCAGCGGGTCATAGTGGAAACACAGTCCCTGGAGAAGGGCATCAATGGCCCGACGGCGCAACAGTGGCGGCATGCGATGACGCTTACCGAGTGAACGCACGAACGCCACATGAACGGAAAAATCAAAACGGGACGTGAAGCCTTCGGCTTTCGCCATCAGCTTACGACAGAACGGTAGTGTCGCTTTCTCTTCATCGCTGCCTTTTTTCTTCGGCACTACGAATTGTGGGAAAGGATTTTTTACCTGTCGGTAATGAGAGAACAGGGCCTTGGCGTCAGTCACACCTTCCCGCACTTATGTTGCACGGAAGGAGCACTGAGCACAGAAGGTATTGCAGTTTTCTGAGCATAAAACTATACTCCCTGCATAGAGCAACAGCTTCTATACAGTTTAAGTAGGCCCCGTTAATCTTCTTCCCGTCGCCAAACTAGATGAAGATTATCGGGGTTTTTGCTTTTCTGGTTCTGGGTAGACACCTCATCAGAACCAGTTCCCTGCCACCTTACGGCGTGGCCAACCAGAAATCTCTAAACGATCAGTAATCTAGCACTCATAGCCAGTAGGATCAAGAATGTGACGTCGTTACGCCTATTCCAAGCTTGGCTGATTCCATTTCGATAAGCCTTTCAATCATTTCCGCTTGGGTGATCCCTTCATTTTCACACATTAACTGAAGCTGGCTTTTAAGCGAGTCACGCACAAACACCCTCACTTCTTTATGCGTGGCTTTTTTACGTGCAACAGCTTTCTGCTGACGCTCTGCAGCAGAAAGCGGATTCCCTTTTCTGTAGGGACGTTTAGATGAGGAAGTAACTGCGTTAACGACCTGTGACATCTCTGCCTCCTCAAGCATTTAACAAAATACTTGGACAAAGATACTACACGTAGCCAGATGCAGCGAGAGTCTATGTTATTTTTTGTTATATAACCTGCCCTTGTTGGCGCAATGAACAGGTTATTCAGCGAGGGGGTTAATACGAAGAACTCCAGTCTTTTCCCATCTCCCAACGAGTTTGCCAGTGCTGCAGGTAGGTATTTGCCAGAACAGGATAATCCCGGATGACCAGAGCATTTTCGGAGTTACTGCGCGCCGCCGCCCGGCTGAAGTTGAACGAGCCTGTTTCGACGTTACGGCCGTCAGTGATGATGACTTTGTCATGCATGATTTTGAACTGGCTGACGGTACGTACCGGGATGCCGGCATTCACCAGCAGATTCATTGCAGCCACACCAGCACTGCCTTTTGTACTGTTCGCTTTCCAGTCAAGAACAGCCTTCACATCTACCCCACGCTGTTTTGCCTGAATCAACGCCCGGGTGACCTCCGGCGATGTAAAGCTGTACCCCATCAGACGAATACTTTCCTGTGCGGTATCGATAGTGTTCAGCACCAGCTGCAGCGCAGAACCCTCGGGTGAAAATCCTGCCTGTACCGTTGGCTGAGCGACTGCACCACCTGAAACTATTAAACAGACCGCCAGGAGACCAGACACTGTTGAACGTTTCATTCTTTATTTCCCCTGCGCTTTATTAATCGCCTGCTGGATATTTTCAGCCTCAGTCATTCCAGCGAAAACCGTCGTATTATCTTCTGTTGCCCCCTTAACGGGCATGATGACAATACCCGGAGTCCCGGTCAAACCAATGGTGGTGGCAATATCATTGATATCGGTCAGCGTGGAATTAATTTCATCGATCGTGTTTTTACTGAACTTCATATTTTCTGAATATTTCCCGATAGCATCCTGGGTTAGTTTTCCTTCATTAAGTCCGGAGCTATAAATGCCATTGTGATATTTGAGGTAAGCCTCCTCGCCTTTTTCTTTCCAGACCTGCAATCCGGTTTTCGCTGCCAGTAAAGATTCTGGCCAGCGGCTGCCAAACACCGGCCACTCCATGAAGAAGTAGCGCACGTTCGTGTTGGCCTTCATGACCTTCTCCAGCTCAGGCGCCAGCCGACTGCACCAGATACACTGATAATCAAAGAACTCGACCACCATGACAGATCCGCCTTCTGCTCCCCAGGAGGGGATACGCTTATCCGCCATTATCCGGGCCTGTTGTGCGATAGCGGCCGATTTCAATTCCCGGGTCTGTTTTTCCTGTTGTTCCTGCTGTAATGACTCACTCATCTGGATAAGAATTTCCGGATGAGCACGCATATAATCTGCGGCTATTTCGCCTATCCGCTTTTCCTGCTCGGGAGTAAATGCAGAACTCGTGTCGCTCGCAAATGAAGGTAAGGAATTAAATAACATGGCGGTAATAAGCGGAGCTGCTAAAACAGTTTTAAGCTTCATAAATATCCTTTTCAATGACAAAGTGTAACGTGCAGATATTATCACTCTGCCAGCGTATTCAATTACGCGGGCAGAGTTAAAAAGGGAATACAGATTAAATAAAAAGAATTAATACAATTTAAATGATTTCATTCTGAATTCTGGCCTGTTGCTGTCGCTGTTTTTCAAGACGCAGCTGAGCATACTTTTCTTCATCCGGGGTCACGACACTCACCGGGTTACCGTGTAAGTCAACTCGTTCAGCACCGGCGATCATCGATGACAGGTAAAGTTCAGACCGTGTAATACTTTTCAGGCATTTAATGACCTGTTTATGGGACAACGGTATTCCCCGTTCGGCAATATCCTCAAAAAAGGCCTCCCGGATGCCGATGGCCAGCAGGTGAGGCGCTTCCCCTTTGAACAGCCCAGGCCACCACACCTTCAGGGTATCAATCGCATCCTGCACCTCCGGCAGGCAAAGATAACGAACTGGACGGACGATCCTTTCCGGTTTGTCCGGTGTCTTCGACACGGGGGCAGCAGGTGCCACCGGTTCCGTTTTTCTGGCCAGTTTCTTTTTCTTCACTTTCCATGCCGGCGGGGTGGTCACATTCACCACCTGTTTACGGCGGACAACACGGGCTGTATCAGCACCGGATTCCGGTGTTTTCTCCCCCGGCTTTCGTTTCAGGCTGAGAGTGGGACGTTTATCTTCCGTCATAGGTTAAGGTTTTCCTGCAGTTAATACTGTGCGGGTAAGATACGCCAGGTTGCCTGCCTGATCATCCTTCTGCCTGTCGCCCGACTACTTTCTGTCCGTCACCCGACCAGAATACCGAGCACCGCAAGGTGAATAGTGTAAAACAGGACAAAAAAATGCGCTGGCCAGAATCGCTTAACCTGCTTCCCGATATCCGAGCAGACTCCCACGACCAGAAGTGCAATTGCCAACCCCGCCACGGCCTGCCCGGCATCCTGGATATTCATAAGCAAAACCATGACCGCCCAGAGTAAAGCATAGCCTGTTCTTTCCACCGGCTCTGTGGCACGACAAAGCCGGTAACTGTTGATCAGCATGAATACTCCGGCCAGACCATAGCTGTCAGTGGAGAGCGGTAACCAGGCCACCACTATCGCGAGCGCCAGCAGCATATCGTTGCGGCTTCTCAGGCTAAACCAGCGCATCGCCTGTCCGGTAACGGCGAACGTAAAGAGGATATTCCCCATATACCAGGGATACCCCACCAGAATAAATGACCCCTGAGCTATCAGCGCCCAGCACCAGAGTTGGTTCAGTTGTGACTGGCGAATGACAGCGTGCCGGGCCAGGTTCATTCCCCAGACAAGCCCGAACAGCGGAAAGCAACCGCGGCCCAGCAGTCTCATGACTTCATTGTTTCCTGCCAGTAGAAGACCGGTATGATCAATCACCATCAGTACCAGAGCGACGGTTTTAATCATATCCGTCTGTCCGGGAGTCCAGGTCAAAAGGCGTTGCAGCCAACTGTCCGTCATGCTGAGAAAGGTACCCTGTGCTCTCATATCATATTCCTTTTTAGCGCTCCGGCAGGTTTCCCGATTTTAATCGGGGAACATGCCGGAGCAGACAAGCCGCAGGCGCGTCAGTCGCCTCCGAGTGTTTTTTCCCGGGTCAGATCCCGGACCATATCCCGTTCAATTTGCTGCAATCTGTCCTGCTGCTGATTATCGGCTACCACTTTCTGAACAGCCTCATTTCTGAGACGGTTTTCTGGTTCATCCGGAAGCTGGAATCGTTCATGCTGCCCCTTCTGTCGTTCCAGACCGCGAACCACATCCGTGATAATGTCCTTGATCTGCTCACCCACTTCGTCCTGTTTACGCTTTTCACCGGTCAGTTCACGAGCCGTTTCCTGTGCCTGCTTTTCAATCTGCTTGCGTTGCAGTTCTTCTGCCGTTTTTTGAGCAAGCAGGTCAGGTGGTAGCGGAATATTTGCACCGCTCCCCCCCGTAACCACGGCGTCTATATCGCCCCAGACCCTGCCGCCGGTGATGGCGCCAGGGTTCCATGGACGGTCGTCGCCGGCAAGGCGAACCACCACGCCACTGTCCGGATTATCCCGGGCAATTCTGACGCCCTCTCCCATGTTCCCGGCGAGCAGGCTTTCCCCATTCCTGCTTCCCTGCAGGGCGACAAAACGGGCCTCTTCATTCCCCATAACCCGCCCTTCCCCACCGATAGCCTGCAATCGCCCATCCTTATCCGTCAGTGGGCTCAGCCATATCCCGGCGGATTTTCCATTACGGTCAAATGCAGGTAACGCGACATGCGGTAACGGATACTTTTTCCCCGGGGAGATAAATTTCCCTGTGGACTGCCCGCGGGCAATACCTGATTGTTGCAGTGCTGCACGTCCGGCCGGACTCTCCGTCAGGGGAATGGCGCGACCAAACAGCTGCTCTGCGCTTTTAACAGCGCGATCATTAAGAGGCTCCAGAACATCATGCGCGCTGGCTTTCTCCTGAGAACGGCTTACCGCATCCGTCCATCCTTTCCGGTCATCGGTATATACCTGCGTATGCTGTTTCATACGGGAGAGCGCTACATACGCTGATTCGAAGCTGACCATCCGCTCCCTGGCGCCAGTCACACCTTCCAGTTCAATTGAAAAGGGCTCGCTTGCCCCCTGCGCACCGTGTGTGGTGATGGCATAAGCCAGATCAACATGCGCTTCAGCTTTATCCGCAGCGGGCGTTACCGTTCGGGTACTTTTTCCGTCATTCAGCGTGACACTGTCACCAGATATGCTTTCTACCCGCCACACACTATTCGCCACGTAGCCACGTTCGGTATCACTTTTACTGAAGCGCATTCTGTCGCCGGGCGAAACGGTAATACTCTCCTGGCGGTATAACGTGACACCTTCTGCAGAAGCCTCTCGCGGTGAAATCAGGCGTTCGGTACCTTCGTCACTACGAAGCGTAATCAGCTGGTCTGCTTTACTGACGCCCACTATCTGGTGATACTGGTTATCCACTAATGCGATGGCACCTTTATGTGCTTCCCAGGTCGAAACCTTACGTAGTTCGCCATCCCGGATATTACTGGTCACCAGAACTGGCAGCGTGACACTGTCTTCCCCGAGCTCACCGTTCCGCATTTTTTCATCATGGATCATACGGTTCAGCACCCGGCGGTCATCATTCAGGTGGGTAATAATCAACGTTTGTGCCTGAGCACTTTCCGTGCGTCCGGTATAGTCCCTTACGATGGCGTCATAGAGACTGACGGGCGAGATATCAGGAAGAACTTCGCCTTCACCGATGGCTTTCTCAATCGCTTTCTCCTGTTCTGGCGTGAATTCCATGACTGAGCTTTCAGGTACCCATGCGTTCTCCTTTCGGGGAACCTGGGCGGGTTCGACTCTTTCAATGGTGGAAAGTGCACTGTGTATATCCCGGTCAATAAGGCTGTACACCGCCGGGCGGAGTTCAGGCACCTGTCGCACGATCTCCTGCATGATGGCCACATCGGCCGCACTGCGCTTCTGCATAAGCCGGAAAGGCTGACCGGGGGCAATAGACTGCAGCTGATCAGTATCACCGCTGGAAACCGCACGGCCACCACCGGCCGCGATCAGACTCATGGCCTTTGCCGTATCGGATAGCCCCAGCATCGAACTCTCATCCACCAGGAAAAGTGTGTTGCTGAAATCCGGAGTCTGGCCGCTTCGCATCAGAAGCTGTGTATCATGCAGGAAAGAGGCTGTGGTCTGTGCCTCCACACCGGCGCTCTGCATTTCTCCCACCGCACGGTGTGTTGGTCCGAGGCCGATTACCTTCGGACGGGAGTCTTCCGGCAACAAATTCACCGCCGACATCACCGCCCGGAACTGCGTGGTTTTACCCACGCCGGCATAACCCTGAACCAGAGTGAACCTGTCCCGGGTTTCCAGGATCATACGGGTGGCATTTCGTTGTCCCGATGTCAGCCCTTCCATCAGCGAACCTGGTACTTTCGCCATTAACGGCGTAACGGCGTTCTTACCCTCAAGCACCATCGTGAGCAAACTTTTCTCTGCATCCCAGGTCTGCCGGGAAATCAGCAGATCGTTGCCATGACCGGCAGCGACAGGAACGTGCAGCAGATCGCCTGATTTAATCTGTTCTCCTATAGTTTTCTCGATATCAGAGAACGGAACGGTACCGTCAGAAAACTCATGAGCGGCGACAAGTAACTGAGGCCGGGTAAACGTGAGCTTATCGCTTTCCAGCGACGGAACCGCCAGATGGATTGCCTGTTCAGCCGGTGTATGCAGCTGGCTTTTCTGGTGAGCAATTGCTGCGCTGATATCCTGCTCGCCCGCACGGGTTTTCAGCTGTTCGGTTACCACACTGAACGCTGTATGGCGCCCGAGTTTCTCAACCGTTTTTTGCTCATTCTGCGCAGAGTACAGTCGAACCTGGCTGCCGCTCTGCGCCAGGGCATTGAGGGTGGCATTGTCCAGTTCACGCTGTGACAATGAGGCGAACACCGTTGCGGTTTCACTGACTGACCTGCCCGGGTTTTCCACCCAGCCGTGACCGACCTTGATCCCTGTAAAGGGCGTATTGCCGGCGGCCAGCTTCTGGGTGGTCTTCTGACCGGGGTGCTGTACGGTCAGGACACCATTCTCCGCTTTCAGCACCTGAACCGTATCGCCCCCCTTCAGCCGGGTTTCCGGAATTTTCCCCAGAATGGCCAGCCGTTCTCCTTCCGCCACAGGCAACTGCTGAGGACGAAACAGCGTCCAGGTATTATCAACGGCGGAGACTTTGAGATTCAGTGATTCTCCCTTTTCATCTTTCAGGGTCAGGGTATTACTGACAGCGGTCACGCGATCGATAATAAACCGGTCATGGATGCGTTTTTCCGGATCCCAGCGCTCCATCACCATTCCCTCACGATAATTATCGCGGATACCCCGGTTTTTACTGTCCAGCCAGACCGGCGTCAGCGCCGTAATGGTTTCCTCATGACTGCCTATCAGGCCTTCATTTCTGAGATTTTCACGGATTAGCCCTGTCAGGATCCCCTGCTCCCGGGGACCGCGTATCTGAACCACGCTTTCCTGACCATCCCGGACGCTGGCAACAAAGTCACTGGCCATTCTGGTAAAGCGTTGATTCCTGTCCGGCTCGCTGATAACCGATGCTGTAGTCTGCTTTCCACCCTGCCATTTATACGCCGTCACACCACTCTCTTTCATGACGGTCAGCGCGCTGCCGGTACCGCTTCGTTTTCCACTGTCTGACATCAGGATCTGAACATTATTACGCATGGCGCCATCGAGCAGATTGATGGTTTCTTTCAGGCTGAGTTTTTCAGCCTGGTCGATTATCAACGTCCCTCCTGGAACAAAGGCAGTACCGTCCTGCAGAGCGCTTTTACCAGTGATGATTTCGCCTGCAAGTTTTTCTTCTTTCAGCAGAAACTCCAGGGAACGGTTATCTGCCGCGATGATATGGACATCCCGTCCCTGCTCACGTGCCATCATGGCCATTTCAGTCACTCGTTCGCGTTGCCCTGCAGCCCCACCTTGACCCGATACAATCCCGATTGCAGGGCGATCCTGAGCCAGAACGGTAACCGCATCACTGAACGACGTCTGACGCGCGGTTGCCTTTTCCGGGACCATACTGACGTGGTTCTGGCGTAATACTTCCTGGCTCAGGGCTCTGACGGATAATTCATCGAGAACATGTATCCCGGAGGTGAAAATCCCTTTTTCCCGGTCAAGCGGGATAAGTTGTTCCCTCCCAATGGCGGCTTCAATACCGGCTCTTGCCGTCTCGATGACACCCGGGCGGGCCTCCATCTGGCTGACCGTTCTGGCCAGCAACTCCGTATAGGTAAACTGAACTTTACGATCGCTTAACCCGGAAATAGCCTGCGTAACTATATCGTCAACATTTGGTCCAGCTGGCGCTTCCGGAGAAGGAACTTCCCGTTGTGTTTTCGCCCGCTGATCGGCAGCCTCACGATATTCCTTAAGGTTAAACCCGGTCTCTTTCAGAGTGGAAAGCCACTCCGTCACCTTCTGTGCCGGGTCGAGAGTTTCCTTCGCTTTGCGGGTATCGAGAGTGGCCACATCCCGAGATTTCAGTGATGCATCGGGACCGGCAGCGGCATTGATTTCCTGGGTACGCGTCGAGAAAGGCTCAACGGGAACGTCTTTCATCTCCCACATACCGTGCTTGCCGACCACCTCTGTT
>DAINBV010000108.1:0-10347 GCA_036732725.1 Geobacteraceae bacterium | reverse complement strand
TCCGTACACCTGATTTCGAGTCAGGCACCATCGACCACTCGGACACCTCTCCGTGAGTGAAAACGCACCATAGCTTATTCCGGATCAAATTTCAAGTCCTGAAGACAATTTTTTAACCTGTACTAGCTTTTTAATGCCTGCCAACCGCTTGCTTCTTCCGTTGCCTTGCGACCCCGATGCCGACCACTGTTATCAGCGCCGAGAGCCATCCCAGCCAATCCCCCAACAGTGCGTAGACGGTTTTCCCTTGCAGTATGGCGACCTTGCCCACCACGGTTTCCCTGGTCCAGACGCCGCTACGGGAGGCGATCCGGCCGACCGGATCGACAAAGGCCGAGATGCCGGTGATGGTGGAACGGACCAGGGCACGGCGATGCTCGATGGAACGGAAGGTGGCCAGCGCCAGATGCTCGATCGGTTCGGTTGTCTGGCCGTACCAGGAGTCGTTGGTCAGATTGAAGATCAGATCGGGAATACGGCGATCAGCTGTTCCCTGCATCAGAGACCTGATATGGGCGGGAAAAATATCTTCGTAGCAGATGTTGACCGACAACAGGTACTTGCCCAAAGGTAACGGCTCGCGGCTCTCACCCGGCTGGAATCTCCCGGGGACCGGCAAGAAGGAATAGAGCCACGGAAAGCTCTCGCCAAACGGGATGTACTCGCCGAAGGGGACCAACACCATCTTGTCGTAACTGCCGAGTATGCGGCCATCACCATCCGCCAGCACGGCGGAACCACGGGGGAGGGAGGAACGGTCATTCTCCAGCTGCAGGAGAGCGCCGAACAGGGTCGGGGTCTGGCTGTCACCAAGCAACCCGCCGGGGAGTATACCCTGGCGGGAAGAAAGGTTGATGCCGAGGATCGATTCGGGCCAGACAATCAGGTCTAGCGGCTGGCTGGCAGCCAGCGTGCGGGACATCTCCTGATGCTCGCGCAACAGGCTTTGCGGGTGATGGCGTTTATCACCGGCGCCACGGTTGGTCTGCACCATACCGATGGTCAGATGTTCGGCTGCCGCGGCCTGCCGGTCAACGGCGCTGATACGGAATTGCCCGTAGATCACCACCATTGCCATCACTGCTGCCATCAGCAGTAGCTGTCGCAGTGCGCTGCGTCGCTTGGCTTGCCACTGCTCAATCGCCGCAAAGAGCGCGGAATTGAAGTAGACCAGCAGGAAGGTAACCCCCAGGATACCGGCCAGATCGGCGATCTGGGTTACCAGATGGAACTGGTACTGACTGGCGCCGAGGTAGTTGGGGAACAGCTCGGGCCAGAACTTTTCCAGGGCAGTCCAGAGCACCGGGGAGACCCAGGCCACACTCCAGCTGGTTTCACGGGTGATCAAGCGAGTTCCCCAGGCCCAGGCAGCCACCAGGAAACCGTTGGCCGCGGCGAGCAACAGCAGGCCGAGAACAGCCAGCGGCCAGGGGAGCCCGGCAAAGTCACGGAACATCTGGATCGCCCAGTAGAAGCCGCCGATGTTCATGATGATCCCCGCCAGCCAGCCGATGCGGAAGGCGCGGGCAGGGGTCTGGTTGCGGATCCCCCACAGCAGCGGTACCAGGCAGATCCAGGCCAGGTAGAACTGGTCAAAACCGGCATAGCCGAGGAATATCAGCGCACCGCTCGCTGTGGCGGCCCACCAGGGAGACAGGGATGGGGTGGCATGGTTAGCGGTCATTTCTTTTTCCCGACGGGACGTTGATACATTTCAAGATTTCCCCCCAGTGCCAGGTAGGTGTCCATCATGCGGTCGAGACTTTTGATCTCTTCCTCGCTGATGGTGCGGCTGCGGTTCTCGTTGCCAGCAATCAGGGTAATTGTCCCTTTGCGTCCCTTTACCAGCGCCTGCATGGCCGCGAAAATCTCCCCGTTGAACGGCTGGTCATAATACTGGCTGATCCCCTTGCCAACCTTCTCGCTCTTGAATTCGATCGCTTTGAAGGTGAATGTCTTTGCATCGGCGTTGATCCTGAACTCGTGAAGATTCGGGAGTTCCTTGCCGACGCTCTGTACGCAAAAAAATGGCCATACGCCACCCCCCATGTCGAGCAGGTAGAGGTAGAAGGCATCGCTGGCACGGTCACGGGGGGAGCTCTTGTCAATGTAGCGCAGTGGTGCGCTGGGGGATTCCTTGACCTTCACGACCGCCGGGCGTTTTTTCAGTTTGTTTTCCGATTCGATCTGATGTTTCAACTCCTCGTATTCGGGGGTGCCGGGGGGAGTACGGTTCAACTGCAGGTAACTGGTGGACATCTGCTCCTGTTTGGCTACCTCCCGCATGGAAGGGACGACTTTTTTTTGCACGGCGGCCATGATACTGCTTTTCTCGGCGTCCGAAACGATGATGGTTTTTTCTTTCTTCTGCTCTTTCTCCGATAGTCCGGTATCGCCCAGATATCCGGTTCTATTGAGCACAACCAGCACAATCAGAGCCACAACCATGACAATTGCCATTGTGAGCACAAAGCGGGTTTCATACGACATTTCTTTTTTCATGTCACAACTCCTGGTGATGGTTGCTGTTGATCGTTGTCCAGCAACCGCAGTTGCCAAAAAAAATGGTTAGCTCCCATGTGCTAACCATTCAACTGTCTGGTGATGCAGAGAAACTTCAACAGCCGGCAAACTCTGCCAGCATGACTTCGGCGTGGTTGAGCGCCGAGGGGGTGATTTTCTCACCGGCCAGCATGCGGGCGATTTCCCCGATCCGTTCCGTCTGGCTGAGCTCTACCACGGAGGTGGTGGTTCGTTGCTGGTCGGAGCTTTTTTTGACCAGCAGGTGATGGTCGGCACACGAGGCTACCTGAGGGAGATGGGTAATGCAGAAGACCTGTTGGCGGGTAGCCACATTTTTGAGTTTTTTCCCCACCAGTTCGGAGGTGGCGCCGCTGATACCGGTATCGACTTCATCAAAGATCAGGGTCGGAACGTCGCTTTCCGGGAGTACCTGTTTGAAGGCCAACATCAAACGTGAAAGTTCGCCGCCGGATGCTATTTTGGCCAGTGGCCGTGCTTGCTCACCAGGATTGGGGGAAAACAGGAGTTCGACCCGCTCGTAGCCGCTGCTGCGCGGTTCCGGGAACGGTTCAAAGGCGACTTCGATGACGGCATCTTTCATCGCCAACTGGCCGACTTCGCTGGTCAGTTCCTGTTGTAACTTGAGAGCGGCGCTGCGCCGTTGGGCGGTCAAGGCAGCTCCCTGTTCCCGAATCTGCTGCTCCAGCTGCTGGCGAGTCGCTTCCAGCTGCTGACGGTCTTCCACCCGCCCCTGCAAGCTCCCGATCTCCTGATCCAGTTGCTGTTTGAACTGCAGAATCTCCGCAATGGTTGCGCCGTATTTGCGCTTGAGGCGCGAGATCAGATCAAGCCGGTCTTCTATGCGTTGTAGCGCTTGCGGGTCGGACTCGATGCGGGAGACATAGTTTCTCAGGGAAAGGGCACTGTCTTCCAGCAGCAGGTAGGCTTCATCCAGCGATCCGGCCAGTGGCGTCAGGGTCTGATCAATGTGGGCAATATCCTTGAGAGCTGTGGTGATGTGTTGTAACTGTCCCAATAGCGCCCCGTCGCCGTTGTAGAGCACGTCGTAGGCCTGGTTGGTGACCGTGAGCCGTTTTTCGGCGCTGGCAATGATCTGCCGTTCTTCTTCCAACTGCTCATCTTCACCGTCGTGCAGTTCCGCCAGGGTGATTTCTTCCTGTTGAAACTGGGCCACATCCATACGGCGGGCAGCTTCCCGTTCCTGTTGGTCGAGGGTGGTCAGGGTTTCAACAACGCCGGCCAGCTCGGCAAACAGTTTGGCAAAGTTCTCCCGTTGTTTGGAAAGTCCGGCGTAGCTGTCCAACAACTGCAGCTGGTTCTCCGGTCGCAGCAGGGTTTGGGATTCGTGCTGGCCATAGATGTTGATCAGGGAACGGGCCAGCGAGCTGGCAACGGAAACGGTGGCCATGCCGCCGTTGATGAAAATACGGTTCTTGCCGGAGCGGGAGAGGGTGCGCTTGATGATCAGTTCCTGATCGGCGTCGAAACCACGTTCCTGCAATTCAAGCTTGATCAGGGGGAGTTGGGAAATGTCAAACAGCGCTTCCACGGCCGCTTCGTCGCAGCCGCTGCGGATCAGGTCGAGCGAGGCACGCTCCCCCATGATCAGCGATACCGCATCGATGATGATTGATTTGCCGGCGCCAGTTTCACCGGTCAGGGCGGTCAGTCCGGCATGGAAAGAGACCTGCAGCTTTTCGATGATGGCGAGATTGGTGATGGAGAGTTCGGTCAGCATGGCAGGTTAGCGCTCACCCCATTTTAATTTTGTACGCAGAACTTCGAAATAGTTCTTGGTGGCCGATGGTATCAACAGCGTGGTCTGGCTGGCCCTGCGGATGTCGATCGAGTCCCCCTCATGCAGCTCATAGCCGATCTGACCATCCAGCGTCAGGTACACTTTTTCATCAAAGGAAGAGGTGACGGTCAGGCAGATCACCGAGTCATCGCTGATCACAATCGGCCGGTTGGTCAGGGTATGGGGGCAGATCGGAGTGATCACGATGCAGTTGATCTGGGGATGGATGATCGGGCCACCGGCTGACATGGAATAACCGGTTGAACCGGTGGGGGTGGAAACAATCAGCCCATCGGCCTTGTAGGTGGTCAGCATCTGGCCATCGACCCGCGCTTCCAGGTCGACGATACGGGCCAGGGCGCCCTTGTTGATTACCACATCATTGAGGGCAAAGCTGTGTTCGATCTTTTTCCCTTCACGATGCAGGGTAACATCAAGCATCATGCGGGCCGAGGCGGTCAGATCACCGCTTAGGCACTGTTCCAGGCGCGGATAGAGTTCCTCCACGGTGATTTCCGTCAGAAAACCGAGGCTGCCGAGGTTGACTCCCACGATCGGCACATGCTTGTCGCCAAACAGGCGCGCCACGGAGAGGAGTGTGCCGTCCCCTCCCAGCACTACCACCAGTTGCGCCAGCCCCTGCAGCTCTTGCGGGGTAGCGTTGTGTGCTGTTTCGATGTGGCGCCGCAGTTGTGGTTCCAGCAAGGGAATGCACCCCCGCTCCGACAGCCAGACAACCAGTTCTCTGGCAACTCCGAGGCAGCGGGGGTCGTGTAGTTTGGCAAATATTGCTACATAGGTAACAGGCATGGGATACCGTTGTTATTTTTGTAAATGTTCACGGCCAAAGGGTGACATTTGACGCAGGCGGTCAATGATGGCCGGCATTTCCCGAATCACGGTGTCGATTTCGGCATTGGTGGTAAAACGTGAAAGCGAGAAACGGATTGAACCGTGGGCGCAGGTGAAGGGAACTCCCATGGCACGCAGTACGTGTGAAGGTTCCAGCGAACCGGAGGTACAGGCACTGCCGGATGAGGCGCAGATCCCCAGTTCGGACAGCAGCATCAGGATCGCTTCCCCTTCCACGAATTCGAAGGCAATCGAAGTGGTGTTGGGGAGTCGCTCGGCGCCGTCACCATTGATCTGGGCATGGGGAATGGCGGCCATCAACGCTTTCTGCAACCGGTCACGCATTACCTTGACCGTGGTGTTTTCCAGCTCCATCGCTTCACCGGCCAGTTGGCAGGCCTTGCCGAGGGCAATGATGGCAGCGGCGTTTTCAGTCCCGGCTCGCCGGCTCTTTTCCTGGTGTCCGCCGACCATGAAGGGGCGGAAAGGGGTTCCCTTGCGGAGATAGAGGCAGCCGATCCCTTTGGGAGCGTGCAGCTTGTGACCGGAGAGGGAGAGCATGTCGATCCTGGATGCGGCCATGTTGATCGGAATTTTTCCGACTGCCTGCACGGCATCGGTATGGAACAGCGCCCCCTTGGCCTTGGCCAGGGCGGCAGCTTCCTCCACCGGAAAAATCACGCCGGTTTCGTTGTTGGCCCACATGAAGGAGACAATCGCCGTATCTTCATCCAGGGCGTTCTTGTATTCTTCCATGTCGAGACGTCCGGCGCCGTCAACGCCGATTTCGGTGACACGATACCCCTTGAGTGTCAGGTTGCGGCATTGGGTCAGTACCGCCGGATGTTCCACCCGGCTGGTAATGATGTGGCGGCGATCGGGCAATACCTCCAGTGCCGAGCGGATGGCCGCATTATCGCTCTCGGTGCCGCAGGCGGTGAATATGATTTCATCGGGGGAAGCTCCCAGGAGTTGTGCCACCCGCTGACGCGCCTCATTAACCTTTGACTGTACCTGTCCACCGAAAAAATGCATGGAGCTGGGATTGCCGTACAGTTCACAAAAATAGGGGCGCATTTCTTCAAAGACCGCTTCATCTACCTTGGTGGTGGCGTTGTTATCCAGATAGATCTCTTTCATTGTGAAACCTCCTGAACCCGCAGACCGTCATAGACCAGTTCCCGCAGTTTCATTTCCACAAACCGGGCGGTATTGCCCGATGAGGCGCATCCTGAGCACGCCTTGCGGAAGGCGATCTGCACCGTGTCGCCATCGATGTCGATCAGCTCCAGATCACCGCCGTCGGCCCGTAACATGGGGCGGATGTCCCGCTCCAGCACTTCCTGTACCAGTTGCATTTTTTTCAGGTTGGAGAGTTTCGGCTTTTCGGCTGCCAGGCTGGAAATCTGTCCCAGGACTTCGGCGATCAGGGTCTTGATTTTGGGGATACAGCTGCCGCAGGCGCCGCCCGCTTTGGTGAAGTTGGTGACCTGCTCGGCCGTGGTCAGCTTGTTGGTTTCAATGACTTTTTTCAGGAAGGTGTCGGTGATGCCAAAACATTTGCAGACCAATGTTCCTTCATATTCAGGGTAGGCGTGGCCATGGTCATGCTCGGCATCGTGCTCGGGAACTTCCATGCCACGGTACTTGTAGATGGCGACTTCCAGAGCTTCCTGTCCCATCACGGAACAGTGCATTTTTTCTTCCGGCAGACCACCCAGAAATTCGGCAATTTCCTGGTTGCTGATGGCCAGCGCTTCGTCGAGGGTTTTTCCTTTGACCATTTCGGTCAAGGCCGATGACGAGGCAATGGCGCTGGCACAGCCAAAGGTCTGGAACTTGGCGTCAACAATTTTTTCTTTTTTGTCATCCAGTTTGAGATACAGTTTGAGAGCGTCGCCGCATGCCAAGCTGCCAACTTCTCCGACCGCATCTGCTTCCGGAATATCTCCCACGTTGCGTGGATTTAAAAAATGATCTTTTACTATCGGTGTGTAATCCCACATATTGGTTGTTATCCTCCGCTTTGTCAGGTCTGTTGCTGTGATTAAACTATCGTACTACTCCTGCCTTTTCCTTGCCGCAGGTCAAAAAATTATCCGAGAATGAACTGCTTCCCTGCTTCCATCACTTCGCTCAGGCGGGTCTCATTGGCTGCTTCGCCATACAGACGGACCACCGGCTCGGTGCCTGATTTTCTGAACAGCATCCAGCTGCCATCGGCCAGCAGCAGTTTGGTGCCGTCAATCGTGATCACGTCGGTTATTTTGGCGCCGGCAATTTCGGCCGGAATCGCACCGACTTTCTGGCCGTAGGCTGCTTCAAGCTGGGCCGAAAGTTTGAGGTTAGCGCGGCGGGTAACCACCTGTCCCACCTCGTTGTAGAGTCGTTCCAGCAATTCCCGTACCGTTTTACCTTCCCGGGCAACCATCTCAGCCACCAGGAAGCAGGCCAGGATGCCGTCCTTTTCCGGTACATGGCCGCGAATGGTAAGCCCGGCGCTCTCTTCACCGCCAATTACCAGCTTGTTCTGGCTGATCAATTCGCCGATGTATTTGAAGCCGACTGGTGTTTCATAAACAGGCACACCATGCTTTTTTGCCACTGCATCAATCAGGTGCGAGGTAGCCACACTGCGGGCAACACCACCTTCAAGTTTGCGTACCCGGATCAGGTAATCGAGCAGCAGGGCAATGATATAGTTCGGTTCAATATAGCTTCCATCGGCATCAATGATGCCGAAACGGTCGGCGTCGCCGTCCGTTGCCAGGCCGAGCCGGATGCTCGGATCCTGTTTGATCAGGGAAATGAAGTCAGGTATATGGGATTCGGATGGTTCGGGCGGTTGACCGCCGAAATAGGGGTCAAGGTGGTCATTGATAATGGTATACGGAATTCCGCGTTCTTTGAACGGCTGGTCCAGGTATCCCCGTGCCGTTCCATAGAGCGGGTTGAGAGCAACCTTGCCAATCTTCTTGATGGCATCGAAATCGATCTTGTTTTCCAGGTCAGCCAGATAGGCCGGGCGCGGGTCGATCAGTGTAATCAGTCCATCACGTTGCGCTTCTTCCAGTGGCATTGAGCGGTAACAGACTGTTCCCAGTTTGGAGTTGGCACGTTGTTCAATATCTTTAGTGGTCTCCGGCAGGGCGGGACCGCCCCAGGAAGGTGAAAATTTGACACCATTATATTCGGGAGGATTATGACTGGCGGTGAAATTAACCGCACCGGCCGCTCCGCGGCGCAGGATTTCGTAGGAAATGACCGGAGTCGGAACATCCCGTTCACACTGGTAAGCCGTAATGCCGGCGCCGGCAAATACACGGGCCGCCTCTTCCACAAAGCGCTGCCCCATGAAACGGGTGTCGCAGCCGAGTACAATCCCTTTGTGCTGTTCCCCTGATGCGATGATGTTGTCGGCAATTGCCTGAATGACAACCTTGACATTTTCAAAGGTGAAATCGTCACAGAGTATTCCCCGCCATCCCGATGTTCCAAACACAATCCGAGTCATCTACTCACCTCCGCGGTATTGACAATAAGACGTCTTTTGTCGCATTACAATAGTATACCAATCTACTACCGTCAAGATAAAGAGGGGTACCAGGCCGGATTTTTCCTGTTGACTTCTTTCCCGCATACTTGTTAAAGTTTATTCTCGTTTCAGAAAAATATCAGGAGGAAGAAAAAAATGCAGTGTCAGACCGTACTTCCAGGTACCGAATGTACCTTTTGGGGTAAGCAGGGTTGTATTTTTCCAGGAGGAGCATGCCAGATAATCGTTGAAAATTGCGAGGGTTGTGAACGTGTAGTCACCGGCACAATTGGGCAGGTATGTAATGCATACCCGGCACCGGCAAAAAAATGGTCTAATGGAATCTGTAATTTTGCTTCGCACGTAAAAGTTGAAATCAAAGTTGAAGATACCAAAGTCAACCCACTCAAAGCTTCCAAAAAAGCTTCCGGCGGCAGCAAAAAGAAATAATACAAACGTATCTATCGCAACAGATATTTGGAGAGGGGGGATTTTTTATCCCCCCTTTTTTATATGGAGGTTGCCATGAGCAAGAGCAGTATCATCTGCCCCGGTTGCGGGATAACAATTCCCACCTATCGTAATCCTCTCCCGACGGTTGATATTATCATTGAACTCGATGATCGTATTGTGCTGATCGAACGTAAAAACCCACCCCATGGCTGGGCCTTGCCGGGCGGCTTTGTGGACTATGGTGAAAGTCTGGAGGCAGCAGCGGTGCGGGAGGCCAGGGAAGAAACATCGCTTGATATCAGTGATCTCAAACTGCTGGGGTGTTATTCCGACCCTGGTCGCGATGCCCGCATGCATACCATCACGACCGTCTATTATGCTGTTGGTCATGGCATACCACGGGCTGCCGATGACGCCGCCAATCTTCAGCTGTTTTTCCGCGATCAGTTACCGGAAGTGCTTTGTTTTGATCATGCCAGAATACTGGCCGATTATAGCGCCTTGAAAACCAGCGCATAAGCTTTTTTCTGCTATACTTGGCGATGTGTACCGGAGAGGAGGTTGTTATGCAGATTGTCTGGTGGCATTGGATCGTGCTCGGTTTTTGCCTGATTGGACTGGAATTGGTGATCCCGTCATTTACCATCATCTGGTTTGGACTGGGGGCGCTGGTGGTTGGTCTGCTGGTGCTGCTCTGGTCCGGCTTTCCGATGGCCGCTCAGATTGCACTCTGGTCAGTCGCCTCGATCAGTTTTACGCTGTTGTGGTTTAAGTATCTGAAGCCAAAGGGGAACAAGTCGAGCGCCGGCCTGTCGAAAGAAGGGATTGTCGGTGAAACCGGCATGATTATCCGGGGAACGCCTGATACCTATGGACATGGTGTGGTCCGTTTCCGGATTTCAGTGCTCGGCGCCGATGAATGGCATTGCTATTCCGACCAGGTACTGAATGTGGGGGATACGGTGCGGGTGATTGATATCGAGGGGCAAATTCTGAAGGTTGTTAAAATCTAGCAGCAGGGAGGATTGCACATGCCAGGTGTCATCATTGTTGTGATCATATTGGTGGTGGTCGCTGCCACGCTTTTTGCCGGCATTAAAACTGTCCCCCAGGGGCAGGAATGGGTCGTGGAACGGCTGGGTAAGTATCATGTAACACTCAAACC
>DAINBV010000107.1:0-10886 GCA_036732725.1 Geobacteraceae bacterium | reverse complement strand
CGCTGCACGATCGGCAGGGCAAAGGCCGCCGTCTTGCCGGTGCCGGTCTGGGCGCCGGCCAACAGGTCGCACCCTTCAAAGACCAGCGGGATCGCCCCGCTCTGGATCGGGGTCGGGTTGGTATACCCGAGGCTGGCGATCGCACTCAACAGTTCGGGGCGCAGGCCGAGAGATTCAAAAGACATTGATGGTACTCCTTGTTTAATTTTTCCAGTCCCTGCTGCGGGCTTCGCTCTGGCGGGCCTCGACTTCGCTCAACAGCTCCAGATAGACGGCATAGCGGTCACTCGGGATTTCTCCCTGTTGCACCAGTTCGGTAACGGCACACCCCGGTTCGGTACGGTGACGGCAGTTGCGGAAGCGACAGCTCACTTCACCATGTTCCTCAAAACCGGGAAAGTGGATCGCCAACTCCTCCACCTGGATTTCAACCAGCCCAAAATCCCTGAAACCGGGGGTATCTACCAACTCGCCCCCTTCCGGAAGCAGATGCAGCGTAGAGACGGTAGTCGTGTGTCGCCCCTGGCTTTTATAATCACTGACCGCCCCGACCTTGAGATCAATGGCCGGACAGAGGGCATTCAAGAGCGAGCTTTTGCCAACGCCGCTCGCCCCGACAAACACAACCCGGTTCCCCTGGGTGAGATAACGCTGCAACGCCTCCATACCGGTACGGTTGGTGGCGCTGATGGCAAACAGCGGGAGCAGATCGCCATAAATACGTTTCAGGTCAGCCAGCAGTCCGGCGGTGTCGTCCAGATCACATTTATTGACCACCAGGAACGGTTGCAACTGTGCCACCCGGGCAGCCACAATCGCCCGGTCGATGAATCCGAGCGGTGCGTGCAGCGCCACCACGATCCCGAGCAGGTCCAGGTTAGCCGCCACCAGGTGGATCCCCCCCATGGCATCACGTCGACTCAGCTCGGTCCGGCGAGGCAACCGCCGCAGCAGTTCTCCCGCCACCTCCACATCATCTCCGACCACATGTCCGGAATTCCGTTTAACCCTTACCATGCGGCGTTTGCCGGTCGTAAAAGAGACTTCCACTTCAACACCGTGGTGGGCCGTAATCACCCCCCGGATCGCCGGGTCGTTACCGCCAGACTTCTGCTGTTTATTCACGGTTGATTGCAGCTGTCGTGATGAAAATGCCGTTGGATTCATGGAGTCTGCTCTCATTCCGCGCCCATAAAAAAAACCACCGGGGATGTCCCTGTGGTTCAGACGCCTATACCTGTTATCTATAGCATAGTTTCTGATAACAGCGCAATCTATCTTCAGTTAATGACAATGGGACTGCAGCTGCGACAGCTGTATATTTTCAGAGTCGGCCATGCGGTTAGTGGCGTATAATAACAGTATCAGAAGCAGAGATCCGATTGACCAGAGGAGGTCGCAGCCATGAAAACCATGACCACCAGAACCATGATGCCGAAACGCCGCCCCAACGCAGCCGCCACGATCATGATGGAAAAGAAACTACATATGATGCGGAACCATAATGTTCACGTCATCACCCCCCACGGCAAAGTCGTTGCCGGTCGTAAAGGGCGCAAAGTCTGACCGATCAGGGCGAAAAATAACGCAGGTAACAACGCAAGGTGGCTAATTGGCCGCCTTGTGCGTTTTATGCCACCACTTCCGTACAAAGCAGTTCAACCTGCTGCAGCAAGGCCTGAATCTCACCCCTCTGCACGATCGCACACTCTTCTTCCAGAACAGATGCCAGAATCTCATCAGTGGTCAACGGATTGGCCAGCACGACGCGCAAGACCGTGAGTTCCTCACCATAGCGGGCCATGTGCAAACGGGTACGGGAGACAAAAGTTTTACCTGCTTCCCGTTGATATTTCTGCAGCAACAGACAGACCTGATCGAGCAGATCATTGATCCCTCCCCGTTGCCGGGGCATTGCTCCAGACAGCGCCTGCTGTACGGCAGCAGGACAGTAACGGTAGGTCAGGATGTTCAGTTCCGGTTCGCTGGTCAGCTCAAAATCGGGATGGCGCCGGATCATGTCGGCAAAGGTTCGCGCCCGATCGATCCCCATATCCACCAGCAGTTCGTACCCCTTGCGACCGATGATCGAAAAACCGGCATGCACCAGCATCGCCATCCCTGGTCGCGATCCTTCCAGGGTGTGACTCCCCAGATCCTTGGAACCATGCCGCAGTATATAATTGGCATGGTGTTCAATCGCCGATAGGGCGGTCGGGTCTTTGAAGACCACCATCCCGGCCCCCATCGGCACATACAGCTGTTTGTGCGCATCGATGGTGACCGAGTCGGCCCGTTCGATACCAGCCAGCAACGAACGGTATCGGTCGGAGAAGAGGGTCGGTCCACCCCAGGCAGCATCCACATGGAAGTGGCAGCCAAGTTCCCGGGCAAAATCAGCCATTTCCTCCAGGGGATCGACGTTGCCGGTTTCGGTCGTCCCGGCAATGCCGACCAGCGCCAGCGGGAGAATATTCCGATCCTGCAGGCGCCGACACTCTTCCCTCAGCAACTTCAAATCGATGCGATTATGAGAGTCGGTCTGCAGCTTGATCAGGTTATCACGGCCAAGACCGAGCAGGTCGGCTGCTTTCCCCAGGGAATAGTGTCCCCGTTCTGAGACCAGTACGGCAACTCCGTCAATACCACGATATTTCAAGGCATTGCACATCCCTTCCTGAGCCAGACCGCGAAAGTCACCCTCCGGTGCAAAAAGACGGTTGCGCGCTACCCACAGCGCCGTGACATTGGCAATGGTACCGCCGGAACAAAAGGCCCCCAGGGCATGTTGGCTGTTGTGAATCCAGCTCGGGTAGAAATCGTCAGAGCGGCGATAGACCAGGTGATGAAGCATGGCAAGCACCTGCCGTTCCATCGGCGTAAAAGCCTTGGAGGTTTCAACCTTGACCAGATTCTGGTTAAGGGCGGTCATCAGGCGCGCCAAGGGGAGCATGAAGTAGGGGAGCGCCGAAGTCATGTGACCAACAAAGCCGGGGGCGGCAGTATGAACCGAATGGGCTACCAGATGCTGCTTGACGAATTCGGTGTATTCGGAGACATAGGTCGGTTCTTCGGGGATGGCAGAGGAGGCAAAATCGGCTTCGATCTCCTCCAGATTGCGTTCGATGGCAACGATATGGGTCTGCAAAAATCCGTTAACATCATCGGCAATCGCTTGATCAATGGCACCAAGCGTCGAATCAGGCGCTTCCGGCACGGTAAAGATCCGGTAAAGGCTTTCCAGGTTGGCGCGGGCTACATCACGATTTTTCGGCATTACAATTCACCTCCACGGAAGCGCGGGGTACTCCCCCCCATTTCCTGGATTCGCTCAGTAATAAGACGCTACTCGTATTTTCACGCTCTTTCCCGGCCAAAGCTTGCCGGTGCATGTACTCTCAAGCAGGCGCCCGGTAGCATCGCACAACAGACGATGAAGTACAATCATTTAGGCGGGCTGCGGCAACAAAAAAGGCGGCCGCACGACCGCCTTGCAAAGGGAACTGATCCATCAGAGACGTGCCCAGCCAGGAAAAAAACAGTTCGCGATTGCCATGAGCTTACATTGCTGGCGTTGCAAGCTCATAGCGATTACGTCCATTCTTCTTGGCAGCATACAACGCCTGATCGGCAAGCTCGACAAGTTCGGCAGCATCGGACAGTTCATGATCTGCTGCCGAGGCGACACCAAGACTGATGGTGACAAAATCGGACACACCGGAGGTGGCATGCGGCAGGGCAAGTCTCTGCACGGAGCTGCCGATCAACCCAGCCAAGGCTATGGCGCCCTGACGATCAGTGTCGGGAAGTATAATCACAAATTCCTCACCGCCATAGCGAGCCACGATATCATGGGCCCGTTCAACCACATTCTTGAGAGTGTTGGCAATTTGCTGCAGACACTTGTCCCCTTCAAGATGACCGTAGTGGTCGTTATATCTTTTGAAATGATCCACATCAATCATGATCAGGGACAATTGCATCCCCGATCTTTTGTGCATCGAGAATTCCGTCCACAAGACCTTATCAAAGAAACGGCGATTATAGAGACCGGTCATGCTATCGGTCAGTGAATTTTGTTGAGCCTGATCCCGTTCAATCTCAAGCTGATGAACCAGCTGCTGGATCTGCAGATCAGCCTTCTTGCGATTGGTAATATCCCGGGCAATCAGAACCATGCGGGCAGGTTTTCCTTGCTGATCGCGAATCAAAGCACTGTTGACTTCAATGTCAAAGCAGAACCTGTCTTTACGAATGGCGCGATATTCATTGGAGCTGGAAACTTTTTCTCCCTGTACCAGTTTTTCCATATTGTCCCGCACCCGTTGATGATCTTCGGGGACGATAAAATCCATTATCGACATGCCAAGTTCTTCCCCCGGGCTATAACCGAACATGGTCGTGGCAATCTCAGAGACCATGATCACCTGCCCCGCAAGATCGGCAATCACGATATTATCGGGAGAAGCGATCAAAATGGCTTTGTAAATATCCTTGCTGGCCTGAAGCTCACGGCTTTTGGCGTTAATTTCTTTTTCCGCCAACCGACCGATTTCCCGCGCCATAACTCCGATTTCGTTATTGGGGTAGATGTATTCGTCTGCCGCCAGATCCCCGCCGGCAATCACCGCCTTGAGTTTCCGGTCAAGCTCGACTAGCGGACGGGATAAACGCCGGCTCAGTTGAACACTCTGTACGCTCCCTAAAACCACTGCGATCAGGCCACTCAGACCGACCAGCAACACCACCTGCGATACGATGGGACGGATTATTTCCCGTTTTTCAACCACCGTCACGACCGTCCATCCGGTTGAAGCAATGCGGCTGTATTGAATAAAACTATTTGATTTTGCGCTCACATACCCCTTGTTGTCCTGTTGGAAAGCTTCCTTGGTATCTTGAAGTAATTTCCCCACCAGTGACTGATCAGGATGCATGATAATTTTTCCGCTACGATCCATGACAAAACTGTACTCGGTTTGGTAATCATCGTGCCGGGCAAGCAGACGGATAATCTGCCCCATGCTGCAATCAATCGCTACCACGCCACCATAGTGACCATCGGGCTGTTGCAGCGCCCTGCCGGTAGAGATCAGCCACTCATTCGTTTTGACTTCCTGGTAGGGGACACCGATTGATATTTCAGGTTTTGCTGCCATGGCCGCCTGATACCAGGGGCGGGTGGTGGGATTAAATCGTTCGGGAGGTGTGTAGTCATTGATCAGCATCAGACCGTTTTGGTAGCCCGAATAGAGATAGGTGATATTCTGATTGGTTTTGGAAATCAAACGGTAGCTGTTCAGAATGCGTTGACGGGTTTTTTCATCACCTGACATGGCATTCCTGATCTCCTGATCCCCTTCCAGCACCGTGATCGTGTCTTTAATTATTTCAAAATAGCTGTCAATAAATAATGCAACACTGCTATTGGTTCGGCTGATGACGGCCCGCGCTTTGGAAACTTCGGAATAATAGAGCACAACCGAGAGGAACAGGCCAAAAACAGCAACAATAATCAAAGCTAAAACAGCGCTGCTCTGAAATATCTCCCGCTTGACGCTGGAATGGGGAGCTGACACTTCATATTTGCTACCATATTCGTTTTTCATGACCGGAAGATATGAGATATAATTTGCGCGTGTCAACCTATTTATCGAACAGACGAAAATTACATCGTGACAAAGAACAGGTGCATCCTGCGATTACCGGTTTGCAAATCAATTTACAGCCGCAACGGGAATTTTGCTATAATGACGGCAGCAGGATGAATTACTTAGCGCCACGGAGACTCAGGGAGTCTCCACAATCAGGAGAGAAGGAGGCCTGTCATGAGAACCAGCAGAGTACGTATGACCAAGGGCATTTTCCACACGCTTCGCGGGATGGCAAAAGTGATCACCGGCAGAATTTGTTCCAACACCGGACTGGTAGTCAAAGGTAAAGTTGAACGTATCACCGGCACGCTACAGTGGAAGCTCGGCAAAACACAGGCAATGTTCGGATTTTGAGTGTATCTGTTGCAACGACTCATCGTGACAAAGCGGATAAAGTTCAAGATGCATAATCAAATCTGCCAGACACCTCCTCGCACCGGTCAGATTGCCTGATACCGGGAAAGGGAAACGTTCAAAAGGCGGCCAATTGGCCGCCTTTTGAATTAGTACGCACTTCCCGGCAGGATTACAGCGGGCGCCATGGCAAGCTCTACGGGGTTACCACCAACGCCAGAGAGCCAGTATCAGCACAATCAGAAAGACAATCACCAAGTTCATGTAAGCCATGAAGTAAAAAACCCGTTCGTGCAGCGGGGCCGGTCGTTTGGCGCCTGTCATCAGATGACCGGCAACCGGAAGCGCCGTCACCAGCTCCGCCCCGTGGGGCGCCTGGGAGAGCGCTTCGCTCAGGTCGTTACCGGACTGATGCCTCCCCATGTGGTTTCCCTGTTTCCAGAGACGGCTGGCGGTGACATCATAGATCGTTCCCTGAAAGGCGATCAGCGCGGGCCGTCCCTCCTTGCCGTCACACATCGCCAGTTCTTCGGCGCTCATGTCGCCGCTGACAACCAGCGGAGAAGTAGTCGATCGTTTTTTGCGCAGGCGCGGCCCGATCACGGTAACAACAAACGCCGCTGAACTGACCATGACCAGATACAACCCGATCTTGACCAGCAGTAGAATCCCGAATCGGGATTGCAACAAGAGTTCGGGGGAGCCAACCCGGAAACGGGTCAGGATGACGCCGGTAATCCCCATCACCACCATCGAGATGATGCCGACCAGCATTTCACCACGTGGCAGTCCACCGGAGGCGTAAGCCGGCTTGAGTACCAGGTGCACGTACAGAATGGTGCCAAACCAGAGAAAAGCGGTGATCAGATGCAGGTATCCGACGACAAAACGAAACAGGTGTGCCGTTGGGGAAATGGCGGGCTGGTGCACCTCGGTTTTCAAGGTTGCGGCGAACGATGCTCCGGAAGAGCTAAGTTCCCCGCCGCCGGAGGGATCAACATGGCAGGAGGAACATGCGCGACCGGTCTGGCGGGCGTACTCCTCGGTGGCAAGAGAGGTCAGCGGAAAGGCCAGCATCAGAGTGACTACGATTGAGAGCAGTAAACGGTTCATGGAACCGGTATAGCGAGAGCAGCCCCGAAAGTCAAGCAGGGCATAAGAACAAGCCACGAGAGCGCCACCTCAGAAACCATTCAGTTCCTCTGACAGCATCACTGAGCTTTACGGTAAAAACCGATCAGAAATTCGGCATCCCTGGGCGACAGATCAAATTTGAAGATCGCTTGATTGACCAGCGGCTGAACCGGCTGGCCGGCATTTTCCTGCAGGTTGCCTGAAATCCATTTGACGGCCCGTCGCAATTCTTCCCCTTCCGGTAATAGATCATGCATGGCTTCTCAACTCCTTAACTATCCTTTTTCCCTTGACTGTTATGGCGGACTTTACGGCATTTCAGTCCACACTCCGGACAACGTTTATCCGCCACCAACCGTTGACAGGTGTCACACCAATAGGGGAGTGACTCGCCATCACACCCCTGGCAGGTCAGCACTGAATCTTGAGCTCCGCAACGACATAGTCTGGTATCCATGGTTATTCTCTTTCAGCGGTTCGCGCAGCGGTTCGCGCAGCTGTTCACGATCCGTTATACTCTGTTGCTACACGTAACAGTATACGCCCAACGCTGCGTCTTGCCCATTGCGATAAAAAAGGGACAAGCATTTCTATGAAACGCCTGTCCCTTTTATATTCATTTCTTATGTCAGGGGTGTTACCCCACGCCACCTTACCTTCCGCAGGTAAAACGTCTAATCATTTTCGTGAATCAATCCCATCTTCATTGCAATGGCAACCGCCTGGGTCCGGTTCATGGCGTCCAGCTTTCCAATGATATGGTACACATGATAGTTGACGGTACGCACGTTCATTTCCAGAATTTGGGCAATCGCCCATGAACTTTTTCCCTGTTTCAACCAGATCAGAATTTCCCGTTCGCTGGCGGTCAGTGTAATGGCAGGTTCGGTTTTTACCGGCTCCGGCTCGTTTTTCTCAAGGGTTTCATCGAGTATATGGCTGACATCTTCAATCAGGAGCAGGGAGTAATCGTTCCCTTGATAATGAAACGGTGAAGCGGTTACCAGCAGGTACACCTCGGTGACGCTTTCGCCGACCAAGCGTTGCAGCCGGGCAAAATCACGCAGCGGCTTGCCTTCCCGATATGATTTCGAAACCGTATTTCGTATGACGCACTCGCTGCAATAGTGTGTTCTTCCACACCCTTCCTTTTCCTGTATCGAATAAATACAGTGCAGCGCTTCTCCACCCTGTTTCAGATATACCTGCGCCGGGTCATTACCGACCAATTGGCGCGCCGGCGCATTCCAGAAGTGTAGCCTGACATCCTCGTCAACAATAAAGACAAAGGCAGGAATGGCGTCAAACACACTCTGCAGGAATGCATCCTGATAGAGATTATCATCGTTTATCTGTTCCATAGGTGTTTGCACGGGCCTCTCCTCAATGTCATTCTACTCATCAGCACCTCTCAACTCGATCAATTTTCATTGCAGCATTGCATGATAACCACAGCACTCATTATGATAATATATAATGCCGATTTGTCAAAACGAATCAGCCGTTCAATCACGAAAAAACAACATGGTGTGTAAAGATTAGTGGCTGTAATCCATGGTAATAGTTGATGGAAACCGTAATAAGCCGGAGACGATTATATCCGTGAGGTCAGGAATTCATAAATTAAGTAGTTTCTGGAAGGAAGTCAAGCAACAAGCATACTGAGCGACAAATTCTCCCGAGACGGTGAGCGGTCAGAACTAAAAAAAGGACAGGCCACTTGTTCCTCATCAAGCGGCCTGCCCCCTAACTATTCTTTATTCCATGCGATATATCCGGATGGCTTGGAACTATTTTTTAATAACTTCCAGCAACTCAACATCGAATAACAAGGTGGCATTGCCCGGAGTAGTGCCCGATGGTTTCGTGCCTAAGGCAGTATTCGGCGGACAGACCAGTTTGGCCTTGCCACCCGGTTTCATCATCTTAATTCCTTCAACCCAGCATTTCATGGTGCCGGCAAGCGGGAATTCGGACGGCTTGCCACGTTCCTCGGTGCTGTCCAACAGCGTACCATCCACGAGTGTGCCGGTATAGTTTACTTTTACCTTGTCCGATTCAGTCGGGCTGTCACCCTTCCCTTCAAGCAGTGATTGATAAATCACACCAGTGGCGGTTGTAACAGCGCCCTGCTCCTTGGCAGCTTTTTCGGTATAATCCTTTGCCAAAGCCAGCAGTTTTTCGCCACGTGCATCACGGCGGGCAGCGGCCATATCCTGGGCTTTCTGTTTGTAGGCATTCAGATTCACCTGCGGCTTTTGTCTCATGACACTGTCCACGATCCCCTGCTTGACAAACTCGAACTCATCGGGAGTAAGACTCAGGACATTAAGCGACTGGGCCATGATCTGGCCAACGGTGTAAAGGGTCTTCTGATCTTCGGTTTTGGGCGCCTCTGCCGCAAAAGCCGGCATGGCAAGCAGTGCAACGAGGGCTGTGATGATAGCATTACGCATAGATCTTCTTCCTTTTTTGTAACTCGTAGTGTGAGTGGTAGTGATACCGCTGTATCGGAGATATTAATAACTAAGATAGTAAACCGGTGCATCTATCAAGGTCAGCCGACTCATTGATGGCTGCCATCTTTGCCTTACCAGCAAAAAAAAGTCAAGCCTCCCTTACGGAGGAGGCTTGAGTGCTCTTTATATAAATTTTCAGTCTCTGCATGTATCATCTATCTTCATTTCAATTGTCATACGATCTTGCTTTTGAGGGTTCGGCTGTAGCTCCCGGTGGCAGGCACCGGGAGCTACATAATCAGCCGGGGTTATTCACCGCCGAGTGCTTTGGCGATGGCATGAATCTGAGCATCAGTCAAGCTGATAAAGGACATGTAAGGCAGAGCCAATGCGTTCTTGATATCGTCAAACGTTGAACCCTGTTTGGCCGATGTTGCCAGCGGATTGTGGCAGCTTGCGCATTTCTGGGTGTACAGAGCTGCTCCGTCAGGACCTGGGGGAGGAGGAGGTGTTGTTCCAACTTCAGGAAGAACATCCAACTGCCAAGGACCTGTGGTGGCATCGCCGTTGTGTACCAGTGCATCTTTGCTGTGGCAGCTGCAGTTGTAGCCACCTGCCGGGTTGATGTAGCGCTTGTCAGCGTAGTGGCTGCCAGGCATCAGAGCTTCAGGTGCTCCGATTGACTTCATGACCCATGGGTTTTTACGGTAGTAGGTGATTGGATCCTGGCCAAGACGTACGGTGTCTGCATGGCAGTTGAAGCAAGCTTCGTAACCGATTCCGTCAGGGTTTCTGGCGATACTGTGACCTGGCTCCATGAACCATGAACCTTCTGCAGCGTAGGTCGGATCGCCTACTGAGCCGATTTCGCCAGTGATACCGGATTTAGTGATGGTGTGGCCGCCGTCTGTGTTAGTCGGCTGTGGGTTACGATTAGGATTGTTGATACCTGCAGGGCCGCCTGGGCAGTGAACAACCGAACCTACCTGGCCTTTGTTGTTACGGGCAAGGAAGCGAACCGATTTGTTAACGGTGTTCGGGCTGGTCGGGAAGGTCAGAGCCAGATTCAGGTTAGCTGCGTCGTTTATAGCAGGCATTTCCATCAGCACTGCGTTCTCTTCTTTGGAAAGTGAAGGGATACCTTCTGCTTCACGTACGTTGACGATCGGCATGAGAACGTTGAGTGACAAGCTGTTGGTGCCGATCAGCGGCAGGCCGGTGAGTGATTCTGATTTTTCCAGGTGGCAATTCCAGCAGTTCTGCATTGCCTGGGTGTGACATGCTT
>DAINBV010000106.1:0-10973 GCA_036732725.1 Geobacteraceae bacterium | reverse complement strand
GTTGCCGGCCAGCAGGTTGTATTTTAATAAGGTCTCTTCCGACTGTTTACGCTGGGTAATATCATCAATCATTACCAGTCGTCCGGGACGATTGTTAAAAGGAAGCGAACTGAAGGTGATCTGCACGTAGATCAGCGTGCCATCTTTTTTGCGATGCTGCCAGACTCCGGCGTCGCCACAAACGGAGCCGCTCTGTATTGGAATAAAGTGTTCCAGTCGCGCCACGTCATCGGCGGGACGGATATCCTTGATGGTCATTCCGAGGAATTCCTCGCGTGAGTAGCCGTAATGTTGTATGGCGGCTTCGTTGACCGTGAGGAAGTCGAAAGTTTCCTCATCAAAGACCCACATCGGATTCGGGTTGGTATCGAATAAAAGCCGGTACTGCAGTTCGCTGGCGTGTTTCTCCTCCATGCTGCTGGCCCGTTCGGCGGCGAGTCTGGTCTCGTTTTCCGATTCAATGACACGCTTGCGGGCGCGGTGCAGCGCCTCGGTGATGCATGAAATCATGCTGCAGCCTGAGAGAAAAATCACCATGGCCAGCCAATCGGCCGGCGAGTTACGCAAAAATATTCCTTGTGGATCATTAACAAAATAATCTGCCAGCAACGCTGAAACGGCAGCAGCCAACAGGCCGGGGCCGACGCCACCGTAGAGCGCAGCCAGCATGACGGCGGGATAAAACGTGACGTAGGTGGCACAAGAACCGAGCGCCTGTAAAAACGTCAGCCTCATCACAATTGCTAGCACGGCAAGCGCAATGGCAACGATGTATCGATACGGCGCAGCGTTCAGAAAACGGCGTAACCTGATCATCTGAGAACTGCATAGTTCAGGTGAACTCTCCAGGTCGCACGGTTTCTTCGGATCACTGTTCATGAAGCTCTCTTTTGTTGGATATCAATCGGGGCCGGGAAGTTTGTACAATTTATAGAGGTTATTTCTAAGCAGTGAGCAGATGTCATGCCATGTACAGATATCTATTGGATGTCGTGTTTATGCAGACTTGAGGCGGCCATCCACGGGAAGAATAATCTGTGGTTGCAATTATTGTTGCAGGTAAAATAACATTTGCCTGATAAAACAGCCGGTAATCTTGTGATGCGAGTGCGCAACGATGGTTGCACGAGCAAATAAAGTTGCTAATATTCGCAACTGGCTGTTTATCCTTGATTAATCTGAATTCTTGTCTACAATTGTTGCACCTGCAACAGCTGTCTATCATCCCGGAATGGAGTCCCTGACATGGCCGATTGTGAATATAAAAATTTACCGATACTTCTGGTGGACGATGAGCCGGAAGCGTTGATGTTGCTGAAGTCGTTTCTCTGTCACGATGGATATCAAAATGTGCTCACCTTTGATGACAGCCAGAAAGCGCTCACATTCTTTGAGCAGCAGGAGGTTGCCCTCTGTGTGACTGATCTGCGCATGCCGAAGTTACATGGCCGTGATCTGCTGGAGGCGTTTTCTGAACGTAAACCGTATGTACCTGTGATTGTCGTCACCGCCGAGTGCCATATTGATACCGCCATCGATTGCATGAAATCCGGCGCCGTGGATTACCTGACCAAGCCGATTTCCATCAACCGCTTTATTGCCAGTATCAAACGGGCATTGGAACTGCGTGAACTCAACGAAGAAATCAAGCATCTTGACTGTCTGGATGAACAGGCCGGAGCGCTTCCGGTTCCCCATATTCCGTCAATCATTACCCAGGATCCGGAAATGCTCTCCATTTTACGCTATGTGAATGTGGTGGCAAAATCGCGGCAACCGGTGCTGATCTCCGGTGAGACCGGGGTAGGGAAGGAGTTGTTTGCCAAGGCAGTCCACACCTTGAGCGGGCTCAAGGGGAATTTTGTCTGTATCAATATTGCCGGACTCGACGATCAACTTTTTTCCGATACGCTCTTTGGCCATCGCCGGGGAGCATTTACGGGCGCCATGAATGATCGCGAAGGTTTGATCATGAAAGCGGCTAATGGCACCATCTTTCTTGATGAAATTGGTGATCTGAACGAAGTGTCTCAGGTGAAATTGCTCCGCTTGCTGCAGGAGAACGAGTATTACCAGCTCGGGTCTGACAACCCGCTTAAAAGCAACGTCCGGCTGGTGGTCGCGACCAACATCAACCTCTGGCAGAGTATGAGTGAGGGGAAGTTTCGCAAGGATCTTTACTACCGGCTCTGCACCCATCAGGTAAAGATTCCGCCGCTTCGTAAACGCCCCAACGACATCGGGTTACTGCTGGAACATTTTGTCAAACAGGCGGCAAAATCACTCGGCAAGGGACGCTTGTCCTATCGCAAAGAGTTGCTTGATTTGTTGGTTACCTATGAGTTTCCCGGCAATATTCGCGAATTACAGTCCATAATTCACGATCTGGTCAGCCGGACGACGACGGACAAACTCTCTCCCCAGCTCTTGAAAAAAATAATTGCCCGTGATCAGGAGTATTTCTCCCTTCCCCATGCAATGGAAAACGGCGGGGCGCCGACCGATGGTTTTTCATCTTTCCCAACCTTCAAACAGGCTGAAGCAGTCCTGATTGCCCGTGCGCTTGAAATCGCCGGTAACAATCAGGGGGTGGCAGCGCGACTGCTCGGCGTAACCCGGCAGGCACTGAACAACCGGCTGAGGCGGGAAAAAAGCGGCAAGTAATCTGTCGTGGAACCGTGGTTATCCTCTCATCTCGCTCTGGGGCAACAGCAGGACGCTCATATATTTCCGCAATGAGGTAACATGTTCCTGGTCGGCCTCTCCCAGGGCCGTGAACAGCTCTTGCACCGATTTGTCCTCATAACGCAACGCTGACTGGACATGCAGCTGTACAATATGTTCTTCCATTTCCAGCGCAGCTGAGAATGCCGTGATCAGGTCGGGCGCTTTATGTTTGATGATCTGCAACAGGTTGATCAGTTTTTTGTGGATTACATAGGCGCGACTCAAATCAGCGGGATCGACCGTAAAATTGGTTTCATCCTTGATTCGCCGTGCAAGCTCGAACTGCTTCTGATGGTTTTCTTCCTCAAGTGCTGTCTTCTTCCAGAGCCGTGACGCTTCGGGATACTCACGATGTATTTCGCTTAAATAGTGATAAATCTCGGCGCATAGTTTCTCGATCTTAATGCACACATCCAAAAAGAGTAATTTGGTTGTCATCTCTGCTGATTCTCCCATTGCTAACTCCTTTCAATCCCTGTTTACGTACGGCACTACACCAAATCCATAGTGAATGTAACCGATCAATTCAATCTGCATAATCGGAGTTTGTCTGATTTATTAATTTCACCCATTCCTCCCTTTTTTTCAACCATCCCTCGTGTAGGACAAACCCTTAGAACCGGTATCATAACTTCCTATCCAAATTTCAGTCATCCCCGTACCTGATATCATGGCTTTATCAGCTATTCTGAGCTCAAACCAAGTTGACCAGTAATTTCAAGTGTACAGAGCAGTCAAAACGAAATTCGAGTTACGCGATTGGGAGTGAGCTTGGAATAGTGACAGTGCTGTTAGTTATGTTTCACGAAAGGGGGTGGGGGACACAGAAGTGGTGAAAATGTCGCATTGGTAACATGAGGATGATGTCGTAACGAAGAGATGCGCGATTGCCCCGAAGATGGATAATTGCCAAGCAAGTCTGGAAAAGGAGGATTTATGAGAAGTATACGTAACAGAACAAAAGTACACTGGTATTCACTGCTGCTGGTAACAACCATGCTGTTGTCCATCGCCACCGTCTCATCAGCAGCACCGTGTGCCACTGCATTTCCGGGGGTCAACCCGGCATCAACCACTGATCCCCAAGCGGGTCTTACCAACCTGTACACCTTCAACAAACCGATTCTTGATGCCAACAGTCTGCTGAAGTATGTCACCCCGGTGCCGAATGCCCTGACCCCCGGCTTCATCTACACCCCCAACGGAATCCAGAATGGGGATCCGTTGTACACGGTCTCCATGCGGGAAATCACCCAGAGCCTAGGTGTTACCGGGCTTAACGGCTGCACCGGACCACCCAATACGCTGTGGGTCTACGGCGACGCGCGTGATAACGGGACGACTAACACCGCTCCCACGGCGCCCCACAGTTATCCGGGACCGACCTTCGAAGTCATGAGCAACGTCCCCCACCGTGTTCTCTATACCAACGAACTTCCCAATGCCAACCCGTACTACCACCCTGCCAATATCGACCCGACCCTGGACTGTGGTCCCAACGCTCCTGGCTGTGCTCCTTACAACCGAGTCGTTCCCCACACCCATGGCGCCCATGTGGCCGATGACAGTGACGGAAACCCGGATCAGTGGTTTACCCCCAATTTTGCCAAGACCGGCCATAACTGGCAACCCAACACCCATATTCCTGGCGCTGTCACCGGCACCTATCGGTTTGAAAACAGTCAGGAAGCGAGTACGGTCTGGTACCATGACCATGCCATGGGGCTGACCCATCTTAACGTTTTTGCCGGCCTGGCCGGTTTCAACATCATTCGTGATGCCAATGAAATTAACATGCAGACCCCGCCGGCAGGTGGGGGGGCGGCCGTGCTCCCCAAGTACCCGTTTGAAAATTTGCTGGCGATCCAGGATCGCGCCTTTGACACCAATGGCCTGCAGTATTCTCCCGATCGACCGATCCAGGATCTGAATGCCATGCTCACCAATGTACCCTGCGATTCAGCAGCTGGTGCGGTGGCGCCCTATGCCTGCGGCGCCTTGGCCGCGGGAACTCTGTTGCCGAATACCACTCCCTGCGATCCGGCCGCTCCGATTGCTACCGCCACCACCGCTGCCAGTCCCTATGCCTGTCCGGTGGAATATTTCACACGGAATATCGATGGTTCACTTAACAGGAGCACCCCGGCTGCGCCCATAACGGCTGCTACCCCCGGCGCTATGACCTTTCCCTCGATCACTTCGGAATACTGGGGCAATGTCATCCTGGTTAACGGTCAGGTCTGGCCCAAGCAGGATGTGGAAAAGCGTGTCTATCGTTTCCGTTGGCTGAACGGCTCCGATTCACGCACCTATATCCTGAACCTGGTGGACAAGACTACCAAACAGCCGATCCCCGGCCTGGATATCTGGCAGATCGGCACCGAACAGGGCTTCCTCCCCAAACCGGTCAAGGTGATGATCAATGATATGACCAAGATTACCACGTCGGTGGTCTGTCCGGCCGGTGCTGCTCCGGAAACGATTGTTCCCAATCCGCCGCCGGTAGCTACGATGAAAGCCGGCGAATGTTTCAATCAGGCTAACGGAATTGTCCTGATGCCGGGTGAGCGGGTTGACGTTTTGGTTGATTTTACCAATGTAACCTTACCGACCGACGCGCAGGGTAACCCGCTTCCGCTTCAGGTGATTCTGCAAAACCTCGGCCCCGAATTCCCCTACACCGGTGAATACCCGCCGTCAGCTCTCAACGGACAGCTGCCGACCGCCATTGTGCCGGAAATCATGCTGTTGAATGTGGTTCCGACCTTTACCGCAACTATTCCGAATACCATGGCTCCTGCTGCCATCACCTCATTACGTGCCGCTCCGGTCCCGACCATTACCCCGGCTGCCACCAGAACGCTCTATCTGGCGGAACGGGTGGATCAGTTCGGTCGTCTGGCGTTGACCATCAACGGTGTTGACTACATGACTGCCCTCAATGACATTATTCCTCTGGGATCTGTTGAAGAGTGGGATATTGTCAACCTGACACCCGACGGTCATCCCATGCATCCCCATCTGATTGCCTACGAGGTCATCAACCGTCAGGATCTGCTTGACGCAGCCGGTTTACCGTTTGCACCGCCAATGGCTCTGCCGCTGATGGGTACCACCGTTTCGGCCCAGTACAATGGACTAGCTGGTAACCCGAGCTTGCCGACCGCTACCGGGACGATCTATCCTCCGGCTGCCAATGAAGTCGGCGCCTTGAAGGATACGATTTATACCCCGCCCGGAAAGGTGACCCGTATCAAGGCTCTCTTCGATATCCCCGGTCTCTACGTGTTCCATTGTCATATCCTTTCCCATGAAGAAAACGACATGATGCGGCCGATTGCGGTCACGACTCCGGCGGCTTCAGTAACCCTGACAGCCAGTGCAACGTCCCAGCAGTCGGGAGCGATCCAGCCGGTAACCTTCACCGCAGCTGCCAAGACCGGCTTTACCGGCGCCACCGGCGCCCAGGCAAAATTGGCCACGCTGGTCCCCTACAGCGATACCAATGCCTTTGAATACAGTTACCGCGTAACCGGTGGACCGGCAGGAGCAATGCTGAACCCGCCGGATAACCAGGTGTTCGGTAGCATGTCGATGAACGGAGTACCGAGTCTCTATTCCGCCCAGGGGTACTCCATGGTACGTACAGCCACCTGGACACCTCCCACGACCCCCGGCAGTTATACCATAACGGTTGATGCCAAGGCGATGGGAGCTGACCCTACAGTTACTGGTACCGTCGTCACATCTGCTCCGCTGGTCTTTATGGTGGTTGGTCCGAGTATCGCAGCTGCCACCACAGCAACACTTCCGGGAGCATACAAGGCCGGCAGCAGCATCAATGTTGCCCTCAGCTTTAATCAGACCATTTCCTCCACCGCAGGTCTGGCCATTACCCTCAATAACGGTGTCGTCATCAACACCGGCGCCCTTGCCAATGTGAGCAACTTCAGTGGTAACTTCACGGTTGCTGCCACGGGACAGGATACGCCAGCCGGTCAGTTCCTGGATATCACCGGTGTCACCGGTACCATCATTGATGCCAATAAAAATTCCGTTTCCGTGCTGTCAATTCCAGCCGGAACAAATATTTCCAACAGCAGCAAGATAGCAATTGACACCACCCTGCCAACGCTGGCCGTAGCTGCGCCAACCGCTGCATTTGTCAATACTCTGAATCAAACGGTCAGCGGAACGGCCACTGACCCGGTGAATATCCAGGGTGTTGCCATTAATGGTGCTGCTGCGACCATGGGAACCGGCGGAGCGTTCAACTTGCCGCTCACGCTGACTGCCAATGCCATCAACTCAATTGCTGTTGTTGCCACTGATATGGCCGGCAATCAGAAAACAGCCAATCTCTCCATCCAGCATGACGACACTCTCCCGACGGTCAATGTTATTACGCCATCCTCGGCATATGTAAATAATGCGACCCAGACTGTTTCCCTCACCGCTACCGATCCGGTTAATATCCAGGGAGTGACCATCAATGGCATTGCGGCAACAGCCGGTGCCGGCAGCACCTACAGTGCCACGGTAAATCTGACCGCCAATGCAGCTAACAGTATCAATATCGTTGCCACTGACAGGGCCGGTAATCAGACCAGCGTAACCCGCAACGTAACCCATAGTGCCGTCCTGCCGTCGGTAACCATCACCTCCCCGACTGCCGAATACGTGAATGTGCTTAATCAGACTATTAACGGCACGGTTACCGCTTCATCCGGTATTAAAAGCGTGACCGTCAATGGTGTGGACGTTACGACCGTCGCTGGCGCCTTCAGCAGCTCGATGACGCTGACTGCCAATGCAACCAATACCATCACCGTGGTTGCCACCGATCTGGCCGGCAACGTTACCACCGCCACCAGGACCATTATCCATGACAATGTTCTGCCGGTGGTAACCGCAAATCCCCCAGCCGGACTCTTCACCGGTTCGGTTGTGGTCAACCTGTCGTCGAAAGCCGGCGCTACCATTTACTACACCACTGACGGCACAACGCCGACGACAAAATCGAAAATTTATGCCGGTTCGATCACGCTCGCCTCTCCGGCCACCGCCACGATTGTCCTGAAATATTTCGCCGTCGATCTGGCTGGTAACGTGGGCGCTGTAACAACAGGCTCCTACGCGCTGCATACCGCTGACTTGAGCGCCAAGATAGCGATCAATAATGGCGCTCCCTACACCAAGTCGGTCAATGTGACCCTGGCCATGTCGGCTACTGACAAATTGAAGGTCGTTTCCTATGCTATCTCCACTGACAACGGAGCAACCTATCTGCCGACGGTCAAGATTACCCCGGTCGTGACCTATTCAGCCAAAGTGCCGGTCACCCTGCCGTCCGGGGATGGCAACAAGAACATCTATGTCGTGTTTACCGACGGACTCGGGGCAGTCTATCCGCCGGTGATAGCCTCGATTATTCTCGATTCCAGCATGCCGGTAACCAGCATTACTCCGCAGCCCGGCAACTACCCTGGTGGTGATTTGAATCTCAGCTTGTCAACCGTGGATAAATCGACCATCTACTACACCATTGATGGCAAGACGCCAACCACGGCATCAAGCAAATACGGTGGCAAATTAACCATTACCGGCACCAATAGCACCGTCACGGTCAAGTACTTTGCCGTTGATAAAGCCGGCAATAAGGAAGCAGTGAAAACTGCGGTATATGTCTTCGGGCATCTGGCTGATATGACCGCTACCGTTGCCATCAACGGAGGCGCCAAATACACCAAGTCAGCCAACGTAACCCTGAGTTTCAGTGCCGTTGATGTGGTCAGTAATGGTGTGGCCACCATGTCGTTCTCCAACGATGGCGTCAAATTCACCAAACCGGAAGTCTATGCTTCGGCCACAGCCATGCCGTGGGTGCTGGATCCGGGCGATGGCCGTAAAACGGTTTACTTCCGTTTTGTTGACAGTGCAGCGATCCCCAATACCTATACCTATACCGCCCGGATCGTTTTGGCGACCGGTGTCACGCCCAGTACCGGTGACCTTGACGGCGACGGCAAGGTGGATTTGAAGGATTCCCTCAAAGCGTTGTTATCAAGCGCCGGTCTGGTTACCTTGACTCCAGCCGAACAGGCGCGTGGCGATGTGGGGCCACTGGTGGCGGGTAAACCTCAACCGGATGGCGTGGTTGATTCGGGAGATGCCTTCCTGGTCAGCAAAAAAGCAATTGGTCTGATTTCATTCTAAGGCAGGAATCTCAACCGGCCCGTCTTGTGGCGGGCCGGGAAAACTACACACAGGGAGATTGTTATGAAAATACGATACGTTATATGGTTACTGGCATCTGTACTGTCACTTGCTCTGCTGGCCGGATGTGGCGGGGGGAGTGGTGGTGGCAGTTCATCTACTCCCGTTCCTGCTGGTACTACAAAGATTACCGGAACGGCTTCAAAAGGTATTATTTATCCCGGCACGGTAAACGTGTACGCGGTTGGTGCAAACGGAACCAAGGGCGCTCTGCTGGCAGGTCCCGTGTCAACCGATATAGACGGCAAATACAGTGCCCCTCTTAACGGTTATAGTGGTGCCGTTGTTGTGGAAGTCAGTGGTACCTATACTGATGAGGCGACCGGTAAAAGCGTTACCATTGATCCGTCCAAACCGCTGCACGCCCTGGTAGATAATGTCAATGAAACTAACGCCAACAACCGGGTGGTTGCCGTTACCCCGCTGACTGAAGTTGCCTGGCGCAAAGCAAGTTCAAACGGCACACAACCGGTTACGCCAACGGCAATTGCGAATGCCAACAAACTGGTGGGTGACCTCTTCAAAGTCGGAGATATCCTCGGGACTGAACCGGTACGCCCCGACACAGCTACCATGGCTAACTCCAGCAAAGGGGCGCAGGCGTATACGCTGGCACTGGCATCCCTGTCTCAAATGGCCACTACAGCCAGCGGCGCAAGCGACTCTGACAAGTTGGAATCAGTCATCTCCAGGATGGAAGTAGAAGTTGAAACAGCTGAAACTTCCGGCAGCATGAGCAGCACGGCGACCGGTGACTTCACCACCGCCATGGGGGCGGTGGCATTGGGGGATGATTTCCCCTCGGCCAAAGATCAGCTTTCAAAAGTCGGGCGGAAGTCACAGTTCATAACGCTTTCCATCAGTGGCACGCTACCGGCCGCGACATCAATCTACGCCATCAATGGCAGCATCGCACTGCCGGCAACTATCTCGCTTCGCTCGGAAGACGATGGAAAAGCTTCCCTGGAATCATTTGTCCTGACCGGGATTGCAAAAAGTTTGGCGGCGGGGGATCCGATCGCCAATTACCAGGGGCCGCAACAGCAGGTTGATTTCTCGATTCAGTTTGATCCGTCGAAAGCCGGCATCGGCAGCGGAGATTTTGCCATCATGGCCTATGATGTGGTCGCGGGCGCCACCGTTACCGCGGCAGACTTTTCCATGGTGGCCGGAAGTTTTACGGCCAAGGATTCAAATGGAGCCAATATCAGTGGCATGAGCGTGACAATCAAATAGTACTATCTTGGTGCATCCCCCGGATCTGCCGGGGGATGCACCAGCCGGAACAGTTGTGCAGGAATTCGATCTGTTCGAATTTCAAATATGCCTCATATCCTTCCTTGAACTGAAATTTCCAACCCTGTTCTTTATCGTTCCTCTGCCGCAGGTCATCTAGGATAAACACGTAGAGATATAAACATTAAAATAAGATAAAAAAATCGGACAAAATCCGAGCAGTGTCTGTCTGCTGTTCAGGTATGCTATGAGTACCGGTAACGTATTTTTGTACGTTCGCGGCGAGTTCAAGCGAGGTGGCGTCCATGTATTTCACCCAGGACCGGATACGCAGGAACAGCATTGTGATAGGCGTTGCCTGGACGGCACTCTTGGCCTGTTCGTACGGTTGGTTTTGTTACGAGGCGAGACAGGATGTCCTGGAAAACGCCAGGGTTGAGGCACAATCAGCCTTTGAGAAAGATGCTCTTTACCGTCGTTGGGCGGCGAGTCTTGGTGGTCTGTATGTCAAGTCCGGTCCCAATTCTCCCCCCAATCCCTATCTGACGCGCCTGCCGGAACGAGATATCAGCACCCCTTCCGGTCAGAAGTTGACTCTGGTTAACCCTGCGTACATGACGCGCTTGGTGTATGAACTAGCAGCTCAGCATAAGCACCTCGTTCGGGGACATATCACCAGTGTTAGTTCCCGAATTATTATGACTTGATGGAGGGTTTGATTTTCAGAATAGATT
>DAINBV010000105.1:0-11281 GCA_036732725.1 Geobacteraceae bacterium | reverse complement strand
CTCCGGCATGACACAGCCGCAGCTGGTGGACGCTCTCTACACCGAAATGGCGGAGTTTTCATTCCTCACCAAGTACATCTTCGGAAGCGGCATCGAGGAAATCGATGTGAACGGGTGGGATGACGTGGAGGTGCAGTACAGCAGCGGCGTCACCAAAAAGCTGGACGAACACTTTGACTCGCCCGAGCATGCCGTTAATGTGGTGCGGCGTATGCTGCATGTTTCCGGCATGGTGCTTGACAACGCCAGCCCCACCGTGTTGGGGCATCTCTCCAAGAACATCCGTATCGCGGTATTAAAAGCGCCGGTGGTGGACGAGGATGTGGGAGTAGCGGCAAGTATCCGTATTGTCAATCCGCAGTCGATGCAAAAGGAGGATTTTATCCTGGGAGGAACCGCAACCGAGCCGATGCTGGGCTTTCTGGCGGAATGCCTGCGTTATGGCGTTTCCACCTGTGTAGCTGGAGCCACCAGCTCTGGGAAAACCACGCTGGCAGGCTGGCTTTTAACCACTATCCCCGATGGAAAACGAATCTTCACGATTGAGAACGGCTCTCGTGAGCTGGCATTGGTGCGCCGGAAGGACGGCAGAGTCTGCAACAGCGTCATCCATACCCTGACCCGCGACAGTGAAAACGAGCGGCAGCGGATCGACCAGACCACCCTGCTGGATATGTCCCTGCGTTTTAACCCCGACATACTGGTTGTTGGAGAGATGCGCGGCGCGGAAGCAAACGCGGCGCAGGAAGCTGCCCGCACTGGCGTGGCAGTTCTGACCACCATCCACTCCAACAGCTGTGAAGCCACCTACCGCAGAATGGTATCTCTTTGCAAGCGCGCCGTCGACATGTCCGACGAAACCCTCATGGCCTATGTAACGGAAGCGTATCCCATTGTGGTGTTCTGCAAGCAGCTCGAAAACAAAGCGCGCCGGGTTATGGAAATCATGGAGTGCGAGATCCTGCCGGACGGCACAAGAAACTTTCGCCCGCTGTTTAGGTATCAGATTGCCGAGAACCGTATGGAGGACGGCAAATTCATCATCAACGGCGAGCATGGTGTGGTACAGGGAATCTCACCCGGACTGCAGAGGCGTTTTCTCGAAAACGGCATGCCGCAGGACACCCTGAAACGAATTATTTCGATGGGAGGTGCCGCGGTATGACCACTGTTTTACTTTTCGCCTGTGTCGGTATGATTATCGGCGCCTTTTTACTGTTTGGGATCACACCGTTGGAGTTTACCGATGGGTTGTTCGGTTTTCTGACCCGGAAAAACAAGAGCATCAAGGCGGAGATCAATGAAACGACCCACCGGAAAAAGACCGGCTACCTGCGCCGTGAAGTTACAGAGGTGCAGGAAATTCTAAAAATCACCGGCCGAAGCAAGCGATTCTCCATGGTCTGCGCCGCCTCACTTTTACTGTTTGCGGTGGGCGCAAGCCTCGCCATCCTTCTGGGCAATGTGTTCCTCGTGCCGGTGCTTGCGGTGGGGCTTATGTTTCTGCCCTTCTGGATCATCCGGCTGACGGCGACGCATTACAAAAAGAGCGTAGCGGCGGAACTGGAAACGGCGCTCTCCATCATCACCACGGCGTACCTGCGAAATGAGGATATCCTGACGGCAGTGGAAGAAAGCGCACAGTACCTGAATCCGCCCGTGCGGAATGTGTTCACGGAATTTCTGGCGCAGACAAAACTGATTGATCCAGATGTGGAAACCGCGCTCCATGCCATGAAACCGAAGATCCAAAACGAGGTCTTTCATGAGTGGATCGACGCGATTTGTGCCTGCCTGTACGACCGCAGCCTGAAAACCACGCTGACGCCGATTGTCAGTAAGCTGAGTGATATGCGTATTGTCAACGCGGAACTGGAATTTCTGGTATCCGAACCACGCAAGGAATTCATCATCATGGCAATCCTGGTCATCGGCAATATCCCTGTCATGTACATGCTCAACCGGGACTGGTATCATACCCTGATGTATACAGCAGTGGGACAGATCATTCTTGCGGTGTGCGGGGCGGCCATTTTCATCAGTATGGCATTCGTCATTAAGCTGACCCGACCCATTGAGTACAAACGATAGCCGCGGCTATCGACAAAATCGGAGATATCATAACCGCTGCATGGATGTGGTCGTTTTATTATTAAACTTTTCAGGAGGTGAAACTATTTGCAATCTCTACTATTTTTGTTTACGGCTTTGTTTGCGGCAGGGCTGTTTTTTATTCTGGCGGAGGTACTGAAGCTGCCGGCCATAGGCGCTGCCAAAGCCATGCTGTCTGCTGGAAAAGAGGATAAGAAAGCCGCAAAAACCGTGGAAGCCTGGTTGATGTCAGGCGCCGTGAAGCTTTCAAAATATATCCGAATGGACGAGTACAAGAAAAGCCGGATGACAAATATCCTCAAGGCAGCGGGAATTCCCATGACGCCGGAGGTGTACTCGGCCTATGCCATTGTCAAGGCCGGCGCCATCCTGCTGGGCGTGATCCCAAGCCTGGTGCTGCTTCCTTTGCTCTCACCAGTGTTAGTCATTCTGGCTTTGCTGACCTATTTCAAGGAAAGCAAAAGAGCCGACGAGCAGCTCCGGGAAAAACGGGAGCAGGTAGAAAGCGAGCTGCCCCGGTTTGTGGCAACGATTGAGCAAACTCTCAAGGCCAGCCGGGATGTGCTGGCAATGATCGAAGCCTATAAGAAGAACGCTGGCTCCGCCTTTGCCCATGAGCTGGACGTGCTGACGGCCGACATGCGCTCCTCCAGTTATGAGGCGGCGCTGACCCGGTGCGAGGCAAGACTGAATTCTCCCATGCTTTCCGATGTGGTGAGAGGACTCATCGGTGTCCTTAGAGGCGATGACAGCGCCGTATACTTTCAGATGCTGACACATGATTTCAAGGCACTGGAACTGCAGCGGCTGAAAGGACAGGCGCAGAAGATCCCGCCGAAGATCCGGGTGTTTTCCTTTGTCATGCTGATGTGCTTTCTCTTTACTTACCTTGCCATCATTGCTATGGAGATAGTCAGTTCCCTCGGCAACATGTTTTAGAAAGGAGGAAATCTCATGGATATGGATCGAAAAAAATTAGAAAAAAAGCTGCAGGAAAAGATGGAAGCGAACTACCGCTCCTACATCCAGCAGCTCCAGAACAAACCTGTATCCGATCTGATCGGGCAGGCTGCGGAAATCGCCGCGGTGAAGCTGGTGTACGAGGAACTGATGGAAGCATGCAGTCCGGATTACGCAGAATACCTGATCCGCTTTGAAAATCCGCTGGAGTTGGTAAGTAATTACTGGTTGGATGAACAGAATGTGGCGCACAGCGAAGAAATGGGGCACGTCCTCTGGAACATCGTGGACAAGGGGTTGGGAGAGGGTGATTATGCGATAGATGAAGCATATCAGCCGCCAACTCTTAACGAGGGGGTACGCCTATGTTGAAACGGCTGCACTCCAAACGGGGCGAGGGTTATATCGATGTGGCGGTACTGGTGCTGTGCGTGATGCTGGTCATCGCCGTGGCGGTTAGTGTTTTGCCGGTGTTCGTCACCAAAAATAAGCTGGATACCTATGCCACGGAGCTCTGCCGGGAAGCCGAAATTGCTGGGCGTGTGGGTAGCGAAACGACACTGCGGGCACAGGTACTCACGGAAAAGACCGGCCTGAATCCTGACATCTCATGGTCGAAATCCGGCAAAATCCAACTCAACGAGGAATTTACAGTGACGGTGACTACACAGGCGGATATCGGTCTGTTCGGAGGATTCGGGAGTTTTCCTGTCACTCTCCAGGCTCGTGCCAGCGGAAAAAGTGAGGTATACTGGAAATGACAAATGGAAAATTATGTGTTATACTGAAAGATAAAAAAGGAACATCTTTTCCGCTCATAATTGCGGTTGCCCTTGCGCTGGTCATCATTTTCTGCGGCATATCCGAATACATTCGGCTGGTTATTATTGCACAGGGTGTTCGGGACGCAGTACAATCCGCTGTCATTTCGACAGTGAACGACAGTTATGATGATGTTTATCACGGAGTGCGAGAAGGATACAGCGGTGCTTATCAGCCATCGGCGGATGATTTTGAAGAAAGTCTGGACTATAGTGACATTTACGGACTTCTGGACGAACTGCTGGGGCTGCGTTATGCAGGCGGCTATCATGTGAAATACGCCGGAGATGTGGTAGATTCAAGCTCTCCAGGCTGTCGGTGGACTTGCAGAATATGCCGCTGGCACCCGGCAGCCCCGACAATAATGATGGCTTTCTAGCCGATGCGGTAATTCGGCTGGAGGTTCCGGTTCGGTTCGGGGGTAAATTGCTCCCCCCAATGCAGATCAACCTCAAAGTACAGGCCAAATATATGCCCTTGTTTTAACAATTTTCGGATTTTCCTGGACTTCTGAAAAAACTTGTAGTATGGTGTGTCATTGAAAAAACACATTAACCTTTTACACAAAAGGAGGTAGTTTGAATGAAACTGACAGACAAAACAAAAAAGAGGCTCACCCTAACCGGACTCGGTGTGGTATGCGTAGTCCTTGTCATAGCCATATCCTCGCAATTCAAGACAGAAAAGCCGGTAGATGTGCCAATCCAGCCCTCTCCGACCATGTCGGGGGTAGTCAACCCCAGTGCGGAACCCCCGACATCCGCCGCAGCGCCGACAACGAAACCGGAGGTAAGCGTTTCACCTATTGATCCAACTGCAACACCGGTCGTGACCGCAGGCACGGATACAGCTGATTCCAGCGGTAAGGATCAAAGCCTGCAGGCAGAGCCTACCAAGCCTGCAGCTCCTACAGAAAAACCTACACCCAAGCCGGAAACTTCTACAAAAGATACAAGCAAAGCACCCGAATATAAGCCGGAGGATACGGTAAAAACTGAACCCAAGGAACCTTCAGGTGGTGAGAAAAAAGATGGCAAGATTTATGTCCCCGGATTTGGCTGGATAGACGATGAAGGTGGGGCTGTTGATCAAAAAACAGTAGGTGGTGAAGGTGATATCAATAAACAGGTTGGAGATATGGACTGAAGATAGTTCTTTAATAAGCTAAAAGCACCGAGTTTTCGGTGCTTTTTGTTGTTCAAGGAGGGTTTAAATGAAACGACAACTCAGCATTTTTTTCGCATTAGTACTGCTGATTTCTTTAGTTTTGCCTATTAAAGCCTACGCTGAGGGGGATGGCAACATAGACCACGGTGGCGGCGGAATGGGCAGTGGTACAAGCGAAAACTATTGGAATTCCGGGAATGAGGGTGTCAGGATAACTGTTATTCGGGGAAGTGACAGAACAGCAGTCACCACTCCCATTGACTTCACCAATAAAACGCCCGCGGTAGCCGTACATTTCGGAAAAGTATCAAAGATAGCATATACAAATGGAAGCTCTATTACACCATCTACGTCAACATATTCGTGTATAAAAGTTGAAATACCTCTTCCACGAATTATAAGCTCCGACAGCGGGCAAGCCAGCATTGAGGAAATTAAGCGATATTTCTGCTCGGAATATGTTTTAATGCGTATTGCCGATGTTACCGGCATGAACTACGATATACTAATCAACGGCGAGTATAAGCTTCTGCTGGAGCCCATCGCATACATGACATTCCAGGGCATCAAGATGGCAATGACCGCTACCGAAGCGGCACTTTACGACCAGCAGTTGGGTGGAGGGCTGCGCAGCAAGATGGTGTCTCTCAGCCATAAAAACTTACCTCTTGCAATGTTCCTCGAAACACCCGACCTCGGCTATCCTGCATGGTCGGGTTCCCGGACATCCCCGGCTTCCAACGCAGATATCATCGCAGCTCTCGGCATTGGAATTGTCCGGTTCAATGAAACACTGGCCGATCCGCCTGAAGTTACAACTTATAATTATGAGTACCGGGTTAATACTGAGGTTATCACCTCAGTCACAGTTCGCGGCGGTCAGGCCGATCCCGATCACCCGGTGACGGTGCGCTTCACTATCGGCGGTCAAACCTATACCGTAAGCGGAGTGTATTATCCGGAGGGTGACCGCCAGCTTGTGTGGGTACGGTGGCGGACACCTTCCACACCGCAGACTATGACCATTCAGGTGGCGGTATCAGGAGGCGGCTCTGCCGGCAGTGGTACCATCACCGCTAAAATCGTAGATCTCTCCGGCAACGATCCGCCCAACCCCGTTGCGGATGACCGTAACGACAGCTATACCGCGCCGGCCGTTCCCAATAAGGCACAGACAACATCGTCCTCCTGGGGAATCTGGCGTCCATGGTGGCATGAATATTGGGTTTGGGAAAGCGACTGGAACTGGCACGGCGACGGAGAAGGCGGAGGCAGCTGGGAGGATGACGGCGAATGGGTGGACAAGGGCTGGTGGGAGTTCGATTGGGACGCTTACCATGCCAGTCTTTCCGCATCCATGAGTATCGTGCCGGATGACAAAAACCCAACCGCATACGGAAAAACCATGAAATCAGGGTATGGCGTAAATCAATATACAACCGCCAATGTCAGCACCAATCAGTCATCAGCAGTGACCGATGCACAAACTGCGGTTACCTATTTTCCTGAATTTCAGTACAAAACATACTGGCGACTGCTGAAACGCACACAGACCGGTTATAACTCCAAATTCGAATTTGCGTCCAATAAATACTCAACTTATAAGCGCAGAACGCAGTTCACCCCGATCTGGTTCCCTGATGGAAGCTATACGCCATACACATGGCTGATCGATTGTTGGACGCCAACTGGTATGCTCAGTATGAACCTTACCGACTCGGTGACCATTCGTGGAAGCCTTTGGGATGACTGGCATATCGCGCCGGTAAAGCCGTAAACAACAGAAAAAGAAACAGGATCGCAGGGCATAGCTTTGCGGTCTTTTTCTTTGCAAAAATCAAATATGAAATATGAAAGGTGGTTAATCTTTATGAAATTCAAACGAATCCTGCCTATCCTTTGCGTAGTGCTCATGCTGGTCTGTGTGTTCAGCACAACCGCTTATGCCGCGCCGAGCGGTGACGTGGCCGGAGCGATCGAAGGCACCTGGAACGATGCTTCTGATCAGATCAAGACCGTCGTTAATAAGGTTGTCTTCCCGGCAATCGATCTGATCCTGGCGGTGTTTTTCTTTGCAAAATTGGCGATGGCGTATTTCGATTACAGGAAGCATGGCCAGTTTGAATGGGCCGCGCCTGCTATTTTGTTCGCCTGTCTTGTGTTTGCCCTGACTTGTCCACTATACATCTGGGGCATTTTGGGGATGTAGTAGAAAAGCACCGAGTAGCCTTAAAGAAAGCTACTTGGTGCTGATTTGCCTTAAGGCTTACAACCAAGCGATGTACGGCGGGCCAAACTCATAGCTGGAGGGAAAAATGCCTCACCGTATTGTTCAGTTAAGTACCTTTTGGAGCGAAAGAGCGAAAAAGAATGCAGTTGTTTGCAGATCACAAAAAGTTCCTTTCTCACGTGCACTTCACGGCACAGGATGAAATTAGACTGTACCGTGAAGTGCATTTAGGAGAGCTACAGTTATTTTTTGCGCAGCTTTTTTATCAGCTTCACGATTTCATACCAGAATACCGCCACAGCCGCAATGCCCACAGCAGTAAAAAACATAGGAGCAGACAGCGGAGCCAGCTTCAGAAACGCATTCAATGGAGAATATAGAATGACCCCCAGCATTGCAAGTGTTCCAAAGTTCACCGCCCACATCACCTTATCTTTCACAAGGCGTTTTATCGACTGCGCTGCTAAATCGTGGTCGGAGCTGTTCACCTGTACTAAGAACAGATTGGAAAGCATGATAATGGTAAGCCCCATTGCACGAGCTGTGGGTGCGCCTGCTGCATTGCCATCAAGTATCGTATAATAAGCACCAAAGGATGCGGCGAAAATAACCAGTCCTTGCAGAACGCTTTTGAAAAGAATGGTTGCAGTGAGCAGCTTCTCTTTCGGATCGCGCGGCTTGCGCTCCATAATATCCATTTCAGCAGGCTGTCGCTCCAGCACAATGGAGCAGATCGGGTCAATTAATAGTTCCAGCAGCACAACGTGCAACGGCAGTAGCAAGAGCGCAGTGGGCGCGATGCCAAGCATAGGGGCAAGCAAGGATGCAAATGCAATCGGGATGTGGATAGTGAACACGTAGCCAACCGCTTTGCGGATGTTGTCATAAATACGTCTTCCGTCCTTCACCGTCTCTACAATGGTTGTAAAGTTATCGTCCATCAAAATCAGGTCGGCGGCTTCACGAGAAACCTCGCTGCCGCGCTTTCCCATGGCAATGCCAATATCGGCGTATTTCAGTGCAGAGGCATCATTCACACCATCACCTGTCATGGCAACAATCTCGCCGTTTTCCTTAAATGCCTTAACAATCCGCATTTTGTGTTCCGGTACAACACGCGAGAAGATTGAAACATCTTTCACCTCTTCACGAAGCTCCTCATCACTCATTTCGCTTAACATATCGCCAGTGATGATATGATCGCTGTTTGGCATACCAATTTTCTTGGCAATCGAGGAAGCGGTGATACCATTGTCGCCCGTAATCATCACCACACGAATACCGGCCTTGTTGCAAACGGCAATATCGGCTTTTACGCTTTCACGAGGAGGGTCTGCAAGACCGATCAGGCCGCAGAGTGTCAATGTGCAGTCGGTGATTTGAGCAGGTATTTCTGCTTCACTTTGGGGTTTCGCGGTGGCTACTGCAATGACGCGAAGGCCTTCCTTGGACATTTCCATGATTTTACGTTCAGCGATTTTTCTTTTTTCATTGCTCATGTTGCAGATAGTCAAAATCCGTTCGGGAGAGCCTTTTGCTGCAATGACAAGCTCTCCGTTTCTGCGCCAGACATGACCCATCATTTTCAGCTCGTTGGTGAACGCGTATTCGCTGACCAGCTCTCCGCTGAAAAGATGTTCCTTGGAGATGCCAAGATTGTCGCAGTGGGAAAGCATCGCTTTTTCCATGGGGTCGTAGGCATCTGTTTCGCAGCCGAGTCCCATGGTTTCACACAATGTATGGTTATCTCCATCCAGTGCCCATACATCTTGCACTGTCATTTGATTCATGGTAATGGTGCCGGTTTTGTCTACGCAAAGTACTGATACCGCACCCAATGTTTCCACGGAAGGAAGCTTACGCACCAAAGATTGCTTTTTGGCAAGCCGCCATGCGCCCATAGAAAGGAACACGGTAAGAATAACCGGAAATTCCTCGGGTATCATCGCCATCGCAAGGGTAATGCCGGAAAGAATGCTTTCAATCAGTCGGTCGCCTATGGCATGGTCCGGAATATTGAACCATGTGAATAAACCCACCAGGGCGAACAGGACTGCGGCAATCCCCGCACATAGCTTAACAAGGCTACCAGTTTGCTTTTGCAGAGGTGTATCCTCATCAGGTGCGGCGGTCACATTTGCACCGATTTTACCGTATTCAGTGACGGCACCAATTTTATCCACACAAACGGTTGCCGTGCCTTGTGTGACCAAGGTGCCTGCGTAACAATAGTCTCGACGCCAATAATCGGTGGTCGGCTCGGCGTTCTCGGTGGGGAGTTTCCAAACGCCCTCTGCTTCGCCAGTTAGGGAGGATTCATCCACACAGAGGTCGCTGCACTTTACCACAATGCCGTCGGCGGGGATTTTGATGCCCTCGTAGATCATCATCAGGTCACCGGGAACAAGATCAGCACTGGCAATGGTCTGCTCCTTGCAGTCACGGATGACGGTGATATGTGGCGCAGACAGGTCTTTGAGGGCATTGAGTGTTTTGTCGGTTTTCCACTCTTGAATGATGTCAATACTGATGATGCAGATGACAAACACCAGCATGATTGCTCCGTCTCTCGGCTCACCGAGAATGAAATAGATGATTGCCGCTACGATGAGCAGCAGAAACATCGGCTCACAGATGATGTGCAGAGCCTTAGAGAAAAAGTTCTGCTTTTTACCCTGCGTCAGTTCATTCTTACCGTACTTCTCCTGTAGCTTGTGTGCTTCGGCAGCGGTAAGGCCTGCCATGTTTGGTTTGTTGCTTGTCATAAAAGTTACCTCCGTTTAGCCTTTCGGCATTCGTTCGATAGCTCTATGGCACTCCATTTTTCGGGGTCGTTGTTCCATTTGGGTATAAAAATAGCACACCTATGGAACATACTACTGTCCCGCAGATGTGCATAAATTGCAATCTGTTGCCACTCGTTGGGTGGCCCGGCCCCATGACCTCCGTTAAAAGGTTCATCGCCTGCTCAGTTTGTACTGTTGATCTCGCATCCACAATCGGATGTAATGCAGTGCAAAGAGATTACTAGACCATTATATGCACTACCTTATCCTTTGTCAACCACAATGCGATATTCTAATACTTATTGAACGATAACAAGGAGGACTTCGTATGAAGGTAAAAATCCGTTCACCGTCCTTATCCAAGGATGGACTGGCAGATACTTGGAATGTAAAAAAGAGAGCAGGCCGGCTTCTTGTTAATGGATTTGGCCTGCTCAAATTAGCATATCCCCTTATGTGAGATGAAGGAGGTAAGGACAAATGAACAAAGATACTTTTTGGAGAATTATAGACGAGGTTAATTCAGAGACAGATCAAAACAATCAATCTGCTATCTTGAAAGTGACCGAGAAAAAACTCTTGGCGTTTTCGTCAAAGGATATTATAGATTGGCACAATATAAAAAAGGTGTATATGGATTTAGCCTACCGAAACGATTTATGGGCGGCCTGCGCCGCAACGCAGTCTCACAGCACAGATGATGGTTTTATTGACTTTCGCTCTTGGTTGATATCGAGAGGAAGAGAAGTCCACATGGACGCTCTAAACGACCCTGATACGCTGGCCGAACATGACTTTCCAATAGGTACAGCAGACTTTGAGTCATATGGATATGTTGCGCATGACTGTTATGCGGTCCAAATGGCGATGGAAAGCAAAGGCTTAAATTCTTTCCTACTGGATTATAGTTCTTGGCTTACGGGAAATTCGGCCACGCTGAATGACTTTTATGAATGCCACCCTAAAAAGGGAGTGAGTAATGAGCAACGCATTGCTGCCGCCTACCTCAGAGCATTATCTCAAGTGTACGACATCTACAACGCAACCGAGCAACAATCGCTGAGTGAAGAAACTACTGCGGAGATCATGGCGGAAATTAGAATCAGGCCAGACATTGACCCTGACTGGAGTATTAATAATTTGCCCCAAATGTTACCTTGTCTGTGTGAGAAATACAATGTTGAGGAAATGCACGATGATATGG
>DAINBV010000104.1:0-11620 GCA_036732725.1 Geobacteraceae bacterium | reverse complement strand
GTGCTCGACCTCGGCAGCGGTTCGGGGGAGATGCTCTGCACCTGGGCACGCGATCACGGCATCATCGGCACCGGCATCGACATGAGCCGGTTGTTCACCGAACAAGCGAAACTCCGTGCTGAAGAACTCGGCGTCGCCGATCACGTCACGTTCATCCATGGCGATGCGAGCGGCTATGTCTCTGACGAGAAGGAGAGTGTGACAGCCTGTGTCGGTGCCACCTGGATCGGCGGGGGAGTAGCCGGCACTATCGAGCTTCTGGCGAGGAGCCTGCGCAGCGGAGGGATCATCCTGATCGGCGAGCCCTACTGGCGACAGTTGCCGCCGACGGAAGATATTGCCCAAAAGTGTCTTGCCAACTCAATCTCCGATTTTCTCATGCTTCCGGAACTTCTCACGTCTTTCGGCCACCTTGGTTACGACGTCGTTGAAATGGTGCTGGCTGACCAGGACGGCTGGGACAGATACGAGGCGGCCAAATGGCTCACCATGCGCCGATGGCTTGAAGCCAATCCCGACGACGAATTAGCGAAAGAGGTTCGAGCCAAACTGATCTCGGAACCCGAGCGCTACGCTGCTTACACGCGTGAATACCTGGGGTGGGGTGTGTTCGCGCTGATGCCGCGCTGATGCGTTGGCGCATCCGAGGAGGTTCCGGGGACATCCAACTCATGCCAACAACTTCCTACGCAGATTTTACTAAAGCCAACCGGATACAACCGTAACGGCGCATACCACCACACTTTTCCCACCGAAACCATTGAGACAACAGCCACTACTGCATTTGCTGCCGATGGCTTGTTTGTGACAAGCATTTTTCTTGTAAGCGGCTTACCGCTCAGCTATTATCAATCTTACCAAATCTTACGAAAGGTCCCCTATGGAAACAACACTTCTGTCAAGCAAGGGACAAGTCATTATTCCCAAGACCATACGCTCCAACCATCACTGGAAACCGGGCACCCGCTTTGTAGTTGAAGATGTGCAAGGAGGTGTGCTGCTCAAACCCTTAAACAATTTTGCCACCACCGACCTGCAGAGTGGACTGGGATGCGTCGGCTATCAGGGCGCCGCCAAAAACCTGCAAGAGATGCAGGCGGCGATTGATGACGAAGTGGCACGGGACTGGCGCAAGGAGTAACGATGATGATCACTCTCGATACCAATGTCTGGGTGCGCTACCTGACCAACGACGATGAACTACAGGCCCGCCGTGCCATGAAACTTCTGGAACGGTCTGAGGCCGTTTTTTTACCCAAGACGGTGCTGTTGGAGCTGGAGTGGGTATTACGGGCGGCCTACCGGGTTAAGCCGACCGATATTCACCGTTCATTGCTACATGTTCTGGGACTGCCGATGGTGATTGCCGAATGCGCCGGACAAGTTGCGGCAGCACTCGAAATGTATGCCCTGGGGTATGATTTTGCCGATGCCCTGCATCTTGCCAGTAGTGATACGGCGCAGGCAGTCTATACCTTCGACCAACAATTTGCTCGCAAGGGAAAACATGCCTTGCCGCCGGTCAAAATTGTGCCGGGTAAACAGGAAACATTATGAGACACATTTACTGCACCTATTTCCGGATCATTGTCGCTCTCGCGATCGGCATATCACTATTCCAGGCGAGATTTTCGTATGCCGCTGAACCGTTCGCCACCTACCCTCCCCTGCCAAGCGGCTACAGCTCCATCAAGGTGTTTGACAGCAAGGGGCGCTTTGCCGGCCGGATTCTGCCGGAACAGCGCTATTGGGTCTCCATCGACCGGATTCCCTCCTTCCTGCAAAAAGCGGTGGTAGCGGTGGAGGATTCCCGCTTCTACGAACACGGCGGCATCGATGTGCGCGGCATCGCCCGGGCAGTGGTCAAGGATGTGGTCAAGCGGCGCCTGGCCGAAGGTGGCTCCACCATTACCCAGCAGCTGATCAAGAACAAGTTTCTGAGCGGGGAAAAGAGCCTCGACCGCAAGGTCAAGGAAGGGATGCTGGCGCTGGAGTTCGAGAAAAAGTATTCCAAACGGCAGATCCTGGAAATGTACTTCAATGAGATCTACTACGGTAACGGCGCCTGGGGGATTGCCCAGGCGGCCCGGCTCTACTTTGACAAAAACCCGGAAGAGTTGAGTGACGCGGAGTGTTCGATGCTGGCGGGAGTGCAGAAGAACCCGGGACGTTATAACCCGCTCGGCAAATCAGCTGATGTGGGCATGCGCCGGGATGTGGTGCTGAAACGGATGGTGGATCTGGACATGATCACCCCCCGCCGCCAGCAGGAGCTGCGCAGCAAGCCTCCGGTGATCACCCCTCCCAGCCAGGCACGCTCCTATCTGGCCCATATCCGCAGCAAGCTGATTGAACGGCTCGGTGCAGCGGCCGTGGAACAGGGAGGGTTGCAGGTGACCACCGCCATGGACCTCAACCTGCAGAAACTGGCGGAAAAGACACTCAGCGAGGGGGTCAAAAAGATTTCTCCCAAACTGCAGGGGGCACTGGTCTGCCTCGACCCGACCACCGGCGACCTGTTGGCGGTTTCCGGCGATGTTGACAACGCCAAGAACAGCTTTAACCGCGCCTTCCTGGCCCACCGTCAGCCCGGATCGAGCATCAAGCCGCTGATCTATGCCACGGCACTGGAGCAGGGGATCACCGCTGCCAGCAGCTGGGACGACGCACCGGTCAGCTACGACCGGGGCAATGGCGCCAGCTGGACCCCCCACAATTACGATGGCAAGAGCCACGGCCAGTTGACCCTGCGACAGGCGCTCGCCAGCTCCAACAACGTGGTGGCAGTCAAGCTGCTGGATCGGGTCGGCGTGAATCCCTTTGCCGAGCAGGCGCTCAAGATGGGGTTGAGCCTGCGTGGTCGCGACCTCTCCCTGGCGCTGGGAACCGATGAGGTGACCCCGGTCGAACTGGTGACCGCCTACGCCCCCCTGGCCAACGGCGGATCACGCCCCGAACCGCGCAGCATCATCCGGATCTACGACAGCAACCGGCGCAGCTGGAGTGAAAATCCGCCGATCCTGACCCCGGCTCTCTCACCGGCAGCGGCCTACATCACCACCGCAATGCTCAAGGATGTGCTGATCAGCGGAACCGCCAAGAGCCTGAAGAAATTCGCCCTGCAGCGACCGGCGGCCGGCAAGACCGGCACCACCAATGATTACCGTGATGCCTGGTTCGTCGGCTACACCCCCCGGATGGTAACCGGAATCTGGGTCGGCCACGACAAGCCGAAACCAGGTGGCAAGGGGTTCACCGGCGGAGCGGTGGCAGCCCCGATCTGGGGCAACTTCATGCGCCAGGCGCTAGCCGGCCAGCCAGCCACCGATTTTGTCCGGCCGGAGAACGTGGTCAGTCTCAGTATCGGCAACGATCAGAACGGCAACTGCCTGGCTCCCCTGGAGTGGCCGGCCAGGCGGGATGAATTCTTTATCGCCGGCAGCGAACCGGTTTACTACTGCGGAGAAACAACGGTGAAACCGGTCGAACCGCAACCTGACCCGCTAACAGCTCCCGACAACCCGGTTACGCAACCGGAACCCCCGGCAATTCCGGAAAGCAATCAACCGTGACAACGCCGTCCGGATCAAGAGCGCTGCTGACCGTATTGCTGCTGGTACTCTGCTTTCTTCCGGTTTCTGCCTCAACGGCCGAGATCGAGCTGGCATCGAAACCGGTGATCATTGTCGGCGGTGACCGGGATTATCCCCCCTACGAATTTCTGGACAAGAACGGCCAACCGGCCGGCTATAACGTGGATCTCACCCGGGCAATTGCCGATGTCATGGGGATCAAGGTCGAATTCCGCTTCGGCGGCTGGTCGGAGGAGCGCAACGCCCTGCTGGCCGGCACGGTCGGCGTGCTGCAGGGAATTTCCTGGTCGGAGGAGCGCACCAGGAGCCTCTCCTTTTCTCCACCCCACACCATCATCAATCACGCCATCTTTGCCCGCAAGGATACCCCTCCGGTCAGCAGCATCCAGGAACTGCGCGGCAAAAGCATCATCGTCTTCCAGGACGGGATCATGCACGACTACCTGGCATCGCTCGGCTTCGGACCAAACCTGGTGATGACCGCGACTCCGGCCGATGCGCTGCGCCTGCTGGCATCGGGAAAACATGACTACGCCGTACTGGCCATGCTCCCCGGCATGTATATCATCCGCGAACACAAACTGACCAATCTGGTGCCGGTGGCCAGGAGCATCTCGACCCAGAAATACTGCTACGCGGTAAAGAAAGGGAATGAAGAACTGCTGGCCCGCTTCAACGAGGGGTTGGCAATCCTCAAGCAAACCGGGCAGTACCAGGAGATCTATGACCGTTGGCTCGGGGTGCTCGGCCCTCCGGAAGTATCCTGGGAAAAGGTGCTCTGGTACGGCGCCATGCTGCTGGGACCGCTGTTGCTGATTCTGGCCGGCACCGTGCTCTGGTCGCGCACCCTGCAGCAACGGGTTGCCCAGCGCACCGCCGAACTGGCCCGGGAGTCAACCGAGCGCCAGAACGCGCTGGATGAACTCAAACGCCACCAGGACAAACTGATCCAGGCCGACAAAATGGCCTCGCTCGGCACGCTGGTGGCCGGCGTGGCCCATGAAATCAACAATCCCAACGGACTGATCCTGCTCAACATGCCGATCCTGAAAGAGGTCTACCAGGACGCCGAAGAGGTGCTGGAAGATCACTACCGCAGTCAGGGGGATTTTACCCTGGGCGGTCTGCCGTACTCACGCATGCGCGACGAGGTGCCCCATCTGCTGGATGAGATGCAGGACGGCGCCAACCGTATCAAGCGGATCGTGGAAGAGCTGAAGGACTTTGCCCGTCAGGACAGCTCACCAGCCACGGAACCGGTTGATTTCAACGCCGTCGTCAAGGCAGCGGTGCGGCTGGTCGACTCCTCGATCAAATCATCCACCAACCATTTTGAAGCGCACTACGATCCCCAGCTCCCCCCGATTCTCGGCAATGCCCAGCGAATCGAACAGGTGATCGTCAACCTGATTCTGAACGCCTGCCAGGCCCTGCCTGATCCGCATCACGGCATTTCCCTCTTCACCCGTCATAATCTTGCTACCGGCTGCGTGGTACTCCAGCTGGCGGACCAAGGTGGCGGCATCGCACCGGAGCACCTGGCGCGTCTGACCGATCCGTTTTTCACCACCCGGCGGGAGAGCGGCGGCACCGGGTTAGGACTCTCCATCTCGGCCACGATCATCAAGGAGCACCACGCCACCTTGAGCTTTGATTCCGTTCCCGGCAACGGAACAACCGTAACCGTGAGCTTTCCGGCAGTGCAAGGAGTGACACAATGAATTCATCCCTCTACCCCTATTTCGGCGTTCTGCTGGTGGATGACGAACCGGCCTGGCTCCGCTCCCTGCGCCTGACCCTGGAACGCTCCGCCGGCATCACCAATATCACCACCTGCCAGGATAGCCGCCTGGTGATGGGACTGCTGGAACAGCACGAAATCGGCCTGGTGCTGCTCGACCTGACCATGCCGCACCTGAGCGGCGATCAGTTGATCGCCATGATCGCCGAACGGCACCCGGAAATTGCGGTGATCGTCATCAGCGGCATGAACCAGATCGAGAGCGCGGTGAACTGCATCAAACAGGGGGCCTTCGATTACTTCGTCAAGACAGTGGAAGAAGACCGGCTGGTCAGCGGGGTCGTGCGGGCGATCAGGATGCTGGAACTGCAGCGCCAGAATCGCGAGATGTCCAGCCGCATGTTGTCGGGACAGGTCAGGCAGCCGGCGGCATTCAGCAAGATTGTCACCACCGATCGGGGGATGCACGCCATTTTTTCCTATATCGAAGCGGTGGCACTCTCGACAGAACCGCTGCTGATCATGGGAGAAAGCGGAGTCGGCAAGGAACTGATCGCCAAGGCAGCCCACACCCTGAGCAGCTGCAGCGGCCAGCTGGTCTCGGTCAACGTGGCTGGCCTGGATGACGCCGTCTTTGCCGACACCCTGTTCGGTCACATGCGCGGCGCATTCACCGGCGCTGACCAACCCCGGCGCGGCATGATCGAGGAAGCAGCCGACGGCACCCTGTTTCTGGATGAAATCGGTGACCTCTCGATTCCCTCCCAGGTCAAACTGTTACGGCTGCTTCAGGAGGGGGAATACTTTCCGCTCGGCAGCGACCGTCCCAAACGGCTCAAGGCGCGGGTGGTGGTGGCCACCCACCAGAACCTTTCCCACAAGCAGGAGAGCGGCGCCTTCCGGCGCGACCTGTACTACCGGCTCTGCACCCATATGGTGCATGTGCCGCCGCTGCGGGAACGCAAGGGAGATCTGGCGCCGCTGCTGGACCATTTCCTGGAAGAAGCGGCCCGCACACTGGGGAAAAAGAAACCGACGCCACCGCGGGAGCTGCTGCAACTGCTGGCGACCTACAGTTTTCCCGGCAACGTGCGTGAACTGAAGGCGCTGGTGTATAACGCCGTCAGTGTCCACCGCGACCGGGTCCTTTCCATGGATACCTTTTTGAAGACCATCATTCGTCCGGACATCAAGCAGAACCCGGCTGCCATAGCTCCACCGCAACGGAACCTGTTTGCCGGCCTGGAGCAGTTGCCGACCTTTGTTGAAGCTTCGGAACTGCTGGTGGAGGAAGCGATGGCCCGCGCCAATGGCAACCAGACCATTGCCGCCCGGCTGCTGGGAATCTCCCAGCCGGCCTTGAGCAAACGCCTCAAATTGAAGAACGATTGACAGCTCTGTAAATATCGACATCAGCAGATTGGTGAAAATGCACGCCTTATAGTGAAGAACATCGGATGCCGTGTGCAAAACACTGCCTACACGGTTTGATGCGGGATGGCTGGCGAGGTAGATATGATTTGGCGATTTTTGCTTATATCCATAACTTCAGTAACTGTGGTCTTCTAAATTGTCTCTCATTGATATTTATGTTATGCCTCAAATGATATTCAGGAAGCGTTATTATTAGCTTATTAGGTTTTTGCCCTCCTCGCCATTACCTACCGGAATATAAGAATGTCAGCGATGTTTTAGAAATGGACCTGTATGCGCACTACCATAAGAACCTTGCTCCCGTTGTGTATCCTGACGGTTCTCGTTGCTGCTGTTTTTGGCAACAACATTTTCAATGGTTTTGTTTGGGATGACAATCTGTACATTCTGAAAAATCCTGTTTATGCCAACTTCGATGTGGTTTCCATGTTTACATCGCTGGGCAACAAGGTTGAGTACCTCCCTGTCCGGGATATGTCATATGCCATTGATTACACTCTTTGGAATACTGCAGCCGGTTTTCACCTGAGCAATGTGGTATATTATTGCCTGAATGTCATCGCCGTATACTTTCTAACCAGCCTGTTCGCAGCAGCATCGAAAAACGGAAATGAATCCAAAGATCATCGGATAGTCGGTTTTATCGCAGCATCACTTTTTGCCGCCCATCCGCTTCACAGCGAGGTCGCGAGTTTCTTGACCTGCCGCAATGCGCTGCTGTCCACCCTGTTTTTTCTCTTCTCCTGCATTTTCTATATGCTCATCATGTATGAAGATAGACGTGCACGGCGAACGATCCTCTTCATCGGTGCCCTCGCTTGCTTCACTTTGTCCCTGTTGTCCAAGGCAAACGGTATTATCCTGCCACTGTTGCTCGTGTTCATTACCCTCTTTGTATCAAGACGGCATGCCGCTAAGGATTTTGTGCCGATCATCCCGTTTTTTGTCCTGTCCGGCGCTGCGTTCTGGCTATTCACCCGGATTGCATTGACAGTGCACATAATCGACTACTCCAAAATTATTTCGGGCCACAACAGCCTGAATTTTCTTGTCGACAAGATCCTCTACATCATCTTTTTTTATGTGAAGAAATTCGTGGTGCCCTTTGATTACTCCGCTGCATACAGTTTGACGCTCGATCCCTCGTGGCTCAGCCCCGTGAATATCGGTACAGTGTTGGCCCTGACAGGTGCCATCATCGTGGCGATTCGATTCCGCAAGACAAAACCATACCTGCTGACAGGCATTGCCTGGTACCTGATCACACTGATCCCTGTCTTGAACATTTTTCCAACCGACCCTATTGTTGCCGATCGCTATGCCTTTCTGCCGTCAGTTGCGTTTGCTTTTATCATTGCTTCAGCGGTGGTGGACTTTGTTTCTGGCAATCCACGGTTGCAGATTGTAGCGTGGGGTGGGGTGGTGATCCTGACGGGGTGGTGGAGTTACCTCGCAATCTCACAAAATGCCGTCTGGAAAACAGAAGAAAGTCTTTGGGAACACACCACGCAAGTTTCACCAAATAACGCCTGGGGTCATGTGAATCTCGGACGTGTCCAGTTTGGAAACGGGGATTTTAAGCAAGCGTTCATACAGTTCGATACGGCGCGTCACCTCAATTTCAACGATCCACATTATGATTTTTTTGAAGGGATTTTGCTACTTGCCCGCCAGGACAGAGAACAGGCATTTACGGCATTCAACCGATCGCTGCAATCTGATCCTCAATTCATTGAGGCGCTTTTCCAGATTGGACTTATTTTGGAAGAACGCGGTGATCACAAAGCTGCAGCCATATTCTTTAAAAAAGTTCTGGATTCACCAAAGCCGGATAATGGCAATTTCAAGTCACTTTCTCGCGAACGTTTGAACAACATTCGTCGGGTGACGGGTAATAAGGCGTTTGTTGATTAGGCGCTAAGTGTAATTGGGGCACCCAAGTTGTTACGTTGTTTTCTCAAGACAAGTACAGTGACGATAGAGTCTTGAACAACAAAGCGCCAGTTGCGTTTATTCTCGCAAGCGGCGCGCAGCAAGCGCCTCAAATTGAAGGGGGAGCTGTGAGCAGCTCGCCTGTCACGCGGTAATAATGACCGCCGGCTGTAGCAGTAACACAGAATTCTGTTTTATCTTTTTGACGGTCTAATTTCTCCCCCGCAATGGTCATAACCTGGGTTATATCTCATAACCAAGGTTATGACCATTCAACCAACTGATATTGTTGGAATTTATCCACACCACCTCTCCAGCGCCCCACCCTCCGGTTATACCTCTTTTTCATGCAACGCCATGCCACACACCATTTAAACAATGTAATATCATGTAGTTACATTTGTATACACCATTGGCATCCCGCTTGCTAACATATCGTTATACTTTTCAGGATTGGCATAAGACCAGAAGAGAAGGAAATGGCGATGGAATGGATCGATGCGGAAGTGCAACTGCCGAAAGAAAGCCAGCGAGTGCTGCTGTATACCCCCTACCCGGTGTTTGGAGATGACTACACCTGTGTCGGCAACCGGGAGAGCATCTCGGCCTGCACCACCCGGATCGGAAAACAGCCGGTCCGCATCTTTACCCACTGGATGCCGCTCCCCGAAAAACCCCAACTGACCAGGCTTGCACCCTTGTTCAATGAATAGAAATTTCACACCAGCAACGGAAAAGGAGCGACACCATGAACGGTAAAAAGTTTTATCAGCATCTCTATTTTCAGGTATTGACCGCCATCACCATCGGAATCTGCGTCGGGCATTTCTATCCGGAAACCGGGGCAGCCATGAAACCGCTGGGGGATGGCTTCATCAAGCTGATCAAGATGATCATTACACCGGTCATCTTCTGTACGGTGGTGACCGGCATCGCCGGAATGGAAGATATGAAAAAGGTCGGCCGGGTCGGCGCCAAGGCGTTGCTCTACTTTGAGATCGTATCGTCTCTGGCGCTGGCGATCGGCCTGCTGGTGGTCAGCCTGATCCAGCCGGGAGTCGGGATGAATGCCGATGTCACCAAGCTCGACACCAAGGCGTTGAGCACCTATACCGCCAAGGCCCAATCCCACAGCACGGTTGACTTCCTGATGAACATCATTCCCAACAGCGTGGTTGACGCCTTTGCCAAGGGTGATATCCTGCAGGTACTGCTGTTTGCCATCCTGTTCGGCTTTGCCCTTTCCATGCTCGGCAGTCGCGGCAAAGTGGTGTTCAAGTTTATCGATGAAGTCTCCCACGTGCTGTTCGGCATCGTCGGCGTGATCATGAAAGCCGCCCCGATCGGCGCATTCGGCGCCATGGCTTTCACCATCGGCAAGTTCGGCCTCGGTTCCCTGACCAAGCTCGGCATGCTGATGGGGAGCTTCTACCTGACCTGCCTGCTCTTTGTCTTCATCGTCCTGGGGGGCATCGCTAAACTGTGCGGCTTCAACATCTTCAAATTCATCAAGTACATCAAGGAAGAGCTGCTGATCGTACTGGGAACCTCCTCTTCCGAATCGGTGCTGCCGCGCATGATGGCCAAGATGGAGAACCTCGGTTGCACCAAGTCGGTGGTCGGCCTGGTAATTCCGACCGGCTACTCCTTCAACCTGGATGGCACCTCGATCTACCTGACCATGGCAGCCGTCTTTGTGGCCCAGGCCACCAATACCCCGCTGACCTGGACCCAGACCTTCACCATCCTGGGAGTGCTGATGCTGACTTCCAAGGGGGCGGCCGGCGTCACCGGTAGCGGCTTCATCACCCTGGCAGCCACCTTTGCCGCCATTCCGACCATCCCGGTGGCCGGACTCGCTTTGATCCTGGGGATTGACCGTTTCATGTCCGAGGCGCGCGCCCTGACCAACCTGGTCGGCAACGGCGTGGCAACGGTGGTGATCTCCCGCTGGGAAAACGAGCTTGATATGACCAGGATGGCGCAGATCCTGAACAATGAGACCGAGCTGGAAGCAGAAGAACCGGAAATGATCCTGGATGTGGAGCCGGCCGGCGCAGAATAGCAGGATTATTGCAGTTAAAGATTTACCAAAAAAAGAGCCAGAATCGGATTCACCCGACGGTGAACATGATTTTGGCTCTTTCATTATCTACAGCATTTGGATCCATGAAGGACACTAAGTTTTACGAAGCGCCACTATCACTCAAAGGGCAATCTCGGCATTATCCATTTACTTGACGGTTATTTCGTGTGCTTCGTGGACAACTGCTTTTTACGGGTTTATGGCGTTTCTCGGACAGAAATCCGGTGCCCCGCTTCCCGCAACTCCCCCACCACCAGTTCGGCCAGAGAGGGGAGCCGGGCAGCCAGGGTAGCGGACAGCTCGACCCCGGCTGCATACGACTCCGGGATGATGCCGAACAGGGAGACCTGGTCCGGAGTGCGGCCACGCAGATCCGACAGGGTCAGCACCTCCTGAATGCCGATCTGGTGCGGCGACATCTTGATCGGCAACCGGCCGAGCAGAAATTGCTCCTTTTCATAGCGCAAAATATCCCCCGGCTGACCTTCCACCTCCACCACATCCACCAGATAGACCCGGTCGGCCTCCTCCAGCAGGTGGGTCACCATGATCCCGAGCGTCCCGCCATCATACAGTTCCACATCGTCTTCAAAGCAGTAGTGCTGCTCCAGATATTTGATGAAATGGACGCCAAATCCTTCGTCCGAGCAGAGCAGGTTACCTGCCCCGAATATGAGTGTCTGCATTTATAGAACCTTTTTTGCCACAGAGGGCACAGAGTACACGGAGAAAAATCGACTTTAAAGTTTCTGTGAAGAGCATGTTTTATTATTTACAGCCAGTAGTGTCCCAACGTTGAATAGTCGATGGGCTGTAATGGCCTGTTAATTCTGA
>DAINBV010000103.1:0-12323 GCA_036732725.1 Geobacteraceae bacterium | reverse complement strand
CACCTCGGCCGATGAATCTTCAAAATAATTGAGATCCAGGTACGGTTTTCCTGCCACCATCCCGACACTGATCGCCGCCACCGCTTCCTTGAGCGGCAGCTGGGAGAGACTCCCCCTGTTTACCAGGGTGTTCAGCGCATCGTACAGGGCGACATAGGCACCGGTGATAGAAGCGGTGCGGGTGCCGCCGTCTGCCTGGATCACATCGCAATCGATGGTGATCGACCGTTCCCCCAGCAGGGTCAGATCGGTTACCGCCCGCAGGGAACGGCCGATCAGGCGCTGGATTTCCAGGGTGCGGCCGCTCTGTTTCCCCCGGGCAGCCTCGCGGGATGAACGGGTGTTGGTGGCACGGGGCAGCATGGAATATTCAGCCGTAACCCAGCCGGTTCCTTTGCCGCGCAAAAACGGCGGCACCGATTCTTCCAGCGAGGCGGTACAGATCACCTTGGTATCGCCACATTCGATCAGAACCGATCCTTCGGCATGTTTGGTAAAATGCCGGGTAATGGTAATCGGGCGAAGTTGGTCGGTTGTTCTTCCATCAATTCTCATTCGTTACTCTCCATTGTTGTTTTGTCCGTACCTATAGTTTGCATTCAGTTCTACTTGGTCATATTTCATAACGCCCCCTGCCCCCCTCTTACTCTTAAGAGGGGGGACGCATTGACAGCATTTTTGGACACCTCCAAAAGTACCACGTCGAAGCGTCCCTCCCCTTTGAAAAGGGGAGGACAGGTGGGGTTATGGGGGTTGTTTCACAAGCTCTTCATCCGCTCCACAAAATCGGTGGTCAAACGGGAGAACTTCTCCGCTTCGGCCGCCGAGATATAATCAAAACAGAAACGCTGCGGGTCAACCCCCAACTGGGGCAACAGTGACGCCAGCAGTTCCCCCCGGCAGACCGCCCGCAGATTTCCTTCCTTGTAATGGCAGTCACCGGGATGACAGGCCAGCAGCATCACCCCGGCAGCTCCCTTTTGAAACGCCTCCAGGATCAGGGTCGGCTCGACCCGGCCGGAACACATCACCCGCACCACCGAAAGTTCGGCGGGAACCGGCAGTTGCTGCATGCCGGCCTTGTCAGCGCCGCTGTAGGAGCACCAGTTACAGAGAAAAGCGACGATTTTCACCGCTGACTCCCCGGAGTTACGGTTCCCGGCAAAGACAGGTTGTTGTTCTGGTTGGATGTGGCAGCTCATGACAGTACCCCCCGCAGCTCGGCTCGCAACATCTCCCGTGAAAAACCGCGCCCCACGATGGCTCCGGACGGGCAACCGGCCACACAGGTACCACAGCCACGGCAAAGAATATCATTCACCTCGGCCGTCATCTCCCGCTCATTCCACGAGATCGCCTGGTACGGACAGAGCAGCAGACAGCTCTTGCAGCCGGAACAGTGTTCCTGCTCCACCACCGCCACCTGGGGTTCAATCACCAGATCACGCCCCTCCACCAGATCGGACAACACATGACCGGCCGCGCCGCTGCCACTGGCAAAGGCGTCAGCCACATCACCGGGACCCCGACAGGAACCGGCCAGATAGACCCCTTTCAGCGGAGCATTACATGGCGCCGAGAGCGGGTGCAACGGAGCGATGAAGCCGGCCTGATCCAGCTCCAGCTCCAGCAGGCGGGAGATCGCCCCGGTCCCCTCACCCGGCACCACCGGCCGCATCATGACAATCATCTCCGCCGGAATCTGCTGACCGGTGGTAACCGACACAATCGACTGTGAGACACCCGCACCGGACAAGCTCAGTTCCCCGAAACTGCGATAGCGCACCGTCTGACTCTGGTCACCATGCAACTGATGGGCAGCGGCCACTCCCGGAACAACCTGTTCTTTCACCAAACGGGTCACCCGGCAGCCGGGTGACCTGGCGGCGGCCAGATGGGCATATTTGAGCGCTGCCCGGCAACAGACGCCGGAACAATAGGGAACCTCTTCCTGCTCCAGCGAACCGGCGCAGCAGACAATCGCCAGCGACGCCGGCGGTGTTCCGTCACTGGTCACCATTTCTCCCGCCGTCGGACCGTTCATGGCCAGCAGGCGTTCAAAGGAGCTGGCGGTATGCAGATTGTCAGCCACCAGAAACGATGCGGGGAGCGCCTGCTGTTCCACCGCACCACTGGCAATCACGATCGCGCCGGCCTGAATGACATGCTCCTGCAGCGGATCGTCAAAAGCCAGGGAACCTTCCACCGGGCACTCGGCCAGACAGGCATTGCACTCTACCCCCTGCAGCTTCAGGCAACTGTCACGATCGAGATGGGGAAGATTGGGAAGCGCGCCAGCAAAGGATACATCAACCGCCGCCATGTCGCCACCGTAATTCCAGCGATTGGGACGCCGCACCGGACAGACTGTGGCACAGATCATACAGCCGATACAGAGTTGGGGATCGATATAACGCGGCTGTTGCCTGACCGTCAGGTTCCAGGCGCCGAAATTTCCGGTCACCTCCGTCACTTCCGACAAGGTCAGCAGCCGGATCCGCTCACTCTCCCCCCCATGCAGCAGATCCGCCATGATCGGTTCCAGCAGGCACGGTCCGCACTCCAGTTCGGGAAACAGTTCTTCAAAACGGACCGGCAGGCCACCGATGAACGGCTCCCGCTCGATCAAGGTCACGTTACGGCCGGCCCGCGCCAACATCAACGCCGCCTGCATTCCGGCCGGACCCGCGCCGACCACCGCCACATCACAGCAGACCGGGATCGTACGGAGCGCCAGCGGCTGATGCTGCTGCACCCGCCACAGGGCCGCCGACAGCATGCGGACCGCCTTGCGGGTCGCCTGCTCCGGATCAGCCGTTACCCAGGCAATCTGCTCACGCACGTTGACCATCTGCAGATACCAGGGATTGATGCCGGCCTCCGCCAGAATCGCCCGAAAGGTCGCTTCATGCTCATTGGGAGAGCAGGCGGCCACCACCACCCGCCCGGCCTGTTGTTGCTGCAGCCAGCGCACCAGCCGTTCACGGTTGTCAACGCCACACGCCAGCCCGTCCATCAGGAACAGCGGTCTGGTTGCATGATCTGCCAGAGTCTGCTGCACCGTTTCCCAATCGATCCTGTCGCTGATGATCCCGCTGCAGGAGCAGAGAATCACAACCGTGGTACCATCTGTATCCATAGAGCTTACCCTCTCTCGCCGACCTCATCCCTTAACCGGCACCATGTTTTCAGGTTTGAAACAGCCCGCGCACCGTCTGACACACCTGATCCAGCGCCGCTGCCACCGGCTCCGATAACTGCTCGCTGACGGTGGTGACATCGGCAGCAACCACCCCGACCAGGGTAATCAGCTCATCGGGCGGCAGCTGCATCCCCAGGGTTCTCCCCAACGCCAGCGTTTCCGCCAGGGAACAGTCATGGCTGCAGGTGGCATTGTTGCTGGCGCCGGCCATCCCGCTGATCACGATCTCGCCGGGAGTGCGACGTTCATCCAGCACCGCATCCACAATCACGGCCCGCTCGGCGCCGGTCAGTTCCTCCAGCAACAGCAGGCCACCGGCGTACGATTCCACCAGGCGGACACCTTCCATCCCCTGCTGCGCCAGCAGCCGTATCACCCGGGGACCAACACTGTCATCACTCAAAAACGGGGATCCGAGCCCCACCACTACGATTCCCATTACCCTCGTACCACCCGATCGAGAATTATGCCGGCCTGATCACGCACGGTCAGCTCCAGCGGCGCTTTACCCAGCGCATGGGTGGCACAGGAACAACAGGGGTCGTACAACCGGAAGGCCATTTCAACCCGGTTCAGTATTCCCTCCGTAACCTTGCCGTTGTGAATCAATCCCTTGGCAGCCTTGATGATCGAAAGGGAGATGGCTGCATTGTTGTTGGTCGTGCCGACGATCATGTTGACCCTGGTCAGCACACCCCGCTGATCGGTCTCGTAATGGTGGGTCAGCGTGCCGCGCGGCGCTTCCACCGAGCCGATCCCGACCCCAGCCCGCGCTTCCACCACCTGCCGTACCCGGGTATCGCAGATCTCGGGATGCTCCAGCAGTTCCGTCATCCGCTCGGCGGCATGCAAAAGTTCGATCAGCCGCGCCCAATGGGTCGCCAGGCGGTGATGCACCGGCCGGTTGCGTCCACCGGTACCCTTCCCCCGCGCCCCGAAATGATCGTAAAAGCATTCAAACTCCTGCTGGGCCAGCGGGGTTGACAGACGGTCGGAAACATTGAGCCGCGACAGCGGAGTCGCTTGATAGATCCCGCTCTGCTGGCCATCCACAAATCCCTTCCAGCCAACCTGCTTCAAATAGGGAAACTTGAGGTAACTCCACGGTTCCACCCGTTCGGCCAGGTGCTGCAGATAGTCGGCCGGGTCGTAGCGGACAATTTCAGCGCCGTTGGTGTCCACCACCCGGATCTTGCCGTCGTAGAAATCGCTGGCCAGATTCCGGTCGACCGTCCCCATGCTGTGGGTTTCATGGCAGTAGAGATCAGACATCACCATCTCACGATAGAGCGGATCGGACAACACCATTGTTTCAAACAGCTGCAGGGAAAAACGGGCAAACGTGACGTTGTCGGCGGCCACCTTTTGAAACTCGCTGCGCTGCTGCGGCGTCATCGCCACTGCCCAGCCGCCGGGGAGACCGGCGCAGAGATGCACCCCCCGTCCCCCCAGCTGCTTGATCAGCTCATGGTTGCGTTTACGGCAGGCGATCACCTCTCCCCCCACCTCCAGACCGACCTTGCGGATCACCCCAAGGATGTTGCGCTCCGCCGGCGGGGCATCGGGACCGATGATAAAATCGGGTCCCCCCAGACAGTAGAAGTGGGTGGTATGGTCAACCACAAAAAATGCGTGATAGATCAGCTGGCGGATCCGTTCTGCCGCCGGGAGACAGGTCAATCCCCAAGCTTGCTCCACCGCCTTGATGGCCGCCATGTGATGCGCCTCGGGGCAGACTCCGCAGATCCGGTTGGTGATGTTCGGCATCTCCTCGGCCTGACGCCCGACGCAGAACGATTCGAAACCGCGCAGTTCCGGCACTTGGAAATAGGCGGCCGAAACTTCCCCCTGCTCGTCCAGGATGATTTCAATCTTGCCATGCCCTTCCAGACGGGTAATCGGGTCGATGGTAATCCGTTGCGTCATGGTTTCCCCTCCGCTTTACGATCGGCTAACACGCTTTCCGCCAGGTTATAGCGGTAGAGCGTACCCAGCGGATCAGCCACCGCCGCCAGGTTGGCACGGACTTCCACTCCCATGGCCGCCTCGCTGATTCCGACAGCTTTCACCGGTTGCAGCGCCGCTGCCAGAGCGGTCAAGGCAGCTGCTCCCGGATCGGAAGTTTCGTCCAGCACGCCGTAACAGCCGCTGCACGGCATGTTGGCAGCCGGACAGAGCGCCCCGCACCCCCCCCTGGTTGCGCTGCCGACACAGGCGATCCCCTGTTCCAGCAGGCACCAGCCATGCTCGGGAATGATCTCGAAGCTCCGCAGCATGCGTGGCGCCAGAATCCCCCGTTTTTCCCGGGAACATTCGTCGCACAACGACCGCCTGCCGCAGCCGAGCAGCGCTTGACCGTCGGCAACTCCCCCGGCGGCCATCAGCTGTCGCATCACCGCCACAATCTGCTCCGGCTCGGGAGGACAACCGGGAACTGTAGCGTCAACCGTAATCTTTTCATGCAGCGCATAAACCCTGGGGAGCATGGCAGGGAGCAACGCCGGAAGCTCGGCAGTCGCCGGTTCCGGCACGCTGTCATCCAAACCGGGAGCATCGCTGAACACGGTCGTCAGCAGCTGTCCGGTGCCATGGTGGTTTCCCAGGGCCGGGATACCGCCGCTGGCAGCGCAACTGCCGAACGCCACCACCAGTTGTGACTTGCGGCGCAGCAGGCGGGCCATTTCCAGATTTTCCTCGGTTCGCAGGGCGCCATTCAGCAGGGTCAGCAAAATCGCGCCATCATCCAGCGCTTCCAGATCGGCTTTTTTGCTGTCCAGCAGACAGGGGCAGAAGATGAAATCAAAGTATTGGGCAATTTCCAGCAGCGCCTCATGGGTATTAACCAGCGACACCTCGCACCCGCCGCACGATGCGCCCCAATACATGGCAAGTTTTGGTTTGGCAGACTCCATGATCCAGACCCTCCGGTTTCGCTGACACAATTCGTTAGACGCCGTATTTCCCGACATCGTTCTTACGGCCTCACTGTTTGACCAATTCCACCCGCCGGTTCTTTGCTCTCCCCTCTTCCTTGTCGTTCGAGGCGAGCGGTGACAGGGAGGCGACACCATACGCCTTCAAACGCGCGACACTGATCCCGTAGGTTGCGGTTAATGTTTTCGACACGGCATCGGCACGTTCCTTCGACAGTTTCATGTTGGCATCAAACGAGCCCACGTTATCCGTATGACCAACCAGATAGATCCTGAGCCCCCCGTTATTCTTCAGCAGTTTGGCGATTTCTGCCAGAGCGGCATCCGATTCGGGCTTTATCTCCGACTTGCCGGTATCAAAATAGATACCGTACACCGGGACATGGCCGGTGGCATTGATGTCATTCCCCATGGCAGCGGCATCGGCCACGATCTCCTGCTTCATGCTCTCTTTTTCCACGATCGTGATCCGGTACATGTTGTTGTAGGATCGGACCTCAACCCAGGTTTCTTTCCCCTCTTTACGGAGCACAATCGTGGAGGTTCTGTTGAAGTTGTCATCAAAGATGACCTTGGCGCCGATCTTCTTCAGGGCGTTCTGGATGTTGCGACGGATCTTTAATTCACCCGGTTCCGGCGCTCCCTTATTCAGTTTGTATTCCAGGTAGTACTTGTGCCCCTCGACGCTGACCTGTTTTTTGTCCTGGCCGACGAAGCGATGGCTGTTGAATTCCGTATCCTTGTACTCAGAAATCCGGAAGTCCGGCATCCTTGAAAGCAGGGGGTGGTCTTTCCCCCCCTTCACATCCTGCTCGGCTGCCATAGCAACCGTGCAGACTGCCAGCAGCAACAGGGTGAAGATTACCGACAAGATTTTTTTCATTTGATTGCCTCCCTGGGATGAAATGTATCGCACTATCGAGCCACCGCCAACAGCAGAGTCAGTTTACCACACTATCGGCATTTTACCTCTGTTCAACCATCCGGACGCTGAAAAACAAAATTCCGGCCGGCCGGAATTTTGATATAACCATACGATTTATATCAGCTAACACCTAAAAAATGACCAAATTTTTCCAGCCGCATTGTCCAGGAATCTGTTGCAGGCGTTATGAATAAACCAAATGCACGGCCAGCCCAAGAGGTTACCCAAACCGACACCCACCTTCCACAAGAAGTGTCAATTTCCCAGTAGCGGCATCAGATCCGGGATACTGTTTTTCATAACAGACTGTAACGCATCCTGTAAAACTATTCTGGCCATGAGGTCACGATCCTTGATATCCGTTTTGGAAGAGGAAGATTGATACTGGAGTTTTTTGATCAACTGACCATTTTTTGAAACAGCCATTTCAACCGACACACGGCAGGTTGCCTTGAGATCGGTCAAAACAGAGATCTGTTCCAGATTAATCTCCGCCTTGGTAAGGTCTATGACGTGCTGCTGAACACCAGGATTTTTAGTTGTTGGTATTACTCTATACCCAATCCTTGATAATTCCTGATCCAACGCATCCTGGATTATTTCAGCAGGGGAACGGGCACTGAATATCTCATCGATCTTCAAGTTTTCGCCATCCTTAACCAGGCCAATTACCCATTTGATATCTGATTCCCGTGTCTGCTGGTTTTCCGGCACTACGATGTAAACCTCTCCGCTACCTTTTTTTGCGGTTACCACCGGTTCATACAATGCGTCTACCGTACGCGCATAACGGGCGCAACCACTTACAACAGCCATGCCCACCAGAACACATAACACGGCAACTGACATCAGCCTGATTCTATCCGGTAACATTTTCATATAGTGCCTCCCCCCGTCCATTTTCTATTGAATAAATGCACCTGTTTCAGGGTTAACCTTGTTCGTTGCTTTTGGCAAAACCGGTGCCGGTTTTTCTTCGAACCTGGTTGATTCAAACTCCCACGGCGCCCCATCTGCCTTGGCAAGCAAAACAGACCTGGCAATATCATCCATTCCGTAGGTCACCACCGCGCGCCCGGCCGTACCCTGCCCGAATCCAAGTTCTAATGGCCAAAATACGAGTTCTGCCAGACCGATCGTGAATAAATCGCCGGCAATATAGAGCACGATCCTTGCTTTGGTACCCTCATGGCTTCCATTGACAAACTCATGCACATCAATCTTTGAATCCCCTTTTGTCTCTGACATTTTAGGGATTCCGAGTGTTCCAACAACGGTAATCCGGCTCGCACCTGTTTTAACATTTTCCAGTGCGATCGGTGGTGGCGCTGTCGCCGCCTGGTAAATAGAACAACCGGGCAATGCCAGTGCAAACGCTACAGCAAGATACAACATTTTCTTCATGGTGATCATCCTTTTTATGGTTGATTGGTAGTACGGAGAACGTATCATGGATATCCCCGGATAATGCCGGTTATTCGTAATGTGTCCAGATACGGATAAACATATCAAAAACCGGTGACGAGGAAATCAATGGCGGCTATGATTTCGTTGCGATGCTCTTTGAGGGAACATACTTTCTCCCCAAGGCACTTTACCTCAACTCCGGCCAACTCAGCCGTTGACATTATGACAGTGGTCCGTTTTACGGGAAATTGAAGGTTCAGATATTTGACAGCCTTGCCCATGGCAGAGACCGTATAGAGAGGGATAACTACGCGTGTTGTCAGGTTGCTCAAGAGATCGGTCTGTATGTCTAACAAATAGGGAATTGCACGTTTTGTTGCTGGATTCGGATTTGCGTACACATCGAACTGGGCCATCAGAATTGCCTCAAACCGTCACTGAAAACTCCTCGTGCTTCAATGCGTCTATTATATTCTTCAATAGCCCCTTGATTTTCCTCCTGCCATTCTCGCTGTTTCTGGTCACGTAATATTTCCGCGAGGCGCAACTCCAATGTCTGTGACAAATTAACATGATGTTCTTTGGCTTGCTGGAGTAGATCACTGTTAATACTCAAATTGGTTGGCTTTTTTTGTGCATTTGGGTCAAATAAATTAAGCTGCATAACGCACTCCTTATACGCATTTCATATGCGCATAACTTACGGACTTCAAAAGAAAAGTGCAAGAGCTATTTGAGTTCCAAGCTTGACTCCGCATCACCTAACTGTTCGATATCCAAATGTCAAACTCGACCCCATAGATTTCTCCCTTCATCCCGCTAAACTCCTGTTTATCCCGTAATCCCCATCCACTTACGTAATATTTGCCTGAAAAACACATTAAAATAAATTAAATGCACTTCTAATGGTTTACCCCAATAGACAGACAGAGCCATGGTTCCTATACTCTCATAAACAAAAAATAACGGGAGGAACATCAACTGAGTCTGCATGCATATTCGCAGGCGTTGGCGGATCATCTGCTGGAGGCCATACATCTGTGCGCCTGGCTCGAAGCAGCGTTGAAAAAATGCTGAAGTCTCTGTTTGCGATCTCTACAAAATTGTGAAGTTGGAAGAAAGCCCACTTTTTATAGGTGTAATTATTCCGGATGCCGGAAGCTGGTTGCGCTTCAAGGGCTTGATTCAGTTGTTGCGCATCGCTCAAACGAAAGACAATAAAAAAGGAGGGTATTACAATGGGATGGTTTTCAAATTCAAACGCGGATATGAAGAAAGTACTGGCGTGCCTGTCGGAGTTCGGCAAGGGCAATTTTGATGCGCCGATAGAACAGTTTCCCGGCGAGAAGGCGGTTATTAACTCCACCATTGAGGCAATGCGCGGCAACTTCAAGAATTTTATGGCCGACATGAAGCGGATGTCAGAAGAGCACGACAAGGGGGATATCGACGTTGTCATACCGGAGGACAAATACCAGGGCGCATTCCACACCATGGCTACAGGTGTCAATGCCATGGTCAATGGCCACATTAGCGTCAAGAAAAAAGCCATGGCCTGTGTTGCCGAGTTTGGTAAAGGCAATTTTGATGCGGAACTGGAAAAATTCCCCGGCAAGAAGGTGTTCATCAATACCAATATCGAAGCGCTACGCAGCAATATCAAGGCATTTGGAAGTCAGTTGCAGGAACTGACCAATGCATCAGCGGCAGGCCAACTGGCAACACGCGGCGATGCGTCGAAGTTTGATGGTGGCTGGGGCAAGCTGGTTGGCGGTGTCAACCAGATGCTCGACGCTATCCTGCTCCCTATCGGCGAAGGAAACAGGGTGCTGCGGCAGATTCGTGGCGGCGACCTGCGGGAAAAGGTGGAGATAGAGTGCCACGGTGATCATCAGAAGATGAAGGAAGCCATCAACGGTGTTCATGGCTGGCTGGTCGCACTGGTGGAATACATAACAAAAATCGCGAACGGCGACTTGACCGCCGAGGTTGCCAAGGCATCCGATAAGGATCAGATCCATGAGTGGCTGGTGCTGGTGAAAAACAACATCGGCGCCCTTGTTGCCGACGCGGTTATGCTGTCTCGCGCAGCGGTGGAAGGCAAACTGGCTACCCGTGCAGATGCGACGAAACATCAGGGGGACTACCGCAAGATCGTGCAAGGTGTCAACGACACTCTCGACGCTGTTATCGGCCCGCTGAACGTAGCCGCCGAATACGTGGATCGAATCAGTAAAGGCGACATTCCACCAGTCATTACCGACAGCTACAACGGCGATTTCAACGCCATCAAGAATAACCTCAACCAGGCCATAGCCGCAGTAAATGCGCTTGTAGCTGACGCCGGTATGCTTTCCAAAGCAGCAGTTGATGGTAAACTCGCCACCCGCGCCGATGCCTCCAAACACCAGGGCGACTTCCGGAAGATAGTTGCCGGTGTCAACGACTGTCTCGACTCGGTGATTGGCCCGTTGAACGTCGCTGCCGAATACGTTGACCGCATCTCCAAAGGGGATACCCCGCCGAAGATCACCGACAACTATAATGGTGACTTCAACGAGATCAAACAGAACCTGAACAACTGCATCGAAGCCATTGAAAATCAGGCGGACGCGGCGCGGCGTATCGGGCTTGGCGACTTGTCGGCGCAGGTAACGGTCAGGTGCGAGAAGGATATTCTCTCCAAGGGATTGATCGATGTTATTTCCGTGCTGAAGGGTTTACAGAAGGAGCTTCAGCGTCTGACCGAGGCGTCCCGGCAAGGGATGCTGTCCGAGAGAGGCAAACCGGAGCAGTTCCAGGGGGCATATGCCGAGGTGGTTGGCGGGGTCAACACGATGCTCGACGCCATCTTGCTCCCGATCGGCGAAGGAAACAGGGTGCTGCGGCAGATTCGTGGCGGCGACCTGCGGGAAAAGGTGGAGATAGAGTGCCACGGTGATCATCAGAAGATGAAGGAAGCCATCAACGGTGTTCATGGCTGGCTGGTCGCACTGGTGGAATACATAACAAAAATCGCGAACGGCGACTTGACCGCCGAGGTTGCCAAGGCATCCGATAAGGATCAGATCCATGAGTGGCTGGTGCTGGTGAAAAACAACATCGGCGCCCTTGTTGCCGACGCGGTTATGCTTTCTCAAGCTGCGATGGAAGGCAAGCTCGCCACAAGAGCCGATGCCTCCAGACATCAGGGGGACTACCGGAAAATTGTTAAGGGGGTCAACGATACGCTCGACGCCGTCATCGGCCCGCTCAACGTCGCCGCAGGATATGTGGATCGTATCAGTAAAGGTGATATGCCCAAGGTTATCACCGATAACTACAACGGTGATTTCAACAACATCAAAAACAACCTCAATATCCTGATCGAAGCCACCAATGGCATCACCGAAAATGCCAAAAAAGTATCACGGGGCAACTTGATGGTGGAGCTCAAAAAACGGTGCGAAAACGACGATCTGATGGAATCGCTCTCCAACATGGTTGCCAAACTGAAAGAGGTTGTCACGGAAGTCCAGTCGGCCGCCGACAACGTCGCTTCCGGCGGTCAGGAGATGTCCGCCACCGCCCAGCAGATGTCGCAGGGGGCAGCCGAACAGGCAGCGTCTGCTGAAGAAGTCTCCTCAAGCATGGAAGAGATGGCATCAAGCATTCGTCAGAACACCGACAACGCCATGCAGACCGAAAAAATCGCCATAAAATCCGCCGCTGACGCCAAGGAAGGTGGCAAAGCGGTCAATGAAACCGTCTCGGCCATGAAAGAGATTGCGACCAAGATCTCCATCATTGAAGAAATTGCCGGGCAGACCAATCTGCTGGCGCTCAATGCTGCCATCGAAGCTGCACGCGCGGGCGA
>DAINBV010000102.1:0-12892 GCA_036732725.1 Geobacteraceae bacterium | reverse complement strand
TCGGTACATTGCTTATTTTACCCCTCAGGCTGTCTCACAAACCCCGGCCACCTCATTGTTCTTCCAAGGTATAAGTATGTTATTTTCGTGCATGGTTGTTTTTGGCATCATCACGAAGGGTGCATCAAATCAAAGATGCCCAAAACAAATATTGAATTCTGGCGGGACAAAATAGCTGCAAATGTAACGCGTGATAAATCAAATCAGGTTGATCTGGTAAGGCTTGGCTGGCAGGTTCAAGTAGTGTGGGAGTGCGATATCAAGAAAGATGTACATGGTGTTGCAACGCAACTTATTGTCCTACTATCATTAAGCAAAGCAGGTAACGCAAAGAGACAACAATGCTCCAGGTAACTGACCAGCTTCTCAAAGAAATGACAGAAACAATAGTGCGAGGTGTTAATCCCAGCAAGATCATTCTCTTTGGCTCTTATGCGCGGGGTACGGCGCGGCCTGATTCAGATCTTGATTTTCTGGTTGTAGAGGATGGCCCGTTCAATGCTCGACGCAGCAGGGAATCCGAGATGGTTAAGCTTTGGGAGGTCTGCTTTGATTACAACATACCGCTTGATTTTCTGGTGTATTCACCTGAAGAGATCGATCAATGGAAGGATGTGCGGAATCATGTAATTGCCCATGCTCTCAAGGATGGAAAGGTGCTTTATGAACGCAATTGATCAGGCGCGCCGAAGCTAGAATTAGGTGAGCGAGGTGAAAACAATGAGCAGAAATGAAAAGTCGCCTGAGAATCCTGAATTCGCGGATGTTGACGCCGCATTGAAAAGAGCTGCCAAGGCGGCGCACCTCCTGGCTCGCAAGACTAAAACCTCTTGCTATGTCTGGCAGGATGGCCGGATCGTGGATATTTCCGGGCCGAAGAAAACTGCGGATAAGGGCGTTAGAGCACTTGGCACGTGATGTTTACGGCTTTTTATCTCTCACGTTACCGGTAACTACCGCAAAACCAAACAATACTGTATCTGAAACAACCAAGGAGCACGTAGTACATGACAACTAGAACCGACCTTAAAAACCTGACACTCCCGGCGCTTGAGCTGTTTCTCAAGGGACAGGGAAAGGAGCGCTTCCGCGCTACCCAAGTCTTTAAATGGATCTTTCAACAGGATGCCCACGATTTCGAGGAAATGACCAACATCTCCAAAGCGTTGCGAAAGGAATTGTCGGAAACCGCCTGCATCAGCCAGCTGGAACCGGAAGCGGTGGAACAGGGGAACGACGGCACCCGCAAATACCTCTTCCCGCTGGCGGACGGCAACAGCGTCGAGTCGGTGCTGATCCCGATTGAAGGGCGCAATACGCTTTGCATCTCATCCCAGGTCGGCTGTGCCATGGGGTGCGAGTTCTGTCTGACCGGCACCTTCAAACTGACCCGCAACCTGACCACGGCGGAAATCGTCAACCAGATCATGGCGGTCAAGCGTGATCTGATCAGGAATCCCCCCCTGTTGCAGGAAGCTCCGCTTGGCAGTGACGATGCCGATGAAGGGGAGGATGAAGCGCCTGCATCGCCGGCCGATATCCGCAATATCGTGCTGATGGGGATGGGGGAGCCGCTGCACAACCTGGATAACGTGATCCCGGCCATTCAGATCATGATCGATGGTAACGGGCTGCAACTCTCCAACCGGAGGGTGACGGTTTCCACCTGCGGGCTGGTGCCGGAGATGGAGCGGCTGGGGCGGGAAGTGCCGAATGTCAACCTGGCGGTGTCGCTCAATGCCACCACCGATGAGCTGCGCAACCGGATCATGCCGGTCAACCGCTCCTATCCGCTGAAGGAGTTGTTGCGGGCCTGCAAGGAATTCCCCTTGCCGGGGCGGCGCAAGGTGACCTTTGAATACGTCATGCTGGGGGGGATCAATGATTCGCTGGATGATGCCAAGCGTCTGTTGCGACTGATCAGCGATATTCCCAACAAGGTCAACCTGATCCCGTTCAATGAACACGAAGGGTGCGGCTTCAAATCACCGACCAAACGGGCGATTGATGCCTTCCACAAATATCTGATTGACCGCAATGTAACGGTGATCACCCGTGACAGCCGCGGGGGGGATATCTCGGCCGCTTGCGGCCAGCTGAAGGGGAAGCTGGAAAAGCAGGGGAAGTAAGTTGTAGGTTTGAAGGGTGGAAAAAACAGAGGCCACAGAAGACAGGGAGTTGTCAGAGTAACATTACTCTGCTCTCGCTGATTTCTGTGGCCTTTTTACTTTTTGGCTGTGATTTCGGCGGCTGAATCTAAAAGCATTTAAAAGCATTTGCCACAGACGGCACAGAGAAAAATCAAACGGTTAAGGAATTTATGCCTTTCACTTGTTTGGAGACGGCTGCTTTTACACAACTATATCTGTTCTCTGTGAATCTCTGTGACCTCTGTGGTTAGACTGATGTTATTACCCGGATTTGAATCTTTAATCATGAAGTAATCGTGAAGCTGAAATAGATTTTGAATCAGAAGATTGTAAGAAGCCTGCTTACTTCTGGCTGATGGCTGATAAACGCCAGGGGTTGTTGCCAACCGGACGGGTAAAGGTCCAGAACTCTTCAAATTTGACCGGATCGGTCTTGCTCCCGGACACGACGGCGCCGGTGGTGTCGTCGGTGGTGTAATCGAGCAGGTTGGCATAGATCGAAGCGGTAATAAAATCACTCCCCGACTCCTGCCATGCCTCCGCGATTTCCACGTTGCGGACGGCAATGTTTTCCAGCCGGTTGATCCGCTTGTCCCGCAATAACTGGTTCAGGTCGGACTGGAAGATCTGTCGCATCTCGTCGGTCAGCAGTGACGAGACCGGTGCCAGGTCGCGATTCATCCAGGCTCCCTGGATCTTGAAGAAGTTGTCCATCACCCCGTCGTTGAAGCGGTTTTCATCAAAAGCCGGGTCGAGCTGGCGGATATGTGACAAGCCGGTTTCCACGTCATTACCAGCCGGTTCGTAGGCCGCTTGCTGTTGATACGGCTGCTGGTTGTAGGGCGGGATCTCGGTCACCTTCTGATAGCCACCCTGCTGGAATCCGGTGGACGAAGCTGCCTCACGCTTGTTTTTAATGAAGCGGTAGATCAGGTAGCCGATCCCTGCCAGCAGTATGATTTCAAACAGGCCGATGCCGCCACCTCCCATGCCACCCATACCGCCGCCGGCCATGCCGAGGCTGCGGAACAACATTCCCCCCAGCAGACCACCGGCAATGCCGCCGGCCATACTGCGCAAAAATCCGCCCCCCGCCGGTTGCTGGAACGGTGGCGGTGTGGGCGCAGCCTGTTGCCGCTGCTGATTATAGCTGGGGGAAGGTGAAGCAGGGCGGGAGTAGCTGCGTGACCCACTGCTTCCCATGGAACGGCCGCCACCTATCCGGGCGTGGGCGTTCAGTTCCATGACGGTGATACTCAAAAACAGCACCGCTACCATAACGGTACAAATTTTCACAATCTGATGTTTCATCGGTAACTCCTTCGTTATTCCGTGTTGCATGTAGTGCCGTTTCAGGCTTGGTTAATGGTTCGTTACAGCGCTTCCCACTCGCCGCCGTCCACCACCACGGTCGGCAATCCCATTGGCCCGACTGCTTCGAGAAACAGTTCCGGGTCGAACTGTTCCATGTTCCAGACTCCCGGAGCGTGCCATTTGCCGGTCAACATCATCATCGCCCCAACCACGGCCGGTACGCCGGTGGTGTAGCTGATTGCCTGGGACTGTACTTCCCGGTAGCACGCTTCGTGGTCGCAGATGTTGTAGATGTAGACCTGCTTTTTCTGGCCGTCCTTGATGCCGCGTGCGATCACACCGATGCAGGTTTTCCCCTTGGTGAGCGGTCCCAGGGAACCGGGGTCGGGGAGCAGCGCTTTCAGAAACTGGATCGGCACGATTTTCTGGCCGTTGAATTCTACCTCGTCGATGCGGGTCATTCCCACATTCTGCAGCACTTCCAGGTGTTTCAGGTAGTTGTCGGAAAAGGTCATCCAGAACTGTGCTTTTTTGATGGTCGGGATGTGTTTGACCAGCGACTCCATCTCTTCGTGATAGAGACGGTAGATATTCATCGGTCCGATCCCCTCGGGGAAGTCGAAGCTCCGTTTGGTGGAAAGAGGCGGGCTCTCCACAAACTGGCCGTTTTCCCAGTGGCGACAGGTGGCGGTGACTTCACGGATGTTGATTTCCGGATTGAAGTTGGTGGCAAACGGCTGGCCGTGGCTGCCGGCGTTGGCGTCGATGATGTCGATCTCTTCCACCACGTCCAGGTACTTCTTGGCGGCCAGGGCGGTGTAGACGTTGGTCACCCCCGGATCGAAGCCGGAGCCGAGCAGCGCCATCAACCCCTTCTCCTTGAAGCGCTCCTGATAAGCCCATTGCCAGGAATACTCGAACTTGGCCGTGTCCAATGGCTCGTAGTTGGCGGTATCCAGGTAATCGACCCCGGTCTCCAGGCAGGCATCCATGATGTGCAGGTCCTGGTACGGCAGTGCCACGTTGATCACCAATTTGGGCTCGATCTTTTTGATCAGCGCCACCAGCTCCGGTACGTTGTCGGCATCCACCTGGGCGGTGTTGATGCTGTTCCCCAGCTGGGCGGCGATCAGGTCGCATTTGGATTTGGTGCGGGATGCCAGGGTAATTTCGCTGAAAATGTCGCGCCGCTGGGCGCATTTGTGAGTCACAACCTGGCCGACGCCACCGGCGCCGATGATAAGAACCTTGCTCATATGTGTGTGTACCTTTCGTTGTTGAATTTTCGCCACAGATTACACTAACCACTGCCTGAAAGTCTACCGCTACCTGTCTGCCAGTGGCAACGAAACCGTAAATACCGTGCCGTGTCCCACCTGGCTGGCTACCTCGATCTCGCCGCCGTGCTCCTTGACGATCCCGTAGGTGACGGCCAGCCCAAGTCCGGTTCCGTGCGGCTTGGTGGTGTAAAAGGGGCTGAAGAGCTTGTGCAGCTGAAGATCGTCGATGCCACAGCCGTAGTCGCTGATCAATACCTGGCAGCCTGAATGTTCCGGGCGCAGCCGCACCGTAACGGTCAGCGTCCCGCCATGCTCCATGGCCTGCAGGCCATTGACGATCAGGTTGGTGAACACCTGACGCAATTGGTCGGCGTCACCGTTGATCCATACCTCAAGCGACTGGTAATCGCGATTGATCCGGTAACCGTCCAGCGGGATCTGATGCCCGAGCTGATCCAGGATGTCATTCAGCAGCGGGGTGAGCGAGAACGGTGCCGGTGTGATCTTCTGGGTGCGCGAAAAGGTCAGCAGGTTGGCCACAATCCGCTCGATTCTCCCGACCTGTTTGATGATGGTCGCCACGTCGGCCTGTGCCGAAGGGGTCAGGCTCGGCTCCATTTCCAGCAGTTCCGCGTTCCCCCTGATAATTGCCATCGGGTTGTTGATCTCGTGCGCCACCCCGGAGGCCAGCATCCCGATCCCCACCAGCCGCTCGGCCCGAACCAGTTCCTGTTGCGCCAGCAGCAGCCAGTGATTCTTCTCCTCCAGCTGGGCGGTCCGCTCCCGTACATTTGCTTCCAGCCGGATGTTCAGGGCGAGGTTTTCGCTCTCCCGTGCGATCAGGTGGTGTTTCATGATGTTGAATTCTTCCGCCAGGATCGCCAGCTCATCGTGGCTGCCGAGTACGATGTCCGGCAGGTATTCCCCCACGCTGATCTGGCGCGCCGCCCGTTCCAGCTCCCGAATCGGGTGGGAAAGGTTTCTCCCGAGCCAGGCCGACACCCCGATGCCGATCAGGGAAGAAAAGAGGATAATCCCGGAAAATACCAGGTTGATCCTGCTGCGCAGCTCCTGGTACTGCTCCTGGGGCAAGCCGAAATGCAGGGCGGAAAAACCGACCAGCCAGAAAATCAGCATGGCGGCTGCCAGCGGAGCCAGGGTGGCCAGGGTCAGTTTGTATCGAATGGAATAGCGCAGGTAGTGTCTCATCGCGTGTCCCCCTCAACCAGCCCGTATTCCGCAATCTTGCGGTCGAGGGTCTTACGCGACACCCCGAGAATCTCGGCGCTGCGGCTCTTGTGGAATCCGGTTTCACGCAGCACCGAGGTGATATGCTGGCGCTCCACCTCCTCCAGCGCAATCAGCGGGTGGTGCTGTACCGGCGCTGCGCTTGCCTCGCGCCGGGCCCCCAGCGGTAACAGCGCCGGTGTGATGATCCCTTCCCGGGCCAGGATGACCGCCCGCTCCATCACATTTTCCAGCTCGCGCACGTTGCCGGGCCAGTCATAGGTTAGCAGCAGCTGCAGCGCCTCCGGGGCAATGTCCCGGACCTTCTTTTTCATGCGGCGGGTGATGGCCTGGAGGAAATGATAGGCCAGCGGCTCGATGTCATCGCGCCGTTCCCGCAATGGCGGGAGGTTGATGGAGATCACGTTCAGGCGGTAGTAGAGATCTTCCCGGAAACGTCCCTCATGCACCTCCTGCAAAAGGTCCTTGTTGGTGGCAGCCACAAAACGGACATCCACCTTGCGGCTGCGGGTCGAGCCGAGCACGATGAAATCCTTTTCCTGGGTAACGCGCAGCAGTTTCGCCTGCACCGCCGGGCTGACATCGCCGATCTCATCCAGAAAGAGCGTGCCGCCATCCGCCTCTTCCAGCAATCCCTTCTGGTTCATCACTGCGCCGGTAAAGGCTCCCCGCACGTGGCCGAAGAGCTGGCTTTCCAGCAGGGTATCGGAGAGGGCGGCGCAGTTGAGCGACACAAACGGCTTGTAACGCCGGTTGCTGTTGCGGTGCAGGGCGCCGGCGATCAGCTCCTTGCCGGTCCCCGATTCCCCCATCACCAGGATGTTGGCGTCACTCTCCGCCACCTGCAGGGTCAGATCGTACACCTCGCGGAAGGTCTGGCTGCGGAAGACGATCGAATCGCTCCCGACAGCGCCCCGTTGCAACTCCTCCCGCAGAAGCTGGTTCTCCCGCGCCAGTCGGCGATGGTCCAGCAGCCGTTCCAGCATCCCGAGCAGTTTCTCCTTGGGGAACGGCTTGGTGATGTAGTCGTAGGCGCCGTTTTTGATGGCGGTCACGGCGTCATCGATCGTGCCGTGGGCGGTCATGATCACGGTGGTCAGATCGGGCCAGCGTTTATAGATCTGCTCCACAATCTGCATGCCGTTGATATCCGGCATGCGCACATCCTGCAGCAGCAGGTCGCACGGGATACTCTCGGCTCCCTCCAGTCGTGCCATCAGATCGTTCCCCCGCAGGAAAGTCTCCACCTGGTAGCCGCTGACCCGCAACAGTTTGTCCAGATAGCGCAGGATTTCGGCTTCGTCGTCACATATGAAAATGGTTGGCATGGGTGATCCTTTGCTGGAGAGAGCTGGGTTGAGTTGTTTTGATGCTTGGTGTGTGCAAAACGATACATACTCGGACAAAAAGATGCAATATCTGTTTTCTCCTTAGCGCGAGCCGTCCGATGCTGCTCCCGGCTTATAAGCGTAAAATCAGCCGGTTGTGTGAAACTCCGCACTCAGTACGTTTTGGCATGTCTGTTGCCGTATACGTCAGGTTTGTGTGTATACAGAAAAACAGGATCTGGGGAGGATCGAATGGGTAAGGAAGGTTTATTTCCGAAGGTAACACGTCGGGATTTTGTTAAAACATGTGTGACGGTCTCCGCCATGCTCGGGTTGCCATTCGGCATGGTCAGCAAGGTCGCGGCAGCAGCACAGAAATCGGATAACCGGCCGGCGGTGATCTGGTTGCATTTCCAGGAGTGTACCGGTTGTTCCGAGTCGCTGATCCGTTCCAGCCACCCGACGGTTTCCAACCTGATTCTCGACCTGATCTCCCTCGATTACCATGAAACATTGATGGCCGGTTCGGGGCATCAGGCGGAAAAAGCGTTGCACGATTCAATGGTTGCCAACAAGGGGAAATACATCCTGGTAGTGGAAGGGGGGATACCCACCAAGGAAAACGGCATTTACTGCAAGGTGGCGGGAAAAACCGCCCTGGAATCGTTGCGCACGGTGGCTGCCGATGCGGCGGCGATCATCTCGATCGGCACCTGCGCCAGTTATGGCGGCATCCAGTCGGTCGGTCCCAATCCGACCGGCGCTGTCGGTGTGGGCGATATTATCAAGGATAAGCCGATCATCAATATCCCCGGCTGCCCTCCCAATCCGTACAACTTTCTTTCCACCGTGCTCTATTTTGTCACCTTCAAAAAACTCCCCGAGCTGGACAAACTGGGACGTCCCCTGTTTGCCTACGGCCGCAAGATCCATGAACATTGCGAGCGGCGCCCCCATTTTGATGCCGGCCGGTTTGCCAAGGCGTACGGCGACGCGACCCATGCCGAAGGGTACTGTCTCTACAAGCTCGGCTGCAAGGGACCGGCCACCTATGCCAACTGTTCCGTGATTCACTTCAATGACGTCGGCGCCTGGCCGATCGGCAACGGTCACCCCTGTATCGGCTGTACCGAACCGGATCTGCTCTTTAAAACCGCCATTAGCGACAAGGTTCAGATTCATGAGCCGACTCCCTTTGACAGTTATGCGCCGGTTGATCTGAAGAGCAAAGGGAAGGGACCTGATCCGCTCACCACTGGTCTGCTCGGTCTGGCTGCCGGCGCTGCCATCGGAGCCGGCGCCATGCTGGCGAAGAAACTCCCGGACGGAGCGGAAAAGGGGGATCAAGATGGCCAGGACAAGTAGGCGTCAGTTTCTCAAGATTGTCGGCGCAACCGGTGCAACCCTGCTGGCAGGTAACAACAGCGCCAGCGCCTCGCACGAGAAGGTTGTCAATAATGAGGCGGTCGGGATGCTCTACGATGCCACCAGATGCGTCGGCTGCAAGGCGTGCATGGCGTCATGCAAACGGGTCAATGGTGATTACGGCAGCCTCTCCTTCGAGAAGGCCAAATTCGACAGCGACGGTCTGTGGGACGCCCCCGAGGATCTGTCCGGTTCCACCCGTACCTTGATCAAGCTGTTCAAGGAATCGGATAAACAGTGGTCGTACGTGAAATATTCCTGCATGCATTGCCAGAACCCGTCCTGCGTCTCGGTCTGCCCGGTCAGCGCCATGACCCACGACAAGCTTACCGGGATCGTCGATTACAACAAAAATGCCTGCATCGGCTGCCGGTACTGCCAGGTCGCCTGTGCCTTCAACATCCCCAAGTTCCAATGGGAACGCGCCATCCCCCAGATCGTCAAATGCGATATGTGCAAAAACACCAACCTGGTCAAAAAGGGGATTACCGCCTGTGCCGAGGTCTGCCCGACCGGCGCGATCCTGTACGGCAAACGGAAGGATCTGTTGCAGGAGGCGCACAGGCGTTTGGAAGAACAGCCCCAGAAGTACGTCCAGCGTGTCTACGGTGAGAGCGAAGTCGGCGGCACCAACCACCTTTACCTGGCTGCCATGCCGTTCAAGAAACTCGGTCTGCCGGCATTGGGGAACGATGCCCCGGCCGAGTTCTCCGAGAAGATCCAGCACACCATCTACAAGGGGTTCATCGCTCCGGTGGCGCTCTACAGTACCCTCTGCCTGATTGCCGTCCGCAACATGAAAAAGCAGAATAAGGGCGGCATGCAGTCTCATCACGATCACAACGGGGATCGTACGGGAGGAGAACAATGAGTCACGACCATTACCAGCGCCATGACGCTAAAATCATGACACCCTCCTTCATCGTACTGCTGGTGCTGACCGTGATCGGTTTTGCACTGATCGGCGTGCGCTTTGTCAAAGGGATCGGGGCGGTATCCAACATGAGTGACGGTTACCCCTGGGGGATCTGGATCACCTACGACGTGGCGACCGGCACTGCCATTGCCTGTGGCGGCTATGCCATGGCAATCCTGATCTACATCCGCAACCATTTTCACTACCACCCGATGATCCGCTCCGCCATCCTGACCAGTATCTTCGGGTACGGCCTGGCCGGCTTTTCGGTCATGGTCGATGTGGGACGTCCCTGGAATGCCTATAACTTCTTTATCCCTTCCAAGTGGCAGGCCAATTCCGCCATGTTCGAGGTGGCGCTGTGCGTCATGGCCTACACCACCGTGCTGGTGCTGGAGTTCCTGCCGGCCGTGCTGACCACCCTGGAAAAAACCGAATGGCGCACCCTGCAGTCGTTGCTGGATATTCTGCACCGCAAAGTCGGTTTGAAGAAACAGGAAAACCTGGCCGAGCGGCTGGAATCGGTCAAGACCATTGCCGCCTGGCTGAAACCGCGCCTGGACAAGGTTCTGATTTTTATCATCGTACTCGGTATCACCTTGCCGACCATGCACCAGTCATCGCTCGGTTCGCTACTGCTGATCGCCTCCACCAAGCTGCATCCGTTGTGGCATACCGGTTTTCTGCCGCTGCTGTTCCTGATCAACTGCATGTACATCGGCTACTCGATCGCCATTCTGGAATCGACCATCTCCTGCTATGCCTTCAAGCGCCCCTTTGAAACCAGGGAGCTGGCCGGTCTGGCAGCCATCATCCCCTGGTTGACCGTGATCTGGCTGTCGGTGGTGGTGGGGGATCTGGCCTGGCGGGGACAGTTGGGGGCCATGTTCAGCCTCGACTTCTACTCCGGGTTCTTTTTGCTGGAATTCTGCCTGGTGGCGGCCGGTTCGCTGCTCCTGTTCAGCCGGCGCAATCGCCAGTCAATCCGCTGGTTGTTCGTCTCGGCAGCGCTGATAGTGCTCGGCGGCGCCTTGTACCGTTTCAATGTCTATCTGATCGGATTCAATCCGGGGAAGGGGTGGCACTATTTCCCCGCCTTGGCGGAGATCATGATCACGGTCGGCATCGTGGCCTTCGAGATCATCGGATACCAGGTGCTGGTCAAGATTCTGCCGGTACTCCCCAAACTGCATACGCGCCAGGAGCAGGATGCACAGTTGGCGGAGAAGGCGTAAGGCTTAGATAATGGAACGCGGATTCCCGCGGATGCGACGGATTTACACGGATTGCGAACCGGTTTGCTTTTTTACTACCTGTCGTAGAATCCGCGGTAACCCGCACAGATCCGGCCTTTTCCGCGTTCCATTGCAGTTAAGATTCTAAATTCAACCTATCGGAGGTAGTAAAAATATGGCTCGTATCACACTAGATCCCATCACCCGCATCGAAGGACACCTGCGCATCGATGTTGAAGTCAATGGCGGCGCAGTTACCAACGCCTGGTCATCCGCCCAGATGTGGCGCGGCATTGAAACCATCCTGCAGGGGCGTCCCCCCCAGGATGCCTGGATTTATGCCCAGCGCTTCTGCGGTGTCTGCACCACGGTGCACGCCATCTCATCGATCCGTTCGGTGGAAAACGCCCTCAAGGTCGAGGTGCCGCTTAACGCCCAGTACATCCGCAACATGATCATGGCCCAGCATTCGGTGCAGGACCATATCGTTCATTTCTACCATCTTTCGGCCCTGGACTGGGTTGATGTGGTGTCGGCGCTCAAGGCTGATCCCAAGAAGACCGCCCAACTGGCCCAGAGCATCTCCGACTGGACCGGCAACAGCGAAACCGAATTCAAGGCAGTGCAGAACAAACTTAAATCGTTCGTGGAAACCGGCCGTCTCGGTATCTTCTCCTCCGGCTACTGGGGACATCCGGCCATGAAACTTCCTCCCGAAGCGAACCTGATGGCAGTGGCCCACTATCTGAAAGCGTTGGATTTCCAGCGCAAGGCGGCCCAGGTCGGGGCGATTCTGGGCGGGAAAAACCCCCATATCCAGAACCTGTGCGTCGGCGGTGTGGCAACGGCGGTCAACATGGAAAACATGGCCACCATCAACATGGAGAAGATTGCCGCCCTGCGGGCGTTGATGGAAGAGACCCGCGACTTCGTGCAGAAGGTCTATTACCCGGACATGATCGCCATTGCTTCGGCCTATAAGGAGTGGTTCACGTACGGGCGCGGGGTGGTCAACTACCTGGCGGTTCCCGAAATGCCGGAAGACACCAAAAACACCAGCTTTGCCCTGCCGGGGGCGGTGATCACCAACGCCGATCTCAAGAACGCCCGTTTGATCACCAACCATCAGGATCCCTACCTGACCGGCAATATCACCGAGAATGTGGCCCATGCCTGGTACGAGGGGAACAAGAGCCGCACACCGTGGGAAGGGGAAACCAAGCCGAATTACACCGACTTTCAGGACAACGGCAAATACAGCTGGTGCAAGGCGCCCCGTCTGGAAGGGAGAGCGGTGCAGGTCGGGCCGCCGGCACAGCTCTTTGCCGCCTATGCCGGGGGAAATCAGAAGGTTAAAAAGCTGGTGGATGACAGCTGCCGCAAAATCGGCGTGGGGGTCGGGGATCTGCACTCCACCATGGGACGGCTGGGAGCGCGTGCCATCCGGGCCCACCTGATGGCCGACTACTCGCTGGAATACCTGGACAAGCTGGTGGCCAACATCGCCAAAGGGGACAAGACCTACGCCAACCACACCGAAATTCCCAAAGGGGAATACAAGGGGGTCGGTTTCCACGAAGCGCCACGGGGAACCTTGTCCCACTGGATCGTGATCGAAAAACAGAAGATCAAGAATTACCAGGCGGTGGTTCCTTCCACCTGGAACGCCTCGCCCCGCGATGAGAAAGGGGCGCTCGGGCCGTACGAAGCGTCGCTGGTGGGGAACCCGGTGGCAGACCAGGAAAAACCGCTGGAAGTGTTGCGTACGATCCACTCCTTTGACCCCTGTATCGCCTGTGCGGTACATACGGTCGATCCGCAGGGGAAAGAGATCACCAAGGTCAAGGTGATGTAACTCCGAAATTCAATTAGCCACAGAGTTCACAGAGAAAGGCATACATTGATTGGGAAACCAAGCGGCTTGAGGAAGAGTATGCTGTAAATCAGTAGTGTCCCAACGTTTAGTTGAATAAAAACAGTTGGTTATTATTTTCGT
>DAINBV010000101.1:0-13096 GCA_036732725.1 Geobacteraceae bacterium | reverse complement strand
GATGAGTGAGGCTTGCGAAGCTTCCATTCAGGAGGCACTGGAGATCAAAAACAGCATGGGCGGAATGCAGATGTTGTAGCGAGGGGGTGAAACAAGCATGGACATGAAAGAGCAGCGCTTCGGGGTTGAAGTTGAAATGACCGGTATAACGAGGAAAGAGGCCGCTGAAATAGCTGCATCCCATTTCGGAACAGTTTCCCATTATGACGGTACTTTTTACGCAACATATTCCGCGCTGGATGAACAGAACCGCAAGTGGAAATTTACCTACGACAGCAGTATCACTGCCCAGCGGAAGGTTGGAAGAACGATAACCGAGGCCTCGGATGAGTATAAAACAGAGATGGTCACCCCCATTTGCCGGTATGAGGACATAGAAACCATTCAGGAGCTGGTAAGAAAGCTCCGTGCGGCAGGCGCAATTGTAAATAATAAGTGCGGCATCCACATCCATATTGACGCTTCTCCGTATAACGCGGGTACACTTAGAAACATCACCAACATCATGGCTTCCAAGGAGGATCTGATTTACAAGGCCATGCAGGTGGAGGTAGCAAGAGAGCGGCAGTATTGCAGGAAGGTGGAGCAGAGTTTTCTCGACGAGATCAACCGGAAAAAGCCCCACACGCTGGACGAGGTAAGCCGCATCTGGTACAACGGCCGCGACGGTCGCTCTGAGCACTACCACGACAGCCGGTACCACTGTTTAAACCTTCACTCGGTTTTCCAGAAAGGTACCATTGAATTCAGGCTGTTTAACAGCACTACTCACGCCGGCAAGATCAAGGCATACATTCAGCTCTGCCTTGCGATCTCCGCACAGGCCCTCAACCAACGATGTGCCAGCCGTCAAAAGACAAAGAGTTCGAATGAAAAATACACCTTCCGCACATGGCTCCTGCGGCTGGGGCTCATCGGTGATGAATACAAAACCGCCCGGCTTCACCTGCTGGAGCATCTGGACGGCTGTATTGCGTGGAAGGACCCAGCGCAGGCACTCCAGCAAAAGGAACGATTAAGACAGAAAAAAGAAAAAGAGCTGGCCGAAGCGGCACAAGCAGCATCGCAACAGCAGGAGCAAACAATTGAAAACGAACAGGAACAGACCGGGGCTGAAGAAGAAAGCCCCGGTCTTTCTATGAGCATGTAAATACTCATGAACCATTCTGGACAAGGAGGAATGAAAAATGAAATCAGAAATGCTGTACATTGCCTACGGCAGCAACCTAAACCTGCCGCAGATGGCGTTCCGCTGCCCTACCGCCAAGGTGGTCGGCGCCAGCGAAATAAAGGATTACGGGCTGCTGTTCTGCGGCAGCCGGAGAAACTCTGTCGCAACGGTGGAGCCGCTTAAGGGTTCCACCGTCCCTGTTCTTCTGTGGACGTTAAAGGAAAGGGATCTGCAGGCTCTCGACCGCTATGAAGGATATCCCCATCTTTACCGCAAGGAGATCCTCGATGTGGAGCTGAAAGGCAGGACGGTTCCCGCCATGGTCTATATCATGAATGAGGGCCATCCCTACGGTTCCCCCTCGGATTACTACCTAAATGTCATTATGGAGGGTTATAAAACCGCAGGCTTTGATACCGAAATTCTGGAACAGGCCGTGGAGAGATCCGTCCAGCTGGCACAGGAACAGCAGGAGCAGGAACCGGAGCAGGGCAATCTGTTCGGCCAGAAATGGTGGTGATGATGCATGGCAGATCCCGCAACCATCGCTCTGGCGGTCAAAGCCGCTGTTGCCGCCGCCACCGACAAGCGAACCTGGAAGGCCCTCGGCGTTATCATCGCTGCCATTTTAACACCTTTTATCCTCATCATTGTGATGATTACCAGCCTTCTCTCCGGCACTACTGACCACAACAACATGGCTGTTCAGCTTTCCTTTCACGGCGGCGTGATCTCCGGGCAGGTACCAGAAGATTACCGCCAGTACATTGAGGATATGCGGTCCGGCTTTACGGAATTGGACGCTGCCATCGCGGACATCACGCCCATGATTGAGGACGGAAGCCTTGACCCCACACAGGTCAAGGCCGTTTTTTATTCTCTGTATTTCGGCGTCGAATCTCTGCGTGGCATGGATTACCGGGGGATTGCCGATTGCTTCGTCCGCTATGAGAAACGCACCCGCACCGTGACGGATGCAGACGGTAATGAAACCGAAGAAACGTATACCGTGGCTGTTCCGATTGACTCCCTGCCTGAAATCTATGCAAATCTTGAAAGTACCCTTGGCCGGGAGATTACCTATGAGAATAAGGCCAACGCCTCAGAAATCTACTATAGGGCGCTGTATGGAACAGGAGCGCCGGGAGAAGGCGATAGTTTTGACCAGTGGTCGGATTGGACACCGGAGCAGCTGGCGGATCTGTTCTACGACCTGCCGGTGGGCGAAACAGGCTCTGAGGCTGTTCAGATTGCCCTGGACCGTCTGGGAGATCCGTATTCCCAGGAGCTTCGAGGTTCTGGCGATTACACCGATTGCAGCTATCTGGTGCAATCGGTGTACCGCCAGCTGGGAGTCAAGCTCCCCGGCACCGCCGCTGCGCAGGGCAAATATTGCGTGGATAACGGCCTGACCATCTCCAAATCAGACCTGGCTCCGGGGGATCTCGTGTTCTGGAGCCACAAGGTAAACGGACGATATCTCAATATTACGCATGTGGGGATTTACGCCGGGGACGGTATGGTGGTGGACGCATCATCCTCCCGTGGCAAGGTAGTATACCGTAGCCTGTTCGATGCGGATAAACAGGTTCTGTACGCAAGGCCATATGCCGAAGCGTCTAAAACAGCATCCGCAAGTGGATTTGTCTCTCCGCTTGGGAGCGGTTGGCGGTCCATGGTAACTTCGGAATTCGGCGGCAGAACTGACCCCGTCACAGGAGAATGGGCCGGACATGACGGTATTGACCTTGGCGCTGCTAAGGGCACGGCAATCCGGGCAGCTAAAGACGGCACAGTGGAAACCGTGAGCTATGGAACTACAGGATATGGTTATCACCTGACCATCGATAACGGCGGCGGGCTGGTCACGCTATATGGTCATTGTTCAGAGATTCTGGTCAGCGAGGGGCAGACCGTAAAGGCCGGAGATGTCATCGCAAGGGTGGGTTCCACCGGAAAGAGCACCGGAAACCACCTGCACTTTGAGGTGAGAGTAAACGGTACAGCAAAAAATCCAAGAAACTATCTGCCATAGGCAGGAAAAGGAAGGAGAACAATATGCTGAATTTACAGGCAGTCTTTGAAAGAAAGACCAATGAATTCCCCGTAAGGGACTGTGTGATTGAAAAAATTGTGGAATTGTCGGAAGAAGAATACCGGCAGTTCAAAAACAATCTGCTCCGGGATACCGGCTTTATTGCAGAGAGTGCGGACTTCATGCTGATGGATGGAAACGGCCTGAATCATTGTTTACTGGTGTTGGAAAAAAATAATTCCGAGGGTGTTCTTATTCAGAGTGAAGGATATGACTATGCCAGGTATGCCAGCCTCCTGCCGGGGGCAAGAGATTTTATCACGGTTCGGTTGGGTAAGCTCGCAGACCAGATCATCAGGGATGGTACACAGAATACCTCCAATGGCACATGGGCTGTTTATTTTGATGAGATCAAAGAGCAGTACGATGCCACCCTTAACTTTGACAACGGTATCGGTGCTATGCTGCTTTCCATCATGGAAGCAAGACCGGAGATGGCGGAAGTGGAACCGATGGAGGATGGCTATGACATGACCTTCTATCTCGATTACTGTCCGAATCTCGACGAGAAAGAAAAGCTCTCCTCCGGAATTCCCGACGATGTGTTTCGCTTAAAAGATTTAATCAGGGTACCTATTGAGGATTTCCACCTTGTTCATCATGAGGTGGACATGGAGCCGGCCACCATCGTATACCTGGCTTCCGACACCCTAACCGATGCCGGAAAACAGGAATGGGGCGATGTTTTGAATACACAGGTGGTGCGTGTGTTTCATGGTATTTATGGTATTCAGGCGGAATGCGCAGGAGTAGATCCCCAGCGTCTCGCTGATTTTTCTCTGATGTTGGCTGGGGATTGCCCCAATGAAGATTATGAAACCTGGGTTAGACCGGAGCCGGATGAACCCGGTATGACCCTGAAATTATAAGGAGGAAAAAATATGAGTACGACTGAATTAAAAGTCCTTTTCCCTTCGGAGCGGCTGGATGCCCTCCGTTTTTTCATGGAGAAAAAGGAACAGACCATTGAGCAGGAGTTGAAGGATTACCTCGACAAGACCTATGAGAAGGTAGTTCCCACTCAAGTAAGAGAGTACGTGGAGAGCCGCATGGAACAGACTCCTGCACAGGAGCAGGCATCGGAGGCTGAACAGACTCCTGCCTCCAGAGAACGTCCAGCGCGTCAGACCCGCCGTCAGCGGGAGCAGGCTGCGCCTGAAATACCTCCTTCTCCGGAAGCGCAGACCGAAGCAGAAGGCCCCGGCGAAGAAGAAACTCCGGGCATGACTATGAGCATGTAAATCGCAGAAAAGAAAAAGGAGGTGCTGAAAATGATTCGACTTGGTATAGATAACGGAAATTACAACACCAAATCCTCGGAGGGGATGCTTTATGCCTCCGGCTATGCGGCAAGCGACAAGGAATTCATCACGCCGGAGATGCAGCTCTTTTTTGAGGGCAGATATTATGCCATCGGGGAACGCCGTATGCGCTTCCAACAGGATAAGACCAGGGAGCCGGACGCTTTTCTTTTGACACTGCCGGCTATCGCGGATGCCATGAAAAAAGCAGGAACCACCAACGCGGAAATCGTCCTTGGCGTGGGACTGCCCATTGACAGTTACGGTATGCAGAAGGAAGCATTCCGTAGGTATTTCCTGCGTGACAATATCTCGTTTCGGTTCGAGGGAACATTCTACCGCTGCCATATTGAAGAGTGCAAGGTGTTCGCCCAGGGGCATGCGGCGCTGTGCCGCTATTACCCGCAGCTGAAGGATTACCGGAGCATCACTCTGGTGGACATCGGCGGCTATACGGTGGATATCCTCACGCTCCATGACTTCCGTCTGGACAGGTCGAGCTGTGCCAGCCTGCGCATGGGTACCATCACCCTGTACAGCCGGATTCAGGATACGCTCCAGCGCAGTGACATCCTCCTGTCGGATGAACTCATCACCGATGCCATCCGCGGGGAGATCCAACATGCCGACAGCAAATTGATTGAAACTGTGGTGGAGCAGGCTGTGGCAGTTTACTGCAAGGAACTGTTCAACGCCCTGCGGGAGCGCGGACTGGATCTGAGGCTCCCCACGGTGTTCGCGGGCGGCGGCGCTGAACTGCTTGAACCCATGTTGCACGGGAGCGGCCTGAATACGGTGGCGGTGCTGAACCGGTTCGCCAACGCAGATGGCTACAAGCTCCTGATGGGGTGAGCCTATGGCCGAGCGAAAACGATATTATCTTTCCTTCGATATGGACAGCCCAAGGCATCGGGAAGCGGAAGCGCTGTTTGCGCAGCAGGCCAGCCGGCAGCGCACCGAGTATGTGGTCAACAGTATCCTGACGGCACATCAGACGGAGAACCTGGAACAGATCGTCCGGCAGGCAGTCCGGGATGAACTGCAAAGTGCCAAGTTGCCATCGCCAACCACGCTGCCGGGGAAAACGGATACCGGTGTTCAGTTGTCCGATCTTCCCGGCAGCCTGATCCATGCGCTGGAGGAATTGTAACCATGTTGGCTCACTTTCCTGCCGTCGCTATGACGGAGGGTCGGAAAATGCACCAACATGGCTCACTTTCCTCTGAGAAAAGCAGAAAGGAGTGAACCTATCTTGAAAATGTCAACCATTCAAATTCAGTATGATACCGGGAAGTTGTGCGCTCTCCGGCAATGCATGCCCGATGAAACAGCGCTAGAGGCCGGACTGGAGGCTTCCCTCAAAGCTTTGTATGAAAAACATGTTCCAGCCGAAGTACGAGAATATATCGACAGCCAGAAAGGAGGCGATGCTTCATGAAAGAACCGATTACGCTGGAACAGTTTGTGCAGGAACATCCTCACGACATGATCCAGATAATGTCACCCGGCGGTTATGTTACTATCTCACCCAATCTACCATTGACCGAATTATCCGCTCATGCGGGTGTGCGGGGTACGGAAATTCCAATCCCCTGGGAGGAATTGAAGGACCAGATTGTCGAAAACTGCAATTACAATGAGATCGATGGGAACTGGTATCTGCTTACAGGCGAGCCCTCTCAGGACTACCCTGTTCAGGCTCCTGAAATGCACCTGTGAAGCAAAGAAAAAGGTTGCTAAGAAAGTCGGCATACGATTGTATTTTTATCTCTGTTGTTCGCGCTGTGGGTACTAACAAATAATCCTGCAAAGTGAGCAGTTTATGGCAGAATACCTGGGACTGGAGGAATAAGGTGCCGACTCCAACCGGCCCGCCGCGAAAAGACTGGCATAACCGGCCACATGACACTGTCAACCCGGAGATATCCGGGCTTATTTTAGTTGCCGCAATGACAGCCAGCTGTTGCCGCCCGTGTGCCCCTGTGTCGGCTTTTGACGGCAGGAGTGGCACCGTAACACCTGAAGACGGGCAATGCGCCGTGTAAGGGCTTTGTGAAGGAGCTTGGGAAAAGAGAAAAAGCACTCTTCGGCAGAACCCAAAACCCTACCGAAAGAGGGCTGAACCATGGGGTCGAAAACGATGCGGGTTAAAGGAGCGGGGTCGTTGTGCCTCGCATTGCGAGGCACTGCGCCCACCACTCCGGCTCACACCGCCCCGCAATGCGGGGCGGGGAACGTTTTGCACCGGGGTCAGATTATGCACCTTGGGGTCGGCTTCGGGGTCAAGGCGCAGAAAAATGCACGGAAAGCACCGTAAATCAAGGACTTAGGGAGAGCTGCGGCAGGGGTTGCAGCCCTTTTTAACAGAAAGGAAGGTAATTCGATGGCTACAGAAAACGAGAATAAAAAGAAATTTCCCTTATGGATGTACCCCGAAACCCGGAAGCTGGTGGCGGACTGGTACAAGCGGGACAATTGCCAGAGCCAGAGCGAATTCATTGAAAAAGCAATCAAGTTTTACTGCGGCTATATCTCAGCGGAGGAAGGTGTGCGCTTTCTCCCCGCCGCCATCACCTCGGCCATGACCGGCATGGTGGACAGCCTGGAAAACCGCATGTCCCGTCTCATTTTCAAGCTGACGGTGGAGATGTCGATGATGATGAATATTCTCTCATCCACCGCGGACGTGGATGAAAACACCCTGCGTCGTCTTCGCGGCAAGTGCGTGGCCGATGTGAAAAAGTCTGTAGGCTCCGTCACCTTCGAGGATGTGGCGAAATTCCAGAAGGGTGAGTAACCATGCCGCGGATTATCTTTAAATGCCGGTATATCAAAAACGCCGCAGAACATCTGGAGAATCTGGTGACTTACATTGCGACACGGGAGGGAGTGGAAAAAATCCCTCCGGGCTACCGAACACTGCCCGCTACAAAAAAGCAGAAGCAGCTCATGGCAGACCTCCTCTCGCAATTTCCCGATACGGCAGATTTGTTTGAATACGAGGATTACCTGAAACAGCCGACAGTGGAAAACGCTTCGGAATTCATTACCGCCGCATTGGATCAGAACCTGGAGCAGCTGGCCCATCAGGAGGTTTATGTCAATTACATTGCCACCCGTCCCCGGGCGGAGAAGCTGGGAGCGCACGGACTGTTTTCAGATGAGGATGCTCCGCTGGTGCTGTCAAAGGTCGCAGAGGAAGTCGGCGGTCATACCGGAAATGTGTGGACGCCGATTATTTCTCTGCAGCGGGAGGACGCCGCACGGCTGGGTTATGATAACGCCACCGCGTGGATGGCGCTCCTGCGCAAGCAGAGGAATGTGTTTGCCGAGCAGATGAAAATCTCGCCGGAAAACCTGCGCTGGTACGCAGCCTTTCACAATGAAGGGCATCATCCCCATTGCCACATGATTGTTTACTCGGTAAATCCCCGTGAGGGGTATGTCACCAAGCCCGCCATTGATAAAATGCGGAGCAGTCTGGCAAGGGAAATCTTTCAGCAGGATCTCATTCAGATTTATTCCGACCAGACCGTTCAAAGGAATGCGCTTACCGACCAGAGTCGTGACGCGCTGCGGGATATCCTAGCGCAGATGCAGTCGGGAGCCTGTGAAAATACCGTCGTGGAGGATCTGCTGTCTAGGCTTGCAGAGCGCCTGAAGCACACCGCAGGTAGAAAACAATACGGCTATCTCAAAGCACCGCTGAAGGATCTCGTCAATCAGGTGGTGGATGAACTGGCAAAGGATACGCGGGTAGCAGAAGCCTACGCCAAGTGGCAGGAGCTTCGCAATGAAGTGCTTCGAACCTACAAGGATAAGCTCCCCGATCCGCTGCCCCTCTCCCAGCAGAAAGAGTTTAAGAACCTCAAAAATATGGTGATCGCGGAAGCCATGAACATCGGAAGCCATCATTTTACTTTTGAGGACGATGAGAGTGCAGACCAATTATTAAATGAAGAAACGGAATCCGCAGACGAAGAATCCGATTCCGTGATGCCGGAGGAAAGTCAACCGCCAGTCATAGAGGAACCGTTGGAAGATGGCGAGGATGTGCCGGCTTTTGTTTCGGAGCATTCATCCCGCCCGGAATCCGATGAGAATGCTTCCGGCAAGCCCCATATCGAATGGAGTGACCGCTACAAGGAGGCCCGCATGTTTCTCTATGGCAGCGATGACATGGAGCCGGACTTTGAGCAGGCCCTCCGCTTATTTTTGGAGGAAGCGGGAGAAAACAACGCCCTTGCCATGCATGACCTCGGCAGGATGTATGCAGACGGCCTCGGTGTGGAGATGGATGCCGATACCGCGTTCGGCTGGTATCACAAGGCCCTTGACGCATTTCAGGATATCGAATCGGAGAAAAAGCACCGCTATGTAGAATACCGCATCGGTAAAATGTATGCGGCGGGGCTTGGCACACCGCAGGACTACGAGGAAGCGGCCGGCTGGTTTGAACTGGCGGCATCCCAAAATCACAAATATGCTCAATACTCCCTAGCCGGATTGTATTACCGGGGACAGAGTGTGGAACAGGACTTTGAAACCGCCTTCGATTTGTACCGCAGATCTGCCAGACAGCGTGTTCCTTACGCCTCCTACGAGCTAGCGAAAATGTACCGGGACGGTGTCGGTACTGCAAAGAATGCGGAAGATGCGGAACTGCACTTTGAGGAAGCCTTCTTCGGCTTTCAAAGTTTGGAAGAACAGAGTCACGATGATAAACTCCAGTACCGCCTGGGACACATGCTCTACACCGGGACAGGGACGGAAAAAGATGTGGAAGCAGCCATCGGGTATTTTGAAAAGGCTGCCCGCCTCGGCAACGCCCATGCGCAGTACATGCTCGGTAAGATCTATCTGGATTCGGAAAGCGGTCATGAGAATATAGAGCAAGCCATTCTGTGGCTGACGAAAGCTGCAGAAAACGGCAATGACCTGGCGCAATACGCCCTTGGCAAGCTCTACCGGGACGGCAACCATGTGGAGAAAGACCTACAGAAAGCTATTTCTTTGTTTACTCTCTCGGCGGAGCAGAATAACTCCTATGCGGCTTATGCTCTCGGCAAGCTGTACCTGCTGGACGAGGCTATCCCAAAAGACGTGGAGTCCGCCGTGAAATGGCTGACGGTTTCCGCGGACCTCGGTAATCAGTTCGCACAATATACGCTGGCAAAGCTGTATCTTGCCGGCGAGGATGTTCCGAAAAACATTCCCAAGGCGGTGGAACTGTTCACGAAAGCGGCATTGCAGAACAATTCATTCGCTCAGTATCAGCTTGGGAAGCTCTATCTGCTGGGTGAGGATGTTCCCAAAGATGTGGAAGCGGCTATTAAATGGCTGACCGCTTCTGCGGAGCAGGGCAATCAATATGCTCAGTATCGGCTTGGCAAGCTCTACCTGTTGGGCGAGGATGTCCCCAAGAATATCGATGCCGCCGTCAAATGGCTGACTGCATCTGCGGAACAGGGTAATCAGTATGCGCAGTATGCCCTTGGAAAGCTCTACCTGATGGGGCATGAGGTTCCAAGGGACCGGGAGGCCGCTGTGCGGTGGCTTACTTTATCCGCGGAACAGGGAAACATCTATGCACAGTTTTTCCTCGACCATCTGGACTCCTTCCGTGATCCGTCCATTTTTCTGGCGGCCACGCGGCTTCTGCATCACATGAGTCGGATTTTTCAGGAGGAACAGCGAAAGCTCCCCGGAGGTCCCGGCATGCAGATGGACAGCAAGCTGCGCCGCAGGCTCCGTCAGAAAAAGATCGCTCAGGGACACGCCCAGGACGATCATGAAATCAAACAAATCTATTAAAGCAAGGAGGGTTCCCATGCAAAAGCAATATTCAAAACAGCAGCAGAAAAAAGAACCGCTTCCCGCAAAACTCAATCATCTGTCGTACAGGCCATCCGCTCATCAGCGGGTGGCTTTTTTTCGACGCTGCGGGAAGCGCAGAAGCGCAAGCGGCTGTTAACAGCCGCTGACAAAGGAGGTGCTGTAGTATGGCATATATTTATTTTACCGACGAACAAAAACAACGGGCCAACTCGGTCGACCTTGTGGATTTTCTCCAGCGGCAGGGTGAGCAGCTCACCCGCTCCGGTCATGAATGGCGGTGGAAACAGTATGACAGTGTGACCGTTCGCGGAAACCAATGGTTCCGGCATTCCAGAAAGGAAGGCGGTCACGCCATCGATTTTGTACAGCAGTTCTATGACCTGAGCTTCCCCGAAGCGGTACAGTTTCTCCTCGGCGGCGAATCTGGTGTGGAATGGAATCAGACTGCCAAGAGCGCCCCGCCGCCCCGCAAAGCCTTTATACTGCCGGAAGCTAATCCTGACATGCGCCGTGTGTTCGCATATTTAATCAAGCAGCGGTTTATTGACCGTGAGGTGCTGTCTCATTTCGCGCATGAAAAACTGATCTACGAGGACAAGGAATATCACAACGCGGTATTCGTAGGGCTGGATGAAAACGGTGTTCCCCGGCACGCTCACAAGCGCGGTACCTACACCAAGGGAGAACCTTATAAGGGCAACGTGGAGGGCAGCGACCCGAAATATAGCTTCCACTGGATCGGAAAAAACGACACCCTCTATGTATTTGAAGCGCCGGTGGATATGCTGTCTTTCATTACGCTGCACCCCGATGATTGGAAACGGCACAGCTATGTCACGCTGGACGGTGTATCGGAACAGGCCATGCTCCGTCAGCTGGAGCTGAATCCTCATCTCAAAACTCCGGTTTTGTGCCTGGACCATGACGAGGCCGGTATTGAAGCAACAGGAAGATTAAAAGACATTCTGTGTGAGCACGGATACTACGATCCTGCCTATATGGAAATCGCAGTTCTGCAATCGGAATTTAAGGATTGGAACGAGGATCTCAAGGCAAAGCATGGGATTACACCCATTCCCGCAGGGGAGCATCCGAAGCTGGAGCTGCTGCCGCAAGTGTGTTCACAGCTGCTGGATATCTGCGAGTTCTATTCGGCCAAGAAGGATGCCCCTGCCATGCTGACGGAACAATTCGAAAAGGTCAAGCCTCTGCTTGCCCCTGAAAAGCTGACTGCTCAGAACACAGAACACATCAACGGGCAGCTGCAGCTCACAGCGGCGGGCGCTCTGCTTTCCATACAGAAACTTTGCAGGCAGATGGAGAGGCCGGTTCTTCTGGAACAGGTGGTCGCCCGGCTCCAATCGGAATACAAGCCCCATGAGGATCGGGGCTGGATGCGCACCAAGGCGGAGGATATCCGGACCGATATAAAGGCGGTAACCCGGCAATTTCAGGTAAGCGGCATCCGCACGCTGGACGAGCAGAAAGCACTTTTGAATTCCTATTTGAAGCTTGCGCTGGATTGTGTGAAGGCGCAGATGTTCCTTGCACTGGAAGCGCCTTCACAGCGCCCGGTGCAGGAGCAAACCGAAAATTTTACTATGACCATGTAAAGGAGGGATCTCTATGCAAACATCCCAAATCATAACATTGATTGCGGTGGCGCTGACTATGTTCGGCGTCATCGGCTTTTTATCGCTTCTGGCGCACTACTACACGCTGAATGGAATAAAGTCCAAAACCGTGGGCGACGGCCAGCACGGTACGGCGCGATGGGCGACAAAAAAAGAAATCCAAAAGACCTATACCGAAATACGCTATGAGCCGGAGAAATGGCGCAAGGGAGAAAACCTTCCGAAAGCCCAGGGACTGATCGTCGGCTGGCGGGGAGCCTCGCTGTTTGACAAGACAGCTCCCCACGGCTACGCGATGATAGATGATGATGACATCCACTGCCTGATGATCGGCGCGGCTGGCGTCGGCAAGACCGCCAACTTTCTCTACCCTAATCTGGAATACGCCTGTGCCTGCGGCATGAGCTTTGTCACGACCGACACCAAGGGCGACCTATATCGGAATTATGCGAGTATCGCAAAAGACTACTATGGCTACGACGTGGCCGTCATCGACCTGAGAAACCCCACCCGCTCGGACGGCAACAACCTGCTTCACCTCGTCAACCGGTACATGGACTTATATCTTGCCAATCCGCAGAACCTCTCCTACAAGGCCAGAGCAGAGAAGTATGCCAAGATCACCGCCAAGACCATCATCACCTCCGGCGGTTTTGATTCCGCGGCGGCAGGACAGAACGCTTTCTTCTACGATGCCGCGGAAGGTCTCCTGACATCCGTCATCCTGCTCATCGCGGAATATTGTGAGCCGAAGCAGCGCCACATCGTGTCGGTGTTCAAGCTCATTCAGGATCTGCTGGCGCCCAGCGGGGTCAAGGGCCGGACGCTGTTCCAGCTGCTCCTTGCCCATCTGCCGGATGAACACAAGACCAAATGGTTTGCGGGAGCGGCCCTCAATTCCGCAGAACAGGCCATGCAGAGTGTTCTGTCCACAGCGCTGTCCCGGCTCAACGCTTTTTTAGACAGTGAGCTGGAGCAGATTATGTGCTTTGATACGGCCATCGATGCAGAGAAGTTCTGCACGAAAAAAAGTGCCATCTTCCTCGTGATGCCGGAG
>DAINBV010000100.1:0-13096 GCA_036732725.1 Geobacteraceae bacterium | reverse complement strand
TGTAGAGTCAAACAAAAGTGCTTTTATGCAACTATTAAAAAACGTGTCTATAGAAATTGAAATCGAGTTACTCCAGGCTGGAATTACACTCTTGCCAGAAAAGAAAGCTGAATTGCTTACATTGGCATATGACATAGCAGCAGAAAATCCTGATAAAGAAAGTTCAATTAAAGATAAAATCTTACGATTAGTGAACTTAGTCAAATAAGGCAGCTTGAATCATGTGCGTGCACTTTTGATGCAAAATCATCAAATTAGACGAAATTGCACGCACAAGAAGTATAGGCAGGTAAGGGTTGAAGCGAGGCGGGACAGGTTTTGATAAGATAAAGTGGCACTTGGAGGCTTATTTACTTCGATCATATGGTAAAGATTGCCGGGTTTGGTTCCGGCAATCTTCCTAGCCCTCACTCCTGACCGTCCAGGCGGGCAACCGGCTATGATTCTTGGGGAGCGACCCAATCATAGTCAATTTCAAATTTATTGTAACATAACGGAATAATGTTCACAATTCGACAACGAGCATTACTTACGCCAACGTCAGAACGGACGAAAACGGCGCGGCGTGGATTCAAATCCCGCTGTAATGGTGCTCGCTATCGGCTTTCGGCCATAGGCTGCCGACGCCTTCGGGGAAACCCGTTGATGAGCGCTTGCGGGATCGCCGCCCCGCAGCCGGTAGCGAGCTTAATTGTTGATTCAGGACATTCTGTTTGTATAAAATGAGTTCAGCAGCCCATCGTCGGAATGCTTCCGACACCTTCGGACTGGTCCGTTGATGAGCGCTAGCTGGGGCACATCCCCAGCGGTGGGCTGCCCATGAATTTACTAAAAAATCACTCACGCCAAATAGCATTTTTCAGAGTTTTACTAAAAAACCTCTCTTACAACACTTCATCTAACATCACATGTGAAAAACGCCCTGATTTCAACCCTCATCCCAGCTGATCCCTCATGATCCCAGATAGTCCCGCATCCATCCTTTGCTAAAGAACCTCTCGCATTCCCACAGTTATTACGGCTGGAAACTTTCACTTGATCTGTGTTAACTTGCATGTTAACTTAAAAGAATGACTCGTATCGTAAAATTCTATAAATATTCTGATGGATACTGTCCGGTACAGGAATTTATTGAAAGTTTGTCTGGCAAGGCCGCTCAAAAAGTGACCTGGACACTGGCATTACTTGAAGAGTTGGAAGTTCTGCCATCCACTTATTTCAAGAAGCTTGTCAATACAGATGGGATCTGGGAGGTTCGGATTTCGTTAGGGTCAAACATTTACCGTGTATTCTGTTTCTTTGCTGGTAACTCGGTTGTGATACTGACTCATGGCTTGGTGAAGAAAACACAGAAAACACCACCGGGCGAAATTGAACGTGCGGAAGCGTACAAACAAGATTATTTGTCACGGAGGACATAACTATGAGTGATTTAAGAGTGTATATCGAAGGTAGGAAAAAACGTGATCCTGAATTTGCAGAGAACTACGATAAGGGCTTTCATGATTTCAAGCTTGGAGTAATGCTTCGCCAGGCTCGTGAAGATGCCGGTCTTACCCAGGAAGAACTGGCCTGTAGAATTAGTACAAAAAAAACTGCTATTTCCAGAATTGAGAATCATGCAGAGGATATGAAGCTCTCAACTCTTGAGAAGTTTGCCAACGCCCTTGGAAAGCAACTCACGATATCAGTTGCATGACAAAGTGACCTACCGGGGTCGCAAGAACTGCCTTAGGAGTCCCATTTCCTTAACTGTGTTTACTGCAACTGGCTAAAGAATATTTGCAACGGTCACCTTTGTGATATCAATATGTTATCAATAGATCCCCCCTCTTTGTTGCAAGAAACTTTCCACTATGGCACTGCAGATTTGAAGTTCACGAACGCCAGCTGTCGTTCTTCCCGCACGATCCACCCCTGCCAATCATTATTTTCAAACCATCACCACATCACCTTGTTCGTCTCAACCTGCTGCTCTTAAAACTGTTTTATTGTCGTAACAGTTGTTTTACCTGTTGTCCGGCATCGGTCGAGCGCGAGCTTGGTACAGTACGTGTAAAAAATATTTCAATGAAGATGTCGCGGTACGTTGTAAAAAGATTAAATGCGTCTATTATTGTTACCTTGGTGTGGCAGCTGCCATTGGATGCCACGCTCTGTTTGCTCAATACAAAAAAAGATCTGAAACGGAGTGACCATGAAAAACGCGGAAGACTCGACAAAGTACCAGCAGTTTGTAGATGACTTCAACAGTGGAGTGGATCGCGCCCGTCTCTGCGCAAAATATCGGCTCGCCCAGGATAAGTTTGACCTTCTGCTGGAATTTCTCCGCCGGAAGGGGTTTGTTCTTCGTGACCCGGCCAATCAGCCGCAGGAAGCAACCGTGATGAAATGCCCCAAGTGCGGCTATGAAAGGAGCCTGGCTGACACGGTTGTCGATTCCACCCAATGTCCCAAGTGCCAAATCATCTACTCCAAATGGGCGGCTCCAGAAGAACCTCATTCTTCCGAGCGAATCTCCGGGTCGGTGCGCCCCGTTGATGTCGAGGCTCTTATTTACCGCAACGAGCCAACCTTGTTCAATATTCACCTGGCGCTAGCCTCTGTCTACTGGCTGGCTCTTATACTGATAACCAAGGGCGGGTTGTTACTCTTCTTGCCGCTCTATTTTATCGGGTATTTATTTGCCCAATCCGCACTGTTGGCTTACCTGAAGGGAAATGGGATCAAGCTCTCCAGCACCCAATTCCCGGAATTGTACAATCGACACCTCTCTTGCTGCAAGAAACTGGGGGTGACGGATAATCCGGACGCATATATGATTAACGGAAACGGCTTCCTGAATGCTTTTGCCTCAAGGTTTCTGGGGAGAGATTTTGTCGTGCTCTATTCAAATGTGATCCATGGAATGGCCGAGCAACCGGACGCGATCAATTTCTACATCGGTCACGAACTGGGGCATATCAAGCGGAATCACCTGCTGTGGGGGCCATTTCTGTGGCCTGCCAGTCTCCTGCCGCTCGTTGGCGCTGCGTACTCCCGTGCTCGTGAGTATACCTGTGACCAGTTTGGCAGTGTCTGTTGTGAGGATACTGAAAGTGCGCTGAAAGGGTTGATTGCCTTATCCGCCGGAGAGAAACTCTGGTCGGATGTTGATATTCCTGCGTATCTGCAGCAGGTGGAACAAAGCGGCGGGTTCTGGATGTCGTTCCATGAGCTGATATCCGACTACCCCTGGCTGGTGAAAAGAGCATCACGGATCAACAATCCTTTCATTGCAGCGCCCCAGCGTAACGTCTGGGCCTGGGTGGTAGCTTTTTTCATTCCCCGTGTTGGTGTCGCTGGATCTGCTGCCGGGTTGCTTGTGACGGTGGCAATCATTGGCATACTTGCCGCAATCGCCATACCTCAATTCCAGCAGTACAAGGCTAGGGCGGGCAACGTTCAAATGCCAGTGCCGGAGGTGAGAGATCGGCAGCCATGAAGATACGTAACTTTTGTTTCTGCCGACGCTGGTTGTTTCCCCGCCAATAATACGGTGGTATGTCAATTTGACAATCTTACCTCGGGAGCGAACAGCAGCCGGACCATCACGGTTATTACAACTCAATCCGGTGTTATGCAAGTGCAAGTCACTGTTTCTGCGATGGGAACGGATGCCGACCCAACCAACAATCAAGCAGGTTTGTCCACTACGGTAACTAACAAATGAGCCATACTCCTTTTGAAAAACTCCTCAACAACTCTCCTTTTCTCCTCGGTGAAGGGGCGGTCATCGAACGCCTGCGCCGCAACCGTGACCTGGAACTTGACCCTTATCTTGTCAATTCCGCTTTTATCTATGATCGTGCCAAACGTGCGGCACTGGAGAGCATCTGCCGGCAATACCTGGAAATCGGGCGCGAACTGGATGTGCCACTGCTCATCTCCACCCCGACCTGGCGGGCGAGCCGGGAAAGGATCGCGGCGGCCGGCCTGAACGGGGTGGATGTGAACGGTGATAATGCCAGGTTTCTTGATACGTTGCGGGATAGTTACGGAGAGTATGGGGAAAAGGTGGTGATCTGTGGTTTGCTGAGTTGCCGTGGAGATGCCTACAACCCTGCCGAGGCGCTGACAGTAGATCAGGCGCAGGAGTTTCACTCCTGGCAGGCCGGGAAACTTGCTGAGGCCGGGGTTGATTTCCTGCTCGCCGCCACGCTGCCGGCTTTCAGCGAGGCAACCGGCCTGGCACTGGCGTTGGCCGCCACCGGCCGCCCCTACATGATCAGCTTCATTGCCCGTCCTGAAGGAACTCTGCTGGATGGCACCCCCCTGAACCATGTCATCAGTGCCATCGATGATGCCGTGACTCCTCCGCCACTGGCCTATCTGATCAACTGCACCCATGCATCCTTTGCCCGGGCGGCGCTGTTGCACACGACCAATTCATCACCCCTGGTACGCCGGAGGGTGATCGGCCTGCTGGCCAATACCGCCGCACTCACCCCGGAAGAACTGAATGAAAGCAGCAGCTTGGTGGAAGAGGATCCGCAGCTGTTTGGCCAACGGGTGGCGCGATTGCACGGGGAGCTTGGCTTGAAGATTCTGGGGGGCTGCTGCGGTACCGACCAGCGTCATATCCGAGCGTTGGGGAGAGAACTGGTAAGCGGGGGAAAGGTCACGTACTGATTTCCTTACCTGCCATCCAACACCTCACGCACCTTGCTGGCCAGTTCAGACAGTGTAAATGGTTTGGAAATGAAGTGGACACCTTCATCGAGTACGCCATGGTGGGCGATGACATCGGCGGTGTAGCCTGACATGAACAGGCACTTGAGCCTGGGAACGAGGGTCAAAAGCTGCCCGGCCAGGTCCCGGCCGTTCATTTCAGGCATGATCACGTCGGTCATGAGCAGCTCAATCAGCTCCGCATGTTGTGTGGCCAGTTTGATCGCTTCGTTGGGAGAAGCGGCCCCGAATACGTGGTACCCCTGTCCTTCCAGCAGTTGCGACGTCAACTCCAGGATACTCGGCTCGTCCTCCACCAGCAGGATCGTCTCCTGACCGCGGGAGACCGGTTGCACGGGGTCTCCGCTCCGTGTCGCTCCTTCCGGGCTCTTGTGGCGGGGGAGGTAGATCCTGACGGTCGTTCCGTGACCCGGTTCGCTGTAGATGTTGATAAAGCCGTTGTTCTGCTTGACGATGCCGTAGACTGTTGACAGACCGAGACCGGTACCCTCGCCGGTAGCCTTGGTGGTGAAGAACGGCTCGAAGATGTGCGCCATGGTTTCCTTGTCCATGCCGCAACCATCGTCGCTCACGGTCAGCAGCACATACTCTCCGGGAATCGATCCCGGGTGATCGGCACAATATTCCTTGTCAAAGCAACTGTTGCCTGTCTCGATGGCGATATTGCCGACGTTGCCGATGGCATCACGGGCGTTGACGCACAGGTTTGCCAGAATCTGGTCGATTTGTGACGGGTCAAGCTTGAGCTGCCACAGTCTGTTGAGCGGCCGCCAGGTAAGCTGGATGTTTTCGCCGATCAGGCGTTGCAGCATCTTGAGCATTCCTGCCACGGTCTCATTCAAGTCCAGCACTTTGGGAGCGATGGTCTGCTTGCGGGCAAAGGCGAGCAGCTGCCGTGTGAGGTTGGCCGAACGTTCGCCGGCGCTGCGGATCCCTTCCAGCTTGGAATAGACCGGATGTGACGGGCCCAGCTGCATCATCCCCAGCTCCGCATAACCGAGAATCACCGTCAGCAAATTGTTGAAGTCATGGGCCACACCGCCGGCCAGGCGACCGATCGATTCCATCTTCTGGGCCTGCTGAAGTTGGGCTTCCAGTGCTTTCTTGTCCGTAATGTCGGAATGTGTGCCGGTCATACGGAGCGGAACACCGACCGGATCGCGTTCGACCACTTTCCCGCGGGTGTGGATCCATTTCCAGCTACCTGATTTTGTACGCAAGCGTTGTTCAACCTCAAAAATCCCGGCGCGCCCCTCCATGTGAGCCTGTAGCCGCTCCTTGGTTATCGGCATGTCGTCGGGATGAACCAGATCAGACCAGAACTTTGAGAACTCCTCAAGCTCATCCTTCTGATAGCCCAGGATCTCATAGCCGCGAGGGCTCAAATATATTTTTCCATCCAGCAACTGTACATCCCACAAACCATCGTTGGTCCCTTCCAGTGCATAGCGCAGCCTGTTCTCGCTCTCCAATAGCTCGATATTTTTCTGGTGGAGCGCCTCAGTCCTTTCCTCGACCCGCTTTTCCAGCTCTTGCGACTGTTGTTCAATCTGGAAATAGGCGAGTGCATTCTTGAGGGCCAGTGCGATCGGCGGCGCCAGCAGCGCGATGATCTGGTTTGTTTCGGCGATGCGATCCACCCCGGGAAGATCAAACAACAGCAGCAGGCCGATCGGTTCGCCGGTTGCACGCAACTCGAAACGAGCCATGGATTGAATCCCGGCACGCTGCACTACGCTTTTCAAAGGGTGGTGATCGGGAAGTTGGCCGGGTGAATAGGGGAGTTCACCAACGGTTGTTTCAAAGCTGAACAGGTTGAGCTCGGGCGCTGAAAAGAGATCAGCCCGTCGCTGTGGACTGACATGCAGCAATTCAAGTGACGCCGGTTCAGGACGGCAGGCGAGCAGCATTACGGTCCTGGCGCCACTCAGTTCCCGCAACTGTTCCGTCAGCGCCTCACCGAGTTTCTGCGGTGAGGTGGAGACCAGCAGCTCCGAGATAAGCTCGATTGCCATTAACTGTGATGCTGCGGGGGAATGAGGGGAGTTTTTATTCATGCTGATTGCTCTTCATCTCTGAGATCAGATGCCTTTGCCCGGGCCGCCAGCAATGATGCCAGCATGGTATCTAGTGATACCGCTTCAACCCGCCAGGGGAGTCCGGTATAGCTGGAAAACTCCTGCAGATGCTGTTCCGGCACCGGAACCAGCCCGGTGTCCAGATAGACCAGGAGACCGCGATGCTCTCCCATCAGGTCATGTGCCAACACCTTGTTCAACCCCAGTTCATGTTTCATGATATGCTCCCAGCGTTGGGCCCACTCGGGGAGCACCAGGAAGGCTGCTTCGCGCATCAGCTGGCGATAGCGCTCACGCCCCAGCAGCAGTTGGGCGCAGTTGATGACTCCCACCCTCCCCACCCGGAAGCGGTCTGCCAAATCGAGCATGTGAGCTGAACAGTCACCATAGACCAGTACCAGGCAGGCGCTGTGATCCTTTTGCTGTTGGAGAGCCTCGGTCAGCCGCGCTTCCAGTTGGGGGGGATCCATATGCAGCATGGAATCGAGGAAGATCAGCTGACCGTCAATCGATCCGCGCCGTTGCAGTTCCTCCATTTCGGCGCGTACCACAGCGCAACTGAGCCAGATGGTGTCCGTTTTCACAGGCTGTTGCCGGTTTCTGCCGAATAGTCGGCGGCAGCGGAAAGCATGGCCCGCAGGTTCCCGGGTGGTGTGGTCAGGGGTATGTCGGCCCCGGAATTGGAGAGGATGAAGTGGCCGGCAGGGGCGGCTTCCTGCAGGCAAGCCCGGCTTTTTTCGACGATTTGATCGGCTGACAGTGCCGGGAAGCTCAGATTGTCCAGATTGCCGATCAGGTTCAGATCTGGGCCGAGCAAGCGCCGTGCTTCCGTCAGGTCGTCCCTGGAACCGACCGTAACCCCAACCAGTCCAGCCAGACCAGAAATCAGGTCCAGGTTCTGGTTGATCCGTCCGCCGGTGTGATGCAGCACCTTGGGAGCGTTGATCTGGCTAAAGGCTGCTGTCAAGCAGGGGAGGAACCGCTCGGCAAACAGTGCGCGCGGAGCGATTTCAGCCGTTGCGGTTGCTTCGGTAACCACCAGGCAGTCCGCGCCGGCCGCCAGCAAGGCATTTGCCCATGATACGAAAAAGGGGGCCGTATGCTCCAAAATTTTCCTGGACAGCTCTTCCTCAAACAGGACGGTCTCGATCCACTGTTCCAGGCCGATCATCAGCGAAGGGATGATGCCGGGGCCGGGTAACACCGCTATGACCGGCACCTGTTCCTTATAAAGGCCGGCCAGCCGCCGGGTCGCTTCCAGAACCAGCGACAGGGGGGGACTCTGTTGGGGATCGGGTAACGGTCGTTCCAGCAGCTCTGCCGCACTCCTGACCCCCGGACGTTTCATGTTGGGTGCCTGGGAATCACTCCAGGCAGTCTCTCCCCCAAAGGCTTCCGAGATGGCGGTGTAGATGAAGGGAGTCATGACCAGGTCAAAACCGAATGTTGTCTGAACCGCCTGCTGGCCGGCTGTATATGCGGCTGCATCGCTGTACAAGCGGCGCAGATCAACGCCGGTAAGTTTGGCAGCGTATGCCCCCAAAACGGCAAACACCGGTAAACGGTCGACCGGTTGCCCCATCAAGGTTCCCATTACCCTTTGGTAGGAGTTCATGCTGTCACCCCCGTTACCTCACCCTGTAAGCGCATGAAAAGCTCATCAGCCCCGACAGCGTTGCTCGCCGTACCGTCACCGCCAACTTCGGCCACCAGTTCCGGGCGCCAGTTGAAAACAGCGCCTCCCACCGCCAGCTTGATCTGCCCGGTCAGTCCGCGCTGATCAATCAATTGACGCAGTTTCCGGATATTCAAGGCAGTTGTCTGCATCATGGCCGAGGCGCCGATCACGCAGGCCTTGACCTCCAACGCCTTTTCCAGCAGCTCCTCGGCCGGCACGTCATTACCCAGGTCGTACACCTCCCACCCGGCAGCCGAGAGGAAGAGTCCCACGGCTTTACGGCCGAGGCTGTGAAAATCATCCTCGATATTGCCGATTACCGTGGTTCCTTTGGTGTGGGGAATATCGCTTTTGTCCGGGATACAACGCAGCAGCGTATCTTCAGCGATCTTTGAGGCGACAAAATTTTGCGCCAGCGACATCGCCTCTTCCGACCATAAACGCCCCAGTTGAACTATTGCCGGATCAAGGATTTCTGCAATCACCCGTCGCGGTTCAATACCGTCCTCAAGCGCCTGGCCAATCAGTTCCGCCGCGCCGGAGCGGTCGGCATTGATCATGGCGGCCAGCAATTTTTCACTCCATTCTTGAGAGTCCATGGTGATGCCCCTTTGTGCCATTACCGGCGTGCGGGATCAACCGCTTGTGATGGTATTCAGTAGATACTGCTGCAATCGGTAGTGTTGGTAATGAAACGTCTGCTCGTCTGAGAGGTCCTGAATTTACGTGTGTTTATTCGTGTGCTTCGTGGATACCTGTTTTTTAGGTGGATTGGAGTATTGACCGATATTGCTGCTGATTGCAACAATAATACAGCTACTTCGGCGCGTTTGGCAGGTTACTGCCCGGCTGCCTGCCGGGAAAAGAATTGCCGTTCTGATGCTGCTTGGAATAGCTGTCTATTTTTGTGGTATTTTGGTCGTTGCGAGGCGTACAACAGGGTGTGCCTGAGCTTGGCCGGCACAAGCAGAACGATACTGATTTCGAGGAAAGGTACCCATGACATCCGATCACTATGACGTCATCATCATCGGCACCGGCCCGGCAGCTCTCGGGTGCGCCTTTCATCTCAGCGACCAACTCCCTGCATGTTCAATCCTGATGATCGACAAGGAGCCGATCTGTTCCGGCGGCCTGCTGAACGACTGCAAGCAAAACTACTCCTATCCGATCGGTTTTGCCGAAGAATACTGGAGCAGGGAAGAGGCGGAGCGGCTGCTAGCGCTGGTGGAAGCGAGACTTCAGCCGGTGTTCAAGCAACGGCACAACCTGGATACCTACCGCAAACGGGCCGAGCGGATCGGGGCAACCCTCTATGACATCCGCCAGGCCCACGTTGGCACCGACCGGAGCAAACTCCTGATCCGCAGGTTGATGGATGAACTGACGTCCCGGGGCGTTACGGTCATGCTGGAGCGTGAGGTGACCGGCATCCGGGAAGAGAGCGACGGTGCGGAGATTAGACTGGCCGGAGCGGAACGGCTGCGAGCCGGGCGGGTAGTGGTGGCGCCGGGACGCAAGGGGTTCAATTTCCTGCAACAGCTGATGGAACAACTCGGCATCCCCTACATCGACAACATCGTTGATGTGGGGATCCGGGTGGAGACCACGCTGGAGAACTATCCGATCGTCAAGGACTACTACGATCCCAAGATCTATTTCCCCGATGGAGTCCGCACCTTCTGCACCAATTCGGGACATGCCAGAGTGGTGCTGGAGCGTTATCAGGATTTCAGTCTTGTCAATGGACACGCCCTCTCCGAGGAGCGGAGCGGCAACAACCTGGTCAACTTTGCCCTGCTCAAAACCATCGGCCTGAAGGCCCCGGTGCGCAGTGGCCATCAGATGGCGCTGATTCTTGGCCGGCTGGCGCATGAGATCGGCGGCGGCAAGCCGCTGATGCAGCGGGTGGGAGATTTCAGGATGGGAAAACGCTCGACCGCCGAGACCTTCAATGACGACTTGTACTCTTTCCGTCCCACCGCTCACGTGACCGCCGGCGACCTGGGGCTGGCGGTACCGGCCAAGATCATGCGCCATCTCTGGGCTGCCCTGAAGAAACTCGACACCATCGTCCCCGGCGTACTTCATCCCAGCACCATCATGTACTACCCCGAGATCAAGATGTACGCCAACAAGCCGTCCTTTCTGGATCCCCATTTCCGGGTCAGTGATCATCTCTACATGATCGGCGATGGCGCCGGAACCTCACGTGGCATAACCGGCGCCTGGGCCAGTGGCATCAGGGCGGCGGAAGGGATCGTCAAACAGTGGGATGCGTCGCGTCGCCGCTGAACGCAATCTCAGCTACTATTTCACGGTGTACCAGAACTTGGCGCTGCGTTGCTTGCCATCCTTCAACTGGAACTTGCACATCACGCCGTATTTACCCTTTTTCTGCATCACGAAATCTCCGCCGAAATGGCCGTGCATCCCCATCAGGTCCTTGGTCTGTTCGGCCTTGTCCGGCCCCTGAACCTTGACCTTTGCCTCACCCTCGGTGATGGCCTTACCGCTCTTGACATCCTTGAGCGCCAGCGAGATGTGATGGGTCTCCTTGACCCCCTTCGGCATCTCCATTCCCATTGCTTTCATGGCGTCGCCCATGGTCTGGACGGTAAAGGTGGCCTTGATGCCGTCGATCACCTCTTCGTGGGCGGCTCCTCCTCCCATGGCGGCATGCCCTTTCATGTCATGGCTGGAATGGTCGGCGGCAAAAGCGGCCGGTGCCGCCAGGGCCAGGATTGCTGCTACTGCGAGTACCTGTTTTTTCATGGTTGTTTCTCCTTTGGTTTAATGAACTTCAAATGCAATAGAACACGGAAAAAACAGTCCCGGCGGATAAAAACGGATTTAGCTTCGAGTGCGATCTGTCTTTATCCGCTCTTTTTGCCAGTACCACGTTCTATTGTCTTTCGGTTCTAATGTCTCATGCCGCTGTATTTCAGTGTTCCCTTCTTCAGCTCGCGCTTCTTCATCAGTACGAAGATCACCGGGGTCATGATCAGGACGTGCACTGCCGAGGAAAGCATGCCGCCGATCATCGGCGCGGCGATCGGTTTCATCACATCGGCTCCGGTGCCGCTTGACCACATGATCGGTACCAGGCCGAGCAGTGCCACTGCCACGGTCATCAACTTGGGGCGCAGGCGCAACACAGCTCCCTCGAAGGTGGCGTCGTAGATATCCTGTTCCGTGCAGGGACCGTTGATCAGTTTCTTGTCCAAAGCTTCATGCAGGTAGATCACCATCACCACCCCGGTCTCCACGGCAATGCCATACAGGGCGATGAACCCGACCCACACCGCCACCGACAGGTTGTATCCCAGCGCCGACACCAGGTAGACTCCCCCCACCAGGGCAAAGGGGACCGAGAACATCACCATGCTCGCCTCCAGCGCCGAATGGAAGGTGAAGTACAACAGGATGAAGATGATCACCATGCCGAGCGGGATCAGCAGTTGCAGGCGGGCCTTGGCGCGCACCTGGTTTTCCCACTGTCCCGACCAGGTAACATAGTAACCGGGAGGTAGTTTCAGCTGTTTTTCCAGTACCTGCTTCGCTTCGGTGACAAATCCGCCCATGTCGCGGCCGCGTACATTCAGGAAAACCAGCGAGCGGAGCAGACCACCTTCGCTGTTGATCTCCGGAGCGCCGGTGGAGATCTTCAGTCTGGTCACCAGCGAAAGCGGCACCTGCGCCCCTTCCATCCCTGCCACCAGGATGCGGCGGATGGCCGGGATGTTGTCACGGTAGTCGCGCAGGTAGCGGATGCGGATCGGGAAGCGGTTACGCCCTTCCACGGTGGTGGAGAGCATCTCCCCCCCCAGGGAGGTCTCGATCACATCCTGAATATCACCCACACTGACACCGTAACGGGCGGCTGCTTCCCGGTCGATATCGATGTCAATGTAGTTGCCGCCGGTGACCCGTTCCGCCACCACGTCGGCCGCCCCGTTGATCGGTTTGAGGATCGCCTCGGCCTGAATGGCCAGATCCTTCAACACATTCAGGTCGTTGCCGAAGATCTTGACTCCCAGGTCGGTGCGCACCCCGGTGGAGAGCATGTTGATGCGGTTGATGATCGGTTGGGTCCAGCCGTTGCGCACCCCGATCTGCTGCAGTTTGCTGTCCAGTTCGGCCACGATATCAGCTTTCTTGATCCCCGGACGCCACTGTTCCTTTGGTTTGAGGATGATGATGCTCTCGAACATGGAGACCGGCGCCGGATCGGTGGAGGTCTCGGCCCGTCCGACCTTGCCGAGCACGTGCTCCACTTCGGGCACACTCTTGATGATCCGGTCCTGCACCTGGATCAGGCGCTTGGCCTCGGTAATCGAGACATTGGGGAGCGTGACCGGCATGTAGAGCAGTGATCCCTCATCCAGGGGGGGCATGAACTCGGAACCGAGGCTCATGAACATCGGGATGGCAATCCCCAGCGCCACCAGGTTGAGGGCGATGGTGGTCTTTTTCCAGACCAGCACCCAGCGGATCACCGGGGAATACAATTTGATGAAGAAGGTCGAGACCGGGTTGGATTTCTCCGGCGGCATCTTGCCGCGCATGAAGTAGTACATCAGCACCGGCACCAGGGTGATGGCGATCA
>DAINBV010000099.1:8015-13615 GCA_036732725.1 Geobacteraceae bacterium | reverse complement strand
CGGGGTATCGCCAGTACTCCCCCGCTGATCGGGGCCGGCTGGAGTCGATCTGCTCCCTGCGTCGCGCCGGTATGGATATGGAAGGGATCAGGGCAATTCTCGCCACTGCCGGTGACGACACGACCACCGTGTTGCGTCGGCGTCTGGACGAGATCGGCGCTGAGATCGAGGCATTGCGCACCAAGCAGCATCTGCTGGCCGGCATGTTGAAAGTGCAGGGTGAGGGTGGCCCTAGTCCCACCGTGAACAAGGAGATGTTTGTCGCCATGTTGCGCGCTGCCGGTATGGATGACGCCGCCATGAAAAAGTTGCATACGGAGTTTGAACGGCGGGAACCGGAGGCGCACCACGCCTTTTTACTCTCCCTCGGCATCTCCGAAAAGGAAGCGCTACTGATCCGCACGTGGTCAGCAGCCATGGAGACCGCCTGACCATGAACTAGTACTAGTCAGACTGCGGGGACAGGACAGGGGGCGGGTACAAAACACACAAGCTCACCCCCCTCTTCACTTCATCTACACGGGTTCTGAGTATCTTATCCGCTTTCAGTTTCTCCGCAAGCCGTTTCTTCAGCTCCCCGACCGTAAGATATTTTATTGTTTTACGTTAATTGACATTCTCACAGCTCTTGGTAAAGTATTACCCATGTCCCGCCTCCCATCACCTACGCAGCAGAACAGACAACATTCATATTTGCCGAATACATTAAACCAAAAGCACGGAATTCGTGCTGGCGAACACCGTCCATCTCAGACAATCTCAATTAACCGTTGCCAGGAGTGATCTGCCTGACAGCACCGTAAACAAAACGCACGTCCCTACGTTTTTGATCCGAAGCCGTCCGCAAGCTGCAAACGATCTTGAGAGTGGAGGAACAGCACAAGCAGCTTGCCATCCCAGAGGAGACGAGATGAGATCTACAAACGATTCCAACAAAGAGCTTCAGGCGGAAACAGAGCGCCTTCGCTTTGCCCTGGATTCCTTCGGCGCCGGTGAATGGGAACTGAACCTGATCGATCACACCGCTCAACGTTCACTCCAACATGACCGGATTTTCGGCTATCGGGAACTGCTGCCGTCATGGACCTACGAGATGTTTCTGGAACATGTGATACCGGAGGACCGGGACGAAGTTGACCGGAAATTCAGCCACGCGTTGGCAACACAGAGCGACTGGCATTTTGAATGCCGGATTATGCGCTGCGACAACGTGCAACGCTGGATACGGGCTTGCGGACATCACATAGTGAACGAGCAGGGAGTGCCATTACGGATGATGGGAGTGGTTGAAGATATCACCGTGCGGAGACATAATGAAGAAGCGTTGCGCACCAGTGAACAGCTTTACCGTGCAATCGGTGAGTCCATTGACTACGGGGTATGGGTATGCACCCCTGATGGCCGTAATATCTATGCCAGCGACTCCTTTCTGAGACTGGTGGGGATAACCCAGGAGCAATGTTCCAATTTCGGCTGGGGGGATGTGCTCCATCCCGATGACGCCGAGCGCACCATCGCGGCATGGAAGGAGTGCGTACGTACTCAGGGAGCCTGGGATATCGAGCATCGTTTTCGTGGCGTGGACGGCCAATGGCATCCCATTCTGGCGCGAGGAGTTCCGGTAAAAAATGAATGTGGCGAAGTGACCTGCTGGGCGGGGATCAATCTGGATATCAGCCGAATAAAACGGGTGGAGGATGATCTGCGGCAGATCAAAGAAGAACTGGAACTGCGAGTAGATGAGCGTACCACGGAGCTGCTACAGGCAAACCATCGGCTCAGCCAGGAAATCAGCGAGCGTAAACAGGCGGAAATTGAACGGGAGCAGTATTTCAGGCTGTTTATGCATTCTTCAGACATCATGGTGATCGCCGATCCGAACGGAGCGTTTCTGAGGATCAACCCGGCTGGCACGGAAATACTCGGTTATTCCGAAGCAGAACTGTTGTCAAAACCGTTCATCGACTTTATCCATCCTGATGACAAACAATCAACACTCAATGAAATGGCGCGACAGCAAACGCTCGGATTTACCTCGGCATTTGAGAACCGCTATATCTGCAAGGACGGTTCATGTTGCTGGTTATCGTGGCGGGCGGCCTACCACAAGAGCGACAAATGTACCTATGCCACCGCCCGGGACATCACTGAGAGGAAACAACAGGAAGAGGCACTCCGCAGAAGTGAACAGGAATTCCGCATGCTGACCGAGGCTATGCCGCAGATCGTCTGGGCCACCCGACGGGATGGTTGGAACACCTATTTCAACCAGAAATGGATGGATTATACCGGCATGACACTGGAGGAGAGCTACGGCCATGGCTGGAACAAACCGTTCCACCCCGATGACCAGCAAAGGGCCTGGGATGCCTGGCAAAAGGCAACCACACATGGCGCAACCTATTCACTTGAATGCCGCTTGCGCCGTTATGACGGCGTTTATAAATGGTGGCTGGTTCGAGGCGTGCCGGTGCTGGACGAAGAGGGGACCATTCTGAAATGGTTTGGAACCTGTACCGATATCGATGAGTTCAAAAAGGCCGAAGAAGAGCGCTTGTCCCTGGAACGTCAGCTACTCCAATCCCAGAAGCTGGAGAGCCTGGGGGTACTGGCCGGTGGCATTGCCCACGATTTCAACAACATCCTGATGGCAATCATCGGTAACGCAGATCTGGCAATGATGCGTATTAACAAGGAGTCACCAGCAGTTGACAACCTGCATCGTATCGAACAGGCAGCCGCCCGGGCGGCCGATCTTGCCAAGCAGATGCTGGCCTACTCCGGCAAAGGAAAATTTGTTATTGAGCAGCTTGACCTGAATACCGTACTGGAAGAGATGCTGCACATGCTGGAGGTCTCCATCTCAAAAAAAGCGGTCCTGCAGCTCAACCTGCACCATCCGCTACCGTCTATCGAAGCAGACGGCACTCAAATTCGCCAGATCATCATGAATCTGGTCATCAACGCCTCCGAAGCAATCGGCGATGCCAGCGGCGTTATCGCCATCACCACCGGTTTCATGGAGTGCGACCGGAGGTATCTTAACGATGTGTGGCTTGATGAAAACCTTACCGACGGGCTCCATGTGTATCTGGAAATATCCGACAACGGCTGTGGCATGGACAAAGAGACCGTGGCAAAAATGTTCGATCCGTTCTTCAGCACCAAATTCACCGGGCGAGGTCTCGGCATGGCAGCGGTTCTCGGCATTGTCAGAGGACATAAAGGCGCCATCAAGGTCTACAGTGAACCGAACAGAGGAACCACCTTCAAAGTTATTTTCCCCGCATCCAACAGACTGCTCGAAACGCCCCCCCCTAATAGCCTGCTTGATGCCTGGCAGGGAAGCGGCACCGTCCTGCTGGTCGATGACGAAGAAACCGTACGCAGCATTGGCACCGAAATGCTCCACGAACTCGGCTTCAGCGTCATCACCGCTGCCGACGGCAAAGACGCCTTGAAAGCCTTTAAAAACAACCCTGAAATCGCCTTTGTCATCCTCGATCTGACCATGCCACAAATGGATGGTGAGCTATGCTTCCGCGAGCTGCAGAAGCTGAATCCAGACGTCAAGATCATCATGTCGAGTGGCTACAACAAGCAAGAGGTAACACAGAAATTTGTCGGCAAGGGGTTGGCCGGTTTTATTCAGAAACCGTACAGGCTGAGTGTTCTGAAAGCGGCAATCCAAAGCATCACCGGATGAATATATGCTGTCCGCCCGGAATCTGTGGGATTTGACGGCTTCACCGCATCACAAAAAACTTGAAATTGCAGTATTTGATGGCAGACTTATAGAAACAGTCCGAAATTTCTATCGGTCAATATTCCAGAGAGAAACAAGGAGAATCAACATGTTATCAAACATTAAGCTTGCTCCAAAACTGATCGGCAGCTTCCTGGTAGTGGCATTAATCGCCCTGACAATCGGTATCTTCGGCTACTTCCAGATCCATAATATCGACGATGCCGACACCTTTCTCTACGAAAAGGGACTGCTTCCCATGCGGGAAATGGCGGTTATTGCCTCCAACTTCCAGAGAATACGTGTTAACACCCGCGATATCGTTGCTGCAACAGACCCCAAGGATATTGATCATTACGAAACAAGATTAAAGGAATTTCGCAATTCCATAGATACTGCAGCCAAGGACTTGGAAAAGAACCTCCCCGATGAGACGGCGAAAAAATTGTTTGTAGACTTTGTTGAGAGCCGCAAGACCTATACTCCACACCTGGACAAGATCATTGCCCTGGCGAAAGAGAACAAGGATGCGGAAGCCCTCGAATATATAAAAGGAGCTGCCAACAAGGCGGTGCGAGTCGAGATCGATGCGATCGAAAAACTTGAGCAGCACCTGGAGAAATCGGGCAAAGCAATCTCCGACCAGAACACCGTCACCGCCAACAGTGCCGGTAGAATCATGATCGGCACGTCTGTTCTCGGTTCCATACTGGCCTTTCTCCTCGGCATTATCATTGCGCGCTCCATCAGTCTGCCGGTAAACACCCTGGCCGGTCAGGCCCGCCAGGTGGCTGAGGGGGACTTGCGGGTCAAGATCGAGTATCGTTCCGGGGATGAAATCGGTGCCCTGAGTGAGGCGTTCCGCACCATGACCGAGAATCTGCGAACCACCATCAGTAAGGTGGCTGAGACCTCCAGCCAGGTAGCATCTGCATCCAACCAGCTCAACTCGACAGCCGAGCAGATCGCCACCGGAGCTGAGGAAGTCGCCGCCCAGTCGGCTACCGTCGCCACGGCTGGTGAAGAGATGTCGGCCACATCGGGGGACATTGCACAGAATTGCCAGATGGCTGCCGAAGGGGCGCAACGTGCGGCCCAATCTGCCAGCAACGGGGCCGAGGTGGTCGAGAGGACCGTGGCAGTCATGGGGCAGATTGCAACCAAAGTGCAGGAAACCGCCCAAACAGTAGAGAGTCTGGGGGCCAGAAGCGACCAGATCGGCGCCATCATCGGCACGATCGAAGATATCGCCGACCAGACCAACCTGCTGGCATTGAATGCCGCCATTGAAGCCGCCCGTGCCGGTGAACAGGGACGCGGTTTTGCGGTTGTCGCCGATGAAGTGCGCGCCCTGGCAGAACGGACAACCAGAGCGACCAAAGAGATCGGCGAAATGATCAAGGCAATTCAGAGGGAAACCAAAGGCGCTGTGGCAGCTATGGAACAGGGAGTGCATCAAGTTGAGACCGGCACCGAGGAAGCCGCCAAGTCCGGGGAAGCGCTGCGTGATATTCTGGAGCAGGTCAACGATGTTGCCATGCAGGTCAACCAGATTGCCACCGCTGCCGAAGAGCAGACCGCCACAACCAGTGAGATATCCAGTAACATCCACCAGATAACCGAGGTAGTGCAATCAACGTCCCAGGGCGCACATGAATCAGCCACTGCCGCGGCCCAACTGTATGGCAATGCCGAGGAGCTGCAACGGCTGGTGAGGCAGTTTAAGTTGTAAAGAAAAATTCCGGAGCAACGAGTTCGGAGTTCGGAGTTCGGAGTTCGGAGTTCGGAGTTCGGAGTTCGGGAGTTCGGGAGTTCGGGAGTTCGGGAGTTCGGGAGTTCGGGAGTTCGGGAGTTC
>DAINBV010000099.1:0-7915 GCA_036732725.1 Geobacteraceae bacterium | reverse complement strand
GGAGTTCGGGAGTTCGGGAGTTCGGGAGTTCGGGAGTTCGGGAGTTCGGGAGTTCAGAGGGCAGAGGACAGAGGGCAACTCATAAACTTAATAATGTCAGTACATTACCAAAAACAATCTCGAAATCAGGGCGGGAAAAATTTGGGCTATTTTTCGACATAATTTGTTACAAATCAATATGTTGCGTTTAAATTCCGGACGTCCGGAATTTTGGGTTCATTGATGTAGAAACAAGTTGGCATATAACAGAGATGAAATGACAATCAAACCAATTATTAAATCCATTGTTACCGGCATTCTATCATCCGCCGCAACATTTCTGCTTTCATTTATAGCACTTGCCCCGCTTGGTGAAGCTGGAATGTTTTGGGTTATTTGTATGGTTCCTATTTCATTAATTTGTGGCGGAGTGATGACAGGGTATAGAATCCAGTTAAAAGAGCCAATAAACACCGGAATGTATGCCCTTTCAGCCCCCGGACTTTATTACTCAAATGTACGAATAGTTTTGCTAACTCTCGTGCCCCCGGTCATATCATTCCGTTAGCCAAATTGATCATTGAATATTGGTAACACATAAGGTACTATTCACCATGAGTTATAAAGTTGAAGAATACCTCCGCGAAGACGGAACAAGCCCTTACGAAGAGTGGTTCATGGGATTGGATACCATTGCGGCTGCGAAAATTACGATCGTAAAACTCAAAATGGAACAGGGCAATCTTTCCAACGTAAAATGGCTCGGAGGAATTGGAGAATACCGTTTGGATTGGGGGCCGGGCTATCGAGTTTACATCGGTAAAGACGGTGACAAACTGATAATTCTTCTCGGAGGCGGAACAAAAAAGGGACAGCAAAAGGATATCGACAAGGCAGAAGCCATCTGGAAAGAATACAAAGAACGTAAAGCCAAACAGAAAAAGAAATAGATTTAGGGAGGACAAAGTGGCCCTGACAAGAGACTTCAAAGAAACCATAAAAAAGCGGGTAGAGTGTGACCCTGACTTTGCCAAATCACTGCTGCATGAAGCAGTCGATTTATTGCTGGACGGTGATCCAGCAACCGCCAAACTGATTCTACGTGACCTGATAAACGCAACAGTCGGATTCGAGCGATTAGCTGAAGAAGTTAAAAAGCCAAGTAAAAGTCTTCACCGCATGCTTTCCGCTTCCGGCAATCCTACCATGGAGAATCTATCGACAATCTTTGCCACCATCAAAAAATCCCTCCACGTCAGAATTGAAACCACTGTTATCGCAGCCTGACAGCAATATTAAACTGAAATTCCAACAAAGCTTACGAGCCGCCCAGGAAACCGATTCATTCATCAGCTGCCGTTGCCAGAGAGGGACAAACCACATCCTGCTCATTTTTTCCCTTCATGGCAGCCAGTTTGCGCCCCTCTTCGTACTGCGCCTGGAAATATTCCCGTACCTTCTCCGTATCAAAGTTGAGTAACGTGCCGCCCGACTCGAAATGCTGGATGAACACATTCCCCAGCGCCCAGGCGGTTGCTCCGCTGACCAGTGCTTGCGTGGGAGCGCCTGCCAGTAAGCCGATCACAGGAATGGTTTTCAAGGTACTGCAAATCAGACCATGTGCCAGAGAGTGCGGCAGAACATACCCGACCAGGGAACCAACCACCGCCTTACCGCGGCTTTCCTGAAACGGAATATCGTAGATTTTGGAAAGTTCGGCGAGCATCTTCATCTGCACCCCCGAAATCGCGACCAGATCCAGTACCGGGATGGGAACCAGGCCGGCTCCCATGGAATAATACATATACTGTTTGACAAGCTTAAGGGATTGCTGTTCTTTTTCGCTCATGGTCTGTTCCTTTACGAGGATCTAAGTTGTGTACTATGCACATGTTACCTGGCAGAGCCATCAAACATCCGCGGAGGTTACGGAAACCGCAGGCTCCTCCTGTTTCTCTGCCCGGCTCCCCATGGTTCGTCCCTCTTCGAACTGCGCCTGGAAATACTCTTTGAGCTTTTCCGCGTCGAAGTTGAGGAATGTGCCGCCGGTTTCAAAGTGTTGGATAAACACATTGCCCACCGCCCAGGTATACCCCCATGAAAACACCGCCGCAGCGGGGCTGCCGACCATCGTCCCGACCACGGGAATGGCCTTGAACATGCTGGCCACCGTACCGAATGCCGCGGCGTGCGGGACAAAGAAAGCTCCCAGGGAGGTGAGCGCCACCTTTCCGCTGTTTTTCTCAAACGGGACATCGTAGATCTTCGAGATGTCGGCCAGCATCTTCAGCTGCACCCCTGCCACCGCCGCCATATCCATACAAACCAGCGGAATCATACTGACACCTGCTGCCCACCACAGGTAACTTTTGACCACCTTACGGGCTTCCTGTTCTCTTTCTCTCACAGCGGTTCCTTTCCATGACGAGGTGTGCGCTACAGTTGTGTTTAATTAAAAGTTATTTGCATCATAACAGGTAATTACCCAAAGTCCAGAATTCCACAGCTACCAAGAATATAAAAACTGCAAAAACAGTTGTCCACGAAGCTGACAAATAATCAGCGGATCGAGTGACAGCAGATCCCCCATCAGCTGCCGGTACTTTATTCTCCCCATCTCCCCGACCGGTTCTCCACCTGCGCCTCCCTGCTTGCTCCTGTTCTGCTGCTATGATATGTATATCCCGATGCTGGAGCCTGCCGTATTCGGCATATGCCAGCAGATTCCATCATCGTACAATCATCGGGGATACAAGGAGTTGGTTATGGAGATTCGGATACCGGAAGTTGGAGAGTCTGTACGCGAGGCACTGCTGGCCCAATGGTTCAAAAAACCGGGGGATATGATTGCCAAGGATGAGCCGTTGTGCGAGATCGAAACGGACAAGATTACCCTGGATATCAATGCCGATTGCAGCGGAACTTTGTCAATCCTGGTACCGGCTGGCGAAACCGTTGCCATCGGCACCGTGATCGGAACGATTGTTGAGACAGGCACTGGTGCCGACACGAAGGGTGCAGCGCCCCCCCCCTTACCCGCAGCTGACGTGGTTCAGACACAACCTGATGCAGTACGTGTGGATGAAGCGGCTATCCTCCCTACGGTTTCGTCACCATCCGTACGCCAGGAAATGCGTGCCCAGCAGATCGACCCGGCCACGATTACCCCCAGCGGCAAAGGGGGAAGAATCACCCTGGATGATCTCTTCTCGCGCATTGAACAAAAAGCGCGACGTCCCTCGGATGAAACTCCGGAAACACCTCCCGCAACGTCCCCCACCCCACCGGTTGCCGGACACCAGACAGCGCCCCAGCTGGCGAGCGCTACCATGCCGGAACCTTCGCTCGTGGCAGCTGCAACAACTCCACCAGCAGCGAAAACCACATCCCCCGCTACGCCGCTCACCCCTCCGCAGTTCAAGAGCAGCGTACCGCTACCGGCCGATCAACGGGAGGTGCGGATTCCGCTCTCACCGATCCGCAAGCGCATTGCCGAACGACTGGTGGCTGCCCGCCAGCAGACCGCCATGCTGACCACCTTCAACGAAGCGGATCTCAGTCAGGTCAAGGCATTGCGTGAGAAGTATCGCGAGCATTTCATCCAGCGCCATGGTGCCGCGCTCGGCTTGATGCCGTTTTTTGTCAAGGCCTGCTGTGCTGCGCTGCAGCAGTTCCCGCTTGTCAATGCCTCGATTGACGGCGATCAGCTGGTGTATCACCACTACTACGACATCGGAATCGCCATTGGCGCTGAAAAAGGGCTGGTGGTGCCGGTACTGCGCAACGCCGACAGCCTGCGCCTGTACGAAATCGATCGGTCGATTGCCGTAATGGGTGAAAAGATCAAGAGCAACCAGCTTTCGATCAGTGACCTGGAAGGGGGAACCTTTACGATTACCAACGGCGGCGTCTATGGCTCCATGCTCTCAACCCCGATCCTCAATCCCCCCCAGAGCGCGGTGCTCGGGATGCATGCCATCCAGGAGCGCGCCGTGGTACGCAACGGTGAAATCGTGATCCGGCCGATGATGTACCTGGCACTCTCCTACGACCATCGCATCATCGACGGTCGCGAAGCGGTCAATTTCCTCAAGACGGTCAAGGAATACATCGAGCAGCCGGAAGAGCTGCTGCTGGAAGGGTAAGCGTTCCATGCCGTGGTGGTTATTGATACTGCTGGCAATGCTGTGTTCCCCCCTGTCGGCCAGGGGGGGGAGCATGGAAGGGTATTCCTCTTTTCGCAGTGGCAATTACCCGGCCGCACTGCGTCAATTTGCCAGCGCACCGGACGATGATCCGGTCAGTGCTTTTTTTAGGGCCCAGATCTATCTGACGCTCAAAGGAGAGCAACAGGACCAGGCTAAGGGGATGGAACTGCTGAAAGTTGCTGCCAAGGGGGGCTATTCCCCGGCCTGTTACCTGCTCGGACGCCGCCTGTTGTATGGCGAAGGGATCGTTGCCAATCAAAAAGCGGCCGTTTCCTTGCTTCTGACCGCAGCCGAAGATGATTACCGGGCAGCGGTACTGCTGCGCCTGATTGCTAAAAAACGGAAGCGCCCCCAGGCTGAACAGGAAGCGGTGATTGCGGAAGTCAAGCGGGACGCTGCCAAAGGCAATCATCTGGCACAGTTCACCCTCGGTTTCATGTACCTGATTGGTGATGGAGTCCCCCAAAGCAGTCAGCAGGAAGCCTACTGGTATCGCCAGGCTGCCTCCCGTCACCCCCGGGCCGCATTCATGCTCGCCTTGATGCATTATTATGGCGACGGAGTCGAGCAGAGCCCCCCCAAGGCGTTCCATTTCATGCAATTAGCCGCCAAGCAGGGGGATCTGCGATCAGCCTACTACCTTGGTACCTTTTTTTATCACGGCATCGGCACCGCTGTTGACCGGACAGCTGCCGCCGGCTGGTTACAGCAAGCGGCCGAAGGGGGAGATGCCGAGGCCCAGGTCGCCTATGCCCTGCTGCTGCTGGCCGGTGACGGAGTCCCCCAGGACAAGGGAGGGGCGCTGGAATGGCTCGGCAAAGCTGCCCGCCAGGAGAATCCACGCGCCAAGGAAGTCCTGCGCGAACTGTTGACCTACCGTGGCAATCCCTCTTCCACATCGGTGCCCCCCTTGACATCATCCCCCGCCCCTTCCCAGAAACCGGGCGATGAGAGCAGCCTCAAACTGGAAGGAAAAGGGGTACTGCTTGACCAGGGGGTCTTTGGACTCAAATTTTCATTGCCAACCATGTACGATGCATTTGCCCCCCGTTCCCAGCAGGAACTGGGTGTTCGCCAGCTGTGGGAGCGTTTGCAGGGGGGAACCTTGAATATCATCATCCGACCACCACAAAAATGACCACAGGAGATACCAGCATGCCTGAAACAGAGCAGTTTGATCTGATTGTGATCGGCGCCGGCCCCGGGGGGTATGTCGCTGCCATTCGGGGGGCGCAACTGGGAATGAAAGTTGCCATCATTGAACAGCGTGACCAACCGGGAGGAGTCTGCCTCAACGAGGGGTGTATTCCGAGCAAGGCGCTGCTCGACTCCAGCGAGCTATATTCCCGCGCCGGCAGCCAGTTCAGCCAGCACGGGATCGAGATTCCTCCCCCCCGTCTCAACCTGGCGGCCATGTTGCGCCGCAAAGACGGAATTGTCAAAAAACTGGGGGACGGCATCAGCCATCTGTTCAATTCCCACGAAATACAACGCTTCATCGGCACGGCCCGCATTGTGGCCGGAGAGCCGGACACCCCCCTGCAGGTGCTGGTGGAAACCAAGGGGCAACTGCCATTGATCGATCCCGGCGGAGTTCCCCTGCAGGATCAAGAAATTGCATTACAGCAACTGCAAGGGGCACGGATCCTGCTGGCAACCGGCAGCGAAGCGACCCCGCTCCCCGGCATTCCGTTTGACGGTCAGGTGGTGGTCAGCGCCCGTGAAGCGCTCTCCTTTGACACGGTGCCCCAACATCTGATCGTGGCTGGCGGCGGGTATATCGGCCTGGAACTCGGTTCGGTCTGGAAGCGGCTGGGAGCGCAGGTAACGGTGATGGAAATGTTGCCCCAGATTCTCCCCACCATGGATCGCCAGGTGGCGGACACCCTCTACCGCTCGCTACGCAAACAGGGGATCCAGTTCAAACTGGGAACCCGTATCACCGCTGTCCGGCGCATCGGCGCCAAGGCAATCGTGCAGTACAATGCCGGCACCGGCAGCGAAGAAATCGATTGCGACAAGGTGCTGGTGGCGGTGGGACGACGTCCCAACAGCAGTGAGAGCTGGTATGATCAGCTGGGGATTGTGCGTGATGAAAAAGGACGGGTGGTAGTGAATGAAGATTACCGTACCTCCCGTGAAGGGATGTACGCCATCGGCGACCTGATCAGCGGTCCGATGCTGGCGCACAAGGCCTCCATGGAAGCAATCGTCTGCGTGGAACGGATCAAGGGACAACCATCGCTGGTGGAGTACGACAGCATCCCGGCGGTCTGTTATACCCACCCGGAAGCTGCCAGTGTCGGCAAAACCGAGGAGCAATTGAAAGCAGCCGGTATTCCCTACATTGTCGGACGGAGCAACTATGCCGCATCGGGGAGGGCGCGCTGCTTGGATGAGAGCGAAGGTTTTGTGAAAATACTGGCCCATGCCACCAGCGACCGGATCCTCGGTGTTCACATTATCGGCGCCCATGCCTCGGACCTGATCGCCGAAGCAACCACTGTTATCAGTTTTGGCGGAACGGCGCGGGATATCGCCCTGACCTGCCACGCCCACCCAACCTTAAGTGAATTGATCCGCGAAGCGGCCCTGGATATTCATCACCAGGCGATCCACGGGTAATAACTCAAAGAGTTTGTTTGGTCTGCCCCCGCCTCCTCGATCATCAGAACAATCTGTTTTTCACACAACATTCCCGCTGAAATTAAAAAGGCATCCAGGTTTCGATGATACAAGCCGAAACCTGGATGCCAGCTATAGCAATGTCAACAAACGACGTACAATTTCTTATTCCCCCCCACTGCAGCGTACGTATTATTCTTGCGCTACCACCTCGACCCTCCATAGTTCTCCCCCAGACTTGAAGAGCAATGTAAGAGGAAGCACCCCTTCCGGAGCATTGCTGACAACAAACAGGTTCGTAACAGGATCGTATTTTAGCCAGGCCGGCAGTCCGCCACCATCAGCAAGCGAGACCTCATCGGGAATATTGTTTAATCTCCCCACACGGGTAATCTGTTCAGGAAGCTGGAAACTAAAATCCGCATGGGATTGATTGGCAGCAACGGCAACAGTAATAAAACCAGGGGTCTGCGGGGTCGGTTGGCTGACGATTTGAATTGATGTCGGTGCAATGAGACTAGGGAGGGGGGTAGTGCCAACAGGTGTATTATTTACGGTATTCGGTGGCAATGGCGGCGTCTGTTGCGGCGGCTCAAACTGTCCCAGGTTCGACTGTTCACCTGAATTTCCGTTTATAGTCAGTTTACCGTCAACAAAACTGATCTGATAATTCCCGCTGCTCAAACCGGCAGGCGTAATCATGTAATTTCCTGAAGCGACAGCCCCCTGACTCGTCCCTCCGTACACCAGATTACCGTTCAGTAGAGACGACGATTCATCGCCTACAAAACCGGCGTAAAGAACACCGTTACCGCCAGAGTAGGCGACACCACTATAGTTCGTAGTGTCATCGTTGGCGGTAATGGTGAGCGGAGCCTTGTTGATCGCCAAGCTGCCATCAACAAAGCTTAGGTTATAGTTACCATCGGTCCCACTCGCGGCGGAAACATAGGACCCGGCATTCTTGCCGGAACCGCCGGCGGTTACGCCAGTCAGTACCGCTTCAGTTTCACCATTGACCAGACCACTGGCGGTGAATCCAGCAACACTCTGGGTCAGGCCGTTGTAGGTTTTACTGTCGCTGTTGGCGGTTACGGTGGCGT
>DAINBV010000098.1:0-14180 GCA_036732725.1 Geobacteraceae bacterium | reverse complement strand
GACCGCGAGCAGGCCGGCTGCATTTCCAGCCTCCCGCGAGAAAGGCGTATTGCCGCTTTTCCCCTGTAATCCCGGTTTGCTGGCCCAGGCTTTTTTAAGCATTATTCAGAATGCGCTCCTCTCCCGCCCGTCCGGTTTGCACGTGCGGATCGGAACCGTTTTTGTGGGGGGAGAAATTGTGGTTACCATTACGGATAACGGTTGCGGCATACCGGATACGGACCTTGCCCGCGTCTTTGATCCCTTTTTTACCACCCGTGAGGTCGGTTCCGGAACCGGCATGGGATTGACGGTGGCGCGGGAAATCATCCAGGGGGTGGGAGGGGTGATTGAACTCACCTCCTCCATCGGCAAGGGAACAACGGTGACAATCCGGTTGCCGGTCAAGGGGTAGCGCTGGAGATGGATCTGTTGTTGTGATGAATGATTGGGTAGCGAGAGGAAAGTAATGTCAAAGTATTCGGATTTATTCAAAACCATGGGGCAGCCCAAGCTGACGGATGATGCTCAGCTGTTGGCCGTTGAATCGGAGCGGCCATTGGCAGAGCAGCATTTTACCTTGCTCTTCGTGGATGATGAAGAAAATGTGCTCAACTCATTACGCCGGATTTTTCTCGATGAAAATTATATCATACTGACGGCGAACTCGGCCAACAAGGCGTTGGAAATACTGGAGCGGGAACCGGTGCAGCTGATGATCAGCGATCATCGCATGCCCGGTATGACCGGCGGCGAGTTGCTGAAACTGGTGCGGGAAAAATATCCGGAAACCATTCGGATCATGCTGACCGGTTATGCTGATGTGAACTCGATCATGGGAGCTGTCAAGGAAGGGGCGGTCTATAAATTCATTACCAAGCCGTGGAATGATGAGGATCTACGCCTGACGGTTGCACTGGCGTTGCAACAGTTTGTGTTGCTGCACGAAAACCGGCGGCTCAAGGATATTGCCCGGCAACAACAGTTGAAAATAAAGAATTATGCCGGGATGTTCGAACATAACCGCGGGATGCTGGGGGACATCCTGATCAAGGGTGGCTTGATCGGCAGAGATGAACTGGAACTGGCGAAAAAACAGAAAGATCAGGGAGAATTCCTGGGTGATTTCTTGACCCGTAGCGGACTCTTGACCGAAGCCCGGATCATTGGCGTGCTGCAGCAAAATCTGGGAGTTGAGTATGTTGATTTGCGGGAAGTGACCATTCCCCAGAACGTTGCCCGCTCGCTTCCCCGGGAGTTGTGTGAACAGGGACGTCTGCTTCCGGTTCGTCTGGAAGGGAGCAGTCTGACCATTGCCATGGCAGACCCATCGGATATCGTTACCTGTGACAATATCAGCCGGGTGACCGGATTGCGGGTTATTCCGCTGCTGGCAGCCTCTTCCCAGATCGGCGAAAAAATAGCGAACGCCTGGGATAATTCCGATGATGTTACCGGCGCAGATTATGATGATCTGGAACCGCTGGATGAGATCGACATCGTTCTGGAGGATGAGGAAGCTGATGTAAGCGTGGAGGAGTTGATCGGATCATCCAAGGTCCCCCCGGTGATCAGGATCGTTAATGCCATCATCTCCGAGGCGATCCGCTATGGCGCCAGCGACATCCACATTGAGGCCAAGACAAAGTACACGGTGATCCGCTACCGTATTGACGGCATGTTGCATGCCAAAATCCGGATACCGGCCGATCTGCATCCGGCGGTAATTTCGCGGCTTAAGATTCTGGCCAAGATGGATATTTCCGAACGGCGCCGCCCCCAGGACGGGCGTATTACGGTCAAGTCCGGTACGCGGATTGTTGATATGCGGGTCTCTTCCCTGCCGACCATCAACGGCGAGAAAATCGTCATGAGGATTCTGGATAAAAGCGCCTCCATTAAACGGCTGGAAGATTTGGGCGTGCTGGAACATGATTACCGCAATATGGGGATTATCTGCCGTAAACCGCAGGGGGTGGTGATTGCCACCGGACCGACCGGGAGCGGTAAAACGACCATGTTGTACTCGCTGTTGGCCGGCATGATGAATCCGAGCCGCAACTTCGAAACCATCGAAGAACCGGTGGAGTATTTTCTGGAGGAAGCCAATCAGGTCTCGATCCATGAAAAAATCGGGCTCTCCTTTTCCCAGGTGTTGCGGGCGACCCTGCGCCAGGATCCGGATGTAATTCTGGTGGGTGAGATGCGTGATTTTGAAACCGCTGATACCGCCTTCAAGGCTGCTCTGACCGGGCACATGGTCCTGACCACGCTGCACACCAATAGTGCGGTTGCTTCCATAACCCGTTTGATTGACATGGGAATCAAACAGTATATCCTCGCCTCGGCTCTGGAAGGGGTGATTGCCCAGCGTCTGGTTCGCAAGGTCTGCAGCGACTGTGCTGTTCAGGTAGTGCCGGACGTGGAAATATCAAAGCTGCTCCGGATTCCCGAGGGAACCTTCCCTGATACCATCACGGTCGGCAAGGGGTGCCAGAAGTGCAATAATAGTGGCTATCGCGGGCGGGTTGGTATCTACGAAATGTTTGTCATGAACGATGATTTTCGCCAGCTGATCGCAACGGAATACAAGGAGTCTGATCTGCTCAATCTGGCGCGGGCCAATGGGATGAAGACGCTGTTGGAGGACGGGCTGGAAAAAGTCAAACTTGGCTGGACAACCCTGGAAGAATTGCTGCGGGTGATTGGTCCCACAGTCAAGATGGAACGAACCTGCGAGATTTGCAGCGCGATTGTCGATTCCCGCTTCCTGTTCTGTCCGTACTGCGGTTCGTTGAAGCATACCTGTTGTAAGGAATGCAAGATGCCGCTGGAAGATGGTTGGAAAGTATGCCCCTTTTGCGGGGTTGTCAGGCCTCATACCCATCATGAATGAAATTGACCGTCATGTAATCCGCCGCTCTGTCAGGGGGATGCTGCTCTTTTTCAGTGCCGTATCCCTGATTACAGCCGGCTGGTACACCTATCAGGAGAGTATCGATACGCCGTCCCAATGGTTGAGTAAACTGTTGGGGCACGCTCTGATACTGCTGGTGATGATGATCCCGTTGTTGTTGATGTATCGTCGCTTGATGAAGCTGCTGGCAGAGGAACAGATCCATTTCGACGAATTGGCGCTGTTGTCACGGATCGTAGAGCAAAGTCCGGTTTCGATCGTTACCACGGACAAGCAAGGTGCCATAAATTATGTCAATGATTGCTTCTGCCGCTTGACCGGTTACACCCGTCAGGAGGCACTTGGTCAGAATCCGAGGATCCTGAAAACTGATCTGACCCCACCGGAGCGGTTTGCTGAAATGTGGCACAATCTTTCCCGTGGCCAGGAATGGCGCGGGGAGTTGTGCAACCGGAAAAAGGATGGGAGTCTCTACTGGGAAATGGCCTATCTGTTTCCGGTGTACAACAGCTTGGGTGAACTGGTCCATTATGCTGGCATCAAGGAGAATATTACCGAACGGAAAGAGGTGCAGGATGCGCTTGTGCGGGCAAAAAAAGAAGCTGAAGATGCCAACCGTTCCAAGAGCCTTTTTCTGGCAACCATGAGCCACGAGATCCGCACCCCCATGAACGCGATTCTTGGCATGTCATACCTGGCGCTGCAGAGTGGTCTTTCTCCCCAGCAGCAGGGATATGTGGAAAAAGTTATTGTTGCTGCCCGGTCGCTCCTGGGAATCATTAACGATATTCTCGATTTTTCCAAGATCGAAGCGGGAAAGATGGAACTGGAACAGGTGCCGCTCGATCTGGCGGAATTGCTGGAAGGGGTCAAAAGCATTGTCGAGGTGGCAGCAGCTGAAAAAGGGATTGTGATCTACTGCTCCTGTAGCGATACGGTGCCGCCATTTGTGGTGGGTGATCCGCTCCGGTTGCGACAGGTGCTGATCAATCTGGGGGGGAACGGGGTCAAGTTTACGGAGCAGGGAACGGTCGGGATAAGGGTGACGTTGTCTCCGCACCAGCCGACGGAGCATGGTCTGGCGGCAGTTGATTTTACGGTCAGCGATAGTGGTATCGGCATGGACCAGGGGGAGTTACAGAGGATCTTTACCCCCTTTGAACAGGCAGACTCCTCGATTACCCGCCGTTATGGCGGCACCGGTCTGGGGCTTTCGATTGTTAAAACCCTGGTGGAAATGATGGGGGGGGAACTGGCAGTTTCCAGTAGCAAAGGGGAAGGTAGTCGTTTCACGTTTACGCTTTCCCTGCCGGTCTGCTCTGAGCGGCAGCCAGAGAATGATCGTACTCCGGTTTCACGGGCTGCGCTTCAGGTCTGTGCCGGACGTACAGCGTTACTGGTTGAGGACAATCAGGTCAACCGGATGATTGCCCGGGAGATGCTGACGCGGCTTGGCATGTCGGTAACAACCGTTGATAATGGTCAACAAGCCGTTGATCAGCTGTCGCGGGGGGAACTGTTTGATCTGGTGCTGATGGATCTCCAGATGCCGCTGATGGATGGATATCAGGCGACAAGCTTGATCCGGAAAATCCATGCTGCTGATCAGTTACCGGTGATAGCCCTGACCGGCTTTGTCACCCGTGAGGAACAGCAACGGGTGCTGGCAGCGGGAATGAATGACCTGCTTGACAAGCCGATTGAACCGGAGCAGTTGCATGCCATGCTGGTGAAGTGGCTGAAGCCGGTGGCACACGGTGCGGTGGCTGCTGTAAATCCGGTTGTCAAAACTCCTCGTGACCCCTCGCAGCTCCCCATGCTCCCCGGTTTCGACCTGGATGCGGCTTGCCGGCGGCTGGGAGGTGATCGGGAATTATTGCTTGAAATCATAGCTGATGCAGCGATTCCCTTGACCAGTAGCCTCAAGGAATTGACCGGGGTCTTCAATACGCTCCCCGTAGAACGGGAAAAATTGCTGTTTCTGCTTCATTCTCTGGCTGGCAGTTGCGCCAATATCGGCGCCATTGGGTTACACACGGTTCTGAGAAAGCTTGAAACGGCGGTCAAAGATGATACCCCCCCGGATCAGCTGCAGCTGCTTCTGCTTGAACTGGAATCCAGCACCGCAGAATTTTTCTCGTTGCTGGCGATGCTCAATGCTCCGCAACAGGCTGCTGCGGGGGATAGGAAGCTGAGCGACTGTAATCGTGCTACGCTTGCTCCACTGCTGGAACAGTTGCGCCAGGAATTGGCGGGACACCGGGGAAGTGCGCTGACAACGTATCGTACCGTGCAACAATACCTGCCGGGCTCTGTGGAGCGGGATCGTCTGGAAAAAGCGGTCAAAAAATTCGATTTCAGTGATGCGACGGCATTGCTGCTTTTGCTGGCCAAAAAACTGAACATAGTGCTGGGAGTATGAACAATGATGTGGCGTAGCAGGCAGGTGCTGGTAGCGGTGGACGACAATCCGAATAATCTTCAGCTGTTGGTGGAAGGATTGGGCGACCGGTATGAAATCGTCTGTTCACTGAATGGTGAAGAGGCGTTGCAATTGATTGAAGCTTACCAGCCGGATCTGATTCTGCTCGATATCCAGATGCCGGGGATGAGCGGTTACGATGTGTGTCAACGGGTCAGGGAGCATGAGAGCTTAAAGGATATTCCGATTATCTTCCTGACTGCCATGACCCAGCCGGAGGACGAGTTGAAAGGGCTTGAGCAGGGGGCGGTTGATTATATCACCAAGCCGTTTGACATGCGGATTGTGCGCTTGCGGGTGACAACCCAGATGACGCTGCGCAAACAGACCCGCATGCTGCAGGAGAAAACAGCCAAGCTGGAAGAAGCGCTGGAAAATATCCGCATGATGCAGGAGATTCTCCCGATTTGCATGTACTGTAAGAAAATACGCGATGATAAAGGGTACTGGGAGCAGCTGGAGCAGTACATCAGCGTCCATACCGGTTCAAATTTCAGTCATGGCGTCTGTCCCGAATGCATGCGGGAGCATTTTGGCGACGAACTGGCTGACAAGGTGGCAGAGACAGTCCATCATCACAGGAGTAAACCTGAAGTCTGATGGATGGAGTACCGAATCAGCCATATTGACCCTGCTCTCCCGGAGATGGAACCGGGAATACCACATGACAAAAAAAGGAGGAGTAACCATGAACTCCGTGCTGCTGGTTGATGATGAAAGCAACGTGTTATCGGCTCTGAAACGGGCATTGTTTGATGAAACGCTGGAAATTATGACTGCCGGAGGGGGAGAAGAAGCGTTAGGGTTGCTGGAGAAGCAGACCTTCAAGGTGGTGGTCTCCGATGAACGTATGACCGGCATGCAGGGATCGGAGTTTTTGGCCAGGGTTCGCGAACTCTATCCCGATACCATTCGCATCATGTTGACCGGACATGCCACCCTGGAAGCGGCCATGAAGGCGGTCAATGAAGGTGAAATCTATCGTTTCTTTTCCAAACCGTGGAATGACCATGACCTGATCTTCGCTATCCGATCGGCGATTGAAAAATACGATCTGGAAGCGGAAAACCGGCGCTTGCTGGCCACGGTCCAGCAGCAGTCACTGGAAATCAAGGTGCTGGAAAAACGCTATCCCGGCATCAGCCGGGTGGAAAAGGATCAGCAGGGAAATTTCATCATCCCCGATATCGGCGATGATGAGCTGGAAAAGATTTTGAAAGAGTGTGAAACGGAAGGATAGTGTTAATAAGGTAGCTCCGTAGAGACGCATCGCGCTGTGTCTCTACGGAGGTCGCCGTTTGCCGGATGTATTATTTTTCCACGTTCAGCAGTTCCACATCAAATACCAGGGTGGCATTGGGGGGAATATCGGGGCCGGCGCCGCGTGTGCCGTAGCCGAGATTGGCAGGAATGGTCAGTTTGCGTTTGCCGCCGACCTTCATGGTAGCTACCCCTTCATCCCATCCATGGATCACCTGCCCCACACCGATGGTGAAGGTAAACGGTTCCTTGCGGTCAACGGAACTGTCAAATTTTTTGCCATTGGTCAGTTTTCCGGTGTAATGAACCGTGACCTTTTTACCTCGCTTGGGTGATGCCCCTTTGCCGACAACTACGTCAACATATTGCAGTCCTGACGGGGTGGTGATGGTTTTTCCGGCAGTTTCTCCCTGATTGGCGGCAGATGCCGGTGCAGCAAGCCCAAGTGCCAATATTCCCAGTACAGCCAGTTTTACGACTCGTTTCATGCGGTGTATTACCTCCTCAACTGAATGTGTGCCACGGCGCAAGCATAGTCATTTTTGCCGCTTCTGGCAAGGGCGTTTATGGGGGCTCATTCCCCTTCGCAATCAAGCCCGAACTTTGCCAGACGGTAGCGGAAGGAGCGGAAAGTCATGCCAAGCAGGGCGGCTGCTTTTTTCTTGGCCCCCCCGGTCTTTTCCAGTGCTTTCTGCAGGTATTTCTTTTCCAGGTTTTCCAGCAATGGTTCCAGTGACATCCCCTCCTCAGGGATATCAACTTCATCTCCCAGGCAGCACCCCCGGCCGATGGTGAGCTGCGGGGGGAGCGAATGTTCGGACAGGAGGGTCTGATCAAGGATCAAGCTCCGTTCAATGATGTTTTCCAGCTCACGAATGTTACCGGGAAAAGGGTAGTTCATCAGCAGCTTAAGCGCTGCCGGAGTGATAAAGGTACTGCTGGTGGCAGTTCCTCCCAGAGTCTTGAAAAAATGTTCCACCAGTAGCGGAATATCTTCTACCCGTTCGCGCAGCGGCGGCATGGTGATTTGCACCACGTTGATGCGATAATACAGGTCTTCACGGAAACTGCCGTTTTTTACCTGATCCTGCAGGTCGCGATTGGTAGCGGTCAGGAGGCGAATATCCGCTTTGCGGGTTACTGCGTCACCTACTCGCCGGAACTCGCGTTCCTGCAGAACCCGCAGCAGTTTCGTCTGTAACAGTAACGGCAATTCTCCGATCTCGTCCAGCAGGAGGGTTCCCCCCTCAGCCTGCTCAAACAGTCCCGCTCGATCAGATACCGCACCGGTAAAGGCTCCTTTTTTATGACCGAACAGTTCGCTTTCGATCAATGTTTCCGGTATGGCGCCACAGTTGACCGCCACAAACGGTTTAGAGCGGCGCTGGCTTTTCTCGTGGATGGCACGGGCAGCCAATTCCTTGCCGGTTCCGCTTTCACCCAGGATCAGAACGCTGCTGTTACTGCTGGCAACTTTCTGCAGCAAGCTGAAAAGTTCACGCATTTTAGGGCTTTGTCCGATAATTCCACAGAAACTGTCGTGGCTTTGCACCTGCTGTTTGAGCAGCCTGTTTTCCCACTTCAGATCCCGTTTTTCCAATGCCTGCTTGATCAGCAATTTGACTTCGTCAATCTTGAACGGTTTCGGGATGTAGTCATATGCCCCCAGTTTCATCGCTTCCACTGCCTGCTCGGCAGCTGAAAAAGCGGTAATCATCAGGACCACGGTTTCGGGAGCAACCTGCTTGATCTCACGCAACAACTCGATGCCGCTCAATCCGGGCATGTTGACATCTGAAATCACCAGATCAAAAACAGCGTCCCTGATTTTTGCCAGGGCCAGTTCTACATTGGCGGCCGATTGTACCCCGTATCCCTCACGCTCCAGCAGGATGGTCAGAAATTCGCGCATACTCAGTTCATCGTCAACGATTAAAACACTGGTTTTCATGCTTTCTCCCAAAATATCTTCAGCACATTACGGCAGTGCTCTGATACCACATAACACCCCACAAGCCAAGCGGACAGCAGGCTGTAGAGTACTTTTCAAGCATGTGTCTGATTTTTGAAACGAATAACTAACCGATTCTGCGTAACCCGTCGGCGATTCCGATCTGCCAGGCCCGCCAGGCGGGAAACAGGGCGGCGATTCCCCCGATCAGCAGCGCAAAGCAGATATCCAGGTAGATGGTTGCCGGTTCAACCGTAAAAACCGGCAGAAAGGTGCCGACTGCTTCCGCAAATCTGGCTGCCACCGGATAGGTGAAGAGAATGCCGAGCAAACAGCCGCTCCCGGTGATAAACAGGGATTCGCCGAAGATCATGGCGGCAATATGGGGGAGGCGAAACCCCATTGCCTTATAAATGGCGTATTCGCCGATCCGTTCGCGGGCCGTCATGGCCATGGTGTTGGCAACTACCGCCATGATGATACCTATGACAACATATGACACCAGCCGGATCGCCACCACAATTGCTTCGGTCATGACCACAAAACTGAGCTGAAATGCTTTTTCGGTTTCGGTCAAGGTTTCTGCCAGGGAGTTGATGAACAGGGCATCCATGCCCCGCGATATCTCAGCTGCCTGTTCCGGTTTATTGATCCCCACCACGTACACGCCGACCTGGTCTGCTTGGCGCGGATTGTTTTTACGCACGGTTTCGTTCAGATAGGCGTAGTGAAAGAAAAACTGTCCTTCGTCGGTAGAGGCTTCCTTGCCGTTATAGATGCCACGCAGGACAAATTCCCAGTTACCGGGAAAAATGGTTCCCTTGAGCGTAATCGTGTCGCCGATTTTCCATCCGTAGCGATCGGCCAGTTTACGACCGGCAACGCATCCTTTGCGGTCACGGAAAAAGTTCTGTTTCTGGTCTGGCGGGAGTATGAATTCCGGGTAGAGCGCCAGATAACCGGGCGGTTCGATGGCAAAATTCGGGAAGAAGTTTTTTTCCGTGATGTAGACGCCGCCAAACCAGTTGGCGTAGGATACCGCCCGCACCCCCTCAACGGTTTTGATCCGCTCCAGATAACTGCTGGGGAGTGTAAAGACCAGGGAGATGGCGTTGCGGGTAATCAGGCGGCTGGACGAGGAAGCGTTGACGCCGGCATACCATGCGCCAACCACGGTACGGAGCAGGCCGAATGCCAGAATCGAGACGGTGATGCCGAAAATCGTCAGAATGGTACGTAAACGATGACGGAATGCGTTCTTGTAGAGCAGCTTCAGAATGAACATGATGCGGTTGTGTCTCGTTTCTGACCTTGATGTTCGCCGTCGTACGCTTTATAGTGCCTGATCGTGCGGGAGTGTACCATAAAAAAGGAGTTGTTATGATAAAGAGTATGACCGGTTATGGCAAGGGGGAAGCGAGTTCCGCGGTAGGGAAATGTACCGTTGAAATCCGCTCGGTAAATCACCGCTATGGTGAAGTGGCGGTACGGCTGCCGCGTCTGTTGCAGATGTTCGAGATTCCGGTGAAAAAGGTGGTTTCCGGGCAGCTCAAACGGGGGAAGATTGATGTTTCAATCCAATGGGAAGAAAGTGTGACCAGCGACAGTCTGCCCCAGATTAACAGCGCGCTGGCTGCCGGCTATTATCAGGAGCTTTCCCGGTTGTCGCAGGAACTTGGCATCAACGAGCCGGTTTCATTGGCGCTGGTGATTGCCCAGAAAGGGGTCGTGCAGGAGCGGGGAGCGGATGTTGAAGAAACCGAACTGCTGCCAACGGTCATGGAAGCACTGCAATTGGCGCTCATAGCGCTTGACGGCATGCGCAGTATGGAGGGGGGAGCGCTGGCAGCTGACCTGGATGCACGCCAACATGAGATCGAACAGTGCGTAGCAGCCATCAATGCCGTGGTTCCCCGGATGGTGGCGGATTACCGCGACAAACTGGCAGCGCGTCTGGAACAACTGCTGGGAGATGTGCAGCTTGATCCGCCCCGTCTGGCGCAGGAGGTAGCCATTATGGCTGATCGTTGCGATATTACGGAGGAAATTGTTCGCCTGTCGAGTCACTTCAAGCAGTTTCAGGATATTTTGCAACAGAAGGAGCCGGTTGGCAGAAAACTCGATTTTCTGATGCAGGAGATGAATCGGGAGGCCAACACCATCGGTTCCAAGGCGAATGACAGTCAGATCGCTGCGCTGGTAATCCAGATCAAGGCTGAGCTGGAAAAAATGCGGGAGCAGGTACAGAATATCGAATGATTAATTTTTTTTGTGACACTGGTGGCACTCGGTTGGTCCCTGTCCTTTGTCGCGATGGCAACCACGGCAGAAATAGTGGGCAATCCGTTCATCAAAACGGGTTTTGATATCCCCTTTTTTGGGAGTTTTGGTCTGATGGCATGGCACGCATCCTTCAGCTTTCATTGCTTCCAGATGCAACGGGTGGTTGAAGCTGACGTCTCCTTTTGAGGCGCTGAAGATGATGGTTTCCGGGAGATCTTTACTGGCAGGAGAGTGCATCCGTTTGACACTGTTGGCCGAGACTGTACCGGCAGATAGCAGCAGAATTGCCAGGGTAACGCCAAGCATGGTACGCATGAGAGTGCTCCTTGGTAAGTTTAGGTGTTTTCAGGTATCATATTTGTCAATTGTTCGTCAATCTTTACGCGGTTGGTAGAGTACCGGTTGTTGACGCTGTTTTTGACAAGCCGGTTCATTTAGGGCATAGTCGGGCAGATTATTTGTGATCCATAGCTTACCCCGGAGTAGTAATGCAATCTCGCACCATAACTGCTGAAAAATGTGATGACGACCGTCAGCTCGATCTGACCTTGCGTCCCCGCACACTTGCTGATTATATCGGTCAGGAAAAGATCAAAAACACCATGCGGCTCTTTGTTGATGCTGCCCGTGGCCGCAACGAGGCGCTCGATCATGTCCTGTTGTACGGCCCTCCCGGATTGGGAAAAACTACCCTGGCAGCCATTATTGCCTGTGAAATGGGGGTTAATCTCAAGTCGACCTCCGGGCCGGTAATTGAAAGGCCGGGGGATCTGGCAGCCATTCTGACCAACCTGGAACCGAATGATGTGCTGTTTATCGATGAAATCCATCGTCTGTCACACGTGGTGGAAGAGATCCTCTATCCGGCCATGGAGGATTTTCAGCTCGATATTATTATCGGTCAGGGGCCATCAGCCCGGACGATCAAACTCGATCTCCCCCGTTTTACCTTGGTCGGCGCCACCACCCGCGCCGGTCTCCTCTCGTCACCGCTGCGCGACCGCTTTGGCGTCATGTCCCGTCTTGAGTTTTATACCCCACAGGAGCTGGCCACCATCATTACCCGTTCTTCCGCTATTCTGGGGATGAAAATCGACCCGCGGGGTGCAGCGGAACTGTCGGTGCGGAGCCGGGGAACTCCCCGGATTGCCAATCGGCTGTTGCGCCGGGTGCGTGATTATGCCCAGGTGCGGGCCGATGGAGTGATTACCCGTGAGGTGGTAACGGAAACGCTGAAACTGTTGGAGATTGACGAAATGGGGTTTGATCAGATGGATCGCTTGATTCTGCTGACAATTATCGACAAGTTTGGCGGCGGTCCGGTCGGGCTGGATACGATTGCAGCGGCGGTTGGCGAGGAGAGTGACACCATTGAGGATGTGTACGAGCCGTTCATGATTCTGAACGGTTTTATCAGCCGCACTCCGCGCGGGCGAGTTGCCTCGCCGGCAGCCTATCAGCACTTCGGACGCACCATGGTGTCACCCGCTTCGGTGATGCCGATCCAGGGGAGTCTGTTGTGACCATGCAGCAACTGTTCGAATTTCCGGTACAGAGCGTCATGACCTTTGAAACCTTTGTGCCGTGCCATGGTAATGCCAGCGCCCTCCATTTTGCCCATAAGATCGTTGACTCCGATGATGAGGAAAACCTGCTCTACCTGCATGGGCCATCCGGTTCCGGTAAAAGCCATCTCCTTTCGGCCATAGCTCACCAGCTCCGGCAACGCTATCCCGGTCAAGCGGTCGTGGTCCATGACTGTTCTGCTCTTAAAACCGGCAACGGAAGTTGGGACGGAACACCGGCGCTGTTGCTGGATGATCTGCATCTGCTCCCCGACGATGCGGATCTGCGCGGGGAGCTGTGGCAGGTATTCAATGATTGTTATCAGGCGGGCAAACCGATCGTGGCTGCTGGGAATTGCCCTCCGCGGGAACTGCCCCATTTTGATGATCACCTGATATCGCGACTGTTATGGGGGTTGGTTGCCCGCAGTGATGCCTCCGATGATCAGTCACGCCGCATGATTCTTAAAAAAACCGCCGCTGATCGCAATGTGCGTATTCCCGATGAGGTGATCGACTACATACTGGCGACCACCAGTCGCGAGGTGGGAGCCTTGATTCTGGCCTTCGATCATCTCTATCGCTTTTCCCTCGCTTCGCAACGCAAGATAACTGTTGCCCTGGCGCGGCAGGCGCGCGAGTCGATCCAGGGAGTTTCCTGATGCCCCCCTTTCAGCACACCCATCTCAAAACACCGGAAGAGGTGGAGTTGGAAAAGAAGAACGCCGAATTGGCGCGTTTTTCTGCCCAGTTGACTGAATGCGAGGCTCGTTTCAATGCACTGAAGTATGAAATCAGAATGTTTGAGCAACGGTACGAAGAACTGCTGGGGCAGCATATTACCACGCTGGAAGAGCTGGAATGGCAGATCAACGGAATGCTGGGAGTGGGGGGGCAACCGGATGAACCGGTCACTGCCCGGCCGGCATCCGATGCCTTCACCTATTTTCACCATCGTACCGACCTGCTGGATGAAGGTGACCTCCCTCCTGGCTCACCGGTAAAAAGCTTTAAAACCTTGTACCGTGATGTTGCCAAAACAATTCATCCCGATCTCTCACCCGATGAGGGGGAACGCAAACGGCGTCAGGAGCTGATGGCGATTGCCAATAAGGCCTATGCCGAAGGTGACCGGAAAACCCTGGAGGATATTCTCTACGAATGGGAACCGCCCCGCTCCTACGATTCCGAGCTTGATATCGCCTTGGCGCTGGTCAAGGTGATCAGGGATATCGCCCGGGCACAACAGGATATCTATGCCATGGGGTGCAAGATCGAAGAACTGAAAACCACCGATATCTACCTGTTCAAGTTGCGGGTGGATGAAGCGCTGGCGGAAGGGGTCGATCTGCTGGCGGAGATGGCGATCACGGTTGAACGGGATATTACCCGGGCTCGCAACCGGCTATCGCTCTTGCGTGGTGAAACAGTCGAGCCGGTCAATGGTGTGACCTCACCGCTGGAAACCCGTATTATCCGTTTTCCCGATTCACCGTGTGGTGTGGTTTTCGAGCGTACCAGGGGATCGGTTGATTTTCGTGACTGGAAACAGCTTGGCGCTGCCCATGGTACGCTGGAACTGTTTCTCGATAAGGCAATCCGGCTCGATGTACGGGGTGGTGGTGGGCAATGTTCGTTCCTGGCAAGCTTGCAGCCTGATGATATTCAGGCCTTGTTCCTCTATGAAGTCGGTGACGATGTGTTGCCGTCGCTCTCCGGTCTGCACGGTCTGGAAGAGTTGTA
>DAINBV010000097.1:0-14609 GCA_036732725.1 Geobacteraceae bacterium | reverse complement strand
TGTCTTTCCTGCTGAACTCTACAAGAGTCCCGGACATTATAACCAGTCTGGAATGCTCAGAGCCGACATTAACCCGGGCCCTCAAAGAGCTACGCGAGTCATATTCTGCGGAGATCAAATACAGCAAGGCAGGTCATTCCTATCATCTCGTTAATCCGGGCCAGCTGGATAAAAAGACCCTTCGCCGGATGAATGAAGCGCTCGCACAGAATGCTGAACTGAAAACCGGTGAGTCCACAGGGAAGGTCGTACTCGATAAGGATAAAAAAACAGCCGTGTCATTATCGTTACGCATGCGGATTCTAAGAAAAATTGACCGTCTGGCTGCGCTGAGTGGCTCGACCCGAAGTGAAGCGGTAGAGAAGCTGGCTCTTCACTCCGTTGATGAACTGATAAAAGAATACAGCGCTAAAAAGTCCTGACGCTAAATCTCAGACCGGGGTGAAAACCCCGGTTTTGTCATATTTCACCTCTGTATTGGCGTGACGGAGTTTTGATCTATTCTCCACCCGCAAGGTCAGCAGCGCCTTACTGCCTACAAAACCTGGTGTCTTGACATCCTCTTGTGCTACACATCAATCTTTGGGCGATTTACACTCCATTCATGCAGATCTGTGATGTATGATGATTTTCATACATAAGAAAGTTTATTTTTTCCCGAGTTTTTTCAGAAATCTGATATTCCAGTACGGTCTGAATTATTTTCTGTTGATAAGAGGCCATTCGCATGTCGGTAATTCAATGGTGGTTAACTTATTTCTTCAATGCCGCTTCTGAGTATTTAATATCCACCCGACAGATGTCGTGCCGTTTTATCAAATCAACAAACTCTGGCCTCTTCCTGAAACTACTCTCCTCTTCCGATCTCTTAAGAAGGAATTACATTTGAGACGCTTACCAGTATATCTGCTACTCGACACGTCCGGCTCTATGCATGGAGAGCCTATCGAAGCGGTTAAGAATGGCGTTCAGACGCTGCTTACCACGCTGAAACAGGATCCGTATGCACTCGAAACGGCATACGTGTCAGTGATCACCTTTGATTCTTCAGCCCGACAGGCAGTCCCCCTGACAGACCTTCTGAGTTTCCAGATGCCAACACTAACAGCCAGTGGCACCACGTCTCTTGGCGAAGCGCTTACTCTCACGGCCAGCTCAATCGCCAAAGAAGTACAGAAAACGACGGCTGACACGAAAGGTGACTGGCGTCCCCTTGTATTCCTGATGACGGATGGAAGTCCGAATGATGACTGGCGTAAAGGCCTGAATGACTTTAAAGCGGCCAGAACCGGCGTTGTTGTGGCATGTGCAGCCGGGCATGATGCCGATACCAGCGTCCTAAAAGAAATCACTGAAATCGTGGTTCAGCTCGATACAGCTGACAGTTCGACGATTAAAGCTTTCTTTAAATGGGTCAGTGCGAGCATTTCGGTAGGCAGTCAGAAAGTGGAGTCCAGCAAAAAAGAAGTGATCGGTCTTGAAGACCTGCCACCGCCGCCGCCTGAAGTAAATGTGGTCTTATAATTTTATTGATTAAGGGGATGTCATGTCTGTCAGTCTGAGCAAAGGCCAGGGCGTAAGCCTGAAAAAAAATGAATACGATCTCTCGTCCGTTACTATCGGCCTGGGTTGGGATATTAATGAGGAAAAGAAAGGTTTCCTCGGCGGGATCTTTGGTAAAAAAGAAGAAGAATACGACCTTGATGTGATCGCTTTCCTGTGTAATTCAGCCGGAAAGGTGACCGATCTCGGCAATGTGGAAAATGGCAAACCAACGCTTGTGAATGGCGATATCATCTTTTTCAACAGCCTCCGCCATAAGTCAGGCAATATCTGGCTGACGGGCGATAACCGAACCGGAGCCGGTGACGGTGACGATGAGCAAATTATTGTGCGCCTGAATTCCCTTGACGCTCAGTACGAGAAAATTGTGTTCATCGTTCAGATCTACAATGGTGAAAAGCTCCAGCAGCACTTTGGTAAAGTTCAGAATGCCTTCATCCGGGCAGTAGATGCCCGTAATATTGAAATGGCACGATTCGATCTTTCTGGCGGACCCGCCTTCGCCAGCCAGCGCTCCATGGTTTTTGCCGAGCTAATACGCGAGGCTACAGGCTGGAAACTCAGGGCAATTGGTGAGCCTTCAGAATCAGATTCGTTTGTCTCGCACCTGAGGAATTACATGTGATGCGCCGCCTGCCTGTTTACCTTGTTATCGACACATCCGGCTCGATGCGCGGTGAGTCCATCCATTCCGTTAACGTTGGAATTCAGGCGATGCTTAGCGCTCTTCGCCAGGATCCCTACGCCCTCGAAAGCGTTCATATCTCCATTATCACCTATGACAATGAGGCGCGTGAGTTCATTCCTCTCACGCCGCTGGAAGACTTCCAGTTTTCTGACATCGTTGTGCCAAGCGCAGGCGGGACGTTCACCGGTGCTGCCCTTGAATGTCTGATGCAGTGTGTTGAACGGGATGTGCGTCGCTCAGATGGTGATACCAAAGGAGACTGGCGTCCTCTGGTATTCCTGATGACTGATGGAACCCCTTCTGATGCCCTGGCGTACGGTGAAGCGGTAAAAGCGATTCGCGGCCGGGGATTCGGATCCATCATTGCCTGCGCCGTTGGTCCTAAAGCAGGCCATGAGCACTTAAAACAGCTCACCGATAAGGTTGTATCTCTGGAGACGCTAGATTCAACCGCGTTTGCCGGTTTCTTTAAATGGGTATCGGCCAACGTGTCTTCGGGCAGCACAAGCGCAGGGATCAATAACGGAACAGATACCCTTCCCCCTCCTCCACCAGAAATCCAGCTGGTGCTCTGACAGACAGAAAGGTGCTGCTTTCCGGGCAACACCTTTCTGTACAGCAACGTTTTCTGCTGGCCGTACCAGCCGTACGAGGAAAATTATGAGACGCCTTCCCGTGTTTTTTGTCCTGGACTGTTCAGAGTCCATGATTGGTGAAAACCTGAAAAAAATGACTGATGGTCTGCAAATGATCGTCGGAGATTTAAGAAAGGATCCACACGCACTTGAAACAGCCTGGGTTTCGGTAATCGCATTTGCCGGTGTAGCCCGTACGATTGTACCTCTTCACGAAATTGCCTCGTTCTACCCTCCCCGCCTTCCCGTTGGCGGCGGTACGAGCCTTGGGGCCGCATTGCGTGAGCTGACCGTGCAAATTGATACCCAGGTCAGAAAAACCACTCATGAGGCTAAAGGCGACTGGAAACCCGTCGTGTACCTCCTTACCGACGGACGTCCGACTGACGACACAACCGCAGAAGTGAAGCGCTGGAAGGATCACTACGCGAGTAAAGTGAATCTCATTGCCGTTGGCCTGGGGCCGTCAGCGGACCTGAATATCCTGCGGCAACTGACAGAGAATGTCATGCTGTTCACCGAGTCTCAGGAAGGGGACTTTACCCGCTTCATCAAATGGATCACGGCTTCGGTTACGGCGCACAGCCGCAGCGTCGGGGACGACAAACAACCTGAGCTCAGCCAGACTGAATACATAGTTCGGCTGGCCAAGGACGAGCCAGTAAAAGCGTATGACGAAAACTGCGTTACGCTTACCGGCCGTTGCAGCAAGACCCGTCGTCCGTACCTGATGAAGTATGAACGGCCACCAGCAAGGGTTTCCGGGCTCGATTTCAGCCTGAACCTGAACAGCTTTAATATTGCCGGATGCTATCCCATCGATGAGGACTATTTTGCGTGGTCGGATGCCACCGCTACCGGTTTGCAGGTAAACACCAGCGAACTGCATGGCGTACCGGGTTGCCCCCACTGCGGTAATGCCAGTGCGTTTGCCCTGTGCTCATGCGGAAAGTTGCTGTGTATTGACGGCCCGGATGACGTGATCTGCCCCTGGTGTGAAAAAGGCCTGTCATTCAGCAATGATGGCGGAAACACTAACTTCGACGTAAACAGAGGGAGAGGTTGATGTCGCAAAATGCTTTACTTGAAGAGAAGATTATCCGCTTAGTGCTGTCTGAGCTGGGCCACCCTGTAGAAGGTGAGCGGCTTTTTCTTCTATCGCACGACCCTTCCCTTACTGAAGAGATTATGCGGCTTAAAGAGCGGATTGAGAGCCTTGCACAGGGTTTATCTGCGCGGGTTAGCGAAGGTGATAACGACGCAGAGATCGCCGCCTCGTCAGCATCCAGCCTTTCCGATCAGCAACAAACGGTCGTAAGTGTTGCTGATAACCCGGGCATTGACGCTACCGATACACCAGAACTGCAACCCCTGCCAGAAAATGAGCCTCATCCTCCGTTCTGGAAGCTGATGCCTTATTACGAATTTGATAAACCAGCACAGAGGGAAGACGAAAACCTGTCTTCCCTGGTATTAAAACCCGGGCAGATACCGACAGGCCAGCAGCGGGCCAGCTTAGCTGTGCCACCTGCCGTTCCCCCGAGAGCTAAAATAACGATCCCCAACGCCCGCGCAGGCGAACGTTTCTCTTCGCCGGTTGCTATCGTTCTGGATGAGGGCCAGCAGGCTACTGTCAGGGACGTTGTCTTTCCCCGGAACATTGGCCTGACCTTTGACAAAGAGCATAAGTTGCTGACAGGTACACCCACCGAAAGCGGCGATATAGAGCTTTCAGTACTCTGGTCATGCGCTTCGCACGACGAATGCGAAACAAAACAGCTTTTTATAGTCAATCCCGATCCGAGAAGCCTGTGGAAGGTGGTAGAGCCACCAGCAGACGCTTCCTACCCTAAGTCCCATCTGGACGCTGCTGGCCTGGTCAGGGGTGACATACGTATTGCTGCCGCCAGTCGCCGGGGACGATCTCATGAGCATGCCGGGAGCTTCAGAGATGACGACTTCTATATCAACCACTGCCAGGAAACAGGATGGTCTGTCATGCTGGTCGCAGACGGGGCCGGTAGTGCGGTAAATTCCCGGGAAGGCTCCCGGATTACCGTCAAAACGGCTGGCGATTACCTTTTCAATCAGCTCAGTGGTGTAAAAGGCGTCCACTTAAAGCAGCACATCACGGCGTGGGAAGGGAGCGATCAGCAGGCAACCATAAACGCCATGCTTCATCATTTTAAACAGGCAGCTACGCTCGCGGTCAACAGTATCCAGAACGAAGCCATTTGTGCAGAACAACCTGTGAAATCCTATTCAACAACCCTTCTGGCAACTGTAGCGCTACGAACTGATAAAGAGCTGTTTGCGGCTGCATTCTGGCTTGGTGATGGTGCGATAGGTGCATACAGCCCTTCCGGTAAAGTCAGGATACTGGGAAATCCCGATAGCGGAGAATACGCAGGACAAACCCGTTTCCTTGACCAGAGCATTATCGCAGACCCCTCGTTTAGCGGCCGCATCAGCGTGGGTAAATGGAATGATGTATCTCACTTGATCCTCATGACAGACGGCGTATCAGACCCTCTGTTTGAGACGGATAACGGGCTTCGCAGTGACGAAAAATGGACCCGTCTCGTTGATGAGCTCAACCCTGTCCTTACAGACGCCAGTATTGCGCCTGAGAGGTTAGGCGACTGGCTTAACTTTTTCTCCACAGGGAACCATGATGACCGCACTATTGCGGTGTTGTGGTAAGGGATACGCTTTTTCGGTGATCAATATGGCAAATATCGTTACGTGCAAAACAAAAGACGGCGAAACAGTCCAGTATGTTGACGAGGTAATTGGTTCGGGCTCGATGAAGGATGTTTACTTTTCGCCTGATAAATCATACGTCGTCGCTTTTTATCATAAACCGCAGAACGAGCAGGCCCGGGATCGGATTGATATGATCACCGGACGCTACAGGCAAAACATTTTTGGCCAGTCCGGAGGTGAATACTGGAAGGAGCTGTTTTGCTGGCCAACCCACGTTGTTGAGCATGGGGATAAAATCGGCATCGTGGTTCCAACCTACAAAAGCTACTTTTTCTTTAAATACGGCTCTAAAAACGATGATTTTCTGGGCATAAAAGGCCGTGAAAAGGAGGGCAAATGGTTTGCCAGCGCCAGCAACCAGAACAAATTTCTCGACCCACGTGAACGAGGCAATACGCTTACCTATCTCAAGGTCTGTCTGCTGCTGACAAGAGCCGTCAGAAGGATGCATGCGGCAGGTCTCTGTCACAGCGATCTAAGCTATAAAAACGTGCTTATCGATCCAGAAATGGGACATGCCTGCATCATTGACGTAGACGGCCTGGTTGTCCCTGGAAAGTATCCTCCCGACGTCGTGGGCACCCCGGATTTTATTGCTCCGGAAGTGGTGAAAACCAGCCATCTTTCCAAAGAGGATCCGAACCGCGTATTACCAAGCATTACTACTGACCGTCATGCGCTGTCGGTGCTTATTTACATGTATCTGTTCTTCCGTCATCCGCTACGTGGCGGAAAAATACATGACATGTCGGATGAAGTACGTGATGAGACCTTATCTATGGGTGAGAAGGCACTCTTCATTGAACATCCGACAGACAAAAGCAATGCAGTCAAAGTCAGTCAGCTATCCTCCTTTTCACTGCCCTGGGCTGACCCGGAGAAAATTCCTTACACCATCATGGGCCCTTATCTGACGCCTTTGTTTGAACGCGCCTTTATTGATGGCTTACACGATGCCACTAAACGCCCGACCGCCGATGAGTGGGAAAGTGCCCTGGTTAAAACAGTCGATCTGATACAGCCCTGCCAGAACAAGGCGTGTGAACAGAAATGGTACGTTTTCTCAGGTAAGACAAAGCCGGTTTGTCCCTACTGCGGTACGCCATACAAGGGTAAATTACCGGTTCTAAATTTATATTCATCCCGAAAGGAAGGCAGTTATCGTCCTGACGATCACCGGTTGATGGTGTGGAGCGGGCAGTCAATCTATGCGTGGCATGTGAATCGCCTCATTGCGCCAAATGAGCGCACAACCGATGCACAAAGGAAACGAGTTGGGTATTTTGTTTTCCATAACGATCAGTGGTGGTTAGTAAATGAAGGCATAAATGGGCTTATGTCATTACCGGATAAACGACAGATTGCCATTGGTGAAAAAATTGAACTGACGAATAACGCTCAGTTTGTTCTGTCAAAGGAGGAAGGCGGCAGGCTAGTCGTCGTTCAGTTAGTAGAAAACTAACGGACGCCCATAACGACTAAAACGTTCTGGCAGAATACTGAACCTGTTTAATGAATCACTATATTAAGCTGTGTCAAATTTAAGCTGCCAGAAAAACTGACTGTCTGTGCCGGATATGCGGTTCACCGCCTGCGGCAAGGGTTTAATGCGCAAAGCTCAAGTTGTTTATAAAAGTGAATAGTTTTGTGGCTCTACCCTGCCGCCCTCCTTTACGGCCTAGTGGGAGCGAAGCTGCAAAATGCGAATTTTAATAAATAGTGAAGTTTAATCCGGCAAAACAATCAGATTTATCCTCTAAAGGTTCTCAAGATGTTCCTTTTGTTTTTTTAAGCCTGTAATTCTGTGTAACTTCCAATATATGAAAGGTGATCGCTAAGGCAGTCACCGAACTCGACAATAAAACCACTAATCGCCAGTCGCCAGTTCTGGAGCGGTATACTCCATTTTTTCGACGCATCCTTGATCGGCAGAGATATAATCTTCCGTACCGGTCATCTGTCGGGAACATTTTGCGTTTATAACTTGATAAGGTACAGTGGATCCCATATATGTATATTGAGGATGTCCCTCTGAAACTCAGGAATCCGTATCATGGGTTTAAAACCAGGTCCCAAACCAATTGCCAAGTCAACAGGAAAGCCAGATCAACGTCGTCGCGATAATAAGGATACGCCCGGTAATACACCCGGATTGAAACCCAGTAAATCTACCGGGAAATGATAATGAAGGGTATAAGTTTCGTACTTATACCCTTATTAGGAACGAAGTTGCAAACTTCGGTTACTGGAGTGGAACATCCCAGCGTTTTACAGCTGTCGCTGAAACCGGTACGCAGTAAGCGGCATCTTTCTGGAGTTTAAGCCTGACATCTGTATCGAACTCAGAATCCAGCGGATTAAATTTCCAGCTTTCCCTATAGGATTTGATTATTTCTTCAGGGCAAAGAAAACTGAATTGATTGGTGGTAAATATAGAAACAGCCCGAACCGAGTAATATTCTCCTGCTTTGATTTTTTTCCTATCCCAAACTGAATTAGAAAAAAACTCCTCCGGATACTCGCTAGATTTTATAATATAGCTGTGGGTGCTGAAATCACTTATACCTGAAAGTTTAATGACGGAATGAGTAAATATAACAGGTAAAACAGTTATTTTTGTAGAAATAAATAACAGTATCATCAGAGACACTATCAGGGAAGTGCTAATTTTTTTGGGGAGTTTATCCTTGGCATCCATTCTGAGGTAAACGAGGCCAGGCAAAATTGTCATAAAAAAAACCATATAAGACATGAACGCCATTCCGGCCACGATCCTGAAACTTACCTTTTCAGTTGAAGCAGAAATATTCCTGAATACTATTTCCAGTGGAAACACCTGAAGATGCGCCAGCAGTGCTATACAGAGCGGGATGGCCACATAAATCTGGCATCGCCGCATCCATCTCACCTTCGTATTTTTAATTGATAAGTCGTGTTCTAGATATTTTCGGTTTATCAGGCAGGAAATAATTATGGTCAGTACACCGATACTTAGCAAAGACAGCCAGCCTGAATTATTTTTTACGGCCTGGCTGAAATCGAAAGCATAGTAAAATACATAGATAAACGCCATCGGGAACAGTCCTGACAGCATCAGTATCGATAAAAAGTTATTCTGAATTTTATTGTATGTAGGAAGATTATTGATGTCCTGAGGAATGATAATCGGCATGAATATAGAGATTATAAAAAAGATAAATAACAGAATCGCTAATGAGAATACGGCTGCGCAGCAGACCAGAGCGAATAGACTCTTGATGCTCATCACCTCAAAGAAAACATCGAGTCTGTCAAGACGACTGAAATATCCCCAGAGCACAGTCAGCGCGATCCCTGATATGATGCCAGACGGAGTTAATACCGAAATTAACAGCGTCTTCCATTTTTGATTCATTGTTAACATTCCCTCTTTATTATGGTGGTTAAGCTAAATTAGCAGCGTTACAGCGTACAGGCACCTACCCGAATCTGACCGTCAACAGCTGTTCGAGCTGCAATGACCGAAGAATGGTTTCAGTTTTATCTGCTTATTAAAATGTACGTTTGAGAAAGTAGACTCTATGCGGTACGCTCTGGCGTATACTTTTCCCCGATTTTTCACGCAGCGCGCCGGACGCTTTCCGGCCCGGACGGAGCCCCGGATGACACTGATGCCTGACGATGAACCCGAGCAGCTCCCGCCACCGGCGGTCATTCCACCTGATGGGGATTTCCTGCCGGCGCTGGTTGGTACTGAAAGCCCGGTCGGTCCCGCCCGGGCCTACCTGCTTTCCCTCAATTCCCCCCGCAGCCGGCAGACCATGGCCTCGTTCCTCGGTATTGTTGCCGGCATGCTCGGCGCCGCGTCCCTGGAGTCCTGCAGCTGGGGCAGCCTGCGCCGTCATCACGTTATGGCCGTGACCGAGCTCCTGCGCGACACCGGCCGGGCCACGGCGACCGTCAACACCTATCTTTCGGCACTCAAGGGGGTGGCGAAGGAAGCCTGGATGCTGAAACTCATGGACGTCGAGAGCTTCCAGCACATCCGGGCGGTGCGTAACCTTAGGGGCAGCCGCCTGCCGCGCGGCCGGGCCCTGCCGCCGGAGGAGATACGGGCGCTGTTTGGTGCCTGCGAGGCCGATGACTCCAGCATCGGGGTACGCGATGCGGCAATGCTGGCCGTCATTCTCGGCTGCGGCCTGCGCCGGTCAGAGGCGGTAGGGCTGGATTTGCGTGACGTTGTCACAGATGAGCGGGCGCTCCGGGTGCTGGGTAAGGGAAACAAGGAGCGGCTGGCCTATATGCCGGCGGGCACCTGGCAGCGGCTAAGGACGTGGATCGATGACGTGCGGGGAGAAAAAGACGGGCCGTTGTTCACCCGTATCCGCCGCTTTGACACCCTGACGAACGACCGGCTGACCGACCAGGCGGTGTATCACGTCCTGCAGGTCCGCCAGCGCCAGGCGGGGGTTACAAAATGTGCCCCGCACGATTTAAGGCGAACTTTTGCCACCGCCATGCTCGATAATGGCGAGGATCTCATCACGGTAAAGGACGCGATGGGGCATGCCAGCGTCACCACCACCCAGCAGTACGATCGCCGCGGCGAAGCGCGCCTGCGCACGGCCCGCGATCGCCTGAATCTGACTGACATTTAATATCATATTAAGTTAATAACTTAACAAGAAACCGTAACAGTAATGCCGGTGGCAGCCGTGCTGCTGTCATATCCGGTACTGTCTGAACAGAGGAGGCGGAACTCCGGACTACGCTGCTTCCCCTGTTGCGCAGTCTGAAGGACGTCTTCATCTTTTCCCTTCTGTAAACGGCCAGCTGGCTGCTCCGCTTTGTATCCCAATACCGCTACCGGCGACTCAGGCCGGATACCAGAGATAACTCACTGATTGGGTACTAGTCATTAAAAAATAGTTTCGCTTAGGAACCGCCGGGTCTGATAACCTGTTGCCCTTTTTCTGGTGCAACCTGTGACCCCGGGCGGGGACATATTATTGATGGAGATCGTAATGCCCGTACTTTTCAGGATGAGGGTAATCCCCTTGGTTTTACTTCTGGCACTCGTTTTTGCATTCTTACTTAACTGGCCGGTGTTGCTGCATTTCTACGATATCCTGAGCCGTCTTGAACATGTGAGGGCGGGGTTCGTCATCTCCATTCCGTTTGTGCTGGTTGCAGCGCTTAACTTTGTGTTTATGCCCTTCTCGGTTCGCTACCTGCTCAAACCCTTCTTTGCCCTGTTGCTGGTCACCGGTTCGGTGGTGAGTTACGCCACACTGAAATATAAAGTGATGTTTGATCAGTCCATGATCGAAAATATACTGGAAACAAACCCACAGGAAGCGCATGCCTACCTGAATGGCTCACTGGTGCTGTGGCTGGTCTTCATGGGCATTCTTCCGGCTATCCTGTTGTTTTTGATTAAAATTGAATATGCAGACAAATGGTACAAAGGGGTTGCCCACCGGCTGCTTTCCATGCTCGCTTCGCTGATCCTGATTGCAGGTGTTGCCGCTCTGTATTACCAGGATTATGCTTCTGTCGGGCGCAATAACCCGACGCTGAACAAAGAAATTATCCCGGCAAACTATGCGTACAGCACTTTCCATTACGTGAAGGATACCTATTTTACGACGAAAATGCCTTTCCGGACGCTGGGGGATGATGCAAGGCGCGTTACCCGGAATGGTAAACCCACGCTGATGTTCCTGGTAATTGGCGAAACGGCACGGAGCCAGAATTTCTCCATGAACGGCTACCCGCGTGACACAAATGCCTTTACCAGCAAAATCGATGGCGTTATTTCGTTCAGGAATATGCGTTCCTGTGGCACGGCGACCGCAGTCTCGGTGCCCTGTATGTTCTCGGATATGAACCGGACGGATTACGATGGTAAAAAGGCTGCCGGCAGTGAAAATGTCCTCGACATCGTGCAGAAAACGGGGGTTTCGCTGTTGTGGAAAGAAAACGATGGCGGGTGTAAAGGCGTATGCAGCCGTATCCCGACTGTCGAAATTAATCCCGGTATCAGTAAAAAACTGTGTGACGGTAAAACCTGCTATGACGATGTTATGCTGGAAAACCTGGATACCGAAATCGGCAAAATGGCCGGAGACAAGCTGATCGCCTTCCATATGATTGGCAGCCATGGACCGACCTATTACCAGCGTTATCCGGCAGAGCATCGTCACTTCATGCCGGAATGTGCGCGCAGCGATATCGAAAACTGCACGCAGGAACAGCTGGTTAATACCTACGACAATACCATTCGCCACACCGACTATGTGTTAGCGCAGATGATTGAAAAGCTTAAGCAATACAGCGAACAGTACAACACCGTACTGCTGTATGTGTCCGATCACGGCGAATCTCTGGGAGAGAGCGGACTGTATCTGCACGGTACCCCCTACAAACTGGCACCGGATCAGCAGACGCACATCCCGATGCAGCTCTGGATGTCGCCAGGCTTCATTGCTGCTAAAAATATTAACGCCGCGTGTCTGCAGCATAATGCCGTTAACAGGACATATTCCCACGATAACCTTTTCGCGTCCGTACTGGGGCTCTGGGACATCACCACCGGGGCCTATCTTCCGGAAAGCGACCTGTTCCGCGAATGTCGTGGATAGCCTACATACTCGGTCGATTTCCGGAAACAAACAGCCTGCTGCCGGAAATTATAAAATTTTGCTGACGGCGTGCATGCCGTCAGCGCCTGTTTGCCTGCTCCCGAAGCAGGCATTTTTTTACCTGAGTCGACCTGTCTGACATACATCGCCGCGCTTACCCACACCCTTATCCCCGGTTCCTGTGGATAAACCTTACAAAACGGATCCCCGTTTCTGGTACCTTCGGGCGGCAGAATGACCGGTTGCCTCTCGGCCAGCGCGCGGGCCCGTAGTATCTCTGTACCTGGCGTCATACCGGATGCCTGCCGTCTGCATTATCCTGACGGATGGAGCCGTCCATCATAAACCTGCCGGGTTCAGTACGGACGGGTGTCATCGCATTTACGATGAAGACAAAATGTGACTCTGATTATCCCGTTGTGCTTACTGGCCGATCGGGGGATCTCTTTTCTGATACATTGTGTCAGCTCAGTAGACTGGCCCCATGAATCTCCAGACAGTTGGTATCACTTAAGTTAGTGATAGTCTTAATACTAGTTTTTAGACTAGTCGTTGGAGTCCGAATGATTGATGTTTTAGGTCCAGAGAAGCGCAGACGGCGAAGTGTTCAGGAAAAAATCGCCATTGTTCAGCAGAGTTTTGAGCCCGGAATGACCGTGTCGCTGGTCGCCCGTCAGCATGGCGTTGCTGCCAGTCAGCTGTTCCTGTGGCGTAAGCAGTATCAGGAAGGCAGCCTTACAGCCGTTGCCGCAGGAGAACAGGTTGTGCCCGCGTCGGAGCTGGCATCTGCGATGAAGCAAATTAAAGAGCTGCAGCGCCTGTTGGGCAAGAAAACCATGGAAAACGAGCTGCTAAAAGAAGCCGTTGAATATGGCCGACAAAAAAAGTGGATAGCGCACGTGCCCTTGTTACCGGAGGATGGCGAATAAGCCTTGTCAGTCGTTGCCTCCGGGTCTCACGTGCGCAACTGCATGCCATAGCCCGTCAGTCGAAGGACTGGCAGGATCGTCGGTGCAAGCGCAAGCCTGATGATACTGACGCGCTGGCCCGTATCCATACCGTTATCGGCGATCTGCCCACCTATGGTTATCGTCGGGTATGGGCACTGTTGCGCAGACAATCAGAAACTGACGACATGGCGGTGATCAATGCCAAACGCGTATACCGCATCATGCGTCAGAATGCGCTGCTGCTTGAGCGTAAACCGGAAATACCGCCATCGAAGCGGGCGCATACAGGGAAAGTGGCCGTTGGAGAAAGTAACCAGCGGTGGTGCTCTGACGGCTTCGAGTTCAGCTGTGATAACGGTGAAAAACTGCGGGTCACGTTCGCTCTGGACTGTTGCGATCGCGAGGCACTTTACTGGGCGGCCAGTAACGGTGGATATGACAGTGAAACCGTGCAGGACGTCATGCTGGGTGCCGTGGAGCGTCGCTTCGGTAACAGCCTGCCGACATCCCCAGTTGAGTGGCTGACAGACAACGGTTCAGCCTACCGTTCTTATCAGACGCGTCAGTTCGCCAGAATGGTAGGACTGGAGCCTAAACATACGGCGGTACGTAGCCCGGAAAGCAACGGGATGGCAGAGAGCTTCGTGAAAACGATGAAGCGCGATTACATCAGCATCATGCCGAAACCCGACGGGTTAACAGCGGTAAAGGGGTCGGTTCCGGCTGAGGGCGAAATGACACCCTAAGCGTTAGCTCTGTGTCGTTGCACGATGTCAGCGACGGTATTCTTGCTGATACCGAGCTCGCGTGCGATCCAGCGATAGCTGCGTCCCTCGGCCCTCATCGCAACCACCTTAGGCAAAAGTCGGTCTGATTTTGGTCGCACTCCGGCCTGACGACCAAGCCTCTTACCACGTGCCTTCGCAACAGCAAGGCCTGACTTGACCCGCTCGCTGATGAGATCCCGCTCAAACTCCGCAATGCCGGAAAGAAACGTCGCCAGCATTCGTCCATACGGCGACGAAAGATCGAACGCCATTCCATTCATGGCTATCACGGAAACCTTCCAGTTCTCCAGTTCACGTAGCGTATTGAGCAGATCGAGCGTCGAGCGCCCCCACCGGGAAAGCTCAGTGACCAGGATTGCATCAATTTGTCTGGACTGGGCAAGCGCCAGGACTTTCTTTCGCTCGGCCCGGTCGAGTTTAGTTCCTGAACCTGTTTCCTTAAATATTCCCACCACGTCGTAGCCGGCACGGCCGGCGAAGGCTCGCAGATCAAATTCCTGGCGTTCACAAGACTGATCCGCTGTTGAAACCCGGCAGTAAAGGCACTGTTGCAAATAGTCGGTGGTGATAAACTTATCATCCCCTTTTGCTGATGG
>DAINBV010000096.1:0-15483 GCA_036732725.1 Geobacteraceae bacterium | reverse complement strand
TCGGTACATTGCTTATTTTACCCCTTAGGCTGTCTCACAAACCCCGGCCACCTCACAAAGACCAAAAAATTACCTGAAAACTTGTCTCAGGGAATGCTTTGTATAAAGAACACACAAGATCGATAATTTTTCGGCCCAGTTTTACTATATACTGTCCGGCTGTAATGGTGGCTTTCGAAAACTTATACAGTAATAACTTTGCATCTGCCGAGATATTCAATCCGTCAATTAAACGTTTTATTCTCTCTTCCGACAGTTCAAACTCTTCAAGAAACTTCAACAAATCACTGGTTACACTTTTAGATTCTGCACGAAATTCAATTCCTGTATCTGGGTTAACTCCTGAAATAACCATGTCTGTCTCCTGAAAAAGTTGTTAGCAAAATATGACGCAATACCATCGATCGTGAATATCTGTTATGACCTTGCACCAACTGAGCAGATATCTATTACAACCTTTAATATTATCATTGCAACTGCTAACCATATTATTCCTGAAGTAAATCCAATTTTTGTCAATAAAGCTCATGCAGCAAAAATCAGACCCACCACTTTGAGATGGTCCGGGTTTGGGAGCCAGAGACTCGATGCGCATGACCTGCATCAGGCGGCGAACATGACCCTTAGGGGTTTCCGGAGTTGTGAGATAATCGGCAAAGGAGCAACTGCCCACCCAGGGATGCTCCATGTAGAGCTCGTCGATTTTGCAGATTAGCTCCAGATACCGGAACGCAAACCTGGAGCAGACCCATGGTAATAACTGACGCGCGGCAGCCCCAGAAACTGGCTGCGGCGTTCAATAGAAGCTTCAGGATGCCGGAGGCAATCACTTGTTGATTCTGCGGCTGGTCGAGCGCAGTTCGGGCAACCTTGAGCTTGCCGATCAGGCAGTGAAGCTCGGCCACCTCGCCCTCATGGTTAACCTCTTTCTTTTTACTCATATTTAGTGGACGACCCGTTTTTCTTTGCCGTACCACCGATAAACTTATAGAATCCTCTCTTCTTTGCAAATATATACGCAAAATAGATTCCGGGAATTATTACAAACAATGCTGCCGGAACAAAAATGATAGCAGCACCAATAACGGCGAGACTGATCACAATGGCAATAATTTTCCCTAGAAGACCAAGCAGGGCACCAGTGCAAAACACAAGGAAAGATAGTGCGATTCCTATTGCTCCAAGCAATATAGCGATTATTGACTTGGTAACGACCCCAAGCAGACCAAGTACAGCTAAAACAATGATGACTATTATGACGTTCATTTTACCCCCCATTCCTCTGCTTTCGTATTCCGCTCAACCCGGCAATTCATCTTCCTGTACACTGAAAATCAGCAAAAACCCGCCATGCAACGCATCCATATTGGTTCCGAGCAGTGCATTGTTGCTGAGCGCCACCGAAGGCTTGAGAACTCATATACCCCCATGCTCGGCATCGTTCAGCAGCCAATTGGACTCCTTGTCCCGGCTCAAGTTGTGGTTTCTCAAAAGCACCGTAGTCAAACGCAAGTCGTACCGTTCCGTCAGCTCGGCTTCCACCAATCGCACTCCATTGTTTAGAAGTAGCGCAACCGGTGAGTAAGCCAACAAATATCACCAATATAATCCTGAACATTGTCATCACCATCCTCTCTTTCAGCCCCAAGGCAGAAGATCACAAAACTCTTTTGTGATGCCAGTATCTGATATGCTGATGACAGGTGGTGTCGTATATTTGTATTTATTTTTGTGAACCAAAAAACGGCAAACCACAAGGTAGGATAATTGGCAAGAGCGAACGATAGTACCTTTAGCTGAAATTACCTATGTCAATTAACTACCAACTCGCCCCAGATAATTTTGTAAATCCTTCTCCAGCTCTTTCTGTAACCCCTCCAGACTTATGATGCGGATATGCGGAATCCAGTATCGCACTATGGGCAATACCTGATTCACGTGCCCAACCTTGGCCGATACGATAAGACCACCATCTTCCAGCTCTTTTTCGATAAACTGATTGGCAATCAACTTGCGGCGCATAAAATATCCGGCAATCTCACTGGCAATCTGGAGGACAATCTCCTTCTTCTCCTCACCCAGCCAGATGCCGTCTTCATCTTTCAGCATCTTGTCAATCTCTGGATCATGGGCAAAACGAGAATCAAGCTGACTTAGTTGTTCGATCTTGGCAAAGGAGAAGGTCTTTATTTTCTCGCAATCTCGGGCAACAAGATACCAGATCCCCTTGTGATTCATTAGTTTCAAAGGAGCAACGGCAGTATAGAACTTATTTCCTTCGTCCTTTGCGTAATCAAATGAAATGTAGCAGTGGGCAACAATGGAACGTTCCAACAGACGGAACACATCTTCTTTACCGGTAAGATTTTCGTAGTTGTGCCCTTTGACCAGCAGAGCAGACTGAATACGGTTATCGAATATGTCGCCAAGGAAGTCGTCGGAGAGGGACGGGAACAAACCCCGCACACCAGCAAGGCTGGCAAAACGTTCTATGTCGCGGGTACTTAGTTTACCCAAATAGGCAGGATCGAGGTGATATCGGCCATCATTTTTTTGAAGCGGGATGTAGGCGAATCTCACATTGAGATCACGCTGGATGGTACGCAGATTGACACCAAACTCATCGGCCAGCGCCAAAGGATCGAGTTTCTCCCCCTGATTCAGTTTAACCAGGATCTGTGCGAGTCGATAAACCAGGGTATCATGATGATCGGTTGTCATATGCTGCACCTATAATGATCTGTAGAGTGGTCTTGTAAGAGAAACCAGGGACGCATCCCGGTTTTTTCTCGGCCTCACTGGTTTTCCTAATATTCCGGGAACATAGTACCGATAACTTGTCCCTTGAATATCTTGATGCTGAAACAGACTGCACGTGCGGTTCAATATCTCAGGCTGTAAACGACCAGACCCAACCCATCGCCGCCCCTGCAAACCCAAAATTCCCGCCGGCGGGAATTTTGCTGTAACTACTCAATATACAAATCAAAAACAAAACACACCCAAATATTTCTGCCCTATTATTCGTCCAAAACTCACGCATCAGTCTGTAATATCAAAGTTTTCATCTTAGCAGCCGTCGCAAACACCCTGGAGAGTTACTGGCTACTTAGTTCACTGCAAATGATTTACAGAGTGCTTTGTCGAATGAAGCTATCTGCAAAGAACCGGCCTCAGCCCTTGCCAGCAAAAGACAGTCAACCGGATCAAGCTTTGTCGCAGCATAGCGGTTAAGTGCATCTACAAGCACACCCTTGTCCTGATTTGTTATACCTTTGTACTGTAACAACCTCCTCCCAGACCTTTTCCCGAACCTCATGAAACGGTAGTGGCTCAATGCCCTCCGCATACTTTGCTAATGCTCCTGCTACACTCTTTACCGGACGGAGGATTACCATATCGCCCTGAATTTCAATCTCGACAGTAGTGCTGTTCAAGGCTTTTCTGGCTGCACGTGGGATGGTTATTTGCCCTTTGGAGGTTATTGTCGCTGTGAATGCCATAGCCTTTTATCCTTACTTTTTACAAGCTGAATCACTTTGTAACCTGTCATCCTGAGTGCAACGAAGGATCTGCTTTACGGCGCTTGCGCAGACAGCAGATCCTTCACTTCGTTCAGGATGACAGACGTACTACGTGGCAATCAAATCCCCAGAATATCGGCCATGCGGAGCAGATCCTCATTGAGCTTTTTCTGACCACCGTTCACAACCATCTCCAACAGCGTCGTGGTCAACGATGAGGCTGACGTTCCCACCATCACCCCTTTGGTTCCATTCAACAGCAGCTCCACCCCCCGGCGACCGAAACGGCTGCCGAGCAGACGATCAAATACCGTCGGCGCACCACCACGCTGGTAATGCCCGAGCACCGTGACCCTGGTTTCAAAACCGACTTCATTTTTGATACTGTCGGCAATATCCTGAGCGTGTCCGGCACCTTCCGCCATGATGATGATGGCATTGGTGCGCCCTTCCTCGTAACGGTTTTTCAGACTCTGACAGATCTCAGCCAGATCAAAGGGAACCTCCGGCACGATGGCGAATTCAGCCCCGGTGGCAATGGCGGTGGTGGACGCCAGATACCCGGAATTTCGCCCCATTACCTCGACGATAAAAGCCCGGTCATGGGAGCTGGCCGTATCCTTGATACAGTCAACGGCATAGATAATATTGTTGAGCGCCGTATCAACCCCCAGCGCCATGTCGGTATAGGGGATGTCATTGTCAATGCTGGCTGGGATGCCGATCACCGGGAAGCCCATCTTGTCAAGCGCCAGGGCACCGTTCAGTGAACCATCGCCACCCACCACGATCAACCCCTCCACCCGTTCCTTCATCAGGTTATCAAGCGCTTTCTGACGTCCCTCCACGGTCCTGAACTCCTGGGAACGGGCCGATTGCAGAAAGGTCCCCCCCCGTTGCAGAGTCCCGGAGACTGCCCGGGAATCAAGCACGATATAATCATTTTTCAACAGTCCCGCGTACCCTTTGCGATAGCCGATCATCTCCACATCATTGGAAATGGCGGTACGGGCAGCCGCCCGGATCACCGCGTTCATGCCGGAACAGTCCCCACCGCTGGTTAAAATTGCTAGTCGTTTCATCCCCACTCCTCCTAGTGTATTGCAATTATTTACGTAAAATTATCCACTGGCGCAATTTGCCACTTACTGTTTTTCAAAGATTAACGCCCGTCACCTTGAAACAGACGTTGCAGCGCCGCTGCCCGGTAATCGAAGATCCGCTTGAGCCGCGGAGCGACCATCAAGCGGTTGATCAGACCGGCCAGTTGATCCTGATGCAACAGGTAATGCACCAGATCATACACCTCTACCCCACCAGCTACTTCCGTAAAACGATGCAGATGATGCCAGAAACGGTACGGCCCGAAGCGTTGTTCATCCACAAAATAATTCGGCTGGTCACAGTGGGTGATTTCGGTGGTCCAGTTGACCTTGATTCCGAAGAGCGGCCGCACCGTGTAGGTAATAATCTGCCCACCCCAGCTGTCACTGGTTGCTGGCGAAGTGATGCAAAAATCCATGTCCGGCGGCGTGATCTGTTTCAGATTTCCCGGGTTACTGAAAAAATCCCAGGCCTGATCAAGGGAGATCGGTAGCAGTTGGCGTCGTTCAAGTCGATAGGGGGTCATGTACTCACCTCATCCCGATCGGGAAATCATTGCCGATCAGGCTTTTTTGCGGGATCTGTTCGTATCCCCATTTTTTGTAGGTCAACGCAGGGAGGGTTTCCTCCACAAAGGTCGCCAGCCGGTTGATGGTAATTTCTCCGCTTTCAGCGGCAGCTTTACCATTGATCCCCTGCAGCAGACTATAGCTGAAGACGCCATGTCCCTGATACCCTTCCAGGGCGATCTGATTTTTGGAACTGGCCGCAATGGTTGCCCTGCCGACCGCCCGTGCCAGCTTTGAGAGGGCGGTTTTCTCGGTTACTCCCCGGCTGGCGATTGCCTCCACAAACGAGCCGCTGCTGCAGGTATCAAGGAGAATCAGCGACTTCAGCGCCTGGATGCCGCTCAGCCACTGTTTGAAATCGTCCATGGAAACCCCCTGCTGTACAATCGATTCCGGGCCGGTGTAACGGAAGTCGACCGGCAGGAAATAATAGCGCCCGTCCAGCTCCTCCGAAACGCCATGACCGGCCAGAAACAGCAGGAATACATCTTCCCGGCTGGTCTTGGCGCCAATTCCGGCAAACATCGCTGCCAGCTTCTGCTTGGTAACCTCTTCGTCATGCAATTGATACAATTTGACCTCGGAGAAGAGTCCCTGGGCTTTCCGGGAGATCGTAGCGGCCAGTTCTTCGGCATCATTGAGCGGGTACTTCAAACGTAAATCACCATCCCGGTAGTTGTTGACCGCCACCGTCAAGACGTGCAGACGGGGACGCAGCACGGCGGGCGCCGGGAGCAGCAGCTCGATCGATTCACGTCTCGATTCAATGGTGTTGGCTTGATTATAGGCCACCAGACTGATGGTGTTGCGGTCATGTTTGAGGGTAATGGTATGTTGAAAAGGGATACAGGCAGCGGCTGTTTTGGATTGCCGAACCAGCCCCCTGCTCTTCTCAAAGGCGATCGGCACCTGATTGAGAAACAGGGTCAGATTGCCGATACCACCGCCATCATCGCACAGCTCGGCTGAAATCACGACCTCGGCACTCTGCACCGTGCCTGAAGAGGTAATAAATCTGATATGGGGTGGCAGGGTCGCCTGATTAACCAGCAGATCAACCCTTGATGGCAGGTGGGGAGCCGGCAACTCCAGCGGAGCAACCGTTTCCGTTTGTTCACCCCCCGTCACTGGAGCAGCGGTCACCCCGGCGCGCTGTTCCAACCGTTTCAGATGGCCGGAAATATCCTGGCCAAGCAGCGCTTTTTCGACGATATCGGGACGATAGAACAGATCATACATGCGGCTGAGGCGGATAATCTCCGCTGCCTGGTCAGTCCGCTTGTTGACCACAAATCCGACCAGCGATTCCGAATCAGGACCATGATCAAAATAGCCATCGGGGAGCCACAGCACCCACCGTTTCCGGTCAGGATGCAGATAGAGGGCATAACGTTCGTGGCCGTCCACCAGATCAAACCAGCGGATGGTGCCATCATCAAAAGAGGCGACCAGGGTAGTGTTGTCAGCCGAGATGTTCACATCCCAGGCGCGTTCGATATTCCTTCGTTTCCAGAGTAATTTGCCCTTTTTGTTATAGTGCCGCAGGAAATGGGTGCTGCCGATCACAAACCCCTGACCGTCGGGGCGCACCGCCAGACAGGAACTGAATTCCCACCCGCCGAATCCTTTCATCCTCCTGCCGTTCAGCTTGGGAGCAGCCGGAGTATTGCTATCCCAATGTTGCAGATCAATCCCATTGGCAGTCACGAGCGGTGACAACAATCCCGTTTCCGGGACCCCGTCGCTGATCAGACGACGCTGGCGCAGGTCAAACAGAGCCTTACCCTGACCATAGCGTTCATAGCTGAACATGACCTGGCCGGCATCAGCTGAAATCTTGAAGGCATCATGGTTTTTCTGGAAATCCGGGGCTGCCAGATGGTGGAAAAACTGGATCTCGCCGCTGGTTTCAACCGTGCGCTCCTTCTGCTTCCCTCCCCGTTTAGCACTTCCGACGACAACGGCATGATGAACGCCCCCCTGATCCGTAATGACGCCAAATCCGGAAAATGGCGCCACAAACAGAATCGAGCCGTTGCTGAGCGCCAACAGTTTTCTGACCCCCTGCTTGACCGGCAACGCCATCGTTTCATCCAGCGAACGAGAAGCGAGCGACCATTTGAACAGCAGCTTGTTTTCAGAGCGGTTCCCCTTGGCGCCGGCCACCCAAATGTGGCTGCCGTCACGCGACCAGGCAACGGACTGCAACGCCCCCTGCAGTCCGTTGAGCGAACTGAGCCATGAACCGTCCTTCAGATCCAGCAGATCCACGACCTTGCGTTCTTCCCATTCATAGGCCAGCGCGACCTTACTGCTGTCCGGCGAGACCGCCAGCGAGAAGATTCGTTGCGCCTGTTCAGATCTGGTCTTGAGCCGCACGCTCCCATCGGGAGCGTAGACCCGGATTTCCCCCCGGTCCGAAGCAGCCACCAGATTGCCGTTAGCAGCGTACTCTACGGCGAAGATGTTTCCTTGATAATCCATATCCCTGAAGAGCAGCCGGTTATCTTCCGCACTGAAGACATGAATGCCGTTACCACCGGCCACCGTTACAGCCAGCTGTTTTCCGTCGCGGGAATAGAGCAGGCGGTGAATCTGTTGCTTGAAGCCGGTCAAGCGGGAGATGATTTCTCCACGACCGAGATCAAACAGATAGACACAATAGCTGTTATCCCAACTGCTGCCGGTAAAACCCCCTGCCGCCACCCGCTTCCCGTCGGGAGAGAGCGCCACGCTATGCAGGCTCCCTTCCGTGCCTGTTCCCAGGGGGGGACGCAAGGTACGGAGCAGCTTTCCCGTGGCCGGATCCCACAGCTTGACCGTTTTATCGTAGGAGGCGGTGGCGACCAGTTTTCCCTCGGCATCGCTGGCCGCCCCCGTGATCCTGGCCGAATGCATCTCGGCCGCAATCCTGATGAACGGTGTAAGCGGGAGTTCCCCCGCCAGGGCCGCAGCCGACAGCATCAGCAACGTCACGATCATCAGCACCCCGGATTTGAGCATGGTTAGTTACCCCGTGTTTCTACAAAGACGGTTGCTTCATAGAGCGGCGCCTGTTTGGCTTTGGCAACTCCCTTATAGTAATCCACCAGATCGCGACCATTGATCGCCGTTTCCCTGGCCAGTTCCTGCTGTACCTTTTCCTGCCGCACCAGGGCACGGGTGCCGTTGGAAAAACTTCGGGAGCCGAGCCGGTTATTGATCCGCGGAAGCCGCAGTTTGCGGGTACTGGCAAAGACCTTGACCGCATCGGTGCCGTAGGGTGGTTCGACCTTGATTTCCCAGCTATCGCTCACGTCCGGAATGGTAAACAGCAGCTCGGGAGTCAGCGGTTGTTCCGGTTCACCCTGCTTGGGATAGAGTAACGCCACCTCACCTTGGGGATTAATGTCGTAGATATAGACATACAATGCTTTGCTCACCTTGACCGCAAACTGCACCGTTTCTCCGGTGCGGAAAAACTGGTGCCGCCCTCCCCCCTTGGTGGTACGGATTGAGACGGCATCGCCACTTTTTTCATGCTCCGTATCGGCCAGGGAAGCGGTCTGCTCGGCAGCGTCATTTTCCAGGCTATGCTTGATCAGCGCCAGCGGAATCCGTTCATCGGCCCGGGCAATCACCGACCCGTTCCGTTCCTGGAGGGTTGCGGTCAAGGTCAGATCATCCGCACTCCCCAGGTAGGTATCAACCAGCACGGCATCCGCATCGGCAAGCAGCGCATCGGCACTGACAGCACCGCGTGCGGCATCCGTGCGTGGAGCGGCCATCTTGGCGAGGCTCGGTTTTTCCTCCAGGACCTTCATGTTGGCAGCAGATGCAAAGAGCGTTTTCAAGCGTTGGGTGACATATTCACCAAAGGGACTGCTGTACCCTTTACGAGCCTCAACAGCCTGATTGATGACCAGCCGGGTTGTCCGGGCTCCTTTGTTACCTTTGGCAGATATTTTTTTGACCAGACGCCCCAGGTAGTCGTCGACCGTCAGAGTGAAACAGTCGGGCGGCAGTTTGTTACGGGCGATCCGGTAGTTTTTTTTCAAGGTTTTGAAGGAAGAGTTGGTGGGATCTTTGGTATCTTTAAAACGTAAGCTGATCTGCACATGCTCAAGGTTTTGCTGATATCTGGCCGTAACACGAAAATCAGCCTTGTCAATCATCACTTCCTCGAAATGAAAACCGGCGGCGCCGAGTGAGGTTTCAAGCGCATGCTGCAACAAAGCTGCAAACGGCGAGCTGGAATCATCGGACAGGTCTCGAATATCGTCGCGGTCAAGATAGAGCCGCGCCCCCGGCATCATCTCCCTGGTTTCGGCAGCAATGGCGTTGGTCAATTCAGCCAGGGTCGAATATTCGGTTGCCCCACCAAAGAAGGCTAGAGCGGGTGAGGAGCTTCCCAGTAACAGGAACAACATGAGTAACCAGCAACGTAAGAACATATCAAGCCTCCCATGACAGACATCTTATAACCTCTGCCCCATTTGCTTCTGTTTAATAAACGTCACCTCAAAAACCTTACACTGCCGATGCTGCTGCAACCTGTTTACTCGTGAAAACGCATCGTTCAATTCATAGTGCTGAAAAATATCAAGACCACGATCCAGAAGTTTTTTCCAGCCGGTATCTGTCACTGTCGCCCCCACAGTCTTGCAGATGTTCCTCAATCAGTTTTCTCTCTCGCTCAAGCTCTATTGCCAATTCTTCTTCTGAAGGAAGATATTCCATATATTTTGAAGCAAATATCTGCTTACGGTCCTTCAACACAGAATATTTGGCAACAGATTCACTCTTATCCGAGCAGAGGATTAAGCCGACGCTCGGGTTATCTCCCGGCACTTTGAAGCGATCATCAAACATACGGACATAGCCATCCATCTGTCCCACGTCCTGATGGGTCAGCTTGCCAATTTTCAGATCGATCAACACAAAACATTTGAGCATGAAATTATAGAAAACCAGGTCAACGTAGTAATCATCTTCGTCAAAGCGAAGGCGTTTCTGACGGGCAACAAAGGAAAATCCTTTGCCCAGTTCCAGCATGAACGATTGCAGATTGGCAATGATCGCCTTTTCAAGATCTTTTTCATGAAGATCTGGAGGATCAGGTAAGTCGAGAAATTCCAGGATATACGGTGACTTCAACAGGTGGATCGGTGAAAGGGTTTCTCCGGGTTGTCTTTCCCTATTTACGGGTAAAAGTCCATCTTGGCCTTTATTTTTGAGTATCCGCTCGTAATAGGAGGTCTGTATCTGCCGTTCGAGCTGTGTTTTGCTCCAGCCACATTCAACGGCTTCTTTTTCATAGAAGAGACGGGCTTCTGGTTTGTTGACACTCATCAAAGCACGATAGTGCGACCAGGTAAGTTGAGGATTAAAACATGAAATTGATTCTCCACCCGTAGAGTGGAGTTTTTGTTGGTCTTCAAATTCTCCTCCAGATGGGTGGAGAATTGCGATGTGCTTCTGGTAAGTCACATAGAACTGTTTGAAATACCATAAATTGGTGGCAGAGAATCCCTTGCCATACCTTGCATTCAGCTTGCTTGATAGATTCTCAATCACCTGCTTGCCGTATTCCGCCCGTTCTTCTCCCCCTTGCAATTCGTCCACTATCTCACGACCGATCAGCCAATAAGCAATGACCATGTTGTTGTTGACCGCCCTGACTACATTGGCGCGAGCATTCTCCAGAATGGATGCGACGCGGTCAAAGAGATTGTCATTGGTAGATGGGATAATTGGCGTATCGTCTGTATTCATGGTTCTTCCTTTATTGTGGAGTCGCTGGCTCCACAATTTGTATCTTTTTGTAGGTTGGGTAGAGCGGTTGTATGCGAAACCCAACGGTTACAACATTACTCTTCACCAGCATCCAGCCCCGGTATCCTCTTCAACGCTTCGCCAAACTTCAAATAATTCACCTTCCCCCCATCATCCAGGTCGATGGCAATCGGCTTCGTTGCCAATGGACAGAGGGTTTCCCGCTCGTATTCGTCCAACTCGTCGATGATTTTACGAAGTTTTTCTAGATCTTTCAGAGCCTGGGTCTTATCCTTTGGGCTAGCAGAGGCACTGATGCTGATCTGGTCAGGTTATTGAGTATGTTATGTGAGCGGATATTGGGCTGCACTTGTAAAGTGCCTTCGGTCAACACCCCGAGCTCCGCATCACATAAACCTTCAAGCCAGAAACATATCTCGCGGCAGATGATCCGTTCTGAACTGCTGGTAGCACGTGACTGGATCATTTTGATGCCACGGCCCCATTTTTCGATCCGATGGCTACGCTGAAACAATTCAGCCAACAACTCATTCCGCCGGGCAGATACCATCTAAGATTACCCCTCCTTCAGTTCAGAGGTGGTTTTCTTCATCTCCACGGTTTCGGTATATTGAAATATCATCATGATTTTCACAAGTTAGCTTGATTATACATTTTGATATTCATACCAGAATTTGCAGTAAATAGCCATCGTTAACGCTCCTCATTAAAGCGATATTTATTTTGGCATAGATTCAGAAATTCATAACATGGACATGAAACACAGAATGGCCTTAACCGTTTGATTTTCTCTGCCTTGCTCTGTGCCCTCTGTGGCAAATGCTTTTTTAGATGCAACGGGAACTGTCAGGAATAAAACCTATCGGGGAAAGGTTGGAAGATGAGCTGACGAAGCGGAGAAATCTATACAACCGGAGCGGATGCAGTACCTTGATCAGGAGCAAAGCGGGCCAGCAACTCCTGACCAGTGATGATGCCAATCCCCCGGGAACGGTATTTTTCCAGCACCTTGGGCAACTCTTTGCGGGTCATTACCCCATCGGAGACCACCGTCACCCGGTATCCCCGATTGAGTGCCCCGAGCGCCGTATAATAGACACAAAAGGCGGCATCCAGCCCCACCAGGTACAGTTCGTCCACCTGCCGGTCAATCAGAAACTGCTCCAGCTGGCGATTGGAAAAGGCGTCGGTACGGTTTTTGGCAAAATCATTGGTATTAACCACCGATATCCAACGGCAGATCACCGGTTCCATCCTGCCAGCCACAATCCGTCCACCATGCAGCCGCGTGATCAGATTGCCTGAAAAAACCTGGCGGATATAGGCTACTTCCCGTCCCGTAGCATCAAAGCAGCTGATCAATCGGTTGACCGTTTCTATCATCCGGCCAAAGGGAGTACCAACCGGGAACGGTACGGCACCCGGCCTGGCGCCACTTTCCTGAATATCCAGCACCAGCAGGGCGCTGGTCGGGTTACGGTACGATTCGATCCGGCGTCCCCGCGTCGGCAGGAACATGGCATACAGCACATAGCCACCAAACAGCAGCGCCAGAGCAGCACAACCGGCGAGTAGCATCAACAACATCGTGAACAGTCCCATAATCAGATCACCTCTACGTGATTACCTGCACTCCCTCGATCATTTCGAGCGGTGGGCGGTGGAGAGAAAACCGGGGCGGAATGGCGGTATCAGGTTTGACACGATGGCAACCAGATCACTCTCGGCATAATCAAACTGTGCCTTGAGCCGTCCGATCCCTTCCGCCTCTTCGATGGCGCTTAATTTTTTCCGCAGCAGATTCTCCACGATGGAAATTTCGGCCGGCTCTCCGTCGGTGATGATCGCCGGGATGGAAGTCAATCCGGCTCTCCTGGCAGCCTGATAACGCCGCACTCCGGAAACGATGATAAACACCCCGTCCGCGCCTGGCCGTACCAGGATCGGCGGAACCATCCCTTGACTGACAATCAAGGCTGACAACTCAACCAGGGACTGTTCGCCAGGCGAGCTGTACCACTGTTCCGGGTCGGGGTGAAGATCGTCAATATTCAACTGGCACAGTTTTCCTTTTGCATAGCCAGCAGACTCTGTTCGTATATTTGTCGTATCAACCATGACCTTCCCCTTCTCACTCTGTCGTGCCATCAAAACAACCGGGCAACGATCTTGAACTATTGATCAAACCACCACGTTGCAGGTTCGGCGCCAAGAGTGAACCGGCATGTATCCCGATAGTATTTTCAACATAACCAGCTGATATACTTAACAGCTGAGAATAAAGCATCGTGTACTGAAGAGAAAAATACAGGGAAGACAACCAGGAGCTGTGACAGGGGACGAACGGACGCAGAGCCAAATGCAAAATTTCTTTACACCAGGTAAGAACGCAAACCATATCACATTGATTTTACTCTATTGTTACAAATAAAAATATTTTACACCTGCTCCATTTTTTACAATTTCCGGTTGCAGCCGGGACGGAGAGCAAACACTCATCCGATCAAACCACCTGCCGGCACCCCGGACCGCTGATACTGCTGCGCCCTCCACTGCCGGTTGCCACCTGGATCTGGGTACCGATCCGCTCCTTGAGGGCAGAGACATGGGAGATGATGCCGATCAACTTTCCTTCCTGCTGCAGACCGGAGAGGGTTTCCAGGGCGGTCTCCAGGGCATCCTCATCCAGGGTGCCGAAACCTTCGTCCAGAAACAACGAATCGACCCGCACGTTACGGCTTGCCATGCTGGAGAGACCGAGGGAAAGCGCCAGACTGACGATAAAACTCTCCCCGCCGGAAAGATTCTTGGTGGAACGGACCTCCCCCCCCTGGTAATTATCGATCACGTTCAACTCCAGCGGCTCCGAGCTGTCGCGCACCAGCAGGTAACGGTCACTCATCTTCTGCAGTTGGCGATTGGCATGGGCCACCATCAGTTCAAAGGTCAGCCCCTGGGCAAAATTACGGAACTTCTTTCCGTCGCTGGAACCGATCAAGGCGTGCAGTTGCTCCCAACGACGGCACTCCGTCTTCTGCAATTCCAAGGCCTGCAAGCGGAGCGCCTGGTGCTGCATCAGCTCGGCCTGCTGCTGAAGTTTCTGCTGGATTGCGCCTAAACTCTTGTGCAGTTCGCCCAGTTGTTCGCCCGTGGCGAGCTGTTCCTCCCTGAGCTGATCCAGGCTCTTTTCCGTGAGTTGCTGATCCAGCTCCTGCTGCAAGCTGGCCGACCGATCCCGGCGACGCGCCTGCAGTTCCAGTTCGCGCCGTTGTAACTGTTCCGCCTGCCGGGAAAGCTGATCAAAACGGGGTTGCGGCAGGCGTGCCCCCGCAAAGACGGCCTCATCCCTGAAACCGCTGGCGTTCAGCCGCAGGGAGAACGCCTGTTCCAGCTGCAGTAGTTCCCCGCTCCGGAGTGAAAGCGATTCAGTCAGTTTTTGCGAGAGCTGCTGCAAGCGGAGCTGCTCGTGCTGCCAGCGGTTATGCAACTGAAACGCCTGATCACGCCGTTCTCCGGCCTCGCTCACCGCTGTTGCCCGCTGTTTTTCCTCTTGGTCAGGATTGCGTTCGCCAAACAGTTCCCGCCGCTGTTCAACCAGCTGTTCCCGTTGAACGCTGCACTCCTGCAGCCGCAGCTCCACGGCACCCAGATTTTTCTCCCCCTCGGACACTACTACCTGCTGCTGGTTGTAATTGCTCTCCAGTTCCGCCATCCGTTTTTCCAGCCGTTGCTGTTCTGCGAGCCGTTGCAGATAGTCGCTACGGCGTGCCGTCAGGGCGGCCATCAGCTGATCCCCATTGCGGGGGGTAATTCCATGACAACCAAACGGTGCAAAGGAGCGTTCCGCTTCGGACACGCCCCGTTGCAGATCTTCCTGCAGCAGTTCCACATCCCGCTGGAGACGTTGCTGGTCGCTGACGGCAGCCTGGCAGGCCAGCTCGGCCCCCTGGCGTTCCTTGTCGTAGCGGTTCAAGCTTTCCCTGGCCGCTTCGAGAGCGGTTGTAGCCTGCAGAAGCGCCTGTTCTTCCATCTCCACGGCCGCGATGACGTTCCGGCAGGTTTCAATCCCCTGCCGGCACGTCTCCAGTTCGCCCGGGAGTAGTGTTTCCCGCGACTCCGCATCAGCCGGAAGTGCCAATTCCACCAGGCCGGCGCAACACGCCTGCTCGTCCAGCTGCTGTTGTTCCCGGCGTTCTGCCTCTTCCCGGGTTATCTGCTCAAGCTCTTTGATCCCACCGCCATACTCAAGCCTGGCTCCGGTCAACTGTTCCGTGACAGCTTTCAACCCTCTCCGGGCCAGCTCCAGTTCCTGTTGCGCCTGATCAGGTTCCGGCACATTACCGCTGGCATAGGGGTGATCCAGCGCCCCGCAGAGCGGGCAGGGAGCACCATCAACCAGCTCGCCCCGTTGTTCTTCCAGGTCACGTACCCGGTTGAGCAGCAGTAGTTTATCCTGCAACTGTCGGATCAGTTCCTCACGCACCCCGCACTCCCGCGCCAGTTCTTCCCCC
>DAINBV010000095.1:0-15535 GCA_036732725.1 Geobacteraceae bacterium | reverse complement strand
GCAGCCCTGTGGTTCGGTGGGGCCCTGCACGTCTTTGCCCACGACCGCACCGCCATAGCGGATTTCTATCTTCTGTGTAACGATAAGCCTTGCCATAAGCGCAGCAATGTCAATTTCTCGCCAACCGTAAGGTATCGTCTGATAGCGGCGCTGCACGTCACCCATCGACACGGGTACGTGGCTCATGTGGCGTTCCTCAAGCCACTGGCTGATTTCGTTCAGAGCAAACTCATTATTATTGCCCATTCCGGCAAATCCGCCTTGATACGGTTCACTGTTGAGGATGGTCAGAATATCTGCGTCGCTATCGTAGAAGGTGTTCACGAGGTTAAGCTTGGAGTAGACGCTCTCTATCAGTTGCTTCAAAGCTTCGTCCAGCTCGCCGTATTTTATTTCTATCTTTTCACCGTAGATGAAGAATGCACCGCCAACGATAGCCTTATCAATCTGCACCTTCGCACTCTCTTCCAGAGTGCGGGCTTGTGCCTGACGCTTTCGAATTATATCCTGAATGCTTTCCGGCAGCTGGGACACGTTCTTCTGCTTGATGTATTTACGAATTTTCGCAGCTGTCTCGAGTTCCTCAAAATACTGGACTTCATTGGACAGAAGGACTATAGCCTCGTTGTTGGCCTGTGAATCCATGATCAGCTTCTGTTCAGAAACATTGTAGTAGTCGCTCGCCACGGTCACAAAACGCAAGCGAACCCCGCCCTGTGCCGCACCGACAATGGTTTCGTCGATGTACTGATCATAAGCGAAGTCATATTTATTGTATTTGTACTTTTTGGACGGATAGAGTTCACTAAAAATTGTCTGACCGATGCTCTGAACGATAGCCGCGCTGTCCACAGAGGTATACCACGGACTTCCTCACAAAGACTCGAGTAAAGAACCACGGCGTTGTACCGCAGTATTATGTGGAAAACAGCCATGGGGACATTATCCCGCGTGAAATATTCATGAGGGTACAAGAGGAACTCATCCAACGCCGCATCGTCCACACCAGCCCGAACGGTAAGAACAGGACCTTCAGCTGCATTCATTGCTTCTCAAATATTATATTTTGCGGGAGTTGCGGCGAGGTGTTCCGAAGGGTTCACTGGAACAACCGAGGCAAGAAATCAGTTGTTTGGCGGTGTGTCAGCCGATTAGAGAAACACCGGCTTATTCTGCGAGGCTCGAACGGTACTTGAGAGCACCTTAGAGCAAGTGATGGTCACGGCCATCAACCAAGCAATTGTGTGAAAAAGATCAATTTCTCATCACGCTGCAGAAAAATATCGAAACCGTAATTTGTCACGAAAACAGTCATACCCTTACCGCAATCGATAAACGGCTTACAGAACTTCAAGCAGAGCTCTTGAAGCTCGCCAACTCAAAGGCTGACTACGAGAAGGTCGGCGATGAAATCTATCGCCTACGTGACGAGAAACAAAAGGCTCAAGTCGAGAACCTCGGTCGTGATGAACTTCAAAAACGTATCACCGACATGAGCGCATTTCTGCAGGAGCAACCCACTGTTCTGACCGAATACGACGAGGCGCTTGTCCGACGGCTGATTGAAAAGGTCTCTGTCTATGAGGACAAATTCACTGTGGAGTTTAAGTCTGGAGTGACGGTGGATGTATATGAATAAAAGCAAACAGAGCAAAGCACTCTATGCAATTTCACATAGAAAGCCTTGCTCTGTTTTATGTTTAATTTTACGGACAATCTGGAGTTTGAAGTTTATTCCGAGCCTTGAACTTCTTTCATCAATTTTTCAGGTTTATGTCTTAAATTTGATAATCATTCTATCGGAATAAAGATATCTGTAAAACTTTTCTCTTTCAATCGCTTTGGCGGTTCCGTCACATACAGTTCAAATGGAAATGAGTCTCTAGGTTTCTCTTCTCCTTTAAATAGCCAATCCTGATACATATACTGCCATGCAGCTTCATATTCCATAGCTGAAATTTCAAAATGCCCTATACCGAACTTACCACTAATCTGTAAAACATTAATATCTTCAATTTCATTTATGACAATATCACTCGGTATTGTCATAGCTACACTCGTCCTCAAGTTCTTTGCATCTGTAATAAATGGATTATCATGATACATGGTAAGAACCTTTGTTTCTCCTGGAATTATTAAATTTTTCGCTGTTGCAAAAGAAAACAATTGATTAAACATTTTCCTGCTGTTTTTTCTAGACTCTACATAACTACCTTGAAATCTTACATAAATTACTTTTGTGTTAAAGTATTCTATGGTAATATTTGGTTTTTCCATCACTAACGCACCTCCGAATTTAATATAACTTATTATACGTCAGTCAACATATTAGTTCTTTTCCTTTCTTGCTCTTTTCGAAACTCAGTAGGACTAATACTATAATGCTTCTTAAATGCTTTATTATAGTTACTTGAACTGCTATTTCCATATTTAAAGGCAATCTCTGTAATGCTTATTTCAGAATTTATTACTAAGAATATTGCCGAACGTTCCATTTTTATGCGTGTAATAAACTGTTTCAATGTTTCAGTCGAATATTTTGAAAACAATCTGTGAAAATGAAACTCGGAGATGTTAACATTGTTAGCAACATCGGCTAAAGTAATTTTATGATTTAGATTTATTTCAATATAATCTTCTGTCTTGTTTATCAATCTTCTGCAAAGATCTATACTCATATGATAATCCTCACTTTTGCAATTACTAAATAACCAATCACAAAATTGTCAATTGCACCAAAATCTAATCCGCTCTCTCCAAAAATAAAATCATCTAAATTGACCACTGCAAACCCATGTTATCTAAATCGACTTCTCACTAAGCACCATTATCTAAATCGACCACTTGCAAGGGTTTAAGCCTATTTAGACATGTTCCCATGAAGCGAAATAAATCACATTTTCCGAGCGCTGATTTCGAACGCGAAAACACACGAATGGCTTGAATACTGGGATTTCCAGACACCTACTCTTTCACCCTTGACATCAATACAACCGTCTCCACATGCCTTGAGGATACAAAAAAGATGTCGCATCCTTCTGGTACCCCCTTGGCGGCAGGGTATATTCCTGAAAAAATCGCCTGTGGTTGCAAATTTTTTCATGAACTTACTGTCCACCTTTTGCAAATTTAGCGCTGCCTATCGCCATTGTTTTCTTGGCAATCAGCATCTACTTTTTGCTTTACAATTTGAATAAAATTGCAAGCAATAAAACCTTCAAAAGCAAGTTGATCTTGAAGGCTTTATTCGATACAATTTTAGATTCAATAGACATTTCCCTATGTTACCAATAAATGTTCTGGCATATTATCCTCTCCCGATTTTATATCTCTGCTTTTACTTATCCGTATCCTTACCAAAGGCTATAAGATATAGTTTTTTTACGCTTGTTACTGCTTGTGTCCAAGTTAAGTCTGACGCATAATTGTTTTTCTGCTGATATCGGACCCATAATTTTGAAAGCACTTGTGACTTTTCTATCTCTGCCATATTGTCATGCCCTGTAGCAAGCAAACGGTCATAAGTGCCTCTGTTCTCAGCGGTTTTCCGAAAGGCCACAACAAACAGGCCCCAATTGATATCCTGTTCCCTGCGTGTTGTCAGGATGTAGACATCATAATAATCACGCATTCTTGTGCTGGTCGTGCTTCTTGACAAAATGGTTTCCAGCTTTTCGGCCAGTACAGTTTCAAGATTATATGCCAGGATGCTAATGCTCCTGTTTTCAAATAATAGCCGGAAGGAATACTCCACTGCTCTGGGAGTGATCATATCTCCGGTCGTGATATCCACTTTCATAACCTGCCTTGTTTTATCCAGTACCGATTCGATGGAAACACGAATGCCCGCATATTCTGATTCGTCCCTGATGTTTTCAAACCCTTTCAGAGTCATCGTTACCCCATCGTCCACCGGACAGGCCAAGATTGTTTTGAGTGCTTCTTCGAGCGCTTCCTCTGATAATGCCATCCCTTTGATAGTTGCATCCAAATCCATTGTGGAACGGGTATCAATGCCCACCATGGCCGCAACCAGCATGCCGCCCTTTAATATAAATTTATCCCTATATGATGATAACGAAATCCTTTCAAGTAAACGTTCAAGCATGAAGTTTCTCAGTATGATTTCAGCCTGTACGCTTTTTTCCTTTGAGAGATTCCGTATCAACGCTTTCAGTTGAGTTGATGTGTTCAAAGCAATACCTCCAGATAATTTCTAAGAACCTTTTCGATTCGCAAGATGCCGGCATACTTCATCAGTGTATTTAAGTCCTTATCTTTTCTGCCGGCGTATTTTTTGAGTGCATCAGATACCACAGCGGCATCCTGATTATTCCTGTCCCTCAGAATATCACAAATGGTCCGCTCCATATTGTATGTCCTGATGTCATTCCCAAAGGAGGTCTGTCTGGTACAGACGCCAAGGTCGAGCAATTCTTTTTTGATGGTATGCACAATCAAACCGTCCTGGTTTAATTTGCTGGTGTTATAGCCGGTCGGTACTGTTACGCAATAGGCGACCGGATCTCTGTCCGTTAAATCGTTCAGAAATAAAGCGGTTTCATGGGAGTAAACCATTTTGCGTTTCCGCAGCTGATGGATCAGCATCTTATCCTCCCACACATCGGGGGTGATATAAATGCCGTGAGCAATCCGCTCCAGCTTACCCTGTCTGACAAATTCACTCAGATACTCTCTATGGACATCATGAGCATCTGCAAGCTTGGCAGTGATAACACCACCACTGCTTTTCATCAGAGTTTCCAATTTTTCAATTCCGGTCATCGTATCACCTCACTTGACAATTCTGCTTTCATTATAATTTACAAAAGCAGAATTGTCAATAAGATGTGGGCGGCAGAAATCATTTTATGCTCTATTGTTTTTGAGTTCAGTGATTTGCGGGGATTATAAAACAGCCAAAAACTTTTTATTTGCTTTCTACATTTTCAGCTGCATGCCGCTGTCCGGCATCAGCTCCTGCTGGTTCATGATCATCTCCTGACGGTCCTTGTTATAAGCATAGATATTAAACTGATAATCTCCGGGGTAGGGAAAACACCGAATGCAAAATTGATGCTTTTCTGTTTCTGCCATAAATCCATACGAGGTGCAGAAGTCACTATTGATTTTTGCTTCCGGATGCCCCAGACAGTAATCGGCCATGGTCGTTAAATCTTTGAGGGGACCGTCCTTGCGGAGCATATCCACAACCTCCTGCAAGTCATCCTTGAATTGCTGTGTGCATAGTTCCTCTGTTTGCGGAAACCATGTGTGCCAGAATTCCTTTCCTTTGCATCCGAAGTCACCCCGCAGCCTTCCGACCCAGGCAGGATGGGATTCCATGTTGGTATCGGAATATAGCAGTTTCGCCTCATTTCCGGTCACGGTACGCAAAGTGCGGTTTTCATCTTGACTCGCTGTAAGCTGTATCTCATTTGTAAGCCGGAGAATATCTTCCTTTGAGCCGCGTTCAGAGTAGCCCTCGTTTTGGTATTGGGAGTAGAAATCCTCTGTGCCTTTCAGCGTGCATATCTTATATTGCTCCGGGCTTAAACGGAACAAAGCAGCAAGGGGCTGCTCATCGCTGACCGGCATCCTGTCAAGGAATTCAGAGAGTCCTTCAACCGATCCAGAAAACAATTCTTGTTCCGTGGCGTAAGGTTGAGGTATTTCAACCACCGAAAGAGAAAAATCATTCTCTCCGTATTTGTAAATGGGATAGAGTATCATTTCATCACCTCCATGATTTTTATGCAAATAAAAAGCGGAGTTTTTCCGACTCTGCATGGCATCTCATTTGTTTTGCAGTGAACGGCATGGGAGTCCTGCTGCTCATTGCAAGATCAATCTTTGGTTTGTTACTCCATTTTCAATTCAGGCTGATTCGGATAACACACATTCAGTATGTCTGCTATTTTTTCCGGCACATTATCAAAATCTACATGATGGTCACGCTCAATAGAAACGGTGTACCAGTAGTCATAAGGGATATACACGGTCGACAGGTATTTGGATTCGGCAGGCTTCATTTTTTCTCCGCCCTGATCGATTACACCCATTGGAGTCAAAAAGAATGTTCCCCAATGTTCACCGGAGGATTCCAGGTCAAGTGTCACGATACCGAGTCCGATATGGCTGGTATTGCGACCCTGTATAACAGCAGGAAGGTCAACAAACTCATAATCGCTGTCGAGATAGTCCGTACCATACACTTCGACAAAAAGGTCATGCATCTGCTTCAGTATTTCTTTGACGTAGCCATCTTCCGCTGAATTGCAGGACTGATCCAGTTTCTTGAAGTCCACCGTTGGAAGCATGGTGTTTAAGCGTTCGATATAGACCGCCCGCAGCTCCTTATCCTCCATATTCAAATTCACCCCTCATTCCATTTTCATGCCGAACTGTTCCGCTTCGTTTTCCGACTGACCTTGTTGGTCTAACTCAGTGAAATTGACATACTCTCCGATGATGTTCAGTGCTTCCTCATAGCTGCCGGAAGTGCTGGTTCTCTCAAACATCTCGTTAGCCTGCTTTCCCATGCCAGCTGCTTTCAATGTACGGGAGGCAATGCCCATCAGATTGAATACGTTTCCGTTGGCACCGATCAGCGGCGCATCCGGTTTCTGTGTCTGTTCCGGTTGTGAGACGGTGTTAAATCTGTCGACGCCGGGAACGAGAGCAAGGGAACGGCCGTTATCCCATTTCATTTGCAGCTGGCCGATTCCATCCACAAAATTCACAGTTCCCATTAATCCAGATGGCATATCCGATTCTCCTGACATAGCTATTAACTGAATGCGGGTTCCTTGCGGATACCTTTCTTTGAGACTCTCCACTTTTTTCTGGTTATATAACATCTTTCATTCCTCCTTTTAGAATAAAAAACGGCAGGATCAGCTTTTTAAACCGTTCCTGCCTTTGTATTAATTAGTCATAGTAGGAAACCCGCTGCTTCAGCACGATTCCGGATTTGAATTGGATTTCGATCAGTTCCTCGTTGATTACCCTGATGTTCTGCAGAAGCCTTCGGACTAAGTCATTGTCAAACTCCCGCACCTCGCAGGTGGTTTTCTTCAGGCAGGCATCCATGTCGGTTACCCTTTGCTGGAAGCTTTCCGCCTGTCTGCGTTCCCGAACCAGATCCAGTTTCTTCTGCTTTAAATCTTTGATCTGCTCAGCGATCCTCTGGTACTGTTCGTCAAAATCTTCCGTAAGGGAACCTTTCTTTGCGTTTTCCTCGATCAGGGCCAGCATATCACCCTGCAGCTTTTCGATCTGCCCGTCATATTCGGTCGGGATATTTTTGGTGGAGTAGCTGCCGATGACCTGGATGATATTTTCACGGAAGGCGCCGACAAACTCGCCGCGGTTTTCTACGACGCTGTTGATGGCGGTCATAACCGCTTCCTGCAGGGCTTCCTCTTTTAAGGTCGGGGAATGCTTGCAGTGCTTTGTGCCGTTCTTCAGGCGGTTCTCACACCGCCACACGGCGCTTTTCTGACCGTATTTCGACCAGATCTGTCTGCGGTAGGGCTGTCCGCATTCCTTGCATACCGTGATATCCGTCAGGGCATATTTGGAGCTATATTTGCTTTTCTCCGTTTTTGCTTTTCTGGAAACTGCGGATTTGCTCAGACTTGCCCGTCTGTTTTTTTCCTCCTGTATCCGATAGTAAAGCTCTTTGGGGATAATGGCCTCATGGTCATCCTGGATATAATATTGAGGGACGATGCCGTTATTCTTGACGCGCTTTTTGGTGAGGAAGTCCACCGTAAAGGTTTTCTGCTGAAGGACATCTCCCATGTATTTCTCATTGCTCAGCATTTTATCGATAACGCCGGGACACCACTGGGTTAATCCGGTGACGGTGGTGATTCCCTCATCATCTAAAATTTTGCAGATCTGGACGATGCTGCTTCCTTCGAGGTAAAGCCGAAAAATTCGTCTGACCAGCTCTGCTTCCCCCGGTACGATGACCAGCTCACCGTTCTTATCCTTTGTGTAACCTAAAAACTTGTTATGGTTGACCGAGACGATGCCATTTTCGAAGCGTCTGACCAGACCCCACCGGGTATTCTCACTTAAGTTTCTGCTTTCTTCCTGTGCCTGGCTGCTTAAGATGGTGATTAAAAGCTCGCCGGTGCCCTCCAGTGTATTCACACCCTCTTTTTCGAAGAAGACAGCGATGTTCTTTTCCTTGAGTTTACGAATATTCTGCAGGCTGTCTACCGTATTTCTGGCGAAGCGGCTGACCGACTTTGTAATGACCATGTCGATTTTCCCAGCCATACAGTCCTCGATCATGGTGTTGAAGTCATCGCGCTTCTTGGTGTTGGTTGCGCTTTTACCATCGTCGGCGTAGATGCCGGCAAGCTTCCAGTTGGGATTGCTTTTTATTTTTTCGGTATAGTAGGAAACCTGCGCCTCGTAGCTGGTTTCCTGCTGTTCCAAAGTTGTGCTGACACGGCAGTATGCCGCTACCCGCAGGGTTTTAAACTGAGGCTTTATGCTCCGGTCATATTCCGGCTGAGATGGTATAACCGATATGTTTTTCTTTTTTGCTGTTGCTGTCTGCATTACATTCTTCTCCTTTCCAAACGCTTTCCGCCTTTTCCCTAAAATATTTCTGCTGTGCTTCAGGGCTTAACTGCTCCACGCTGCCCACTCTCATATAAAACACAGCTTTTAAAGGTTTTTTCTTTTTATTTTTGGCTTCCTGTTTATCCTTTTTCATGATTTCACCCTTTCCTATGTAGTTTTTTGAAGGAGTCAGTATTCTGCCTCCATGGTTAAACCGTTGATAAATTCAAACACCAGCCGCTGATCGGCATGGACGGTGATTTGCCAGACCACCGTGGAAAACAGTTCCTCGTCAAATTCCCTGAGAGGCTGTCTGCCTGAAAATGCCTGTTTCATCTTCCTTGTGTTATAGTCGGTGTCATCAATCCGCGCGGATTGATAAAAGGCTTTTGCCCGTTCATAAAGAAGAGCCGGAAGCTCTTTGGACGAATACCGTCCTTCTGCTTCCAGCTCTTTAATCTGCTGATCCAATTTATGAAATTCACGGTTATATGGCACAGGCTCTTTCTTTGGCTTTCGGTCAAGGATTTGTATTCTTGTAAGAATCCGGTTGCTAATGTCAAGGAAGGCTTTTTCGATCTGTTCGTCTGTGAGGAAACCACAGCGGCAGCACACTCTGTTCCTGTAGATGTATCTCTTGCATTTCCAGAGGCTGCGCTCCGAAGCTTTGCCGCAGTGTTCGATGTATATGCGGTAGACCTCGCCGCATTCTCCGCACCGGAGTTTCCCGGTGAAGGTGTATTGATGCTTCATGCTGTTAGGGTGAATGCCACGCCCCAGCTGTTCACAGCGCTCTTTCCGGCGTTTCTTCACCTGCTCAAACAATCCGGCATCAATCATCTGCGGGTAGAATTCATCCCCCAGGTATTTGACATTCTCCAATATCTTGCCGATGGAGCCGTGATTCCAGGAGGCTTTGTTGTTGGCGTTCAAAAATCCCATTTTGGTTAACTGCTTTGCTATCGCATGGGTGGCGGTTCCGGACAGATAATCCGCAAATACTTTTTTTACGACAGCCGCCTTGGGTTCGTCAAACTGTATTTTTCCTTCCACCAGCTTATAGCCGATGGGCATATGCCTCTGCATCATCCTCAGCCGCCTCCTTTCTGCAGGGTTCGGACAGCTCCAGCAGGTTGATAAGCCGGAAGGTAATTTGTCCGTTTTTCTGTACGATGACCTTGTCTGTGACCTGTAAAAATAAGTCCTCACGGTATGCTTCCATCACGTCAGGGTTGTTTCTGATCAGCTCCAGCAGAAGTTCCGTTCCGGCGATTTCCCGGTCAAAACCGTTATTGTCCAGAAGCTGGCTCCTTTTCTTCTTCGCCGCGGTGAGCTCCAGTGTCAGTGCGTTTTGCCGCTCTATAAAAACAGCAGGTTCGATATACCCTTTCGACACCAGTCTACTGAGTATATGACCCTGCTCTGTTAGTTCCATGATTCTATTACTGCATTGACCGATTTCCTCTTCCTGCTGTTCATCTATCCGAAGTTTTTTGAGTGTATCCAGCAGGGGAATCAGCATTTCCGTATAGTTGCTTATGAGCTTGTTCCACATCACGGTGAAGGCCCATTGGATGTCATCCTCTCTGACAGCCTTCCGGCTACATTTGGTACTGTCCTCAATATGCCGGTGACAGCTCCACTGGATTTTCTCATAGGGCTCGCCGATATAGATTTTCTGCCTTCGGAACGTACTGCCGCATTCCCCGCAGAGGATTTTACTGCTGAACGCGTACCGGCTCTGGTATTTTCCCGTATCGTCCATTCCCATCTGCTTTCTGCGGTATTCAAAAATTTCCATGACCGCCTCCGCCTGTTCCCTTGTGATGAGGGGATCATGGTTGTCCTCAATCAGATACTGAGGAAGCTGGCCCTTGTTTGGTTTTCTCTTAAAGGGAAGCACCTCCGTGGTCAGGGTTTTCTGATGGAGCAAATCTCCGGTATAAACGGGATTCTGGAGAATTTCCTTGACCACCCCATCCTGCCATTTTTCAGCCGAGCGGATGGTGGAGATTCCTGCTTCCGATAAATCTTTGGCTATCACATAGGTGCCTTTGCCATTTAAGTATTCCCGGAAGATGCGGCGGACCACTGCGGCTTCTTCCTCCTGCAGGATCAGCTCACCGTTCTCATCCTTGGTATAGCCGTATGCGGGAGTGCCAAGGATGAAGGTGCCGTCCTGAAAGCGTTTCACGGCGGCCCATTTGTTGTTGGTGGAGATGCTCTCGGATTCGCCCTGCGCCAGAGAGCTTAAGATAGTCAGCATCTGTTCGCTTTTCTCCGACAGGCTGTTGATGTGTTCCTTTTCAAAAAAGACCGCGATGCCAAGCTCCTTCAATCTCCGGATTGCCTGAATGCTGTCCACGGTGTTTCTCGCGAATCTGGTCACGGATTTCGTGATGACCATATCGATCCTGCCATCTTCGCAGTCCTTCATCATCCTTAAAAAGTCATCTCTTTTTTGCAGCTTCATCCCGCTTCTTGCTTCATCGGCATAAATTCCGGAGAACTGCCAGTCCTCCTGATTTTCAATCAGGGTTTTGTAATACGCCAGCTGTGCGGAAAAGGAATTCTGCTGCTCGCGGGAGTCGGTGCTCACTCTGCAATAGGAGCAAACCCTCTTTTTCGGCTGTAATTGCTGGGTAACTTGTTGCTTTACAGGATCAATTTTCGTTATCTTCTTTGCCATATTTTTCTCCTTTCTTCAGGATTTAACCTCCTGTTAGCAACACACATTACCACACAAGTTTCAATATAGCTAGTGTTATTACGCATATACTTTTGAAAGTTCCGGTGTGAAAGTTTGACGGTTCAAATCATCTATTTTTTCGTATTCAGAAGAGGTGATAATGCCGTTTCTAAGCATGATATTCAGCAGTTTTACTGTCACCTTGTATTTCACCTCATTGGCTTCTTCGGTTTTTGACATATGACTCACCTCCATTGCAGAGAAAGGGTTTGATCATCCAGATGGATTTCACCCTCCATCGGTGAATAAAGTCGGATGCCCAGCTGGTCGAGTCCCCGGAGAAACTCCAGCGTTTTCATGGTGTTCCGCCCCAGGCGGTCAAGCCTTTTTACCAACAGCACATCCATTTTTCCGTCCCCGGCGGCTTTCATTACCTCCAGAAGGCCGGTGCGGTTAAAATCCAGCCCGCTGCTGAGATCCTCGGAGCTTCCTGCTACCGCAAAGCCCATCTGCTCCGCGTAATCAAATAATTCTTTTTTCTGACTCTTTAAACTGCCGTGTGCATCTTCGGGAGTATCAATCCGGCTGTAAATCCATGCGCGTTTCTGTTCTTTCATGTATAACCCTCCGTTTCTGTTCTTCCTAAGATAAACAGGCGGCAGGAAGACTGCTCCTGCCGTTTGTTCAATATTATTTTATGTACTCCTGTGTTTGAAGAAAATAGCCGGCGCTACAGCATCCGCAATTCGGCTTCCGTGACCTGCCGATCTTCCTCGTCTAAAAAGGCCCGATACTCTGCTTGATCCGCGATCAGGATATTGTCCGGCTCTTTCTCACCCATCTGCATGGGGATCAGCTCTTTCAGAATTTCCTGCAGCAGCTTCTGATCCGGGCATTGGTTAATGAATTCCCCGAACGTATTCAGAATCAACCGGTCTGCCAAATCCGTTAAAATCATTTTGTCCGTATTTTCCTTGTGCAGCATGATGAAGCTGGCGATGTTGGACGGAGAATTCTCAAAGTAATATTCCTTCCGGCTCCCGTCATAGCCATATACATATCCGGTTACCACGTCTTTACTTAACAGCTCAGCCACTTTTTCCATTATAATTCCTCCTTGTTCATTTTATATTTGATCTTACAAGGATGCGGCAGGGCATGGTGGTCCTGCCGCATAGTTTCTAAGATCAAACGATCTGCTTGTTCTTCATTTGAATAACAGTTATCGTACTTCTATTCGACACAACTTCCCGAAGCTAGGGCGGCAGCATAAACGGTTTGCCGGTTAAGCAAACACCATAGGAATTTCACCTCTCCGTGGTTCTCACCGAGCCGCCCCCATTGCGATGTCTGTGGCTGGGCGGAAGTAGCTTTAACACTGACCATTTCATTGCGATACGGTCTACCACAGACCGTTTTATAACCGGGCGTTCTCGCTCGTCACCTTCGATGCCATCGGTTCGACGGATGTCTGTCACTCATCCGCAGGCAGTCTTGGCGCACCCATCAATGTCGCTGCCGCTTTTCACACGGCTGGTCAGATCATGTATTTTAGCTGCCGGATATGTAATTTTCAAGGAGCAAGAGGGAGAATAGAAAAACCCCCTCACTTACTTCCACGTTGAGTGAGGGGGCTGCACGGAAAAATTTTTACTTTTCTAAAAGTTTTTTTAATTTACCGAGGATTTTGACCTTTCTGTCATGGATGGTCATATAGGGAATACCCATTTCCGCCGATACCCGGCGTTCGCTCTTTCCCTTGAAAAACAGTTCCCCGATCAGATCCTGTTCCTCCGGGGCAAGCAGCTTCAGGTTGTCCAGCATTTTCTCAATCATCACGGCTTTAACCGCAGCATCCTGCACACTTTCGCTCTCGGCGGCAAACTGCCGGTTTTCCTCCAGCAACCGTTCATAGGAGTCCTCCCGGCTTGGAACGTATGTAACGGTCCGCTTGGAGCAGTCAATCTGGCATTGCTCCACCTTCAGATCGTACTGCTGGTACTCCATCTTCCGGTCGCTTTTTTCCAGAACCTCTATCATTTCATCGCTCAAATCGGGATATTTTTCCCGATAGTTTGTCCTATTTCTGAATTTAGCCATACGGCTTGTCCTCCATTTCATGATTTTTCAAATCCGGAAATGAAGAACAAGCGGAGGGGAACGGCAGCGAGGAAAAATAAAAGTGCCTTTTGGGAGTCGAAAAAGGAAAAAGGGGGGAAATGAAAGTCGAGTATGCTGTTTATTTGTCGAATAAAAAATGCCAGCAGTTTGCATATAGCAAATTGCTGGCATTTTGACTTTATTTAGTTTTAGAACTCCATATGTACCAATTGCTCCTTCTTTATTTCCATCTCCAACGGGTCCAACAGGATTGGATGGATGTGTACCTCATAATAAATACCCCTTTCGCCGGGAGCAAAGAGCGGCAAAAGTTAGGTGTCTGAAAGATATCCCATCAAAAGTTGCAGCATATCAGCACAGGAGCCTGCCCCGAAGGGGGCAGGCTCCATGCAACGTTTGGCAACCAGGCTATCATAATGGCTTTTATCATGCCATTTTAGACCCTATGGCTTTGCGTCCCCATCTTTGGATGGGTTTGCCCTTAACTCTATTTATTTGTGTGTCGCCGCATTATCCTTTCTTTGCGATTTTTCCAATGTATTCCATTCTTGAATTGATTCAAGAATAATACCCCAGCTTAAACAGGGGATAAACTATACTTAAACTTTTTATAAACCAGAGGCAAGCCACTTATTATTCGATAACCCTTCTCAACCCTGCCATCAAAGTCTTTATATAAATAGCAAAAGCTCATACTCCCTGCTTTTATATCCAACTCTTTTCCCCTGACAAAAACACGACATGACTTGGTATGAATACAAAGATTACCCGCCTGTATAGGAAGTATGGATGATGGATGATTCATGGTCTATCAACAAAGTCAAGAAACGTACAAAATATCGTTGATGATGCGTTCCCTATGGCCCTTGGTGCAAGAGTGATTGATGATGACTCCTTTAAAAAATGATTACACACAATACCCACCCGACCTGCCAAACTGCCATAGGCGGTACGCGTCGTAGCATCCGTAATATTTTCGTTATTCTTTATGCAGTGACGGAGTAGCCATTTGGTCATATTGCTCACCCAATCTTTACTATAAATTCTACATTTGGTTCAATTAGAGTCTGTTGATACTATCCGATGGTAAGCGCGTGTTTTTCATGAACAATAGCAATATCAAAGCCGCAATCAAGGACATGGATGAACCGAATATAAACGGTGCCGCTGCTCCGAATCCATCCCAAAACAATCCGGCGATGACACTGGCGGGCAACAAGGCAATTCCTACAACGGTGGAGTGCATTCCAAGCATTGTTCCCTTTAATTCCTTAGGCGATATTTCCGCAATGAACGCCCGCTCCACGCCGGTAATCATGGCGGTATAAACACCGTAAAGCACAAAGGCGGCAAGGATAACGGCCCTATTGGAAGCAAACGCAAAGCCAAAGTACACAACGGAAAATACCAAATAGCCGGAAACAAGCAACTTTTTTCGTCCAACCTTATCCGACCGCTTCCCAAACGGAATAGAGAGAATAGACGCGGTCAGATTAAAAATAAAATACAGTAATATCACGCTGGTGTCGTCGAACCCGACGCTTTTCGCGCGCAGCAGCAGGAACGCGTTCGAGGAATTCCCGAGCGTAAACAGGAAGGCCACCATAAGATATAGTTTGAGCTGACCGTCCAGCTTCTTCATATTTTGCCAGAACGGCTCCCGCTTTGTATCGTGGCTGTGTTCTTTTTTCTCCTTGATGAAAAAGAACATAAGCAAGCCCAATACCGCCGGAATGATGGAAATGGCAAACAGTTCTTTATACGCAAAATTTTCACCGGCATTTTTGAGCAACAGGTAACTTACGAAAATTCCGATGGCCGAACCCGCCATGTCCAACGCTTTATGAATGCCGAACGCTTTTCCCATTTGGTTTTTGTCCGCGCTTTCACTGACCATCACGTCCCTTGGGGCGGTTCGGATACCTTTACCAACGCGGTCAATGACGCGCGCCCCTAAAACGCCAGCCCACGAACCCGCAAAGATGAGAGCCGCCTTGTAAACCAGCCCCGCAGCGTAACCGACAAAGGCAACCGGCTTCTTCCTTCCCCATTTGTCCGTTATGTAACCGCTGAACACCTTTAAAAGGCTGGCGAGACTTTCGGCGATACCCTCAATGACTCCAACAAGCGCCGGCGTCGCGC
>DAINBV010000094.1:0-16108 GCA_036732725.1 Geobacteraceae bacterium | reverse complement strand
TCATTCCACTCGGCAGATTGCAGCTGACTGACACGGAAACGGAAACCTCACGGGCGATCATCACCTCCAATTATCGTGAGATCACCGCCAAGGCCTATCTGTTGCCACCCCAACCGGCCGGCAAGCGTGAAATATCACTCAAGGAGAGCACCCGGCAGCTTTCCGGTTATATTGTGGAAAGTTTCCACGGCACCGGGATCATCGCCAGCGGTGATGTGGTCTATACCGATCTCGGCACCAACCAGGGAGTCGAACCGGGCAACATGCTCTATATTGTCCGCGACGTGGTCTTCCCGGAAAAGTTTTACGAAAAAAGCGCCCCGCGCCTCCCCCAGGAAGTCCTGGGAGCGCTGGTAATCGTGGAAGCGGGTAACAACACCTCCACCGCTCTGATTGTCAAGAGCGTTGACACGATCTACAAAGGTAACAAAATCGTCAGTGTTACCCGTTAGAATGATACGACTATGCACCCTGTCAGACCGGCTTCGGCCGGTCTTTTTTTGTCGTGGAGCCAGAGCATGGAGAGTGATTATTACTGGATAGGACTCAAAGCTGTTCCCGGTGTCGGCAACGTCACCTTCCGGCGATTGCTGGAACGCTTTGAAACCCCGGAAGCGGCACTGGCGCAAAAGCCGGCCGCACTGCGCACGGTCAAAGGAGTAACCGAGGGGATCTGTGATCAGATCAGCGCCGGGACATGGCGCGGTTATGCCGAGCAGGAATACGGGCGGCTGCAACAACAGCAGGCCCGCCTGGTCACCTACACCTCGGAGGAGTATCCCAAATCGCTGTTCGAGATCCCCGATCCACCCCCCTTCCTGTATGTGCTGGGGAAGCTGGGCAACACGATTCCGGCCATCGCCGTGGTCGGATCGCGGCGGGCAACCAGCTACGGCATCATGACCGCCAAACGCCTCTCGGAATCGCTGGCAATGGCCGGCGTAACGATTGTGTCCGGCGGCGCCCGGGGGATTGATACCGCCGCCCACAGCGGGGCACTGGCAGGAGGGGGCACAACCATCGCCGTGCTGGGGTGCGGGATTGACAAGGTCTATCCACCGGAGAACCGGCACCTGTTTCAGCAGATCAGCAGCAGCGGCTGCCTGATCTCCGAATGTCCCTTCGGTACCATGCCGTTGGCGGAAAACTTTCCCCGCCGCAACCGGATTATCAGTGGACTTTCCCGGGGGGTGCTGGTGGTGGAAGCAGCCGAGAAGAGCGGTTCCCTGATTACCGCCCAGTTTGCCCTGGAGCAGGGGCGCGATGTATTTGCCGTGCCGGGATCGATTCATTCCGTTGCCAGCCGCGGCTGCAACCGCTTGATCAAGAGCGGGGCAAAACTGGTCGATTGCGTGGAAGATATTCTGGAGGAATTGCCGCAGCGCGCCACGAGCGCTGCCACAACAGGAGAGCCATCACCTCCGGCACCCCGTTTTTCCCTTTCTCCACGGGAGGCAACGCTGTACGAACTGTTGGCGCGCTCGCCGCTCCATATTGATGATATTATCACCCAAACCGAATTGACAGCAGCAGAGGTTTCCTCTATGTTACTGCACCTTGAACTTAAAGGCGCAATAATCTCCTTGCCCGGCACCCATTACGCAATCTCATAACAACTGAAACGGACACCATTTCATGTCAAAACATCTCGTTATTGTTGAATCCCCTGCCAAAGGGAAAACCATTGAAAAGTTTCTCGGTGATGACTTCAAGGTCCTTGCCTCCTTCGGCCATGTGCGTGCCTTGCCAAGCAAACAGGGATCGGTTGATATTGCCAATGAGTTTGAGCCAAAATATCACGTCCTGCCGGAAAGCAAAAAACACCTTGACGCGATCAAGCAGGCGCTCAAAAGTGTCGACACACTCCTCCTGGCAACTGACCCTGACCGTGAAGGGGAAGCTATTTCCTGGCATCTGCTGGCAGCGCTGGGACTGGACAAGAAACATCCCGGCCTCAAGATCCAGCGGGTTGAATTCCACGAGATCACCAAGGACGCCATTCTCCACGCTGTCCAGAATCCCCGCGACATCGCCCTTGATCTGGTGGACGCCCAGCAGGCGCGCTCGATCCTCGATTACCTGGTCGGCTTCAACCTTTCCCCGTTTCTCTGGAAAAAGATCCGTTACGGACTTTCGGCCGGCCGGGTACAATCGGTGGCGCTGCGCCTGCTCTGCGAACGGGAGAAAGAGATTCAAGCCTTTATCGAGCAGGAGTACTGGACCATTGCCACCCGTCTGGAAGCATCACCCGGCCAGGAATTCAAGGCGGGACTGGTTGAGGTGGGGGGAAAGAAACTGGGGAAATTCGACATCCCGGCGGAAGAGATTGCCACCAGCCTGAAAGTTGCGCTGCAATCGGGGAATTACCAGGTTGCCAAGATCACCAAGACCGAGAAAAAACGGAATCCGGCCGCCCCGTTCACCACCTCGACCCTGCAACAGGAAGCATCCCGCAAGCTCGGCTTTTCCGCCAAGAAGACCATGTCGACCGCCCAGAAACTGTATGAGGGGATCGATATCGGCCAGGGGGGCACCGTTGGTCTGATCACCTATATGCGAACCGACAGCGTCAACCTGTCGGCCCAGGCGTTGAAAGAGGCGCACGACGTCATTTCCGCCGCCTACGGCAAAGAATATGCCCTGGCCAAACCACGGGTCTACAAGACCAAGACCAAGAACGCCCAGGAAGCTCATGAAGCGATCCGGCCAACCTACATCTCCCACACCCCGGCGGAATTGAAGAAGTATCTGACTCCCGACCTGTACAAGCTGTATGAACTGATCTGGAAACGGACCGTCGCCTGCCAGATGGCGGAAGCGCTGCTGGACCAGACCTCGGTTGATATCAGCGCCGACCTGGCGATTGCCGTGACCTCCCCCCCCTTCGGCGGCACCACCCGCTGTTCGCTGCGCGCCGCCGGTACGGTGATCCGTTTTCCCGGTTTCATGAAACTCTACATCGAGGGGGTTGATGATCAGGATGAGGAGAAGGAAGGGTTGTTGCCGATCATGCAGGAAGGTCAGGCGCTCGGCTTGAAAGAGGTGCTCCCGGAACAGCACTTCACCCAGCCGCCACCCCGCTACACCGAAGCGACACTGGTCAAAACCCTGGAAGAGTACGGCATCGGCCGCCCGTCAACCTACGCCTCGATCATGAACACCCTGGTGGAACGCAAATACGCCCGCCTGGACAAGAAACGCTTTTTCCCCGAAGATGTGGGAATGGTGGTCAGCGACATGCTCACCGCTCACTTCCAGAAATATGTGGACTACAACTTCACCGCCGGACTGGAAGAGGAACTGGATCAGGTATCGCGGGGAGAAAAAGAGTGGAAACCGTTGTTGAAAGAGTTCTGGGAGCCATTTGCCACCCTGCTGAAACAGAAAGAGGGGGAAGTGAACAAGTCCGATCTGACTACGGAAGCAACCGATGAAAAATGCCCCGAATGCGGCCAGCCGCTGGTGGTCAAACTGGGGAAACGGGGGAAATTCATCGCCTGCTCCGGTTTCAAGGAAGGGTGCAAGTACACCCGTAACATCGATCAGGAGGGTGGCACCGAAGTTGCCGAACCGGTAGTATCGGACGAAAAATGCGAAAAATGCGGCGCCGCCATGCTGGTAAAAGACGGGCGCTTCGGCAAATACCTCGCCTGCTCCGGTTACCCGGCCTGCAAGAACATCCAGCCGCTGATCAAGCCGAAAAGCACCGGCGTGGTCTGCCCCGAATGCAAGGAAGGTGAACTGACCGAGAAGAAATCACGCTTCGGCAAACTGTTCTACTCCTGCAACCGCTATCCCCAGTGCAAATTCGCCCTATGGGATCTACCGGTGGAACAACCGTGCCCCAAGTGCGGTTTCCCGCTGCTGGTCAAAAAAATCTACAAGCGCAAGGGTGAATTTCTCAAGTGTCCGAAAGAAGGGTGCGACTGGCAGAGCGAATAACATCTGTGACTCATGCCATCTGTTGATGATGAAAAGGGCGTACCGTTTGCAAACGGCACGCCCTCTGTTTATGTTGTCTGATCCCCCTGCGAACCAGCTGCCACCGGTAACGAGAAGCCAAAGGTACTCCCGCTCCCCGGCTCGCTCTCAGCCAGCATGCTTCCCCCCATCAGTTCAACCAGCTTCTTGCAGATCGAAAGCCCCAGCCCGCTCCCCTCATATTTGCGGCTCAAGCCGCTATCGATCTGATGAAAGGGGATGAACAAGCGTTCCAGATCCTCCGGCTTGATCCCGATGCCGGTATCGCTGACCGTGGTCAGATAGCAACCGTCTTGACAGCAGCACTTCACGGAAACACTCCCCTGTTCGGTAAACTTGATGGCATTACTGAGCAGGTTGAGCAGTATCTGCTCAACGCGACGTTCATCACCGGTCAGCTCCCCCACATCGGAACCGATTTCAAGCAGTAGCTCCACCCCTTTTTTTTCGGCCTGGGGGCGCATACTCTGGACCGCGGCATTGAGCACGACCGGCAGGCTGAAGCTTTCGCGGCAAATCTTCAACTGACCTGCCTCGATTTTGGAAATATCCAGGATGTCGCTGATCAGCGACATCAGGTGTTTGGCGCTGTTTTTGACCATGCCGAGCTGTTTGATCTGTTCCTCGTTGACCGGCCCGCTCAACCCCTGCAACAGGATACCGGTGAAGCCGATGATCGAGTTGAGCGGCGTGCGCAGTTCGTGGGACATGATCGCCAGAAAAGCCGACTTGATCCGGTCGGCAGCCTCGGCATGTTCCTTGGCTTCGCTCAGCTGTTTCTGTGACAGGCTCAGATCCTCCAGCGCCTCTCCCAATGCCGTATTCTGCCGCTCCAGTTCGGCCCGGGTCCTGGCCAGCGCCAGGTGAGTCTCCACCCGCGCCAGTACCTCCAGCGGCTGAAACGGCTTGGTAACGTAGTCCACCCCTCCTTCTTCAAAGGCACGCAGCTTGTCGGCCGTATCCACGGCAGCCGACACGAAGATCACCGGAACATCCCGTAAGAGCGGGTCTCCCTTGAGGGCGCGGCAGACTTCATACCCGTTCATGATCGGCATGTTGATATCGAGCAGAATGATATCAGGCAGCTTGTGCCGAACTGCGTTGAGCGCCATGTGCCCGCTGATGGCAGCCCGCACCGTGTACCCCTTTTGCTGGAGGATTGATTCCAGCAGCTGCAGATTGGCCGGAGTATCATCAACCACCAGAATCGTTCCCTTGTTGTCAGCCATACACTGCTCCCCTCTCCCCGCTTGCCGGCGCTTCATCAAAGCATGGTTCCGGCAGAGACGGCACAGGCTCCTTTTCATCCTTGTAGGCATCCGATATCAGGCGGAAGCGATCGTGCAAATCCACAAAAGCCTGCAGCACCGCCGGGTCGAACTGTTCCGGCACTGTCCGGCCATCTCCCTCGATAATAATCCGCATGGTGCGCTCATGGCTGAAGGCCGGCTTGTAGACCCGTTTGCTGGTCAAGGCATCGTAGACATCGGCCAGCGCCATCAGGCGTCCGGCAACCGGTATCGCTTCACCGGCCAGACCGTTATACCCCTTGCCATCCCAGCACTCATGGTGACTATAGGCACACTCTCCTGCCAGGCGGAGAAAGGAGGATGCGGTATCGTTGTGCATGCCAGCCGCAATCCGGTCGATCACCTCCCGGCCATAGTTGGCGTGCCGTTTCATCACCGCAAATTCACTCTCCGTCAACTTCCCCGGTTTGAGCAGAATACTGTCCGGCACACCGACCTTGCCGATGTCGTGGAGCGGCGCCGAGTGATACAGCATGCGGACCGTGCTCTCATCAAAATACCCTTGAAAACGGGAGTGATGTTTCAGCTGTTCCGCCAGCAATTTCACGTAGAGCTGGGTACGCTTGATATGCAGTCCGGTTTCCGGGTCGCGGTATTCAGCCAGAATTCCGAGCCCATAAATAACCGCATCCTGGGTCAGCAATAACTCCCGGGTTCTTTCGTGCACCAATTCTTCCAGACCGTCCCGGTGACGCTTCAATTCCAGGTGGGTCGCCACCCGCGCCAGCACTTCCAGCGGCTGAAACGGCTTGGTAACATAGTCCACTCCCCCCTCTTCAAACGCCCGCAGTTTATCGGCCGTATCCACGGCCGCCGACACGAAGATCACCGGAATCCCCATCAATTGCGGATCTTCCTTGAGGCAGTGGCAGACCTGGAAACCATTCATTTCCGGCATATTGATATCCAGCAAGATCAGGTCAGGCGGTTGCACCCGCACCGCCTTGAGCGCCATCTGTCCGCTGATGGCAGCCCGCACCGCGTATCCCTGTTCATGGAGGATCGACTCCAGCAACTGCAGGTTGGCCGGAGTATCATCCACAATCAAAACCGTCCCCTTATGTCCAGCCATCTCTTCCCCCCGGATTACGCTTGCTGTTTACGGTTCAACAACAGTTCTTCAATCAGGTCAAATCGGTAGCTGTCTGCCAGAGTTTTCAGGTGCTCCGCCAGAGCGGGAACCGTTGCTGCAAACGGAGCCATCAACTCCAGCAGCCTCCCCTTGTCAAGCCCGCGGGCCGCCAACACCAACCGTTCGCACAGCTCGGGCGCCAATTGCGCCAGGTCCCGGTCAAGCTCATCCGCCGAAGCTTCCACCACGCTGTTTGTCTCTTCCTGCTCTTCTTGATACTCGAAGACAAACGGCAGACAGTGCACGACTTTCTGGTACAGTTCCTCTTCCCGCAGCGGCTTGCGCAGGAAATCAGTGGCGCCGGCCTGCATCACCCCCTGCAGTTGATCCTCGAACACGCTGGCCGACACGGCGATGATCGGCACCAGTTTCCCCTCGGGAAGGGCCCTGATGCGGCGGGTTGCTTCACGTCCATCCATGACCGGCATCACCACATCCATCAGCACCAGCTGCGGCTTGCTGGCCATAAACGACTCGACTCCGGCCTGACCGTTGACCGCCTCGATCATGACACATCCGAGCGGCGCCAGCATCTTGACCAGAATTTCCCGGTTGGTATCCCGGTCATCAACCACCAGTATCCGGCAGGGAGCTTCTCCCGGCTTGAGCCGTATGACACTGCGTCTCGCTGGCTGCGTTGAAGGAAGCGCCCCCTCCGTGGCCGGTGTAACCGGTACGGCCAGATGAAAACAGGAACCATGCCCCATTTCACTGCTGACCGTCAGGGATCCTCCCAACAACCGGGCGTACTCCCGGCTGATGGTCAGCCCCAGTCCGGTTCCCCCCTGCTGCAGCCGGCCACCCTCCGCCTGTTCGAAAGCGGTAAAGATCCGTTCCTGATCCTCGGGGGGAATCCCGGGGCCACTGTCTTCAACCTCAACCTCCAGCCAATCCTGACCGGCATGAGAACTGGTGCGGCTCCGCAGGGAAACGCCCCCCTGCCGGGTAAATTTGATGGCATTATCCAGCAGATTGCTGAGAATATGGCGGATTTTTTCCTGATCTCCCGCCACATGGCGCAACAGATCATGCCCCGTTTCATGGATCAGCTGCAACCCCTTGGCGCCGGCCTGGGGAGTGAACTGTTCCACCAGATGGAGCAGCAGGGACGGCAGCTCGAACACGTTATTTTCCACCGCAATCCTTCCCGCCTCAAGCTTGGCCACATCGATCACATCGTTGATCAGGGTCAGCAGATGCTCCCCGGAGCGGTTGACGATCTGCAGATTATGACGATTTTCCGGGGAAAGGGTCGGATCGCGCAGGGCAATCTGGCTGAAGCCAAGCACCGCATTCAGCGGCGTGCGGATCTCGTGACTCATATTTGCCAGGAAAATACTCTTGGCCCGATTGGCGACCTCGGCCCGTTCCTTGGAGCTTGAGAGCTCCTGAATGGCGCTCTCAAGCTGCTGGGTGCGGTCATTGACCCGCTCCTCCAGATGGGCATTCAACTCCCGTAGACTCGCTTCACTCGCCTGCAGCTCCCCGGTACGCGCCGACACCAGATCTTCCAGCTGCTGACGCTGGGAAAACAGTGTCCGGAAATAGAGCCCCATGAGACCGCTCAAAAACACGCCTGCCGGCAGCAGTAGCCAGTAGGCGAGCGGATAGTTACGCGCCATGTATTCTTGGCTCGGAGTAAGATGAACCCCCCATTCGCGTCCGCAAAAAGTAAATGTTCTTGTGATGCCAGGAACGTTGGGAAGCAAACGGGCCAGCCATACGTTATTTCCCGTCAGACGGGTGCTCCAGCGATAGAGGAGCTGATTTTCCTGGGAGGTCGAAAGATCAAGCAGGTCAAAGTCAAGGCCGAATGGCTTAGTCTTGCCAAAAGCAGCAAGGAGGAGCTGTTCAATATTAATAACCGCTACGGTAAACCCCAAAAGCGTCTCCCTGCGTTCTGCCACAGCCGTGGCAGATGTTCCTGGTTTGGCAAAGAGCGGATTAAAAACCAGAATGCTGTACTTCGGCTCGCCATCCTGTACCAGAACAACCCGTTCCGTTGCCACCGGCTTGCCCTTGTCCCGTGCCTGCTCCAAAGCTGCGAGCCTCACCCGGTTGAATCCGACATCAAAACCGATTGCTTTGATGTTCTCTCCCATCGGTTCGATATACTGCACCGGATAGTAAACGTCCCGTTCACCAGCAGGAAGCCGATTTCCTTTACCGTCCCGTTCAAAAATAAAGAATGCTTCGTTGCGTTCCTTTTTTCCCTGTTCTTCAAAATGACTTCTCTGGTCACGAAAAACACGCGGGTTCCATGAAAGCGCCTTGATTTCATTACGCTCTTGCAGAAACGGTAGAGAAAACGTGGCAAACGTTTCGCGGGTAACCTGATTGGAAGCTGCAAAATAATTGCGCATCGCCATGACAACCAGCAGGGAGTCGTCAAGTTTGTTGATAATGGTCTCGCTACGCTGGGAAACATCGCTCTCCAGCCGGGTTTGGAACGAAGCGAGCTCCGCATTCCGGACCAGCCAGAACAGCATCACCGTCAACAGGAGACCTGACAACACGACGGCCGGAACGCTCCAGTGATAGCGACGCCCGGCTTTGATAGGTGCTGATGGCTGATCGGGAATCATCCCTCTCCTCCTGTGGCAGCTTGGCGCTGTGTCAGCAGCGCCTCTTCGATCAGGTCAAAACGGTACGCCTCCGCATGGGAGCGAAGCGAATCGGCTGTTTCCAGGGGAATTCCATCTACGGCATCAAGCAAGCTCGTGATAGCTCCCCGATCCAGCTGCCGGGCGGCGGCCAGCAACTCCCCACGCAGATCTTCCGGCAGCTGCGCCAGCGCCTCGGCCAGTCCCGCCCCCGACAAGCGTTCCTCTTCCCGTAGCGCCGGAGCCTCTCCTTCATACTCGAATTCGGCCGGCAGAAAACGGACCACCTTTTCCAGCAGTTCCTCTTCCCGCAACGGCTTACGTAAAAAATCGGTGGCGCCAACCTGGATAATCTCCCGCAGCTGTTCCTCGAACACGCTGGCCGACACGGCGATGATCGGCACCTCTTTCCCCTCGGGGAGGGCACGGATACGCCTGGTCGCCTCGCGGCCATCCATGACCGGCATGACCACGTCCATCAGCACCAGCTGCGGCTGACGGGCCACGAATGCCTCCAACCCGGCCTGTCCATCCTCCGCCTCGATCATGGTGAAGCCGAGCGGGGCCAGCATCTTGACCAGGATCTCCCGGTTGGTGTCCCGGTCGTCCACCACCAGCACCCGCCACTCCTGCTGCCCCGGCCTGAGCCGCAGCACGCGGCGCACCGGCGCAGTTGCGGGAGCAAGCTGGGTCTGCTCCACCTCCACCAGCGGTAGCGACAGCTGAAAACAGGCCCCATGCCCCGCTTCACTGGTCACACTCAGGTCGCCACCCATCAAACGGGCGTATTCCCGGCTGATGGTCAACCCGAGACCGGTCCCACCCTGGGACTTGCGCCCCAACTCCGACTGTTCAAAGGCATGGAAGACCAGCTGCAGATCGTCGGGAGCGATGCCGGGGCCGCTGTCCTGAACTTCCAGCTCAAGCCAGTTGCGCCCATCCCGCCGGATGGCTCTGGCCCGCAGGGCAACCCCACCCTGTTCGGTGAACTTGATGGCATTCCCCAACAGGTTGATCACGATCTGACGCAGTTTGCCGGCATCCCCGGCAATGCAATGGGGGAGGTCGTACGAAATTTCGTGGATCAGCTGCAGGTCATGGGCAATGGCACGCGGCATGAACATCTCGGTCACATCCTCCAGCAGAGCCGGCAGATCAAAAGGAGCCTGTTCCAGCACCATGCGCCCCGATTCGATCTTGGCCATATCGAGCACGTCATTGATCAGGGTCAACAGGTGTTCCCCGGAACGATTGACCGTCTGCAGGTTATGCCGGTTTTCCGACGACAGGTTCGGGTCGTGCAGCACGATCTGGCTGAAGCCAAGCACCGCATTGAGCGGCGTGCGGATCTCATGGCTCATGTTGGCCAGAAAGAGCGACTTGGCCCGGTTGGCGGCCTCGGCCCGTTCCTTGGCGTCATGCAGTTCCAGGGTCCGTTCGACCACCCGCTGTTCCAGTGAGCGGTTGCTGTTCACCAGTTCGGCATTCATGGTTTCAATCGTTTCCAGCATGTTATTGAAGGCCTGCCCCAACAGCCCGATTTCGTCATTTCCGACAACATCTGCCCGCACGGAAAACTGCTTGTGCTGGCTGATCTGCCGGGCAGTTGACGTCAGCGCCATGATCGGCTCGGAAACGATCTGCTGAAGCCGGGACGAGAGGAAATAGGAGGCCACGCCGGAAGCAACCAGGATCAACAGCGCCGTGGTCAGATAACGTTGCCAGAGGGTATCCAGTTCGGCCAGTGACGAGCGGAGACAGATGGTGCCGATGCGCTTTCCTTCCACCACAATCTGCTCGAACAGCACTAATTGGTGCTGAGTAAACTGATACTTCAATCCGTTATCCGGTGGCAGCGGAAACTGCTCTGCGGTCACTCCCCTGGCGTTGTAGGCGGCAAACACCTTCCCGTCTTCACCATAGATGCAGGCGCTGGTAACCGACGGTTTTATGCGGAGCGAGGCCAGGTTTTCCTGGGCCATGATCCGGTCGTCAAAGAGCAGGGCCGCATTACTGCGATCGGCAATCAGCAGCGCCAGGGCTGACAGATCCTGAACCATATTCTGCTTGACCTGTTTGCGGGCCGAGAGGGTAAAGGCCGCTCCCGCCACAACCAGCGCAAATAGCGTGGTGATCATGGCGATCAGCACCAGTTTTTTACGGATCGGAAGATTCCGGACAGATAAGTATTCTCTGCTCATGGCATTACCCTTGCTACTTCCAGTAGTTTGGCGCTGATTTTAAGTTTGCCCTGCCGGACCGCTTTTTGACTTATTTCGATCTTGACCCGGTTCTGCTCCATGACAAAACCGACCATCCCCCCTTTTTGCGTGAACTGGGGAATGTCGCTGACCGTTAACACCGCTTTCCCCTGAAGATGTTGCAATAGTGCGCCGAGCTGGCGCTCTTCGGATTGGCTGATGAATACCATGTCGCAGCCGGCAATCGCCGAAAGATCCCGGGAACGGATAATTTTGATCGTCCGCCCCTTGGCTTGACGGTTATTCAGTTCACCCAACTGGGTGCGCATCGGGTCATTCCCCACATAGCAGATCGACATGCTTTCCGCCCCTTCATTGGGCCAGTCGACAAACTTGGTAAAATTGTAGATATAGGCTGCTTTCACCTTGTTTTCCAGCTCACCGGCGAACAGGAGGGTGTTCATGAACAGGGCAAGGGTCATGGCCAGCAGCAGACGAATAGCGGGGTGGGTCACGATGCCGATCCTTTCAGGAGATGCATGGTGGAGATCAGAAGATCAGTTCTAAAGCGCCGTGGAGATTAAAACCCGGTTCCCGGAACTGCCACGGCATTGCAGAGCGTTGATCGAGGATGTTGTTCAGGTCAATTGACGCCTTGAGGGTGTAGTCGCTGTTTTTGAAAACGTTCTTTTGCCCCTTGATATTCAGCAGCTGATAGGAGCCAAAGCGCATCCGGTTCGCTTTCGAGGTACTGTCGTAGTAATCCCCCACCAGGTGCAGATAGGGAGAAACCGTGATCTCAAAGGGAAGTACGGTGGTAATCCCCAGGTTGGCAACATAGTTGGGGACAAACGAAATATCCGCCCCATCCTGATCTTTATCCAGCGGGTTTTCGACCTTGCTGGCAGTATAGGTCAGATTTCCGAACCAGCGCAGCGCATCGGCAAGACGCTGTTCAAGCGTAAATTCAAAACCGTAGGAGTAGGCGTTCCCCGCATTGAACGACCGGCTCTGCGACGGAGTGGTACTGACCACATTTTCAACGATCGCGTCATTGACCAGGTTGTAAAATCCACGCAGGCCGATGTTCAGGCTCTCCAGGGGACGAAAATCCATCCCGAAATCAGAGCCGATCCCGGTTTCCGGTTTAAGGTTAAGGCTCGGCAACTGCCCGTTCTGGCCGGCAACACCGGCGCTGGCAGCGCTGAGTGTCCCGCCGAGCTGTTTGGCGGACGGCGCCACGAAGCTGGAGGCGGCATTGCTGTAGAGCGCCAGGCTCTTGCTGAGGTTATAACGGACTCCGACGCTCCACAGGTACGAATCCCAGGAATTATCACGTTTTTGCGGGGTCATTCCGTTAAACAGGTTGTAGCTGTGACTGGTATAGTTGAATCGGGCCCCCAGCCGGAACACCCAATCATGCAACAGATATTTTTCCTGGAGAAAGATCCCGGTGGAATAGGCATCCACATCGGTGCCAATCGTTTTGACACCATCAATCTCCGCATACCCCTTATATCCGGCCACCTGACCATCGGCGCCAAAGGTAAGGAGACTTCCTCCGGCATGGCTGATGTTGACCGTCAGGTCGGAGGGGAAAATCGATTGTTCGACGCCGTCATGCTCCCGCAGGGTGAAGGTCGGAACAGCATCACCTGGATTGAAGGTATCCTCACCCCAACACCGGTCATAGCCGCGGTAGCCGCTTTTAAGCTGAACATGAACCGTTGCGCTGATCTGGTTTGAATATTCCAGGTTGACGGTATCGTACTGATGGTTGAAATCACGGTTGGGACGTCCGGCATCACCGCTGTGCAAGGTGTGATGGCTAAAGAGGGAAAGTTTATGATCATCGCGGTCAAACAGATAGATCAATTTTCCATACAGTTTTGTTTTCTGATATTCGGGATCTTTCCTGATATTCAGCCATGAATCCGGCGTGCCGTAGTTGGTGTAATCCGACTGTTCGTAACTGGCGCCAAAAAAATAGTTGAGGTTTTCCTTGCTGTTTTGATGGTAGAAGGCACCGGAAAAGGTAGCGTAACTCCCGCCGCCGATGTTCAGCCTGGTTGCAGGAGTTTCAATCTTGTCCTTGAGGATGAAGTTGGTGATCCCTGCCAAGGGGGTTTCATTGCCGGCAAAATCCATGGTGAGATAATTGGAGTACATGACCGAGGCAGGTCCCTTGTGGATCTCAACCCGTCCGAAGGCCCACGGATCAAGGCTCATGGCATCGGCAAAAGAATCAATCGGCAGACCATCCAGCAGATAACCATTGTATTTGGGGCCGAGTCCGCCAAAGGAACCCCAGTTGGCATCATTACGTGACAGCGGATTGACGAACTGGCCGGAGGTGTATTTGAGAAGCTCGGTGATGTTACGGTTAGGGAGCGTCTGCTGCTCAAACTCCTCGGGATAGAAGAGCTCTACCTTCTGGGTCACGGTTTCCTGGGATTGTCCGATTTTGGATTCGGTAACCACCAGGTCAGAGAGTTTTTCCAGGCTTAAATCGTAGATGTTCCGCTCTTCTGCGCCGACCGCCCCGGCAGACGCCATGGCAAGCATGCTGAAAATCGTTGTTTTCCATAGACATCCCATTCCTGACCCTCCTGTTCTGGCATTCTGCAAGAATATCAAGAAATTTCCGAATGTCTATCTTCCCCCGCAGATTGCCGCTAGCGGGTCGGCCTGATCATCACCGGACCGGAGATCGGCGGTTTCGGCGCCACCAGCGGCGCCGTCTTTCCAGCCACCGTCAGGGTGATCGGCGCCGCACTGACCACGTTGCCGTCCGCATCCTCCACCTTGATTTCCATCAGATATTTTTGCGGTTCACTGCTGCTGTTATTCCAAACCACCCACTTCCAGCGCCACTCCCCGTCAGCCGGAGTTCCAGCCACCAACGGTGTGATCGCCGATCCCTTGTGGCCATCCGGTGCGGTCTGGGTCAGCAATACACGAAACACGGCAATATTGTCAGAAGCCTTAACCGACAACACCACGTCCCCTCCGGAGGCATCCAGCGTGGTAGGGGTCAAGGTGGTGCTCTTGATCACCGGCGGAACCGTATCGACAATCTTGAGAGTTGCCGTCCCGCTCTTGCTCTGCTGGTTCCAGGGGCAGCCATCCTTGATTTCAAAGTTCAGTTTCCATTCCCCGCGGGAGTAGGCCGAGGGGGTGCCGTAAATCTTGCCGTTCCGGTCCAGTTCCAGACCTGGCGGGAGACCGGCGCTCCCGTTGGTCGTCAGCCTGGTAACCACCGGATTGCGTCCGCCGCTGAAGAGCTGGGAAGCATATGGCTGGCCGATATACCCCTTGTTAAGCCAGGGGTAATCGGGTTTGTCATAGGGAGCGAGCAGCAGCGGCGTACAGGGGACCGCCTCGCAGAGCACCTCGGCATTGGTATAGGTCTGATAGAGAACATCCGTGCCGCCGGTGGCATAGGACATGCTCAGGGTCAGGGCCGCCAGCGGCAGATACCCCTGCCAGCCGTTTTTTGCCCGCTCCGGTAAGCGGCAGGCATCCAGATAGCTGTTTTCGTAAAAGATACCCTGGGCCAGCAGGGAGCATTTGTCAAAGTTGAAGCTGCAGCTGTTGGGATTGCAGACATAACCGGACACCGAACCATCGGGGTGCTGCAGATGAACCTTGACTTCCTTGACCGGGAAACAGGGGGTTCCCACATCCAGATGAAAGACCGAGACCATCTTGGACTGTGACTGAATCACCGTATCATTCCCCTTTACCAGCACGGAGTAGACCGTTTGGGGAACAACAATCCTGGTCTGCTGGCCATGGCTCGCTTGCGCAGGTCGACTGTCATCCTTGGCCGGAGCGCTAGCTGCATTCGGGTCGATCGCCTGGTTATCGGACGCCCCCATGGCCTGGTTCTGGCTGCCGGCTTGTGCATTACTCCCGCTGGTTGTGGGACCGTTCATCCCTTCTTTCAGCGGATCATTATTGGTCAGAGCAATCAGGATGTTCGGAGCCGGTGGCGATACCAGCAGACTCTCAGCAGCTAGTTCCGCCAGAACGTCACCCCGATCCGCCACCCCCGCCCTGGCCGGTGTGTTTACTGCCAAAACCAGCAACATCGATCCTGATGTAACCACCGTACGCAATATGCTCGTGTACATGATCTCCTCCTGCTAAATCGGTTATCTTTGGAAGCTACCTTGCAAAGGTTGACACAGGATATCTGCTTGTCAACCGGGTTGCCTGTCCCTTCGGTTATTCATCGCTAGTTTGTTGTTGCAGGAAGCGTCTGAGGGAGTGGTATGGATCTTAACGATCGTCGTTTTTTCATGCGCATCGCTGTGCGCAAAGGGGTACGTTCGAATGATGATGGTAATAAGTCGCGGCATCAGGTGAGGAGCGGATGGGATACATTACTGAGGTCACGGTATTCAAAAGAGGTAATCCAAGCCCGGACCTTTATAGCAACGCTTCACGTCGAAAAACTTTACATACACATATTCCCGACTCCTCCCTACCCCACACCACAGTAATCACACATAATCAAATGGTTACACACAGCAGCATTACCAGAGCCCCATCATGATACGTTTCTTGTCACGTTCCTAACTACGTAAATGTCGAATACTTTTACACTTTTACGACGCAACCAGCACAAATCAACCTATCACACTGTTATCATTGCACATAATTAAATGGCACGAATATTGTTCTGAGCTATTGAAAATCATACTCTCTCTACCCTTACCCACAGGTAAGCGTCTGAAATACATGGGCATAAAAACAAACTATGCAAATTGCGGAATAGTTGGGTATTAACGAATTTGGCGGGATTGTCCCGCCGGACAAAGCAAGGAGGCAACAAATGAACATTCGTCAGAAAAAGTCATGGATTGCAGCAGCAGC
>DAINBV010000093.1:0-16747 GCA_036732725.1 Geobacteraceae bacterium | reverse complement strand
ATTATTCTATGATTGCGCTTACGACACCAGCGCCAACGGTACGGCCACCTTCACGGATTGCGAAACGAAGTCCTTCGTCCATTGCAATCGGAGTGATCAGGTTGATGGTCAATGCAATGTTATCTCCAGGCATTACCATTTCTGTACCGGCCGGCAGTTCTGCAATGCCGGTTACGTCGGTTGTGCGGAAATAAAACTGAGGACGATAGCCATTGAAGAACGGTGTATGACGACCACCCTCTTCCTTGGTCAATACGTATGCTTCAGCTTTGAACTTGGTGTGAGGAGTGATGCTGCCCGGCTTGGCGAGAACTTGTCCACGCTCGATGTCTTCACGCTTTACACCGCGGAGCAGTGCACCGATGTTATCTCCGGCACGCCCTTCATCAAGCAGTTTACGGAACATTTCAACACCAGTTACGGTGGTTTTACCGGTGGCTTTCATACCAACGATTTCTACTTCCTCGCCTACTTTTACGATACCGCGTTCAACACGACCGGTAGCAACTGTACCACGACCGGAGATGGAGAATACGTCTTCTACCGGCATCAGGAAGGGACGGTCGATTGCACGCTCAGGCTCAGGAATGTAGCTGTCAACGGCATCCATGAGAGCAAGAATTGCATCTTCCCCAAGCTCACCCTTTTCGCCATTCAGACCCATCAATGCGGAACCTTTGATGATTGGAATATCGTCACCGGGGAAGTCGTAGCTGGAAAGCAGTTCGCGAATTTCAAGCTCAACCAATTCCAGCAGCTCTGCATCATCAACCATGTCAGCTTTATTCAGGAAGACAACGATGTAAGGCACGCCAACCTGACGGGCAAGCAGGATGTGCTCACGAGTCTGTGGCATAGGGCCGTCGGCAGCGGAAACAACCAGGATTGCTCCATCCATCTGGGCAGCACCAGTGATCATGTTTTTAACATAGTCAGCATGGCCTGGGCAGTCAACGTGTGCATAGTGACGTTTGTCGGTTTCGTATTCCACGTGTGCAGTAGCAATCGTGATACCACGCTCACGCTCTTCAGGTGCATTGTCAATCTGGTCGAATGCCTTGAATTCTGCCTGACCTTTACCGGCAAGCACTTTTGTGATTGCTGCTGTCAGGGTTGTTTTGCCGTGGTCAACGTGACCGATTGTACCAATGTTTACATGGGGTTTGTTACGTTCAAATTTTGCCTTTGCCATCGGTAAGGCCCTCCCTCATTTATCAGATTACTTTCTTAACCTTTTATCTTAGCAACAATTTCTTCAGCAACAGATTTCGGAACAGGTTCGTAGTGGTCAAACGTCATAGTATATGTTGCACGTCCTTGAGTTGCAGAACGTAAATCAGTTGAATAACCAAACATTGAAGCAAGTGGTACCATAGCAGAAACAACTTGTGCACCAGCTCTACTATCCATACCCATAATGCGACCACGTTTTGAGTTCAAATCACCAATTACATCACCCATGTATTCTTCTGGCACAACAACTTCTACTGACATTATTGGTTCGAGAATGATCGGGGAAGCTTTTTGACACCCTTCTTTAAAACCCATGGATCCGGCAATTTTGAATGCCATTTCTGAGGAGTCAACTTCATGGTACGAACCGTCAATCAATGTTACTTTAATATCTACAACGGGGAATCCAGCCATAACACCCGTATTAGTTGCTTCAATGATGCCTTTATCAACAGCCGGGATGTATTCACGAGGAACCACGCCACCCTTAATCGCATCAACAAATTCATATCCTTTACCAGGTTCTTGTGGCTCAAGTTCGAGCCATACGTGACCATACTGGCCGCGTCCACCGGACTGACGTACAAACTTACCTTCAACTTTTACTTTCTTGGTAATTGTTTCACGATATGCAACCTGAGGTTTGCCGACGTTTGCATCTACCTTGAATTCACGTTTCAAACGATCAACAATAATTTCAAGATGCAACTCACCCATACCTGAAATAATTGTTTGTCCAGTTTCTTCATCTGTTTTAACTCTGAATGACGGGTCTTCACTGGCCAGTTTTTGCAGTCCAAATCCGAGTTTTTCCTGTTCAGCCTTGGTTTTTGGCTCAATCGCAATTGAAATAACCGGTTCTGGGAATTCGATTGATTCCAGAATGACCTGATTGTCTTCATTACAAAGCGTATCGCCAGTAGTTGTATATTTCAAACCAACGGCTGCAGCAATATCGCCTGCATAAACTTCCTTGATCTCTTCACGCTTATTAGCATGCATCTTGAGAATTCGACCTAAACGTTCTTTCTTCCCTTTAGTCGAGTTATAAATGTATGAGCCTGCTGTAGCAACACCAGAATAGACACGGAAGAAAGTCAACTGGCCTACAAAAGGGTCCGTCATAATTTTAAAACCAAGAGCTGAGAACGGTTCTGTATCAGATGCTATACGCTCAATTTCTTCACCAGAGTCAACATCAATACCTTTAATTGCAGGGATATCCATTGGTGATGGCATATAATCAACTACGGCATCAAGAAGATTTTGTACGCCTTTGTTTTTGAAGGATGAACCACAAATAACAGGAATAATCTTGATATCAATAGTGCAGGTACGAATTGCTGACATAACTTCTTGTTCAGTCAGTGTTTCGCCGCCAAGATATTTTTCCATCAGTGCATCATCGTGACTTGATATTTCTTCTATCATTTTTTCACGATATTCTTTTGCTTCTTCAAGAAGTTCTGAAGGAATTTCCGCTACATCAAAGTTAGCCCCCAGAGACTCATCGTTCCAGGTAATAGCTTTCATTGATACGAGATCGATAACGCCCTTAAAATTTTCTTCCTTGCCTATCGGAAGCTGAATAGGCACTGCGTTGGCTTTCAAACGATCTTTAATCATCTGGACGCCACGGAAGAAATCAGCACCAACGCGATCCATTTTATTGATAAATGCGATACGAGGAACACCGTACTTATCAGCTTGACGCCATACAGTTTCTGACTGGGGTTCAACACCACCAACTGAACAAAAAACAGCCACTGCACCATCAAGGACGCGCAACGAGCGTTCAACCTCAATAGTAAAATCGACGTGGCCAGGAGTATCAATAATATTGATATTATAATCACGCCAGCTACAGGTTGTTGCAGCAGAAGTGATTGTTATACCACGCTCCTGCTCCTGCTCCATCCAGTCCATGGTAGCAGTACCTTCATGTACTTCACCGATTTTATGCGAAACGCCGGTGTAATACAGAATTCGTTCCGTCGTGGTTGTCTTACCGGCATCAATATGAGCCATGATTCCGATATTTCTATATTTTTCAAGCGGTGATAAACGCGACACGTAATCCTCCAGAATTCACAACAAAATCTTTATCAACTACCAGCGATAATGAGCAAATGCGCGATTGGCCTCAGCCATTTTATGAACATCTTCACGCTTCTTCACTGCTGCTCCACGACTATTAAAAGCATCCAGAATTTCTCCTGCCAGCTTATCCTTCATCGTCTTTTCACTTCTGAGCGTGGAATAACGAACCAACCAACGCATGGCGAGCGACACTCTTCGATCAGCACGAACCTCGATTGGCACCTGGTATGTTGACCCACCAACTCGGCGCGACTTAACCTCGAGCATCGGCTTAATATTATCGAGGCTCTTTTTCAAAACCTTCACAGGCTCATCACTTGAACGCTGAGCAACAAGCTCAAGCGCACCATAAAGAATTGACTCGGCAATACTCTTCTTACCTGCCAGCATCATTATATTGATCAACTTAGCTACAGTCTTGTCATGATACTTAGGATCCGGCAAAATGTTTCTTTTAGGCACTTCTCTTCTTCTTGGCATAGTAACCCCTAAACAATATAAACGTTATTTCGGACGCTTCGCGCCATATTTTGAACGACTTTTCATCCTGTTTTTCACACCAACCGAATCAAGCGTCCCACGAACGATATGATAACGCACACCAGGAAGGTCTTTTACCCTACCGCCACGAATCAGAACGACAGAGTGTTCCTGGAGATTATGACCAACACCCGGAATATAGGAAGTCACTTCAATTCCGTTTGTCAAACGCACCCTGGCAACCTTGCGCAACGCAGAGTTAGGCTTCTTGGGAGTTGTAGTATAAACCCTAGTACAAACTCCACGCTTCTGAGGACAACACTTAAGAGCTGGAGCAGTAGACTTATCTCGCTTACTCTCACGACCAACACGAATCAACTGATTTATAGTAGGCATACCAAACCTTCTCCCAACAAAAGATATCTAATCGCAAAATAATGCGAACATCGTTCGTAACAGATTACAACCAAACTGTCAACCCACAAACAAACAACAAGCCAAAACAAATTAAAACTATAGATGAACTATGAACTGAAGCCACTGATTTAAGATGGTGGGGAATGGAATAGGTGTAGGGCTGGTCGAGCCAGCATCTCCATTCATGCGTACAAAGCCTGCTTCGCTTTGGGCTTCAGTTTAAAAGAGAACGACTTATAGCAAGTATTCAGATACACGTCAACATAAAAATACATATTTATTTGCTTTTTTGTATTTTATTGTTGATCGTTTTATTTATTTACCACAAGGAATCATCAGCTGGCTTTACAGACGACTATGTGCACCTGTAAAGCCAGCTTTTATGTAGCTATGCTGCGTCCTGCATGCTCGAAGCACAGTCAACTGTCGCGCACATGGGATCAGATTTAATTGCGGCCCCCGTAAGCACCTTGAGGTGACGGTAACGGCTCAAACCAGTACCGGCAGGAATCAAGCGTCCCATAATTACGTTTTCTTTCAGCCCTCTCAGATGATCGATTTTCCCTTCAATAGCTGCCTGGGTCAGAACTTTTGTTGTTTCCTGGAACGACGCAGCGGAAATAAATGACTCTGTTGAGAGTGATGCTTTTGTGATACCCAACAGCAATGGTTCAGCGATGGCGGGTCGCTTGCCATTTTTATACGCTATTTCATTTTCCTGTTCAAAAAGAACTCGCTCAACCTGATCATCCACCAACAAGTTTGTATCACCTACATCCTTGATACGAACCCTGCGGAGCATCTGACGAACAATGACTTCAATATGCTTGTCATTGATATTAACACCCTGAAGACGGTAAACTTCCTGAACTTCGTCAACAAGATATTTGGCAAGTTCCTTGACACCGAGAACACGGAGAATGTCGTGCGGATTGGAAGAACCATCCATCAAAGGTTCACCGGCACGCACATGATCCCCTTCGTGCACACTGATGTGCTTACCTTTTGGTATCAGATATTCCTTTGGCTCGCCTACTTCAGGTGTTACCAATACCTTACGTTTACCCTTGGCGTCTTTACCAAACGACACCTTGCCGTCAATCTCCGTAATAACTGCAAAGTCTTTCGGCTTGCGAGCCTCAAATAATTCAGCAACTCGCGGAAGACCACCGGTAATATCTTTTGTTTTCGTAGTTTCGCGCGGGATTTTTGCAATGATATCGCCGGCACTGATGATGGTGTCATCAATAACGGAAATATTTGCACCAGCCGGCAGGAAATAACGACCAATGGTACCGCCACCGTCTCCGCTGGCGTCCTTGATAGCAATCCGCGGTCGCTTATCGCTATCTTTTGACTCGATGATAACTTTACGAGAAAGTCCTGTGACCTCATCGACCTGCTCTTCCATGGTCACGCCTTCAATGATATCTGCAAATTTTACGCGACCAGGGAATTCTGTCAAAATCGGCATGGAGAACGGATCCCACTCCGCCAGAGTCTCTCCTTGCTTTACTTTGCCTTCCGGTGCAATTCTGATTTTTGCACCGTACACAACTGAATATTTTTCACGTTCGCGGCCGGTATCATCAACAATCGCAATCTCACCGTTTCGGCCCATTACAATATGATGACCTTCATTGTTGATAACCGTATTGAGATTGATAAATTTAAGCGTCCCTTCGGTACGTGCTTCAAGTGATGTTTGTTCAGCATGACGTGATGCCGTACCACCAATGTGGAACGTACGCATGGTCAGCTGTGTACCTGGTTCACCAATTGACTGAGCCGCAATTACACCAACCGCTTCCCCCATATTAACCAGATGACCACGAGACAGATCGCGACCGTAACATTTAGCGCAAATGCCGCGCTTGCTCTGGCAAGTCAGAACTGATCTTATTTTAACCTTCTCAATTCCGGCATCCTCGATTTTGATCACAAGATTTTCGTCAATTTCCTGATTTGCTTCAACCAGAATATCTCTATTAACAGGATCAAGAATATCATCAAGAGCAACACGCCCCAGAATACGGTCACCCACATGCTCGATAATTTCCCCTCCCTCCGTCAATGAAGAGACAACCAAACCATCCAGTGTGCCGCAATCATCTTCGGTGATGATTGCGTCCTGAGCAACGTCAACCAAACGACGTGTCAGATAACCGGAGTTTGCAGTTTTTAGCGCCGTATCTGCAAGACCTTTACGAGCACCATGGGTGGAAATAAAGTACTGCAAAACCGTAAGACCTTCACGGAAATTTGCAGTAATTGGTGTTTCGATGATTTCGCCGGATGGCTTAGCCATCAATCCACGCATACCGGCCAGCTGACGGATCTGCTGGGCAGAACCACGAGCACCGGAGTCAGCCATCATATGAATTGCGTTAAATGACGACTCTTTCAGATCACCAATACCTTCAACAAAAAATGATTCTTTTGAAAGGTTGTCAAGCATCTCCTTGGCAATGTCTTCGGTCGCTTTTGCCCAGATGTCAATAACCTTATTGTAACGTTCGCCGTCAGTAATCAGACCTTCGGTATACTGATTTTGAATCTCTTTAACTTCCTCATTGGCGGTATCAATAATCCCCTGTTTACCTTCGGGAATTACCATATCATCGAGACAGATAGAAATACCGGCAATGTTTGCATAACGAAAACCGATTGCTTTCAGACGATCTGCCAACAGCACCGTTTCCTTGCTATCGGCCAAGCGGTAACAGGTATCGACGAGATTCGACAGTTCTTTTTTGTTCATTACCTTATTGATGGCACTGAAAGGAACCGTATCCGGCAATATTTCGCTGAGCAGAACTCGACCAGTGGTTGTATCAATCAGTTGAACATCTTCATCATCAATCAGATTTTTCATCCGCACACGAATTTTTGCCTGCATATCGACTTCATCTGCATCAAATGCGATACGAACTTCATCAGGTGATGAAAAGACTTTTCCGGTTCCACGAACGACTTTGTATAATGGTTTGCCGCTGCTAGGATCAATTTTAACCGATCCTGTAGCCTCATCAATATCAGGCTGGTAGTTACGATCACGAGTCATGTAATAAGCACCCAAAACCATATCCTGTGAAGGAACAATAATAGGTTTACCACTGGCGGGTGACAGGATGTTGTTGGTTGACATCATCAAAACACGTGCCTCAACCTGGCTTTCAACTGACAGAGGCAAATGAACAGCCATCTGGTCACCGTCAAAGTCAGCGTTGAAAGCTGTACAGACTAACGGATGCAATTGAATTGCTTTCCCTTCAATCAATACCGGTTCAAACGCTTGAATGCCTAGTCGGTGCAGTGTCGGCGCACGGTTAAGCATCACAGGATGTTCTTTGATAACTTCTTCGAGCACATCCCAAACTTCCGGGCGCTCTTTCTCAACCATTTTCTTGGCACTTTTGATGGTAGTTACATATCCACGTTCTTCAAGTTTGTTATAAATAAAAGGCTTGAACAGCTCCAGCGCCATTTTTTTAGGAAGACCACACTGATGTAATTTCAGTTCCGGACCAACAACAATAACGGAACGACCGGAATAGTCGACACGTTTACCCAGGAGGTTTTGACGGAAACGGCCAGACTTACCTTTGAGCATATCGGAAAGCGATTTGAGTGGACGTTTGTTAGGACCAGCGATGGCACGACCGCGGCGACCATTGTCAAACAACGCGTCAACTGCTTCCTGCAACATACGTTTTTCATTACGTATAATAACTTCAGGAGCCTGTAACTCACACAGGCGTTTGAGGCGATTGTTACGGTTAATGACACGACGATAGAGGTCATTCAGGTCAGATGTGGCAAAACGTCCACCATCCAACGGAACCAAGGGACGCAATTCCGGTGGTAGTACCGGAATACACTCAAGGATCATCCATTCCGGCTTATTGCCTGAATTTTTAAACGCTTCAACGACTTTAAGACGTTTGGCGTTTTTCTTACGTTTCGCTTCACTGGTGGATTCCATCATGTCAGAGCGCAACTGAACTGCCAGTTCATCAAGATTCAGTTTTTTCAGACACTCACGTATCGCTTCTGCTCCCATGCCACCATCAAAAGCATCGTAGCCATATTCCTGCTGAAGCTTGATATATTTTTCTTCCGACATTACCTCACAAAACTGCAGCGGGGTGTTTTTGGGTTCAATAATTACAAACCCCTCGAAGTACAATACTTTCTCAAGATCTTTCAGCGTAATGTCAAGCAGGTTGCCTATGCGCGATGGTAATGACTTGAGAAACCAGATGTGGGCAACCGGAGTTGCCAGGTCAATGTGCCCCAAACGCTCACGGCGCACTTTTGAAGGGATGACCTCAACTCCACACTTTTCGCAAACAATACCTCTATGTTTCATCCGCTTGTATTTACCACAATTACACTCGTAGTCTTTGGTCGGTCCAAAGATCTTTGCACAGAAAAGACCGTCTCTCTCCGGCTTGAACGTGCGGTAATTGATCGTTTCAGGCTTCTTTACTTCACCATGGGAACGTTCCCTGATTTTATCCGGCGAAGAGATTGATATACGAATGGCTGAAAAATGGAGCGGATCCTTGGGCTTATCAAAAAAGCTAAAATAATCTTCCACTATGTTTTCCTCCGATATTCATGACGCTACAGGTTCACGGTTGTAACCTGTGAAGATTGACTGATAACGACGCAAAATTACTCTTCGTCGTTCTCCAAAAGGTCTACATCAAGGCACAACGACTGCAATTCCTTGATAAGAACATTGAATGACTCTGGCAATCCAGGTTCAAGTGTGTGTTTTCCCTTAACGATTGCTTCATACATACGGGTACGTCCGGAAACGTCATCCGACTTCACCGTCAAGAATTCCTGCAAGGCATACGCAGCTCCATATGCTTCCATTGCCCAGACTTCCATCTCTCCCAGACGTTGACCACCGAATTGAGCTTTACCACCCAGCGGCTGCTGAGTTACCAGACTATAGGGTCCGATTGAACGGGCATGAATCTTGTCATCAACAAGATGGTGCAGTTTGAGCACATACATAACACCGACGGTAACCTTGTTTTTAAACGGCTCACCACTTCTACCATCAAACAACGTGACCTGACCTGATGAATGGAAACCAGCTTTACCAAGCATGTTTTTGATCTGCTCTTCGGGAGCGCCTTCAAAAACAGGCGATGCCATTGGTACGCCGCGCTGCAGACGACGACAGACTTTAAGGAGTTCATCCTGTTCGAGCGAATCGATAAACGCCCCAACTTCTTCATCGCTATACACATCTTTCAGATATTTTCTCAGATTATCGGCAGACAAGTGTTTCTGCAGCATCTCTTCGATTTTCCAGCCGATCCCTTTTGCTGCCCAGCCTAGATGCGTTTCCAGAATCTGTCCCACGTTCATACGTGAAGGAACACCAAGCGGGTTGAGCACGATTTCAACTGGTCGGCCATCTTCCATAAACGGCAGATCTTCTTCAGGGAGTATGCGGGAAACGACACCCTTGTTACCATGTCGGCCGGCCATTTTATCCCCAACCTGCAGCTTACGCTTGATCGCAATATAAACTTTGACCATTTTGATGACACCGGGAGGGAGGTCATCGCCACGACGAAGTTTTTGAATCTTGTCATCAAAAACACTGTGGATAAGATCAATTTGTCGATTCAAGGTATCAATGACCTGACTTACCTTGTCATCGGTTTCACCATCATCACTGATGGAAATCGTATTCCAGCGGTCAATTGACAACGCCTTTAACGCTTCCTCGGTTACTTTTTTACCTTTGGGAAGAATCAGGTCGCCGGAACTCTTTTCCATGGCAACCGCCAACGTTTTACCAACCAGCAGCTTTTTGAGTTTACCAACCGCCGAATCACGAATGATCCTGATTTCATCAAGCTCATCCTTACGCAGCTTTTCTTCTTCTGCCTTTTCAATCAATTCCGTACGGGCATCCTTGTCATTACCTTTGCGCGAGAATACTTTGGCGCCGATAACAGTTCCCTCCACACCTGGAGGAACAATCAAGGATGTGTCGCGTACATCACCGGCTTTCTCACCAAAGATTGCCCGCAACAGTTTTTCTTCCGGCGAAAGCTGAGTTTCGCCTTTCGGGGTAATCTTACCGACCAGAATATCGCCCGGCTTGACTTCGGCACCAATACGGATAATACCGGACTCGTCCAGGTCCTTGAGTGTTTCCTCGCCAAGATTGGGAATATCAGAGGTTATTTCTTCTTTCCCCAGTTTTGTATCACGGGCAACGCACTCGTATTCCTCAATATGAATCGATGTATAACGATCTTCCTTAACCATCTTTTCAGAGATCAGGATGGAGTCTTCGTAGTTGTAGCCGCCCCACGGCATAAATGCTACGACCACGTTTTGACCAAGAGCAAGCTCACCCATGTCAGTGGAAGGTCCATCGGCAATGATGGCGCCACGGGTAACCTTATCACCCACCTTTACCACCGGCTTGTTGTTAATGCAGGTATTCTGGTTGGATCGGGCAAACTTGATCAGATTATAGATGTCAACACCGGTTCCCGTTTCGTCAAACTCGTCCTCGTTGATTTTGACTACAATACGGGAAGCATCAACAGATTCAACTTCACCGTTATGGCGGGCAATCACGGAAACGCCGGAATCCTTGGCAACTATACGCTCCATACCGGTTCCCACAAGAGGTGAATCGGCACGCAGCAGAGGCACTGCCTGACGTTGCATGTTTGATCCCATCAAGGCGCGGTTCGCATCGTCATTCTCAAGGAAAGGAATCAAAGCAGCTGCAACAGAGACCAACTGTTTCGGCGCTACGTCCATCAGGGCAATCTCGTCACGATGAACAAGAATAAATTCCCCGCTTTTTCTGGCTGAAACATAATCGTTTATAAAACGACCATCGGCATCAACTTCGGCATTCGCCTGTGCAATGGCGTGCCCTTCTTCCTCCAGAGCAGAGAAGAAACGAACTTCATTTGTCAAACGACCTTCCTGGACGATACGGTATGGTGTTTCAACAAAGCCATGCTCATTGATACGTGCATAGGTAGACAATGATGCAATCAGGCCGATGTTCGGACCTTCCGGTGTTTCAATCGGGCACACACGACCATAGTGAGTCGGATGAACGTCACGGACCTCAAAGCCGGCACGTTCACGAGTCAAACCACCTGGTCCAAGTGCCGAAAGGCGACGCTTGTGGGTAACTTCGGAGAGAGGGTTGGTCTGATCCATAAACTGTGACAACTGGGATGAACCAAAAAACTCTTTTACGACGGCAGATACCGGTTTGGAGTTGATCAGATCATGGGGCATGAGGTTTTCAACCTCCTGCAGACTCATACGTTCCTTGATCGCACGTTCCATACGAACAAGGCCGATACGATACTGATTTTCAAGCAGTTCGCCAACGGCTCTGACCCGGCGATTACCGAGATGGTCAATGTCATCAATGGCACCACGACCGTTTTTCAGTTCGATCAGATAGCGTACGATTTCAAGAATATCGTTGCGATCACTGGTAGCAATGATTCCTTCGAACAGATCCTCAAAAACCATTTTATTGCGACGGAGCATTTCGATCTCACGGCGGTTCTCTTCAAAGAAACCTTGATCGATTTGTTCTGTCAACTTGATGGTCGCTGCAGTCAGCGGCAAGGATGCGAATACTTCTTTCTGGAAGAATTCAGGATCACGGATCAGATTATTAAGTTCATGAATCAGTTGATCCTTCAGCTTATCTGGTACGGAATGTGAGAGATCCAGTTTTTTAATGTTTTTGGTCAGATCGGCAGGCAACTTCATCATCAGGTAACTTGCAAAGTGATCATCAGCATTCACCAGACGAGTAATCATCTCATCAATTGAACGAACCGAATCGGACGTGATCATTGTCGGTCCATTAAGAACCGTACAATCGTTCCAGACCGCCAAGGCAAGTTTGTGATTCAGCTTCAATCGCCCGACCGTTGACAAATCATACCGTTCCGGATTGAAAAACAGGTTTTCAAACAATGAGAGTGAACTTTTGAGTGTTGGAGGATCACCGGGACGCAAACGACGATAAATTTCGATCAGAGCATCATCAGTAGTATTCATTTTATCGATCAGCAGCGTATCACGGAATGACGATGTGATATGCAGGTTATCAATATAGAGTACTGAAAAAGAGGTCACGCGCCGTGATTTGATTTCTTCCAGTTTCTCAACGGTGACTTCTTCATTACATTCAACAATGATTTCACCGGTAGCTGGATCAACGATGTCCATGGAAGCAAAACGTCCAATGATTCCCTCATTTTGAACAGGAACAGATGAAACACCACGCTCCATCATTTTTTTGATAGATGCTTTGGTATATTTACGGTTTGCCTTGACTATAACCTCGCCATTAGCAGGATCAATCACATCAACAACCGCTTTTTGCAAAATCAGTAATTCCGGCTCGATCCCTTTTGCCAGGATTTCACCATTCAAATAAATAACTTCACTTTTATAGAAATAGTTCAGTAACTGTTCGACGGAATAGCCAAGTGCTTTCAGAAGAACTGTAGCGGGCATTTTTCGACGTCGATCAATACGAACATAGAGAATGTCTTTATGATCAAATTCAAAATCAAGCCATGAACCACGATAAGGAATAACACGTGCAGAATAAAGTATTTTCCCGCTGGAGTGGGTTTTGCCTTTGTCATGATCATAAAATACGCCGGGAGAGCGATGCAGCTGACTGACAATAACGCGTTCCGTTCCGTTGATGATAAAGGTACCATTCTCTGTCATCAAGGGGATTTCGCCAAAGTAAACTTCCTGTTCTTTAATATCCTTGATTGCCCTGACGCCACCATCTTTGCCAGTATCCCACGTCACAAGGCGAACCTTTACTTTCATGGGAGCAGCAAAAGTCATACCCCTCTGATGACATTCTTCAACATCATATTTGGGTTTACTCAATACATATGAAACATACTCTAGCGAGGCACTTTCGCTAAAATCCTTAATCGGAAAAACGCTTCTAAAGACCGCTTCGAGTCCTGAGTTTTTTCGCGATTCGGGAGGTACTTCCTGCTGGAGAAAACGGCGATAGGAATTCTTCTGTATATCAATCAGGTTAGGGATATCGATGATGTTCTTGATCTTGGCAAAGTTTTTACGCAAGAGGTGGTTATTGGCAATCGAATAAGCCATAGCTTCTCCTTTGGCGAGTATCATAAAGATATCCAGCGTCGAAATCATAACCAGCTGGAATCATTGACTACTTAAAATGGTGGGGAAAGCATAAACAGCACAAGCCAAGGCCGCTCTGGGCGACCTTGGCTTACAGTACAATCAGATCGAGATTTATTATTTGATTTCTACTTCTGCGCCAGCTTCTACAAGCTGTTTCTTAGCATCTTCTGCTTCCTGTTTGGATACGCCGGCTTTAATTACGCCAGGTGCGCCATCAACTGCGTCTTTTGCTTCTTTAAGTCCGAGGCTTGTGAGAGCACGAACAACTTTGATGACGTTGATTTTGTTAGCGCCAGCTGCTTTCAAGACAACATCGAATTCAGTTTTTTCTTCTTCAGGAGCAGCTGCAGCTGCAGGACCGGCAACAGCAACAGCAACCGGTGCAGCAGCAGAAACACCGAACTTTTCTTCGAGTTCCTTAACGAGCTCAGAAAGTTCGAGAACGGTCATATTTTCAATGAAACTTACAACTTCAGCTTTAGTAATAGACATTTTATACTTCCTCCGTTGAATGTATGTTACGTAACGTACGTGAGATTAATTAGCTTCTTTTTTTGCACGAATTGCGTCGAGAGCACGAACCAGTGAACCCGGCAATGCTGCCAGCACACCGACAAAATTGGTTGCAGGAGCCTGCATGGATCCGAGCATTTTGGCGAGCAGAACTTCCCGTGACGGGAGTTCGGCAAGAGCCTGAATCTGCGGTACATCAATCAGCTTACCTGACAATACACCAGCTTTGAGAACAAATTTACCGAGTGGATCTTTGGCAAACTTACTGAGAACCTTGGCTGCACTGACCGGATCATCGTAGCAGATAGCTATTGATGTCGGTCCTGCCAGATAGGGGCCAATGCACTCCATGCCGGTACCTTGAGCTGCACGCTCTAACAAAGTATTTTTAAATACCTTGTACTCGACTGAAGCGGCTCGCAACTCGTTACGCAGACTAGTTGCCTTGTCCACATTCATTCCGCGAAAATCAGCAAGAAAAATTGCCTTCGCACGGCCGAGACGTTCGTTCATCTGTTCAATCTGTTGTTGTTTATTATCTCTGTTCAAGCGACTTCCTCCTTTCTTTTGGTATATGGGGTTTCCCCCGCCAAAGTCAGGAAAGCAAGGATTACCCTTACATTACCCAAGTCTCGGCAGGCCCGCTAAATACGGTTTACGCAAACGCACCTGCTGTCTTTAACTTTGGCGTACTCGAAAATTAAATTTGTGAAGTTACTTCATTTATATCAAGGTTCAAACCAGGTCCCATGGTGGATGAAACCGAGATTTTTTTGATATAGGTTCCTTTGGCTGCCGAAGGCTTTGCTTTTACCAGTGCTTCAATAATCGCCAGTACATTGCCTTTAAGCTTATCAGCATCAAATGACACCTTGCCAACCGGTGCATGAACAATACCGGCTTTTTCGACACGGAACTCTACTTTACCTGCTTTTGATTCGTTGACTGCGCGTGCGACTTCAAAGGTAACCGTACCAACTTTAGGGTTCGGCATCAAACCACGAGGTCCGAGCAATTTACCGATTTTACCGACAACGCCCATCATATCTGGTGTAGCAATGGCAGTATCAAAATCAAACCAGCCACCCTGGATTTTAGTAACCAGGTCATCGCCACCAACATAATCAGCTCCTGCGTCAAGAGCTTCCTTTTCCTTTTCGCCTTTGGCAAAGACCAGTACGCGAACATCCTTACCAAGACCATTCGGAAGAACTACAGCTCCACGAACCATCTGGTCGGCATGCCGCGGATCCACACCCAACTTGACAGCGATATCAACTGTCTCGTCAAATTTAGCAAAAGAAGCTTTTTTGACTACATCAAGGGCAGTCCCGAGTTCATAAACCTTGGATCTGTCGACCAAAGACATTGCCGCGGTATGTTTTTTTGCACTCTTCGACATGATACAACCTCTCTTTTGATTCAAATAGAATGATTCAGTTTATGCTATTTCAACACCCATGGAACGTGCGGTTCCCTCAACAGTTCTCATCGCCGCCTCAACAGAAGCAGCGTTAAGATCAGGCATTTTCTTCTTTGCAATTTCTTCAACCTGTGCCTTGGTCAGTGTGCCGACCTTGTTTTTGTTCGGTACAGGAGAACCTTTTGCAATTCCGATTGCCTTCATAATAAGAACTGGCACGGGAGGTGTTTTTGTAATAAAGGTGAATGAACGATCTGCATAGACCGTAATAACAACTGGTGTAATTGTTCCTTCTTCTGCCTGGGTTTTTGCATTAAATGCTTTGCAAAATTCCATAATATTGACACCATGCTGACCCAGAGCAGGTCCAATTGGTGGTGATGGATTGGCTTTACCAGCCGGTATTTGCAGCTTGATGTAACCTGTGATCTTCTTTGCCATGGTGGTGCTCCTTTATCTTCCTAATTCCTAACCGTTCAACATGTTTATAGTAAATAAACTCTATCAGTTTTTTTCTACCTGCATAAACTCAAGTTCAACCGGTGTCGCTCTACCAAAAATGGTGACCGTAACACGTAATTTGCCTTTATCAGGTTTAACATCTTCCACAATACCTGAGAAATTAAGAAAAGGACCATCTACAACACGTACTGTTTCTCCTACTTCAAAGAGAACTTTAGGACGTGGTTTTTCCGCTCCTTCTTCCATGCGACGTGCGATTTTGTTTACTTCTTCATCGGGAATCGGAAACGGTGCATTTCCACCGACAAAACCGGTTACTTTTGCAGTTTCTTTTACAATATGCCAAGTTTCATCAGTTAAAATCATCTTAACCAGGATATATCCAGGAAAGAACTTTCTTGATGAGGTACGTTTTTCGCCTTTTTTTAATTCAACTACCGTTTCAGAAGGAATAAGAATTTCTTCAAAACTCTCTTCTACTTTTTCATTCTTGATTCTCTCAAGAAGATTTAAACGCACTTTATTTTCAAAACCGGAATAGGTGTGAACTCCGTACCATTTCATGGACATAACAAATCCTTTATCCCAGTATCGTACGAATCAATTTAGCAAGAACAATGTCACACGCGCCAAGATAAAGTGAAATCAGCGTTACTATTAATATAACAACACCTGTGGTTGCGATTGTTTCTTGACGAGTTGGCCAGGTAACTTTACCCAGTTCTAGTTTTACTGATTCAATGAATGCCATAATATTTTGCATACTGTCTCCAGAGGACACCCTTATTGCAAGACGCACTCATAATATTCCTGTAATACCCGTAAGTGCGGATATGGCAGGGCAGGAGGGATTCGAACCCACAACACCCGGTTTTGGAGACCGGTGCTCTAGCCGTT
>DAINBV010000092.1:15334-16759 GCA_036732725.1 Geobacteraceae bacterium | reverse complement strand
AACGGGATTCGAACCCGCGACTTCGACCTTGGCAAGGTCGCACTCTACCACTGAGTTATTCCCGCGTCGAGCTCCATTTATATATCAAAACATGCTTTTGGTGTCAATGGAATTTTAGTGTGATTTGTTGTTTTTAACTTGCTTGTATTGTTATGAAAAGGGATTTTAAGAGAATAGGTGGTAGGAAGTTAATTCGGTTGGCATATCTGATCTTGCCCGAAGATGGTTCATCCTGACCGGCGATGACCTTGGTCGTGGTTGGTTCGCCGGATCCGTTCTTGCCGATCAAGGGAACCTGTTCATCTTTATTTAGTCGCCACGAGATTCTGGTGAAGAACGGGGTGCCAGCGAAGTCTTTTGTGGTTTCTTTGAGATGGAGCATGGGGAGTGGTGTGGCATGAAATGATGACTCATGGCAATTATATGGGGCTGGAAGCGCAGCTCACCGCATTATAGCACGGAAAAAACTATGGTCTTTCCCAGATAATGGTCAGCGTCATTAAACCACTGGGGGTGATGATAGCTACCGGGGTCTCGCGGACGCCGGTTATGCTTTCTGCTTGACCGATAATCTTGCCATCAGGGGCGATCGCCTGGACGGTCAGCTGATTACCGGACTGTTTTGCCGAAAGATTGACATTGCCAACTCCTACCACCTTCAGGCTACCGAGTTGCGCAGTTTTTTTAAGCTGCTCTGATTTTAAGGCAGTGGTCAATACCATTGTTCCGGTGGCCCTGACTGGAACAGCAATTAGTATAGTAAGAAACATCGCGATTAGCAGGTTCATTGATTTCTCCACAGAATAGAAAATTTGTTACTATGCTCACCAATATGGGGGAGCCCGGCAATACGGTCTCCCCCATATCTTATTGGTATATGTACAGCTACTTGATGCCCCTATGCTACAACAATTCAGGGGTTCGTGCCCAGTACGACTAACTCGCTAAGGCATGGTTCAATGCTGTTCCACGTTACACCGGTAAACTCAATGCGCCGTACGCCTGATACTCCCGGATTTACGTCGTGATTTATCGCACCGCTCGTTAGCGTAACTACACCAGAATCATAGATCTGGGTATCGGCTGCATTGTAGAGCCGGAACCTTCCTGTTGAGAAGTCATAATTAGGACTCCAAGAGGTAACTATATTAATGCTCTCAACGGTTACGCTGGAGGGGAACGTCACGGAAAGTGCCGGCGCTGGGTCGTTGTTTGCCGTACACCAACTGGAGTTGGTGGCATTGATCCCATCGATAACAAAATTGGCATTGTAGCCCGTGCTGTAAATCGTGCTGGCGCTCGCCACGGTTCCTGGCAGAAGCGAAAGGTTCTGTTGCCCTAGTGGTATTGAGGGACCGGCCGGTGTTACGGTGGTACTGCTGTTGGATGCCCCGCTGATTGCCACGAATCCGGTGGCCGAAACGT
>DAINBV010000092.1:0-15234 GCA_036732725.1 Geobacteraceae bacterium | reverse complement strand
GTGGTACTGCTGTTGGATGCCCCGCTGATTGCCACGAATCCGGTGGCCGAAACGTTGGTTGCCACCGTGCCTGCTGCAATCGGATCGAACTCGATCCCGCCGCTGGCAGCTGTGCCATAGGTTGTAATATAGCCACCCACCGGGATCGTCAATGTACGTGGTGAACCAGAACCGGCGGTCGTCACCAGAGTTGCCACATTGGTGTCGCTCGACGCAAAGTTTACGGTCACTGCACTTGCTCCTGCACGTACGTACTGAGTAGTGTAACAGCCTGTAACTGCGGCGTTCGGTACACATAGGTAGGCTCGCATGTAGCTGTTAGCCGATAGACTGGTGGTTGTCGTAGGCGGTGCATTGTAGAAAACTACCGCCGGCTGGGCCACCACGCTACTCCCACTGCCGTTTATGAATCCGGGTGCACTGACGGTCACCGTCGCCGTACCGGCCGCGCCCTCAACCCCGGCTATATAGAAGTTTACCGACTGGGTTCCATTGGGAACATTGATAGTGATCGAGCCAAGCCCGCTCGTAGTGCTGTCGGGCTGTACCAAAAGCACTCCCGGTGCACTGGATGTCAGGGTTACCGTAACGCCACCGTGCTGGGTCGCCCCCAGGTTGAAGCTTGCCGAATCCATAAGCCCGGCACCCAGACGTGACGGTAGACTTACCGAGATCTGGGGCTGAGGATTGACCGTGATTGTTATCGTATCGGAGACCACGCCAACTGGTCCTGATGCGGTCACCGTGGTGGTGCAGGGGAGAGCGGCACTGCCGCCGTAGTTGACGGAAAATGTTGTTGAGACAAGTCCACCAGCGATGGTCACCGTGTCATTCGTTGGCACAACACAGGCTGTATTGGCAGAGGACAGACTAATAGCAAGGCCTCCGGATGTAGCGGCAACCACTGAGCCAGGAGGACTTTCCAGCTGCACAGTCAAGCTTGGGGCCGGCAGACCATTGGCAAAACTGGCAGAAGTCTGAACAATGTTAAGGTTGGCATTCACGCTAGCAGTTGTGCTACCGCTGCCGTAACTGGCATTGGTGCCGGTTATGGTTGCACTTCCAACCCCTGCGCCGAAGAGCGTCGCATTAGCTGATACACTGCCTGCGGAAATGGTAACCGTTGGCGTATCAACCCGGACCAGGCCGGAATTGCTGCTTTCAACATTGATAACCACACCACCTACCGGAGCAGGACTGGAGATGGTGATCGGCAGTTGGGACGATTGCCCCAATGGCACATTCAATGTTTGTGGCATGCTGATAATATTGGTGGTCACTGTAACACTGCGTGTTGACTCTGTATAACCGGTTGCATTGCCGAGTACCGTGACGGATCCTGCTGCCAGACCGTTGACTGTAACGTCGCCGACAGTCGTACCGGCGGCAATCGTAACGGTTCCCGGAGGTGTTACGGTCAGAAGTCCGGTATTATTGCTCATGACAGTTACCGTAACTCCGCCGGCAGCTGCAGGCTGAGCCAGGGTGATGCGCAGTGTGGAGCTTCCGCCGACCCCGACCACCTGAGTGCCGATCAGGGAGAGTGTCATGCTCTTGAAGATTGGCGTTACCGTCACGGTGGCGCTGTCATTGGCCGCATTCTGGTCTGCAGGAGAAGAAACGGTGCGGCTCGCGCTGTTGCTGTAAACTCCGCTTGCAATAACTGTCGCGGATATTTTGAGCGTTGCGTTGGCTCCGTTGTTAATTGAGCTGATAGTCCATACGCCGGTTGTGTTGTTATAGGATCCCTGGCTGGGGACAGCTGACACAAAAGAGTATCCACTGGACAGAAGGTCAGTTACGGTTACGCCAGTTGCGTTGGATGGACCATTGTTGGTGGCAGTTACGGTAAAAGTTATTGTGCTTCCAACCGTGGGTGTCGCATTATCAACTGTTTTTGCAATGACTATATCGGCGCTCTGCGGGTTAACCGTGAAGGGCACGGTTGTGCTACCTCCAGGAGTGCTGACGGTGATAGTCCGAGCGCCGGCTGCCGCACTGGTATCAATGGCAAGCCGAACCATCAGCAGGTTGTCGTTGCCGCCTGCCAGTTGCGTTATCGTAACACCTGCTCCGCCAATGGTTAAACTGCTCAGGTTGGCGAGTCCCGAACCGGTTATCTGTGCATCCACCGTTGTGCTCGGGTAGCCATTATTCGGACTGATGGTGGTAATGAACGGCGCCTTCTGGTTGACGGTGAACGGTAGCGTCATGGAGCCGCCAAGGGTGACCAGTCCCAACGTAGTGGAACCTGTAGCTGCCAACGATGTGATGGTGATATTCGCTGTCACAGAGGTGTCACTGCTGCTGGTGATGCTGCCGCTTACACCAGGGTTGGCAGAAATTACTGTGCTGGCCGTCGCCAGGTTAGTTCCGGTAAAGGTGACGCTGAAGGTAGTTCCCTGGCTGGCGCTGGCCGGATTCAAAAGTGTCAGGGTCGGAACCGGAAATGCCTCGGTGCTGAACGTGCTGACATATTCGCCAGTCAGGCTGTTGCCGGCCAGGTCACTGATGCCGCCGCCCCTCATCCTGACGGTGTAGGTCTTGTTGAAGTCAAGCAGGGCACTGGGCGTAAAGCTGAAGGTGGTCGGGTTGATCACGTTAAATGTGCCCGGAACAACCGAACCTTCCAGTTTGAAGTTGAGGCTGTTGACCGTGCCGGGGTTGATGTTTTCGTTCATAGTCACGGTGATGCTGGCGTTCCGTCGTACATCCGTTGCGCCATTCGGGATGCTGAGCGTCGTAACGATCGGTGCGGTCGAGTCATTGATGATTGCAAGAGGGGCGCCGTTCTTGTCGGTTAAGACGGCTGCCGTTTCGTTGTTGGAAGCGTCCTTTGCCTTGACCTGCAAATTGTTTGCGGTGTTCAGGTTCATTGGCACACTGATGCTGAAGAACCCGGCTCCCGATGTTGTGGTAGTTGCTGTCGAACTACCGCCGGTTACGGTGATGATTGACGAGGCCTCGGCCGAGCCGCTGACCTGGACGCTGGCCTGGTTGGTCAAGGGCGGCAGCGGGTTGATGCTCGGTAGAGCCGGTGGGGTGGTGTCGGGAGGAATGGTGCCGAAGCTCAGGACTTTGATGCCGTTCGCCGGAGTCTGGAGCGAGTTGCCGCAGATATCTTTGAGAGTATTTTTGAGCCGCACGTGAATGCTGCTGCCTTGCGGGAGATTCGCTGTTGGCGTGTAGGTGAAGGTCTTTAACAACCCGCTGAAGGCAGCCGATCCGGGAACGATGGCCCCTCCAACCACATCGCCGCCGACAACCGTGCCGCCGGATAGAACCAGGAAGCTGCTGTTAAGTGGTGTTACCGGATCATAGCTAAAGCTGGCCGGACTCATGCGATTGCTGAAATCAAGCACAATCTTCTGGTTCAGCGGACGATCGACAGAGCCGTCAAGCGGCTGAGACATGGTTGCTATCGGTGCTGCTATTCCGGTGCAGGTCTGCTCAGTGGAGAAGCTCCACTGGAAGGTGTTCGCCAACGTAACAGTTGACAGATTTTTGTTGCAGACACCGTTGGCTCCGCCGACCAGTGTGGCACGATAGGCGGTATTCGGCTTGAGGAAATACTGGCTGAGCGGGCTTGCCAGGCCGAGGCGCAGCACGGCAATGGTTGTATTGCCATCAACACCGGTCGTCAATGTCAGGTCGGTCGGAATATGGCGTACCGGATTGTTGAAGGCGTCCATTTCCTCCAGGTAGAAGGTGCCGGTAGTCACCAGATTGGCAGATATAACCTGAATTCCCTTGCTATGATCGGTTGGATCAATCCAGTCAGTGGAAATTGTATCCCAGGTGTCGGGAGTCAGGCAGGCCGACTGAGGCGTCAGAATAGCCATAATAGATGTCGTAATCGGAATATTGGGCTGCCCGTTCAGAGGGTTGATCGCCATCACTGTTGGCGGCGCATTGGCCGGCGGGAACTGGAAGTTGACCGGAATGGTGTTGGCAATGTTACATGAACCGCCTCCGGTATCGACAGTCAGGTTGATATTTTCGCTGGTTACTGCCTGACAGGCGATGATCTTGCCGCTCAATAGAGATTTCACCCGGAAGGCTTGGGAAACGGTCTGCCCCGGCTGGATGTGGCCAAGCCCCACCTCGGTCGAGGAGCCTGGAATGTCAACGCCATTTTGATCGACCAGTTTTGCTCCCTGCCCGATCAGGAGTTGCAGGCTAGTGTAGAGGGCAGGTACCTGCGATTTGTTGGTTATTTCTACGTTCAGAGTATAGATCTCATCGGCGGTGACATCATTGGCAGATGAGTTCGGATTGCCGGGATGCCGGACAACAACATCCAGTTTTGGTGGTCCGAATACCTGCACGCTGGTTCCTGCAGAACCGCTGATCGGTGTCGGAACTGGCAGCCCGCCGCCGCTGAGGAATCCGTCGAAGTTGACCGTGACATTGTGGGTGCCGATACCGTCACCGCGGATAATGAACTGGCCGGTGCCGGTCTGGCTGGGGGCGATCATGCCCATAGCAACCGTGTCAATTGCACTGGCGCTGTTGATGTTGGCAACGTCGGTGCCGAGTCCGGCCTTGACCGGTGACAACCCGGCCGGAAGAGTGATTTTCGCTACCATGTCGGTCAGGTCGAACTGGGTGGTAACATTCTGGATGGCGATGGTGACCTGGAAAAATTCTTTCAATGTCTTGATGCGCCCATCAATTATGATCACACCCGGAATTGTCTGCCCCGTCGGAGTCTGGATCACGACGATCTGTGAGGAACTGCCGCCACCACCGCCGCCACTGCCGCCACCCCATCCGCCGGTTCCTCCACCGCCGCCACCACCGCCGCCGTAGCTGATCGTGCCAGGCGTCGGATTGACCACCACCGGTTGAGATATCGTAACCGGGAACTGGCCGATGGTCAGGACGATGGTGAACATGGAAACGTTGAAGTTGGACGGGTCATTCAGATTGATGACTCCGTTTTGTACCAGTGTCTCTACCTCGGCCGTGGTCAGTGGTCGCGAAGATGCCTGTGCGATCAGAACCGATGACGGATCAACCTGGGTCACTTTGACCGGCGGTGCTGTGGCCACCTGACCGGATGTGGTGTTGGTTGCCGAAGCGATCAGCTGATTTTCCGTATTCTTCCGCAGGGAAATGTCCAGACAGAAATTTGTCTGGCCGTCTGGCAGCTGGAACGAAGCCGTGCTTGCGCCACCAGCAATTTGCACCAGACTGCCGGCCGGGGCTGTGCCGCAAACCTGGATGGTGGAGAAGACGGTTGCCGGGACAAGCGGGTTGAGCTCAATCGATCCAAACGTGGTCGAGCTGTTCTTGGCCGCCGGCGTACCTGTTGCCGGAGAGAGGTTGTTGACTGTTATCGTGACGCCAATGGTGCCGTCCTTCAGGGCGCAAGCAGCGATACCGCTGAAGGTTGCTATTCCGGCGCCCTGGACAGCTGGTAGTGCAGAACTGACTGCCGTTGCTCCCGTCTGGTCGGTCAGCGTTACCCTAAAGTTGTCGGATGACAGGGATGCACTGCTGAACTGTACTTCACCACTGACATTTGGACAGCTGGCCGCTGTGATTGAATCATAGCTTGCACCGTTTTTGACGCGGGCACTGAGCACGGTTTGACTCGGAGGGTGGGTGATCGGAGCGACTGCATTGCCGTTCAAGGATACATGTGCAATCCCACCGTCACTGACAAGTTCCAGAGTACCGGTGAGAGAAGTTCCGCCCGTAGCAGTGGCGGGAGCGAAGCTAACCGTGATGTTGGCGCTCGCTCCCGGCATGATGCTCAGCGGCAAAGACGGATTGCAGGCGAAAGCGCCAGATGGCAGGTTTGCCTCGCTGAGGTTAAGAGTCGCTGTGCCGGTGTTGGTGATGGTCACATCCTTGGCCGCTGACTCTCCTTCGATGACTGACCCGAAGTCGATAGCAGTGGGAGCGCTGATAGCCGCAATACCCTGTGGCGCCACAGCGGTTCCTGAAAGTGATATGTTTGCCTGATTCTGGTTGGCGGCATTACTGATGATGGTGACGGTTCCGTTAGCAGGACCTGCCATTGCAGGGGCAAAGCCGATATTTACCTGCCGGGTCGCTCCGGCTGCCACCGTGAAGCTGGAAGGGGGGAAAACAGTGAAAGGGGGACCACTGGTTGTGATCGTGCTGACCATCAGATCAGCGGTACCCGTATTGCTGATGGTCAGCGGTAAACTGTTGGATGTATTCACGGTCACGTTACCAAAAGGAAGCGGCGACGGGGTGACCTGGATGGCGGCCTGCGGAGTGACCGGTGTGATGCTCGCAGACGCGCTGTTGTTGCCCGTGTTCGGATCAGCGGGGCTTGAACCTGTCAGTGCCGCAGTGTTGGTATAGCTGCCGGTGCCCAGTACCGTTGCATTAACCTGTAGCGAGGCAGTGGCGCTGTTGTTAAGGGTGCCGATGTTCCAGACACCGGTGCTGCTGTTATATGTGCCTATGCTTGGAGTTGCATTGACTAGCGTATAACCGTTCGGTAGCTGATCGGTTACCAGTACGCCACTGGCGTTTGCAGGGCCGTTGTTCTTCACCGTGACGGTGAAGGTCACATTGGAACCAACCAGCGGTGCGGGAGTGCTGACTGTTTTGCTTACCTGGAGGTCGGCTTGAGTAACCGGCGGAGGGGTGGCACAGTTGCTGTAAGTACAGGCAAGGGTGCATTTGCGGGCGTCGAGAACTGTTATTTTGCCGTCACCATCGGCATCGGCCCCCGGAAGAGCATTTGCCGATTTGTTACGGGCCGCAGTGATGGCGGTGATGTCAAGGCGGTCAATTACTCCGTCATTGTTTACATCGCAGACAGTAGCCAGCGATTGGTTGCAGAAGGTGCTGATAAACAGGAAAACCAGTGAAAAGATCATGGATAATTTATGGTGGGTTTTCATTGTCATGCCTCCTTGCCGGCAAATTCGTTCGCCGGTTTATAAAATCGGATAATGCGAACAATAAATCTGTGTCAGGAGCAGCCCGGTATGTTGTTTCTGCTTAATGTGGAACTCTGGATCAGATGCGATGGAACTTTCTGCGCCATGCGGCCAGTCCGGCCAGACCGGCGCCCATCAGCAGCAATGTGCCCGGTTCGGGAACCGGATTGGCGTCGAGGGTGCCAGGTGTCAATTGAGGGGGTGGGGTGGGATCTCCTAATTCATCCGCTAGCTGCGCATCAGTAAACGTGAGCAGGCTCGTGCCGGCGCCGATGGCGTTGAAGTTCATGGTGAAAAGAACAAAATCATCTGGTTGAGGGGGAAGTGTGGTCAGGAGTGAAACTTCATAAGCATAGGCGGGAGAGCTGCCCGGTGTCGCTGTACCTGTTATTGTTTCAGACACTAGGCTCGGGTCGCCTAGATAACTGCCGAAGATGACATTATTGAACGACAGGAACAATGGATCATAGGCAACAGTGATGTCAAAACCCCCTATTCCCACGGTTCCTCGGTCCATCAGCCAGACCTCTGTGCTCGGGGATGATGCCGAACCGATGGATTTGAATTCCAGTGACAGCGCCTGAGCGTTGGTTACTCCGCCGAACAGCAACATACACCCGCTCAAACAACCGATAATCTGCATGATAAAGTTTCTCATGACCCTTCTCCTTTCATATGAACATGCAACATTGGATTCTTGTCTCTGGTACGCAGGTTATGACTGAAGAATATAAAATCTTGTGATTACGCATGTTTGCATTATTTGTACCGTTCTGTATCTAGTTATAAAATAGACGTTTTTTAGCGGGTGCATCGACTGGTGTAAGTTTATTCGACATTAAAATAGATGGTTGAAAATAGTACGGCACGTAAGCATCGTCGCACCACCGTAATTGACTATATGGTGCATGGAATCACATCAGTATCCCCATCTGATCAAATACCGGACGCAGGATGTCGATAGAGCAGATCATGTGCTCCTTGGCGCTTTCCTGAAAGCGGTACCAGTGGCTTTTGGCCTTGGAATCAAGATCTTTCCAGATATATTTCTTGATAAAATCATCCGTGGCGATATTGAAGACTGTTTTCTCGTCTGCTGCTGCGGCAAGCCATTCGTGCTCATCGTAATCCGACAGCCCGGACAGCCTTTTGTATTCGGCGATACGGGCATCCGCCCCTTTTTCACAGTCTCCACTGTAGGTCGACCCGAATATTCCGATCAGTTCACTCTCCAGCTGATTCCAGGAGTCAGCTGGGGTGTTGCCGATTTTCCGTTGGAAGTCCAGGTAGCAGGCGTAGGTCTTTTTTGCCGCAGCCAGAAAACGCAGGCTGTTATCGACATTCGGCTCTTGCAAGCGCTGATCGTTCCAGCGGTGGCTGACCCAGTCCGGATGATGCAGGGCGTCGGCATGCCCGATGTCCGGGATCAGGTTGGAGCCGATGGCGTTGAAATCATCGAACCAGCCGATGAAGTTCTGGTGCGCCCAGCTGTCCACATAGGCATGGGTGGTGATCCCCAGCCGGTACAAACCACTTGTGTCGTTGGCCTTGTACTTGGATGCGGCGCTCTGGACCGTGTAGGCGAGGATCTTTTGGGCATATGAACTGTCGGGGGTTGTATTCAGGATGTGCGTTTTGCCATCCTTGCGAACGGCCGCCTTGTCCTGGTCTCCCGGGATGAAGTGGAAGAGGGGGTAGATCTTCATGATGTCCCTGCGCGGCAGCAGGATATTCATGGTCTGGGTGATCAGGTTCTTGTAGGAAGGGACGACATCATTCTCCTCGTCGAAAACCGGTATCTCGTCGTCGTTGTCATCTACAAACTGTGAGCTGTAGGCGATGATTTGCGACTCATCATTATCAAAGCCCGCCTGTTTGGCAATCATCCCGGTGATCCAGTAATGAAATTCGGTGTTCATAGTGTGGCTCCTTGTTTTATGCAGCGCAGATGCCGTATGTGGGCAGGATATCGTGGAGCAGCATCAGGCGGACTTGCTGCAAGGCGTCATGAAACCTTTTCCAGTCGCTGTCGAGGAAATCGTCGCAATAGCTGTGCACCGGCAGATCAAAGGCGGTTCCCAGCGCCTTTGCTTTCCAGGAATTTCTCCCCTTGTCGTCGTAGGATATGCTGGCCGGGCCAAAGCTGAAGTTGCCGTTGCTAATGGCTGCCAGCCAGGCGTCGTGCCGCTCCTTCTCACACGGACTCTTCTGCGTCAAAAAGAGTCGTTCGATCTCGGCGGCATCGTCTGCCGGCAGTCCGCTGGCAGACGATGCCGCCAGATAGGTCTGCATGTAGCGGCACATCGCCTCGGCCGCCGTGCAGAAATCAGTGGTGTTGTCCCTGGTCACAAGTTTCCCCCGACCGTCCCGGTACTGCCACTTCAGGAAGGGCATGTCCGGCAGCATCTGGGCGCGACCATGCCCGAGGGGCGGAATCAACCTCTCGCCGATCCATGAACCGATCTCATCGGTGAGCGATCTTGTAAACACGCCGGAGCCACCGGTCTCCTCGGCATCATCCACTTCGTTTACCTCGTGCAGTACACCGGCAAATCCCTGGTGTGCCCAGGTGTCGGCGTAGATATGCATGGCAATCCCGAGGTGATGAAGTGCATTTGCCTTCCCCTTCGTCGCCAACGTCATGGCAAGCAGGTCATCGGCGACGGGACTATCGCTCCCCGGCCGGCAGATGATCTTATCCACAAAGGTGTCATTGATTCTCCCCCGCTCATGGCTCCCGTCGTTGGCCGGCAGGAAATGAAATGGCAGCCAGACCAGGTGATTGCTGACATCGTTCAGGTTTTCCGGGTCCACCGTTTTGTGCGCCGAACTGATCCGGGTGTACATGGCCTTGTTGCTGAAACTGACGGTGCCATCGCTGGTAGCGTCATCCACATACTGGGCCGCATAGGCGATGATGTTCGCCTGCTCATGATCAAACCCGGCTCCCCGTGCTGCTACATAGGTTACGGCATGGTGAAAGTCGATCTGCATGGTCATGCTCCTTATTATGGTTGTTGCAAAATTACGCAGTGCTGTCGATGGGTTGCGTGAGCCGTTCCAGAAACAATTTTCTGAGCTGATCTTCTTCTCCTGGCCCGAGCGGCAACTCCGGGAGATTCGGCGGCAATTCCAAGCCGATGGCGTGCCGTTTTTCCCTGCCAGCCGAGTTGTAGGGGAGCAGGTCACAGCGCCGGTAGCCGAGATCGGCGAGAAAGGAGGCAATATCCCGCAGGTTGCCGGGTGTTGCGGTGATCCCCGGTACCAGGGGGACCCGCGGCAGAAGCTTGCTGGCGGCCTCTCCTGTCAGGCGCCGGAAATTTTCAAGGACGGATGCGTTGTCCTGCCCGGTGTGCCGCTTGTGTTCTGCGGCAGCGATGAACTTGATGTCGAACATGATCAGGTCAATGAAGGGGAGGACATTTTTTGCAAAGCCGTCGTACGCGAACATGCCACAGGTCTGGATGGCGGTATGGAGCCCCTCCGCCTTCAGCGCCTGCAAAGCGGCACCCAGGTATGCCATACACAGGGTCGGCTCGCCGCCGGAAAAGGTAACACCCCCTCCGGAGGCAACAAAGAACTGCCGGTCCCGCAGGATCAGCTCCAGCAGCTCATCAAGCGCATACCCTCTCCCCATCATCTTGATGGCCATGGCAGGACAGCTCTCCCCACAGCTGCCGCAGGCTGTGCACCGGCTCCGGTCGATCCGTTGTGGACCCTCTGAAATAGCCGCTTCAGGGCAGGCTGCCGTGCATGAGCCGCAGCGGATGCAGCGGTCGCGGTGCCATGCCACCTCTTGTTCGACCCGCATCGATTCGGGGTTGTGGCACCAGCTGCATGACAGGGGACACCCCTTGAAAAAGATGGTGGTCCTGATGCCCGGTCCGTCGTCCAGGGCGAAGCGATGGACATCGCTTATGAGCGGGAGCGGCTCCGGCATCAGATTGCTCCGCTGGCCATCAGTTGCAGCCGTTTGGCCATGAAGGCGAACTTGTAGAGGTAGTTGAGGTTGCCGTCGAGAGAGACCTCCTGACGCAGCATGGAGCCGAGGATGTCCGGCTTGGGGGTCAGGAGATACCCCATGAGCGCCTTGCCATCTTTGAAGAGGACCGTTATGTCCGGATCCGGGATCTCCTCTTCACGCACCTCCAGCCGGTCGTCGCCGAACAGGGCCGCCACGGTTACGCAACCATCCTTGCTCTTGAACTGGTACCGGCCGTTGGACCCGGCGATATTCTTGCGGAAGTCATGGTCGAGCAGGAAAACGACCGACATCAGGCCGAGCAGGAGCTGCAGAAAATCTTCGGCAAACTCCGAGGTGAGGCAGTCGGAGAATTTCTTCATTGCAGGTTCAAAAATCTGAAGGTCAGGCATGTTCTCTCCTTTTCCTATGGTCTGTCCCGGCTCTACGCAGATGGGAGCATCCCCTGCTGTGGTTCGGGAAACGGCAGCGATTTCCCGGTTTTCAGGTCATAGGCGGTGCGGGTGATGATTTCGTCCTTCATGGCATCGTTGAGATCCTTGAAGTAGGCTGAATATCCCGAAACCCTGACCAGGAGTTCAGGGTAGTTTTCGGGATGCGCCTTTGCGTCGATCAGCATCTCGTAGGACATGATGTTGAACTGGATATGCAGGCCGCCGGTACGGAAATAGGCCTCAATTGCCTGACTGAACTTTTGCAGGTCATCCGTGTCCCGGATGGCTGAATATTTCAGGTTGAAGGCCTCTCCGCCGGGTATGTGCAGTGAGTCGATTCCCCCCACCGTATTGAGGCAGGCGGCAAGCCCGGTTGCGGCCTGGGAAACCGGGGTGATGCCGCTGGCAAAGATCCGGTTCGCTTTCCGGCCGTTGGGGAGGGCGCCGGAGAGCTTGCCCTGGCCGGCGTGATTGGTCATGGTCCAGTAGGCGGGGCGGTATCTGCCGCCACGGTAGTTCGTGTACCCCTGGTAGGTCTCGAAGAGGAAGCGGAGCAGATTGTGGGAGTTCTTGACCGCGATCGGCTCTTCCGAGCCGTATTTGGGGGTACGGTTCACCAGGTAGGCATGGAGCGGGGCGTCACCATCGAAGTCTCTTCTCAGCGCGGCGAGCAGTTCCGGGAAGGTGCATGTGCGGTCGATAAAGACGCATTTTTCGATGGCGTTCAGCGAGTCGACCGTGTCGGCGAAGCCGATGTGGGTTGCGCCGGAGGAGTTATAGATCGCTCCGCCGAAAATCAGGTCTTTCCCCTTTTCCAGCGGCCCTTCGAAGAGAGCCGACAAAAGGGGTGTCGGGAGATATTGCTGGTGGGTTTTGCCCATCATCTCGTTCAGCTCTACCGCATTACCGATCAGCCAGCGAAGTTGTGTCTTGAATGCCTCCCAGAACTCCTCGAAGCTCTTGAACGATTCGGCGCTACCGCTGGCCGGACCGATCTGCTCGTCACCGGTTATGGGACGAGTGCCGTTGTACAGAGCGAGTTCCAGTGCAGAGACCAGGTTCAGCATGATGGAGCTGGAGGCGTCGTAGCTGCGCCCCGAGGCGGAAAGCTCCACGCAGCCGATGATGGCGTAATCCCGGGCGTCCGTCGTTGCGATCCCCTGGTTCTCCAGCGTCCGTATGGCGGCGATGTCGTTGTAAAAGGCGGGCACCGATTTGGTGTTGGCGATGACCTCTGCCACCCGGTCACGGTACACCGTACTGTTCTTCTCCGGGTGATAGCGGGCATTAAGACTCGGATCGCGGGTTTTCAGCAGTTCCGTAACCCTGAGCATGATGTAGGTCAGGTCATTGACCGCATCATCCCCGGCTTGATCTATTCCACCAATGGTCACCGCCGGGACCGTCCCCGCGCCGCCGAACAGTTCTTCCCCGGTTTCCGGGACCAGGTTGGTGTTGTCGTTCAACTTCAGCCAGAGGCAGCCGACCAGTTCCATGGCTTCCTTCAGGGTCAGGCTGCCGTCGGCCATATCCCTTTGGTACCAGGGAAACAGGATCTGATCGAGGCGGCCCGGGCTGATGGCCATGTTGATGTTCTCGGCATGGATCGCAACCTGGAGGATCCAGAGCCCGTTGACCGCCTCCCGGAAGGTTCTGGCCGGCTTGGCCGGAACCTGTGCGCAGACCGCAGACATTGTCTCAAGGTTCCTCTTCCGGTCAGGATCCTTTTCCTGCCCAGCCAGCTCGGCGGCTTTTACGCTGAGTGCGGCGGCATAGGCGATAATCCCCTTCATGGCGATCTGCATCGCACGATAGAAGTCGAGCTGTTGAGATTCGTCCGCCGAGAGGGTGCCGCGCCCCGCCAGTTCCGTTTCGCGCTTCGCTGTCTCGGCAATCACCCACTCCAGCCCCTTCTCAAGGGCCGTCTTGTAACAGGGGACGGTATGGGAGATGGTTCCGGCCTTGCTGGCGATGAAGAAGACGATCCGTTCGAAGAGCTTCATGCAGGGCGGGTTGCTCTCCCGCGAGCGGGTCGCCTCCAGGATGTTGCGTTCCATCCAGTAGGGAAAAATGTCGAAGTTCAGCTCATCCGCATCGGCCCGGGAGATGATCTGCGGATTTTTCTCCCGGTTGCTCATGCTGTCCAGTTCCGGCCAGATGGTCATGCCGGTCAGCTCGGGATAGACCGGGGCGCCGAACGGCTTGGAGGTGGTTGTCCCGGCCAGGAGACTGTCGTCAGGGAAAAGAGGGAGCTTGTTGGAGAGGAAATGATTCACCGCCCGGCTGTAACGGATCTCCATCGGCTCGTCGGGGCTAGCCATATCCCGAAGAAAGGACGTGACATGTCGTGAGCGTTCAATGCAGACCTCCGCCTTTGCGGAGAGGCACTTCTTTCTCAGCGAGTCAAGCAGCGGCAGGGTGTCGAGACCCTGATCCGCAATGCGGATATCTGTTAAGAAAACGTTTCCCATACATGTCTCCTCTTAACGCGTTGAAGATGAAGTTTGGTTCCGGTTCCTGTTGTGCCGATGTTGTGGTCAATATTCATGCCATTTCAATAAGTAGTTATAATATTGTGGGGTTAGGTGATACTTTCCTTGCGGTTTTGCAAGGGTGTAAAGATACTCGACATTTACGGCGTTAGGAAAATTGTGAAAAGATATCATAATGAGGTGATGGTAATGTAAGTGCCGTGCGTAACCGTTTGATTGTGTGTGATTAATGTGATGTAGGGCAGGGGGGGACGGGAAAATATGCGTGTAAGGTTTTCCGACGGGATGCAAATTGTCTAAAATGTTGGAGAGCAGGAAGGAATATGTCTTTGCATACCGTAGACCGATCAAACGGGATGAGCTTATATAAAAAAAGTGCCCCTGTTGCAGTTTGGCAACAGGGGCACTTTTTGTTGTGGGGAGTCAATCACCCACGGGTTAATCTACTTGGTGTTACTCGCCACCCAGTGCTTTGGCAATGGCATGAATCTGAGCATCAGTTAAGCTGATAAAGGACATGTAAGGCAACGTTAATGCGTTCTTGATGTCGTCAAATGTTGAACCTTGTTTGCTCGATGTTGCCAGCGGTTCGTGGCAGCTTGCGCATTTCTGAGTGTACAGAGCTACTCCGTCAGGACCGGTTGGAGGAGGTGTTGTTCCAACTTCAGGAAGAACATCCAACTGCCAGGGACCTGTGGTTTCATTGCCGTTGTGTACCAGTGCATCTTTGCTGTGGCAGCTGCAGTTGAAACCACCGTTCGGGTTGATGTAGCGCTTGTCAGCGTAGTGGCTGCCAGGCATCAGAGCTTCAGGTGCTCCGATTGACTTCATGACCCATGGGTTTTTACGGTAGTAGGTGATTGGATCCTGGCCAAGACGTACGGTGTCTGCATGGCAGTTGAAGCAAGCTTCGTAACCGATTCCGTCAGGGTTTCTGGCGATACTGTGACCTGGCTCCATGAACCATGAACCTTCTGCAGCGTAGGTAGGATCGCCTACTGAGCCGATTTCGCCAGTGATACCGGATTTGGTGATGGTGTGGCCGCCGTCTGTATTAGTCGGCTGCGGGTTACGTTCCGGGTTGTTGATACCGGCAGGGCCGCCCGGGCAGTGAACAACGGATCCTACCTGGCCTTTGTTGTTACGGGCAAGGAAGCGAACAGATTTGTTAACCGTGTTCGGGCTGGTCGGGAAGGTCAGTGCCAACGCCAGGCTTGCTGCATCGTTCTGTGCAGGAACTTCCTGGAGCAGAGCATTCTCTTCTTTGGAAAGTGCCGGGATACCTTCTGCTTCACGAACGTTGACGATTGTGAAGAGCAGATCAAGTGACAGGCTGTTGGTACCGATCAGCGGCAGACCGGTGATTGATTCCGATTTTTCCAGGTGGCAATTCCAGC
>DAINBV010000091.1:0-17397 GCA_036732725.1 Geobacteraceae bacterium | reverse complement strand
TGGACGCTGTTTCTGGTGGTGGTGGGGCGTTTGGGGACCGTGGAGCTGGCTGCGTCCAGTATCGTCTTCCGGATCAACGGGCTGGCCTTCTTTCCGGCGCTGGGACTGGGGCAGGCAGCCGGGATTCTGGTGGGACACGCCCGGGGAGCCGGGGAGGATGATCAGATTCCGGCCATTGCCTGGCAGTCGCTGATAGTCTGCGAAATCTGGATGCTGGCGATGGCGACTCTGTTTGCCAGCGCCTCAGTACCGTTGATGGAAATTTTCGCCGGCAGCGCTCCGGCCAGTGCGCGGATCGTGACCACCGGCGCCCTGCTGATGAAATTCGTGGCGTGCTACTGCTTGTTCGACGCTGCCAATGTCATGATCGGCTGCGTGCTCGCTTCGGCCGGAGATACCCGTTGGCTGGCCCGCACATTCCTGTTCTGTTCCGTGGCCTTCCTGACCCTGCTCTGGATGATCGCGCTGCTACTCCCCGGCCTGATGGCAGAATGGACACTCGCCACACTCTACGTTTTCGTCACCGCTGTGATCTGGTCGCTCCGTTTCAGGCGTGGCGCCTGGAGAACGGTCAAGGTATTGCGGGAAGAGATTCCAATACCATAACTGCATGCCACCCCCCTTACCCCGCCAGCCATTAAGGATGAGCCCCTCATAGGACTACATCAGTAGTATTCCTTCTTTGAAACCCCATCAATTCCTGTCTCAAGATCTGATTGTAATATCAGACAAACTATCAGCTTTTCCGTGTAAACAAACTGTTACCATGGGACATTATGCAACTCTGCTCATGAATAAACAGTAGTGCAAATAAATGGTGTGATCGGTTGATTACAAAAGGAGGAGCGCATATGAGCATCGCCAAGAAACTGATCATAATGGTGGCGGTCGGGCAATTTGCTTTGCTTTTTGTTACTCTGTATTCTTGGCATACCACCTATTCTGTCGACACTAGCTATAAGCAGATGCTGCGCAATGACTATCGTCAGGTTGAGCTGACCATGGAATCGCTCGACCGCTTGGGAAAGGCAATCCAGGCCTACAAAAACAGCCTGATCCGCAATGACCCCAAATATGTCGAAGAGTTTAACCGTGAATGTACACTGATTGGAAACAACCTTGACGAGTGCCTGAAGGTCACTGATGATAAGGAACGCAGGTTGGTGGATGATGCCATTCAGACCCACACTGCCTACCGCAGCTCGATATTTCAACTGGTTAAGGCGCGCGAGTTAAACAGCGACATTAACTGGGTGGATAAGAATGTCGCCCAGGGGATTGAGAAACCGTTGCGCGCCTCTCTGGAGAAACTGGCCGAAACCAGCCGGGGGAATATAACTGCTCAAATCCGTGAACTCCAGCACCAGGCCAGGAGCAAACTGTACCTACAGGCCGGGGTTGCTACCGTGGCAGGTCTCTTTCTACTTGCCTTCGGTATTATTTTGATCAGAAACATACGGGGGAAAATTGATCATTTTGGTGCCACCATCAACCGGATTGCTGAAAACGACCTTACGGCGAAGTTTGACGACCGCTCGAATGATGAAGTCGGCCGTCTGGGGCAATCGTTCCAATCCATGACCAATAATCTGCGGGAATTGATCGGAACCCTGGCTGATACTTCCTGCGAAGTTTCCAGGTATTCGGTCGAGATGCAGAATGACGCGCAACGGATGGCGAGTGGCGCCGAAGAGGCTGCCGCACAGACGATCACCGTGGCCACGGCAGGCGAGGAAATGTCAGCCACTGCCAGTGATATCGCCCGTAACTGCCATTTGGCAGCGGGAAGCGCCAAACGCGCCAACGATGCCGCTGATAATGGCACCCAGGTCGTTGAAAACTCGATTGTCGTCATGCACCGGATTTCGGAACGGGTTCAGTCGTCGGCCAAGACCGTTGAAGAACTGGGGAAACAAAGTGATCAGATCGGCTCCATCATCAACACGATTGAGGACATCGCGGATCAAACCAACCTGCTTGCCTTGAACGCTGCTATTGAGGCTGCCAGGGCAGGCGATCAGGGGCGTGGCTTTGCGGTGGTTGCGGACGAAGTGCGCGCACTGGCGGAACGAACGGCAAAAGCGACTCAAGAAATCAGCAAGATGATCAAAGCTATTCAGCAGGAAACCAGATCGGCAGTAAACGCGATGGAAGAAGGGGTAGCTGAGGTCAGGCAGGGGATGCAGGAAGTAACCCTCTCCGGCGAGGCGCTGCGGATGATTCATGAGGAAATTAATGAAGTTAACCTGCAGGTTCAGCAGATTGCCATAGCCGCCGAGGAACAGACCGCCACAACCAGCGAGATCAGCGGCAATATTCACCAGATAACGGAGGTGGTTCAGTCAACTGCCGATGGGGCCCGTAAATCGCTCACCGCCGCAGAGTATCTGGCAGGTGTTTCCAATGAGCTCAAACGGATGGTAAATCAGTTCAAGGTTTAATCTGATTCGTTCCAATTAGCCGCTTGATTCCTTACCAATGTCATTCCCGAGGGTTAATCGGGCATCCAGTCTTTTAAGTTTCTGAAGTCTGGATTCCCGATAATGCCATTCGGGGATGGCATTCTTTTTGGTGGAAGATTAGATCTCATCAGGTGGTTAATAACAATGACCAGCGTCACAACAAGATTCTTCGCATACTCCATCCCACCCTGCCAATTTTTCCTCTTGATATATCCGCAAATGCGGATATACTCGTTTGTATGAGCAAACAAATCCTTTTCCTCTGCACTCACGATTCGGAGGCACACCATGAGTGAACATCTTACCCGCAAACTATCCTTCCTGGACCGCTGGCTGACACTCTGGATCTTTAGCGCCATGGCGCTGGGAGTCGGCCTGGGGTATTTCGTTCCCGGTACGGAATCATTCATCAACTCTTTCCAAATCGGCACCACCAACATCCCGATTGCCATCGGCCTGATTGTCATGATGTATCCCCCTTTTGCCAAGGTGAAGTACGAAGATATGCCGGAGGTCTTTCAGAACAAGAAGATCCTCGGCATCTCGCTGCTGCAGAACTGGCTGATCGGCCCGCTGCTGATGTTTGTGCTGGCTGCCTTGTTGCTGCCGGACAAACCGGAATACCTGGTGGGGCTGATCATGATCGGCCTGGCCCGCTGCATCGCCATGGTGATTGTCTGGAATGAACTGGCCAAGGGAAATACCGAGTATGCTGCCGGTCTGGTGGCGTTCAACAGCATCTTTCAGGTACTGTTTTACAGCGTCTACGCCTGGTTTTTCATCACCATCCTGCCGCCACTGGTTGGTTTGCAAGGGATGGAGGTTCATGTCAGCATCGCCGAGATTGCCCGGAGTGTCTTTGTCTACCTGGGAATTCCGTGTATTGCCGGTGCTCTGACCCGCTTGATCGGTGTAAAAATCATGGGGAAAGAGCGCTATCACCGTGAGTTTGTGCCGAAGATCAGTCCCCTGACTCTGATTGCCCTGCTGTTTACCATCGTGGTGATGTTCAGTCTCAAGGGGAACCTGATTGTGCAGCTGCCGTTGGACGTGATACGTATTGCCATTCCGCTTTCGATCTACTTCATTGTCATGTTTGTGGTGTCATTCTGGATGGGCAAGAAGCTGGGGGCAGACTACAGCAAAACCACCACCCTCGCCTTTACCGCTGCCAGTAATAACTTCGAGCTGGCAATCGCCGTGGCCATCGCCGTCTTCGGTCTCAATTCCGGTGCCGCTTTTGCCGCGGTGATCGGCCCCCTGGTGGAAGTGCCGGTCATGATCGGGCTGGTGCATGTCGCCTTCTGGTTTCAGCGGCGCTGGTTTCAGGAGCTTCACCATGAAAATTGAAATCTTTGATCCTGCCATGTGCTGTTCTACCGGAGTCGGTGGACCGAGTGTCGATCCTGAGCTGGTGAGAATCCAGGAAACGTTGCGCCAGATCCGGATACAAGCGCCTGAAGTTCAGGTGGAACGCCATGGGCTCTCAGCCGATCCGCAGGCTTTTGTAACCAACAGTGCCGTTGCTGAACTGCTGAAGAACGAAGGGCCGCAATGTCTGCCGCTCTGTTTTGTGGATGATCAACTGGTCAGTCAGGGTGGCTATCCCACCAATCAACAGATCCAGCAAGCCCTCAAACAGGCAGGTATTGATGTCTTCTTCGGCGAGCACAAGAAGTCTCCCTGCTGTTGTAGTACATCCGGTTGTCGCTGAACATCAAACATGAGAGGAGTTGTACTATGGACGAACGGATAAAAGAATTGATCGCAATTGGGGCATCAGTTAGTGCTCATTGCCAGCCATGCCTGACCTACCATGTGGAGAAGGCCCGGGAGCTCGGTATCGATGATGAACAGATCCGTGCCGCTATAGAAACGGGTCAGATGGTCGAAAGAGGCGCCACGAGCGCCATGAGGAAGTTCTCGGCCACCATGCTCGATACTTCGTCTACCGGCCGCGCTGCCTGTTCCAGCGACAACACGCCCCCCACAGCATGTTGCGGCTGATCTCGACTCCATGCCACATTGGTAAGGTAGTATTGAAGCGGATTGTGACCTCAATCCGGAACGGAACACGATTTCGCCGGATATTGCACAAAAGGATGCGTACATCATGATAAGTATCGACGAAGCCCGCCGGATCATATTAGAGCAGGTAACAGGATTGCCTGTTGTGTCAGTTCCTCTATTGGATAGCCTCGGGATGGTTCTCGCGGAAGACGTTCGTTCTCCATGGGATATACCATCAGCAGACAACTCGGCCATGGATGGATACGCTTACTCACATGATTTGTTAAAGGGCGAATCTCTTCTGGTCTGTGGCTTTCTGCCAGCCGGGACGATACGCACAGATCCCGTGCCTGCAGGTCAGGCCATTAAAATCATGACCGGTGCCCAGGTTCCGCCCGGATGTGACACGGTGGTTCCGGTTGAAGATGTCCTGGAAACTTCCGAGGGCATACTACTACTCAAAGGCCCATCAAAGTCGGGTTCTCATGTCCGAAAGCGCGGAGAAGATGTCGGCGCAGATAAACTCATATTCACTAAAGGTACCTTAATCAGGCCCCAGGAAATTGGCATGCTCGCCTCTTTCGGGAGGACAACGGTACCAGTTTACCGGAAACCTGTCGTAGCAATTTTAGCAACGGGAGATGAGCTGGTTGAACCAGGCGAAGCACGGTTGTCAGGTAAGATCATCAACAGCAATAGCTACAGTATTGCAGCACAAGTTCTGGAGACAGGCAGCACACCGATTATGCTCGGGATTGCCCGTGATGATCGTGATACTACCCGCAGATTACTTCAACAGGGTCTGCAAGCCGATGTCATCATAACGTCGGGAGGAGTGTCGGTGGGCGACCATGACTTTGTTAAAGAGGTCATTGAGCAGATGGGCGGAGAAATCAAATTCTGGAAGATCAATATGAAGCCCGGAAAGCCACTGGCTTTCGCTGCTATCGACGGTAAACCTCTCTTTGCGCTGCCCGGTAATCCGGTTGCCACCATGGTTGGCTTTGAAATGTTTGTTCGTCCGGCTCTGCTTGCCATGATGGGGCATACTCGTAGTATCCGTCCGCTTGTCAGGGCAGTTGCAACCGAACCGATTCACAACAAAGGTGACCGCCCGCACCTGATTCGAACTCTGATTGAATTGAAAGATGGAAAATATTACCTCAAAAGCACTGGCGATCAAGGCTCCGCCAGACTTTCTTCGCTCACGCTCGGAAACGCACTTATACTTGTCCCTTCAGGTACTACAGTTGAAGCTGGTGATGAAATAAATGCCTCACTTTTGGACAGAAGCTTCGAAATGCAGGAATAAAGGAAACGATCTTTGACAATCGCTGTTGCACTGACTATTCAAACGCGCTGAAATCACTGAGGTCTCGGATATTATCAACCTGATTGTAAAGCAGGATGTTTCCGGCCGTCACAGCTTTTTGACTGATGGGCGGTAACGGATATTTTTTTGTCCGTTTGTGTGAGTATACAATCATATGCTTGTGGAGTTTGTCATGCTTAAAAGCTTTGCCGACTATCTGGTATTCAACCTCATTGGACTGGTTCCCGGTTCCCGTTCCGGGGAAGCGCTCAATTTCTTCATCTATGACACGCTGAAGATCTTCCTGCTACTCGCGGTAATCATATATGTGGTGGCGATCATCCGCACCTCATTCCCGCCTGAAAAAACCAAGCGCATGCTCTCTCACAAGCGGGAATACATCGGCAATCTCCTGGCAGCGTTGTTGGGGATCGTCACCCCCTTTTGTTCCTGCTCGGCCGTACCGCTGTTTATCGGCTTTGTAGAATCCGGAGTTCCGCTGGGTGTAACCTTCTCGTTTCTGATTTCATCACCCATGGTCAACGAAGTGGCGCTGATCATGCTTTGGGGGCTGTTCGGCTGGAAGATCGCGCTGATCTACATCGGCACAGGACTGGTTGTGGCGATCATCGCCGGTATCGTCATCGGCAAGCTCAAGATGGAAAAATACGTTCAGGATTATGTCTGGGAAATGCAGGTCGGTCATGCCGAGATCGTGCAACTTACGTTCAAGGAAAAACGGGACTATGCCGGTAACTATACCCTTGAACTGTTAAAGAAGATCTGGCCATACGTTGTGGTTGGTGTGGGAGTGGGAGCATTTATCCATGGCTTTGTACCCCAGGACTTTCTGGCACACTGGGCCGGCCCGGATAACCCGTTTGCCGTGCCAATCGCTGTGGCACTGGGAGTTCCACTCTACAGCAACGCCGCCGGAGTCATTCCCATAGTCCATGCCCTGATGGAGAAGGGAATGGCAATTGGTACGGTGCTGGCATTCATGATGGCAGTTACGGCGTTGTCACTCCCGGAGGCTATTATTCTCAAGAACGTATTGAAAAATCGATTATTGGCGGTATTCTTCGGAATAGTGGCATTGGCAATTGTCGGCGTTGGCTATCTGTTCAACGCCTTACTCTGACCGGCAGAACCGGTCAATTTAACGAGAGAGGAGAATGAGGGATGAAAATCGAATTACTCGGCACCGGCTGTGCCAAATGCAAGACATTGTGCGAAAATGTAAAAAAAGCGGTGGAAGAAAGCGGCAAGAATGCTGAAATCGTCAAGGTTGAAGACATTCCCTCAATCATGAAGTACGGCGTCATGAGTACCCCGGCGCTGGTGATCGACGGTCAGGTCAAATTTTCCGGCAAACTGGCCTCGGTTGCCGAAATCATGGGGATGCTGCCATGAAACTACTGACTACTTGTCTGCTTCTGTTGTGCGCCTCAATCGCTCAGGCGGAACTTCCATCTGCTCCGGCAAAGGTGATATCCCAGGCGATCTCATCCGGTAAACCAACGGTCATTGACCTGGGCGCCCGCAGCTGCATTCCCTGCAAAAAAATGGCGCCGATCCTTGAAGCATTGTCCAACGAGTACCGTGGTAAGGCCAATATCCTCTTTATCGACGTTCATGAGGATGAGGCTACGGCCCGGAAGTTCCGCGTCCAGATGATCCCGACCCAGATATTCTTTAATGCCCAGGGAAAAGAAGTGAAGCGACATATGGGTTTCATGGACAAATCCGAGATTTTGCAGGGGTTGAAGACTGCAGGGTTGAAATGAGTTTTCTCGACAACATCGAGCAGATCATCACCCTCTATCCGCTGGTGGCCTTCGGGGCAGTCTTTCTGGCCGGGTTACTTTCATCCGCTTCCCCCTGTGTCCTGGCCACCATCCCGCTAGTAGTCGGTTTTGTCGGTGGATACAGCGACGGTGACCGGGGCAAGGCGTTCCGTTATTCCCTGGTCTTTGTCTTCGGGCTGTCGCTAACCTTTACTGCCTTGGGTGCGACAGCCGGCTTGCTGGGAACCATGTTCGGAACTCTTGGTGGCCCGTGGTACCTGATTGCAGGTGTTATTGCGCTTGTCATGGGTGGCCAGTTGATGGGGCTGTACGAGATCCGCTTCCCAATCAAGCGCGATTTCAAGCCGAAGCAAGGCGGTATTGTGGGTGCCTTTCTGCTGGGGCTGTTTTTCGGGGTTGTCTCATCACCCTGCGCCACTCCGGTACTGGTCGTGCTACTGACCCTGGTGGCCGGCAAGGGTCAGGTGCTATACGGCATAGCGCTGTTGTTCTGCTACGCCATTGGCCATTGCCTGTTGATGCTCTTTGCCGGAACCTTCACCGGATTTGTGGAAGGATTTGTCAAAGCACGCGGTGTGGTCAATTTTTCCCTGTGGGCCAAGCGGGTCAGCGGGATGGTAGTTGTCTTGGTTGGTGGCTGGTTCTTGTGGCAGGGGCTATAATTCAGCCGACAATTCATTACGTTCAGAGGAAAAACTATGATCAAACTGATATCAGTTCTAATCGCTCTGTTTCTTACACTCTCCGTTTCTCTCTCAATTGCCGACGAAATAAGGATCGCCACCGGTCAAACCTTTATCAATGCCATCTTTGATCCGATCAGAACACCGTTTAAAGCCAAAACCGGTATTGACATCAGAATCCTGGTGGGTGGACCGGCGCCTTCTCTGGGGGAACTTGAAAAAGGAAACGCAGAAGTTGCCGGTGCCAGCCTTCCTTTGGATATTTGGCTTGATCTGTCCAAAAAAGCAGGAATACCGGTAAAGGGGATCAGTGCCTACACGACCTATTCTCCCATTACAGAAAAGGGACTGTTGATGGTGAACTCCGAAAACAAGGTTAATTCGCTCACAAAAGAACAGCTCAAGGGTATTTTTACCGGAAAGATTCTGAACTGGAAAGAAGTCGGTGGTGACGATGCCCCCATACTGGTTGTCTGGCCTGCACTTCCCTCCGGCTCATTGGCATTGTTTCAATCCCAGATTTTGGATAATGAAGCGGTGATAAAGAGTGTTTTAGATGTGGGCACCATGTCAGACACCCCTGATGCCATTGCCGGCACTGTAGAGGCAATCGGTATTGTAAATGCTGATTCTACTCGAAGCGGTATTAAAGAAGTTGCGCCATCCATCGAACGTCCGTTGACCCTGGCATATAAAGGCAAACCTTCAGCCAACCTTCAAAAACTGTTGGATTTCCTGAAACAGGACGGCAAGCAGTATTTTAGACATCGATTTTAACTCACTCAAGAAAATATTCAGAGCCATGGTGCCGCTGTTTCACAGTTCTCTTCCGGTAAATTGGATGACGCGATTCAAGACTTCCCTGACTTTTTCAAAAACAGTGTCATCATCCTTATCATCGTCATCTTCAGTTATCGTGGGTGACCAGACCTGTTTTACCGTACTCAAAGAGACATAGTGGCGTGAAGTTAGTTGATCATAGGTATCAGTAACACCGCAGCAGATGGCCCTTTTCCACTCACCCTTGCTTTTCTTCCGCCATTTCTTTTTGAATTCACTAAATGACATCTGGTCGCCAAAGTTCATCTCACTCACGTCAATGGCAGTTGATTTGCCACGCTGATCAAGGTGCACCTTTTCAACATAAGCTACATGCCAATATTTATCTAAGAAAAATATGGCAACATCCCCTTCAGAAACATCGTCAAGAGCCTTGTTATTCAGGGCTGTTATGGCAGCAGTACTTTGGGGGATCGGAAAAGTTGGTATTTTGCTTTTGATGTAATCAACGCAATATCCCCCTTTTTTCATCCAGTCATCACAGTTGCAGCCGGCATGGCAAGGTGTCGAAAGTACACAGATACATACGAGAACGATTAGTACGAGATCGAGATTTTTCATAGGTTCGCTGGTATTCTTATCCTTTATTCGGGATTGAACGATAGTAGGCACAGGTAAACGACGGTAATGGCGCACACGTTGTAAAAAACGCGGACGTGCACGACTATGTCGCAGCGCTGGCAATGGCAAATAACCGGGCCGCCCCATGCCTGATACAAAGACTGAAAAATCAGAGTATTCGGGATGATTTACTTAGGTTCGCAGGGAAAATACAGGGGGTGCTCGTGGGGGAAAGGGACTCTGTTTAAAAAAGTAGGGTGGTAAGAAAAAACAATGGACTTCCGGAGTATGATCTTCTGTTGCCAGAAAATAACAAGCATGCGGTTCTGAGAGAGCTACATGATCTGTCTCTGCCTTAACAATTGATTGTAAAGCTGTAGTAACCGGGGTTTTATCCAAAACCGCGCGACGCATCGGCTTTGGTGCGCGTGGCTTTGAAAGGTTCGGTACCTTGGTTCCCATAAAAACTAGCAAGAATGGGATAACCAGGGTTAAAAATCTGATGCTGCGACTATGTATTTCCAACCGAATCATTGCCGCAAGGTATCAGATTCCTAAGTTCAATACAAGTTGATTGAATGTATATCGACTGATGTTTACGCCTAGCTTCAAGCGTGAGGGTCAATTACTGATTTCGTTAGTAATCCGGCCATCACTGACATGGAAAATCCTGTCAAATCCCTCGACCATGCGATGATCATGGGTGACAACGAGGATGGCGGAATGGTTTTCTACGGCCAGCTTTTTCAAAAGTTCCATGACGTTTCTACCATTTTCAGTGTCGAGAGCGGCGGTTGGTTCATCTGCCAGGATTACCTTTGGTTTGTTTGCCAAAGCACGTGCGATGGCAACCCGTTGTGCCTCTCCACCGGAAAGCGCCGACGGATAACTGTTCAGTCGGTGTCCAAGATTGAGCGAAATAAGAAGTTCGGTTGCCCGGCTTTTTGCTTCCGACCTTGACAGATGGTTGATTTCCAAAGCGATCATGACATTCTCGATGGCGCTCAGAAAGGGAATCAAATTATGATGCTGAAAAATGAAGCCTAACTTTTCACGCCGCAAACGTTTCAGATCGAGCCCCGACCTCCACCCCTGATCAGCAACAACAGCCCCATCAACAACTACCTTACCGTGGGTCGGCTCATTAATCAGGCCGATGCAAGTCAGCAGGGTGGTCTTACCTGAACCCGAGGGACCAAGGATGGCAACCAGTTCACCTGGCCTTACCTGGAACGTTGCATCGGCAATAGCGGTAACCGCAGTCTCACCCTTACCGTAAATTTTTGTAAGTTTATCAACTTCAATTGCGTACATGGATTTATCCACCCAGCGCCTCCGCAGGCTCGACCTTGAGCGCTTTTCTGATCCCCACAAAGCTTGCAATCATGCAGATCGCCATGACAATCGCGAAAAGTACCTGCAAGTCGAATGACTCCAGGACAATCCGGCGGGGGAACTTTTCGTACGTCAGTAAAATCAGCACATAACCAATGACATACGCGATTATTCCCATCAGCATCGATTGTTGAAGAATCATACCGACTATCACGCGGTTCTGCGAGCCGATCAGTTTCAGGGTGGCGATAACCTTGATTTTGTCGAGGGTCGAAGTATAGATGATCAGCGAGATGATGACCGCCGAGATCACCAGCAATATGATCCGGAACAGCCCCAACTGCATTCTTGCTTTCTCGATCATCCCTTTGGTAAGAATTTTGGTCTGCTCTTCAACCGAGAGGGGACGGAAATGGTTCCAGCGCCTGATTCGTTCCTGCACCTCTTTCAGATTTGCGCCCGGCGCCAAGCGTGCCACGACCGTGTTCACCGTGTGGGTTGATTCGGTAATGCCGGAGATGTTCTGCTGCAGGTATTTTGCCTGGGCCGGGGAAAGTGTTTGAACAGCTGAAAGATTCGCTCCGATCCGCTCCCGGTCGTTCCTGATGGCGTCATTACCCTTCTTGAACTGAATCTCCTGAGCATCGGCAAGGCTCATGTAGACAGCCGGATCCCCCCCTGACGAAACCACCTTGCCGGTGATACCCACCACCGTATAGTCATGGAGTCCCAGACGGATCTTTTCGCCGATCTCCATCTTCATTCCCTTGGCAACCACCATTTCGTAATGCTTTTGGCGGATATTCCGACCGGCAAGAATCACCGGTGGACCACCGAAGCCGTTCAGGTCATTGCCAATCAGGAAAAAACGGAGCGGCTTGTCCATGCGATCAATCTGGATGGTCTGAAAAGAGAGCGGGGATGCCTCTGCCACGCCGGGCACCGCTTTTATGCGGTACTTGATGTCTTCCGGGATGCGAGAGTTTTCTGCAAAGGGACCATTGGTATCCTGCTGCACTACCCAGATATCGGCGTTGGTAGTATTGAGAATGGTTAGCGCATCGGCAAACAGTCCTCGGTAGATTCCTCCCATGCTAATGACAACCCCGAGCAAGAGCCCCAGGCCGATGGAAGTCAGGATAAACCTCCCCCGGTGATAGCGTATGTCCCGGATAGCGAGATTCATTTTGCTACCTGTACGTTCATATCTTGCTGGAATTTTACCATCTCAGGAACAGGCGCCATTGCAATCTGTTCCCCGCCATCCAGACCGATTACTATTTCGGTAAAGTTACGCCGGTCCGCAATACCGATGGTAACTTCCCTGAAAGCAAGCTTGCCACTCCTGACTAACCACACGCCACGTTTTTTATCTTTGGTGACAATAGTCGCAGAGGGGAGTGACGCTGCTTCTTTCTTCATTGCTGCAACAATGTAGACATCGGACTGTTCACCCAATCGGAAGTTTTTCAGAGGTTCATTGAATGCCACATCGACTTCAAGCTCTTCGGTAACCCGGTCGCTTTGATGCCCGAGACGGGCAACCTGGCCGGGAAGTTGTTCACCGGGTGAGGAGCGAAGCGTGATCATAGCCTTCTTGCCGACCACCACCCCTTTCAACTGGGATTCGTCCACGTTGGCTTTAACCCAGATTGTGCGCGGATCTGCCAGGGTAAAGATTGACGCCCCCGGTGAAACGGTGGCCCCTTTTTCCAGGTCGCGGCTGATGATGATGCCGTCCAGAGGGGCGTAGATCAGGGTATCGGCAACCCTGCTTTTGGCAAAACCAACACTGGCACGACCAGCTTGCTGCTCCATGCGCACCGCCTCAACAGCGGCCTTACAGCGGGCAACCTCTTCCCTGGCAACCTGGCAGGCAGTATCATACTGTTCGGCCTCCAGCTTGGAGACGAGGTTCTTCTCTGCCAAAGTTTTGTAACGTTGGGCATTTTTTTCAGAGAGTGCCAGATTTGACGTGGCTTTTTGCAGATTGGCCTGTTCCGCACTAAGGTTGGCCGCTGACTTGCTTAGTCCAGCCTCGGACTGCTGTTGCTGATGGCGAAAATCGTCATTTTCCAGTCTGGCAAGAAGTTGACCCCGCTTCACCCGATCACCCTGGTCGGCGTAGAGTTCCACTATTTTGCCGGTAATCTTGCTTGAAACCCCAACCACCACTTTGGCCTCAACCGTTCCGTTACCGTAGACCTGGGCGGTGAGGTCACGCTTCTCAATACTCACGACCTTTACCTTTGGCGGCGCTAACAGCGTGATTTTGACAATCATGCCGGCAGCCACAAGAACAATCAGCCAGAGCAGATACTTTTTCTTGCTTGCCAAACTTCTTAACAGATCCATGTATCTCTCCTTAATGGTGATTCCTATTGTTTGCCTACAGCCCGATCAAGTCGTGCCAGTGCAATGTAATAATCGTACGTTGCCTGAATATTGGCTGTCCGGGCATCAAGTGCCTGGGACTGCGCATCGGTTACCTCGATGATGCTGCCGACACCTTCAAGATAGCGTCCCTCTGCCAACGATTTACTTTCATTGGCTGCCGCAACTTCCTTCTGGCTCGAGACTATGCGGGCAGCGGCCTCGTTTCCCCCCAGCCAGGCTGATTCGACTTCCTTGCTGATTTGCAGTTTGAGATTGTTCTGTCGAGCCTCGATTGAGTTGATGTTTGCAATCGCTTCCCGGACCTGTTGAATCGATGAGAAGCCGGAAAAGAGTGGCATGGTCAGATTCAGGCCCACTCCCCAAACATTCCCCTGGGGGGGGAAATCCCGCTCAGCATAGCCGGCGCTGGCGACACCAGAGAGAATCGGCAGAAAGCTGCTTTTGGCAGACTTGAGGTTGCCGGATGCTGCTGTTCTCAGTGCTGCAAATTGTTGCAGTTCAGCGCGGTTGTGCTGGGCATGCTGTTGCGACAAGCTTTTCTCCGGCAATGGCAATAAAACAGAGGACGGTTCAACCAGGCTACGCTCGCCTATGGATGCAATCCCCATGGCATTGGCAAGTTCAAGCCGGGCTATTTCCCGGTTGTTTTCTGCCCGTATCAAACTCGTTTTAGCAGCAAACAGTGTCGCTTCACTCCTGGCCACATCAACCTTGGCTCTGATCCCCTGACTATAAAATTCCTGTGCTTGCCTGAAAATTTCCTGTCGTGACTTGACAGTTTCCTTGACCGCAATTACCTGCTTTTCTGTGGCAAGAAGTAGATAATAGGCATTCCTGACACGTAACGTTAAATCCTGCCGGGTAATGGTAAGGGCTTTTTCTGCTGCTTCGCGATTACCGCGTGTTGCTGCTACCGTTCCGGAAGTTCGTCCAAAATCATAGATGGTTTGTTTCAGATACAAACCGGCAGTATTGGTTTCCAATAACCTTATGCTTTCCTGCGCAGCAACAAAAGTCTCCCCTCTACTCCAGTCGGCGACAAAGCTTATCTGTGGATAATAATTGGCAAGCGCCTGAACGGTTCTGGCCTCGGCACCGAGGAGGTTCTCCCTCGCTTCTGCAATTTGCGGGTGGTTCTCTATGGCTGTGGCAACAGCCTCGTCAAGAGTCAGTATTTCCACGGCATAGCTGCGAGCAGCAATCAGGACTAACAGTGTCAAACATACAAGTGTCGTTTTCATGTATTTCCCACTCTCGCGATAGATATTTGACGCTGCGGATTCAACAAACAGCGTTGGCACCAGTGGAAGTTCAATGGTGTTACTTATGCCCCACCGGAAGACATATCATCCGGTCCTGCATCATGTTTTTCTGAATCAAATCGAGAAACTTCTGCTGTTGGCTTTTATCGAGTGTTGCCTTCTCCTGCAGGATATGATCCGCTACCATTCCTTCGATCTCTGCCTGAATCCTACTAATTTCAGACAAGGTCGACTTTACAGCCGGGATGTCGATTGTATCGGCGCGCATAAGAGTAAACAGGCCGTTTCTCTTGGTGACAAGCTCCTGCCGTTTACGATCAACTAGAGCACGAAACGGCAAGGCTTTCTCGCGCATTTTATTGACCTGCTCGGGCTGCAGTGAAAGTTCCTCAAATAAAAACTTGTCTTTGCGAACCTTGAAACCGAGGGGAGTTACCCAGAAGGCGTTTTTTGTGTAATAAAAATAGCCGACCGCTCCAAGAACCGAGATATTGAATATCAAAGAAACGGCAAGCGTAATCTTCAGAATGCTGATCCTCATTGTCGCCCCTCCGTCATGGCAAGATACGCCCCCCCCAAAGAATCAGGCGGCAATGCCTCAAATGTTTCAAGTGAAAGAGCCGCAATAACCTGTTCTCCCTTATAATGCGGGGCAACCGCACTGATCAGCATGCCGCCTGACATGATACCGGCCGTGATGGCCAACAAGAAGACACCAATTTCAGCAAACCGAATGAACATGGGAAAAAATGAAAATCCTTGTGCCGGCTGACTCTGTAGACGTCCCAAGACCTTTGCCCGAAATGCGGGGGGGGCGGAAAACTTCCGGGCATCTTTAAACAAGCCTTGAACCAGCTGCAACTGTTCCAGTTCCGCTCTGCATCGATCACACTGAGCCAGGTGAGCTTCGAGCAGGGCAACTTCTTTCGCTCCAAGCTCGAGATCAAGATAGGTCGAAAGATATTTAACGACATTTGAGCATCTCATCGTTGCTCTCCTTTCTGTTAAACGAGCCATGTTCATTTTTGTTCCACAATTTTTTTCATGTTTTTATTTAATTCTTCCCGCGCCCGATAAATCCTTGATTTTACGGTGCCTACAGAGACATCAAGGATCTCCGCAATCTCTTCGTAGGAAAACCCCTCCAATTCTTTGAGGATAATCACCACCCGATATTTTTCCGAGAGAAGTTTCAAGGCAGCTTGTACGTACTGCATTGACTGTTTGGTGGCATAGACTGATTCGGGTGAAGGAGCTTGCGAAGGGAGAGTGTCAAGATGGGTTTCGTTGTCAGCCAAGAAAAAAAACGAGCGAAGGGAGGATTTCCTTTTATGGTCGAGGCAGGTATTGACGCCGATACGGTAAAGCCATGTGTACACGGTGGCCACCGGGGAGAAGTTCTTGAGCCCCTGATGTGCCTTTATGAACGTATCTTGTGCTGCATCCTCAGCATCTTGAGGGTTCTCCAGCATGTAGCGGCACAGGCTGTAAATCCTGTCCTGGTATCTTTGAACAAGTACCCCAAAAGCAGAACTATCGCCATTTTTAAATTTTTCAATTAAGCGAAAATCATCCAAGTAATATTCTTTCTGCAGGAATGTAACGCTGCTTACTCATAACGTCAGCTACTTTCAATGAATCAAGAAGGAGTGTCTACCGTAATCGAGCCAGATTACTTCCAGTAGTAGAAAAAACGGTACATTGTATATTCCTTTATATTCAATTAATCCAGCCGGACATGATTGCAACACCGCTTGCCACTGATACAACTATCCAGAGGACGACACCCTGGGTCAACGGATTTATACCGGCTTTACCAACTACTTCCCGCGTCAGGCCGCAGCCGATCAGGAATAGTGTCACTACCAGGCTCTGTTTTGCGATGCCGTTGAGGATGCACCAGACTTTATCAAACTGCGGCAACGTCGTTTTGATGGTTGCAGTGGCAATAAATCCGATGATGAACAGAGGGAATTTCACTTTTCCTTCCGACTTGGTGAACCAGGCAGCACACAGTGCGGAAGGCATGATCCATAATGCCCGTGCAAGTTTTACAGTTGTCCCGACTGCCAGGGCAGTGCCACCGTAGGCAGCCGCCGCTCCCACCACACTACTGGTATCGTGGATCGCCAGAGCTGACCAGAGTCCGAACTGTCGCTGTTCCATTTCCAGAAAGTGCCCAACAAGTGGAAATAGAAGCAAGGCCAGGGAATTGAGGGTGAACACAGTGGCCAAGGCAACGCCGGTTTCTTCATCCTCCGCCTTGATAACCGGGGCCATGGCAGCAATGGCGCTGCCACCGCAAATGGCAGTCCCGAAAGAGATCAGGAGGGATGTACGCTGGGGAGTTTTGAAAAGTTTACCTAACAGATGTCCCGCCAGCATGGTAACGCTGATACTAATGGCCGTGTACAAAAAGGCATCCTTACCTGTTTTAAAAAGCTCAGGCAAATGCATGCCGAACCCTAGGCCAACCACCGAGGCTTGCAGGAGACGCCTGCTCCAGAGGGAAGTGTATATTCTCCACGGATTGCCCGTAATGATACCGAACGTAATTCCGGCAATCAGCGCGATCGGGGCACTTACGAAAGGGCAACAGCATGCCAGTATCAGTATCAAAAACATCGCTTTAATTTTAAAATCAGTCTTCACTGTGGACTCCTTTGTTACATTTAGACATAATGTCCGCCAGTAGAATAAAAAAAAAGACTCGCCCCTTGCTAGCGT
>DAINBV010000090.1:0-17658 GCA_036732725.1 Geobacteraceae bacterium | reverse complement strand
ACCAAAGGATATAACTGGGAGTAACCGGATAGGGGGCTCTAACCGACTACCCCCCAAAAAATATACCCCAAACAGAAAACCGTCAGATGTTGTCACTCTGACGGTGCGTGACTATTATGCCCTGAAACAGATTGATGCCAAATCAGCATGGTTTGTCCTTGGCAGCGATGTTTACGGCCCCATGGGGCACGAGCTGATTCCCTTTGCAAGAGAAGCCGAGGCAAAGGAGTTTATGCGTGATCATAAGGGGAAAAGGATCGTGCGTTTCAACGAAGTTTCGGCAACTTTGGTCAAGGGGCTGTGATTCGTGGCCTGAAACAGCAACCTAATCTGCAGTATCAGGAACTGTAATGAACAGCTCAACATCGGCGCCTCATCCGAAAACCGGCTATGATATCATTCATTTCGAGGCATTGGGCACAGAAGCCTCTCATCTTGAGACGGAGACCATCAAGGCCGTCGAACAGCATCTGTTGCCGGCAAGTCACAGCTACCTGATCACACCGGATTCACAGCAGAACTTTATGGCACAGAATCCTGCGATAGTGCTCCCCGACTTACTCTCCATAAAAACTCACTCGGTTGTTCCGGCAAGTTACCTCAACAACGGTCGGAAAAGCATTATCACCCGCAGCGCCGGCTATGACCATGTTGAACAGCTGATAGAGCAGGTCAATATCGCATCGCTCAGGGAATATTGCGTTATGGCGGTTGCACAGACAGCGCTGAAATTCGTCTATGCCTGTGCAGGTCTGCTCAACCACTATGAACGTAACTGCACTACCTTCGAAAGAAATCAGTCACGGCCTTTCATGGAGCTGGGGAGACAACGGACCCTCACGGTCTTCGGAGTTGGCAACATTGGAAAATGTATTCATGATCTTGCCGCGGCAAACGGGCTGACCGTGCGCGGAGTAGATATTCGACACGAGGAGCTGGACCGCAGATATAACGGTAAGGTTCGTTTCATCTCCCGGGACGAGGCCGTTGCAACCAGCGACATCATGGTCAATGCGATGAATCTGACCAAAGACCGTAAAAGCCGATACCATAACAGCGGCTATTTTTCAGAAGAGTATCTGGCTGGCGCCGCCAAAGAGTTGATCTTCATCAACGTGACCAGAGGGGAAATTGCGCCGGAGGAGGTATTGCTGAAACTCTACGATGCCGGTAAAATCATTGGCGTCGGGCTGGATGTGTTTTCGGATGAATCGGAATGCGCACGTGCCCTGAACGGTGCTGCCGGTTATGGGAACAGTTTTTCGGCGGCTCGGGAGTTGATCGGAAGATCGGTCAATAGGAGTGCAAATATCTATGTCCAGCCCCATCAGGGGTTCAACTCTGATGGGCGGTAACGGCCAAGGCCGCCGAAGCGATCAAGCATGTCGTTTCATGGCACAGGAACAGCGGCGGGTGTTTTGATGAACAGCTGCCGTATTATTGAATTCAACTTGACTCTATATATGGTGCTGTGCTACCAAATAGGCACAAGTTATAGTTAACAACCAAATATCGGATCACGGTGCCCGCAAGGGCTTGATAGGGAAGAGGGGTGCAGTTCTGAATGGAACGAGTCCCCCGCGGACCCGCCGCTGTAAGCGAGGACGATGGGCAATATGTCACTGATCGAAAGATCGGGAAGGCGCCCGGAGGATGAATCGCGAGCCAGAAGACCTGCCATGATCTTAGCACTCAACAATCCCCCATGGTAAAGGGAGAGTGAAATACACGTAATAATGTGACTTTGAATACGAAAAGTCCGCATCTGCTTCGGCATATGCGGACTTTTTTTGTGCCTTTTTTACACAGATGGAGTCGAGGAAGAGGGGTGCTGCTCTGGATTGAGCCATTCCCCCGCTGCCCCGCAGCCGTGAAGGGAACGAACGTTCATCGCGCCAAGCGCGAACAGCCACTGGGAGACATCCTGGGAAGGCGGACAAGTAGGAAGCCCGAAGCCGGAATACCGTTCCATCCGTACATCTCGAGGGAGGAAACTATGAAGAGGAAACATGTTGTAAGCCTGGTGTCAGGCGCCTTGTCGTGCTGTCTGCTGGGGAGTGCTGCCATGGGTGCGGAACAACCGGGCAAGGCAGCAGGGAGTGAAACCAGGCTGGATCAGATTGTGGTTACCGCCACCAGAACCGAGCAAAGCCTGGAATCCGCCCCCGGCAGCGTCGCCGTAGTTACAAAAGAGGAGATGGAGAAACGGAATATTACCACGGTGGATGAGGCAATCAACACGGTTCCGGGCGTACTCTCCACCCGCGGCAAGGGGATGATGGACCGGATGTCAGCCATTACCCTGCGCGGTATTTCGGGGCAGTCCCGCACCCTGGTGATGCTGGACGGCATCACCCTCAACAGCCCCTACGCCGGATCAGTCCTGTCCGTCGCTGTTGCGCCGGGCAGTTTGGAGCGGATCGAAGTGGTCAAAGGGCCGGCCTCCAGCCTTTACGGTGGCTATGCCATGGGTGGCGTGGTCAATATGATCTCCCAGATGCCGGATAAACGGGAATTTACCTTTACGGGCGGTTATGGGTCTGCCCTGGGGAGCGACAACGGCCTGGAAAACAGCCGCCGCGTGGTCGTTTCCTACGGCGACAAGTTTCTGGGAAAATTAAAGGTGTATCTCCATAACGACTATGTCGGCACGGACGGTTATCGCAGCGACTTAAACGTCCAGAGCAGCAAGCCGACCGCCGGCATCACCGGCTACGGCGACACGACCGACACCAGCGGAGCAGCCCGGTACCGGATCGGTGACAAGGGTAAAAACGGCACCTGGCAGGACAACCTGACCGTAAAGACCGAGTTCGGCTTTACAGCGGATACCTGGGTCAGGTTCACCTTCCTGAAGTCAAGCGGTGAATATTCTTATAACGATCCGGCAACATATCTGCGCACCAGCAGCGGTGCTGAAGTCTGGAACTACGGTGCGGTGCGGGAAGCATCCTTCCTGAGCGGCAATGGTGGCAGCGACCAGTATCTGTACGGCCTGGCTGCCGAGACTGAATTCTCTCCGGTCAAACTCAAATTGAACCTCGGCTATCTGGATCAGGCCAGCAGCTGGGGCGCCACCCCCACCTCGGCAGCTCCACCCAACGGCGCCACCAGAAGCGGCGGCCCGGGCAAACTGTCCGATACCCCGGCCGGGGCGGTCAATGCCGATCTTCAGGCCTCGATGCCACTGCTGGATCGTCATCTTCTCACCTTCGGCGGTGCTTTTCGCAGCGGCTGGGCTCATTCCAAGGAACATACCCTCACCAACTGGCAGGATGAGAACTCCACAGCAGCCATGACCTACGAGTCAAAGGGAACTGACCGGACCTTCGCCTTGTTCGCCCAGGACGAAATTGTGGTGCTGGACAAACTGACCCTCTTGGTCGGTTTGCGTCAGGACTGGTGGGATACCTACGATGGCTACGCCAACCAGGGCGGCAGTGCCGGCTATCCGAAACGCTATGATTCCCGTAGTGCCTCTTCGTTCAGCCCCAAAGGGGCCATCGTCTATAAACCGTTCGACCAGACAACCTTCAAGATATCTGGCGGCAAGGCGTTCCGCGCCCCCACCGCATACGATCTCTACCGCACCTGGACCACTTCCAGCGGCATTACCTACGCAGGTAATCCTGCTCTGAAACCGGAAACAACCATCTCCTGGGATGCCGGTGTCAGCCAGGGACTCTGGGAGGGAGCCACGGTTTCGGCCACCTATTATGAAAACTACATCAGCGACATGATCTACAACAGCTCGACCACGGCAACTCTGAAGGACAAGGTCAATGCCGGCAAGGCAGAAAGCAAAGGGGTGGAGCTGGAGGTGGAACAGAAATTCGGCAAGCTGCTCAGGCTGTTTGCCAACTACACCTATTCTGATGCGACCATCAAGGAAAACAGTGCGGCTCCCGCCTCTGTCGGCAAACGGATGACCGATGTACCGGAACATATGTTCAATGTCGGCGCCGATCTGGAATACGGCGACTTCGGTGCAACGGCCACCGGCCGCTATGTGGGCAAGCGCTACGGCAACGACACCAACATCGATACGGTCAATGGTGTCTACACCAGTTACGACCCCTATTTTACCGTTGACCTGAAGATGCGCTACAAGATCACCTCATGGGCCACGGCTTCACTTTCCGTCTCCAACCTGCTTGACGAGCATTACTACTCATACTATCTGGCGCCGGGACGCTCCGCATACGGCGACTTGACCTTCAAGTTCTGACAAGGAGTTACCATGGATCTGAATATCATTCTCTGGATCGGTGGCACGGTCTTCAGCCTGGGGATCTTTAGCGTAAAAGTCGGCAGTGGCCTGGGATACGGGCAGATTGGCCGCAAAGGTGTCGTGCTGACCATCGGCCTCTATCTGGCGCTCTTTGAATTGATCGCCCTCTTGGCTGACCGGCTGCTCAAGCTACTGGAACCGGTGCTGCGGGGCGGCCCCTGGCTGCATGGGGGCATGGCGCTCGGCATGATCCTCTGGGGTCTTGCCATCATCATGAAGTCGGGGGGGGCAGCCCCCCCCGGCTCTTCTCTGGCGCTGCTGATCCCATGCCCGGTCTGCCTTTCCGCCATGACCTTCTCCACCTGGGCGGCCTTGCAGGCCCTGCCGCTGCTTCCATGGGGTGTCGGCCTCGTGATGGGGGGGATGTTCAGTGCCATGACCCTGCTGGTGATGGCAGCGGTCAGGGCGCGTTCGGAGCGGACTGCAACCCCTTCGCTGGGACTGGCCATGATCACCATCGGGCTCTATTTTATCGCCTCGCTTTTCCTGCCGGGCAAGGTTGAGCAAGCCCGGGGGATGTACTGTTCATTTATCAAGGAATTACAACCGGCTGCGACAAGCGGCCCGGACGGCGCGATTCTGCTGGCGCTGCTGGCGATTGCGCTACTGACAGGCTTTTTTATACACAAAGGAGATGCACAATGAATCTGCTTGCCGGACTTGAAACCTTTCTCTACCTGATCTCATCGGTACTACTCTTCCCCGTTGTGGCCGGACTGGTGTTGCTGGTCGCCTGGGTCGCCATATACTTTGGTGGTTTTCTGCGCGAGTGGCTGGAACGGCGACAGGGGACATCTACCCCCCTTGAACGCTTCATCAAGCAGTTGACCGCAGCTCTGGAGTCGGCTTCGGATAAGCTTAACCTGGATATCGCCATGGAGCGGCTGCTACAGACCGCCGAACTGGCACAGGTAAAGTCCCTGGACAAGATCCGATTTGTGATCCGGGTCGGACCGGCCCTCGGCCTGATGGGAACCTTGATCCCGATGGGGATCTCGCTTTCATCTCTGGCACAGGGGGACATGCCCAAGATGGCTGGCAGCATGGTGACCGCCTTTACCACCGTGGTTGTCGGTCTGGCCAGCAGCGTCGTGGCCTATCTGATGTCGCTGGTGAAGGAAAAATGGGTGCGGGCCGACCTGCGGGAGATGGAATATCAGACCGAACTGATGCTGAGAACGCATCTGGGCGTTCCAACCCAACCAGCGGAAGAGGAGCACGACCATGCGCTATCTTAAACGGCGCAATCGTTTCGACAAGTACGACGAACCGCTGGAAGACCCGATCTCCGGCGTTGCCAACCTGTTCGACGTCAGCGTGGTCTTTATCGTCAGTATGATGATCGCCCTGTTCATGGCCTACAACATGCTGGATCTGATGGACCCCAAATCAGAGGTAACCATTACCAAAAAGACGGCTGATGGCAAAATTGAAGTAATCAGCAAAAAGGGGAAGGAGATCAAAGTCCGCAAGGTGACTGACAAGCGGCTCTCCGGCGAGGGGGAACGGCTGGGCACCGCCTATCAGTTGAAAGACGGGAAGGTGATCTATGTGCCGGAATAGTCTGTTTTTCAATTTGTTGCGGGCCGTTGGTGCGATTGCCCTGTTGCTGCTAGTGCCGCTGGCCCCCCTCGCTGCCGAAACTCCGCTACAGGTGCGGCTGATGCTGGGCGATTACAACTCCCGTCTGGCGGTGCAGGCGGTTCAGATTATCAAGAAAAAGCATCCCGAACTGGCGCGTCAGGTAATGTTCGAGGTGGTCACCAAGGCGGGGATTGAGCATCAGAACGGAGCAAAAGCACACTATCTCACCGGATCAAAAGGGTTTGGCATTGTTCATATCATGGATCGCCGTTTTCTTGAATTGCTGAAGCCTTCCATCAGCGCCATGCAGCAGGCCGGGATGAATGTGTATGCCGTGGGTGGGATGTACAGCAAGGATGACAGCGCCCTTGGCCTGAAAAATGAATCCACCGTCAGCCGCTATCAAAAAGAGGGGGGAGTGGAAAACACCGTTAACATGATTCTTTCACTGCTGAAACGGGAGTGCGGCGTTGCGGTTGCCTATCAAGAGCCGCTGATAATTCCTGACTTCGGCTTATATCTGAAGGACGGCAAGCGCACCGTTAGCAGCTTTGCCGAGTATATGAAGCTGTATCGCCACCGACCCGGCCCTTGGATCGGCATCCCCTTTTACCGAAACCTGGTGGATAACGACGACACCGCACTGCTCGACAGCATTATTGATTCGCTGGAAAAACAAGGACTTAATGTGCTACCGGTTTACGGTTATCCCTCGGAACTGTCGGTGGAAAAGTACTTCTTTGACGAAAACGGTAAAAGCAGAGTTCAGGCGGTGATCGGCATTTCCCTCAAGGTTGGCATCACACCGCAGAGGGCGGTGCCGATCCTGACCCGCCTGGGTGTGCCGGTAATTGATGCCGTCATCCTGCATTCCCAATCACGCGAAGAGTGGGAGAAATCGCTGGTTGGACTGGATATCTTTGAGCGGAGTTCAACCATCGGACTGCCGGAAATGGCCGGGATCATTCAGCCGACCGTGGTGGCCAGTAAGGAACGGGTGCTGGATAAAGCCACCGGGCTGGAGTATGTGGAGACCCGCCCGATTCCTGAGCGGATAGAGCGGCTGACGGATCGGGTCAAACGCTGGCTGACCCTGCAGCAGAAGCCGAACAGCGACAAGAAGATCGGCATCATCTACTACAACTACCCGCCGGGAAAGCAGAATGTCGGCGCGGCATACCTGAATGTGCTGCCGGAAAGTCTCTATGAAATATTGAGCAGGTTGAAACGTGAAGGGTACTCCACCGGAAACGACGACATTTCCAAAGAGAAGCTGTTTGAAGAGGTACATGCCTTTGGGCGTAACATCGGCAACTGGGCACCGGCGGAGATCGACCGCCTGGCCAGGAGCGGTCGCGCCGTGCTGATACCAATGGCGGTTTACAAAAGCTGGTTCATGGAGCTGCCGGCCAACTTCCGCACGGATGTGCTGAAAAGCTGGGGCGAGCCGGATGACGCCGCCATCATGACCTGGCGCGACCCGAAGGGGAAAACGTTTATCGTGCTACCGGGGGTCAAATACGGCAAGATCCTCTTTACGCCGGAGCCGTCGCGGGGATTGGAGCAGGATGTAAAAAAACTCTTTCATGATGTCCACACCGCTCCCCACCACCAGTATATCGCCTTTCATCTCTGGCTGAAACGCGGCTTCAAGGCTGATGCCGTGGCCCATATCGGCACCCATGGCACCCAGGAATGGCTGACTGGCAAAGAGGTCGGCTTCACGCAGGAAGATCCGCCGGAACTGCTGATGCAGGACCTTCCCAATATCTATCCCTACATCGTGGATGATGTGGGTGAAGGGCTTCAGGCCAAGCGGCGCGGCATGGCGGTGGTGATCGACTATATGACGCCACCCTTTGACAAGGCTGGTATCAACCGGGAGCTGAAAGAACTGGCGGCCCTGATCAGCGACTACAACGATGCCAAGGAGAAATCCCCCCAACTGGCGCTAGCCAAGCTGGAGGAGATCAACCGGCTGGCCCGCAAGGGGGGCATCCTGACCGACCTGAAGCTATCGGCCATTACCACCACGGAACAGGTTGAGGTGCTGGACGATTATATCAAGGAAATCGGCGAGAAAGTCACACCGTTCGGGCTGCATACCTTCGGCAAATCTCCGGATGAGAAGCATCTGAAAAGCACCGCCGAGGCGATTATCGCCATCGAGAAGGGGCTGAAACCTGAAGAGCGTCAGCAGCGCATCGCCGCTCTGGAACGGGCCATAGCCGCCATCGGGGCGCGTGAACTCGACTCGTTTGTGGCCGCTCTGGCGGGAAAATATATCCCCTCCGGCACCGGCAATGATCCGATCCGCAACCCGGACTCGCTCCCCACCGGCAAAAACTTTTATGCCTTTGATCCGACCAGAGTACCTTCCACCGGCACCTACAACAGTGGGAAAAAACTGGCCCAGGAGCTGATTGAAGGGTATCGGAAACGCCATGGCAGCTACCCGGACAAACTGACCTTTAATATCTGGGCAACGGAAACCATCCGCCACGAAGGGGTGATGGAATCGCAGATCATGTACCTGATGGGTGTGCGTCCCCAATGGGACGAGCGAGGACGGGTCAAGGGTGTCGAAGCGATTCCGCGGCAGGAGCTGGGGCGTGGCCGGATTGACGTCACCATCGTCCCTTCTGGGCTGTACCGCGACCTGTTTGCCAACCTGATGATGCTGCTGGACAGCGCGGTGACGGTTGCCCGTGATCAGGACGAGGAAGACAACCTGATCAGAGCCAACAGCAAACGTACCAGGCAGATGTTACTCGACAAAGGGATGGCGGAGGAGAAGGCAGGGCGACTGGCATCGGTCCGTATCTTCACCGAGCCGCCCGGAGCGTACGGCACCGGCCTGGACAAGGTGATCGTTGCCTCCGACAAGTGGGATAACGAAAAACAGGTGACCGACGTCTATTTCATGCGTATGGGGCATCCCTTTGGCCAGGGTTTCTGGGGCGAGAAGGTGGAACACAAGGGACAGGAGATCGGCACGGATCTGCTGAAAAACGCCCTCACCGGCAGTAAGATCGCCATTCACAGCCGTTCCACCAACACCATCGGCGTACTGGATACGGACGACTTCTACCAGTACCTGGGAGGCACCGCCATGGCGATCCGCGTGGTGAACGGCACGACCTCCGAGGTCTACGTGACCGACATGACCAATCCCAACCAAGCCAAACAGGAAACATTGGAAAAGGTGATGGGGCGCGAGATGCGCTCCCGCTATCTCAATCCGGAATGGATCAAGGCGATGATGAAGGAAGGGTACGCCGGAGCGCGTTTTATCGATAAGGTGACCGAGCATCTCTGGGGGTGGCAGGTGACGGTGCCGGAAGCGGTGGACAGCGCCAAGTGGCAGGAGATGCATGAGACCTACGTGCTGGACCGGAACGGTCTGGGGATCAAGGAGCTGTTTCGCCAGTCCAGGAATATGTGGGCCTACCAGTCGGTGGTGTCCCGGATGCTTGAAACCGTGCGCAAACAGTACTGGAAACCGGATCAGAAGGTAGTCGAAAAGCTGGCCGAGGAATATGCCAGAACGGTTCAGGAAGTGGGGCTGGCCTGCTGCGATCATACCTGCAACAATCCTCAGTTGACGAAGTTCACCACCGCAACCCTGCTTTCCGTGCCGGGGCTGAAAGCACTGGCTCCCGGCTTTCAGCAGGCGCTGCAAAACATGAAACAACCGGATGCGGGTAAAAGCGGGCAACAGGGCAAGCCGTCTGCTACACAGGCAACCGCGCAGCCATCAAAACAGGGCGCAAACGGCGCAGCACCGGACGGCAGCGGCAAGGCGGCAAAGGGCAAACAGGTGGAAGGGTTTGAGATGCAGGAAAGCGGTAAACCGGCATCCGGCGCGGCATCAGCTCCGATCCCCTGGCTGTTCATACTGGGGTTTATTGTCGTGGCGGGGTTGGTGGCAACCGGGTTCAGAAGAAATCGATAAAGCGGAGAGTTCATTGTATGACCGACCAGCAGACAGTGAGTCGTGATGGACAAATGGCCGTATGCTATGCGGCTTCGCTTGCCCTGCATCTGGTGCTGCTGGCCCTGGTGCTGATAAGCGCCGCGAATAGAGCCACCAGCACACCGCCGGTCAGTATTGATTTTACGCTCAGCCCGCCGCCGCTTTCAGCGCAGGCCCGGGAAAATCCAGTGCCGACGGAAGCTGCTCCCAAGCCGACATCCGTCAACCAAAAACAGCCGACTGCAGCCATCCAAACGCCGACTGCACGAGAACCGGAGCAGGCAAGGCCGGAGCCTCAGCCGAATTCAACAGAAGGCAATCATGCCGCGCCAACACCAACTGCAACGCAGGCAAGCAAGGCTGTGGCGCAACATTCCATTGGGCCGGTTTCAACACAACAGCAGACTGCCGCTGCCGTGCCACGGGCTGCACAACAGGCCTCCGGCGGCGGGATGTCTGCTGAAAAGGCGCAGCAACGCTATCTCAAGGAGCATTTCACCTATATCCGCGACCTGATCATAAAGCGCCTCACGTATCCCCTGGTTGCGCGGCGCATGGGGTGGAGCGGTCGGGTGGTGCTGGCGTTTGTGGTGACTGAAGACGGCAGCGTACGCTCGATTCAGGTCAGGGAGAGCAGCGGTTATACAGCGCTGGATAACAGCGCCATGGAAACGGTCAAAAGTGTGACGCCGTTTCCGCGTCCCCCCGTTGCTGCGGAAATTGTCATGCCGGTACAGTTTCAATTGCAGTAGTTGAAAACGTTTATAAAGAAATCAGGAGATTACATGAACTACAGAATGATTCTGATGCAAATAGTGGCGCTTTTGCTGCTGTTCACGGTAACCGCTACCGCGGCGGAAGCAACCAAAACAGCGCCTTCTGCCTATACCCTGGGAGAAGTGCTTGTCACAGCGGAAAAGTTGGACGACTACATCAAAAACTATCCGCAGGATGTCAACGTTGTCGAACGCAGCGAGATCGTCAAACGCAACCATTCCACTCTGGAGGAGGTTTTGAAAACCATGCCCGGCGTAGAAGTTTACCCTACCTCTGGCATGGGCTCACGTATCTCCATCAGGGGCTCCGGAAAGTCCGGCGGAGTACTGATACTGCTGAACGGCAGGCCGCTTAACAGCAACCAGGCCGGAAGCATGGACTTGAATGCCATCCCGGTTGAGATCATCGAGTCGGTGACTGTCTTCAAACCGCCAGTCCCGGTCTGGCTGGGGCCGGGAGGAAGTGACGGCGCCATCAACATTATTACGCGAGAGATAAAACCGTCGGGTAAAGGCGAGAAGTCAAGCAGCACGATCAAGGCTGCTGGTGGGTCGTACGGCCAGATACAGGCAGGCGCCGGCCAGGTGCTGAAACTGGGGGACGGAAACCTGCTGCTCTCCGGCAACTACAATCATCGCGACGGCAAACGCGACAACAGCGACAGGAATGACGGCAACGCCGCTGTTAACTGGAACCGTAGCGGCACGAACGGCAACAAGTATGAAGTCAATGGCCGTTATTATCAGGCGGAATACGGGGTTCCCGGCCCGACCGACAACGTAACCCCTGATGCCCGGCAGCAGTATCGCAAGGGGTCTTTGGATGGCCGGATGGTCGGCGCATTGATGGAAAGCGGTACCTACACCCTGAACATGTATGGTGACCTGGTTAACCTGAAAGAGAGATCACAGTATGGCTATACCGCCACACTTGATGACAGAAAGATTGGCTTGAAGCTGGATACCTGCTGGGCGCACGGCGATGGCGCATGGGAACTGCGCGTCGGCGGCATGTCGGAATTCAATGACTTTGATCATACCTTGGCGGGCAAGCATGAGCGGGTAAGAAATGGGCTGAATGCTCAGTTTGACAAGCGATTTGGAAATTTCACGGCATCAATCGGCGCTCGCGCTGACATTACCAATGACTTCGGTTTCAATCCCGGCGGCTTACTCGGCCTGGGATGGGGGGTGAATGAGAAAACCCTGGTGAAGGTCAGAGTCGGGTACACCACCAATGTACCGACCTTTGAACAGCTGTATCAGTCCACTCATGGCTCCATCGACCAGAGCAGAGGCAACCCTGACCTGAACGGGGAAAAAGTGCTCTCCTCCGATGTGAGTGTTGAGTACAAATTTGCCAAGGAAAAGCTGGTTCAGGCGACCCTTTTCCGGGTTGATACCTGGGATTTGATTACAGCGGAACGCGGCGCCGACCAGATCTACCGCCCGATCAACATTTCCGGTGCCGAACGGCAAGGGGTTGAACTGACCGGAAAATACGGCTGGGAGTCAGGCCTTGTCAGTGACCTGTCATTCATCTGGCAAAATTCAAAAGACAACGACACCGGTAAAAAACTGCCGTACACCCCGGACATCAAGGTGAAGATGACGTTACAGTATACCGTACCAAAGTTGAAGACACGCCTGGAGGGTTCGCTGCGTTATGAAGGTGAGCGTTACAGCCAGGCACAGAACCTGCCTGAACAAAAGATGAATGATTACGTGACGCTCGACATCAGGGCCACACAACCGCTGACATGTAAAACGGTTAAGGCGGACCTTTATGTGAAGGTTGACAACCTGTTTAATGCAGCTTACCAAAGTCATCGCGGCTATCCTGATGACGGCATACGCGCTTTGGGCGGCGTGCAGATGAGGTTTTGACAGAGGTGGTGCATAGTACGGCAGCTTGCAGCTGCCGTTTTCAAGATTGTTCGATTGTTCGTGTGGAGCTATTCTGTGTCTCGGTGTCTAAATGGATTTTTCAGGGTTATTCTGCGGCAGCTGACGGGGGCGCGCTTTTCTTCTTCCGCCGGCGCCGTTTTTTAGCTGCCACGTCACCTTCCGCCGGTGCTGCCGTTATGGCCGGGGGAGCCGCTTTGGGGGGTGAACTCTTCCTGATATGCGGTTTTGAGTCCCGGCGCGGTTTCGCTCCCGGCTTGCCCGATCGTGCAGCATCTCCGCTGCGTGGTGGACGTGGCGGTCGTGATACCCGGTTGTAATCATTGACAAACAGGTCATCCTCCGCCCATTCGGTCGGAATCTTCCCCTTGATGTATTCCTCAATAGCTTCCAGGTTCAAGACCCCGTCCTCATCAGCCAGGGAGATGGCCTTCCCTTCGGCGCCGGCCCGTGCGGTACGGCCGATACGGTGGACGTAATCTTCGCTGTCTTCCGGCAGGTCGTAATTGATAACGTGTGAAATGCCGTCAATGTGGAGCCCGCGTGATGCCACATCGGTGGCGATCAGGATCGGGAGTTTCCCCTCCTTGAAATCAGCCAGAATGCGCATCCGTTTTTTCTGATCAACATCGCCGGAAATGATCCGGCAGGGGAAGTCGTTGGCGTTCAGCCGGTCATGCAGAAACTCCCCTTCACGCTTGGTGTTAATGAAAATGATGGTGCGCTCCATCCCTTCGCGGCGCAGCAGTCCGAGCAGCAGCGGAAACTTCTCCTTGCGGGAGCAGTGGTACAGCACCTGTTCCACCCGTTCGGCAGTCATGATCTCCGGCGTCACCGAAACCTTGTCCGGCGCATTCATGAATTCGTAAGCCAGCTCCATCACGCGATGGTTCAGGGTGGCGGAAAACATCAGGTTCTGGCGCTGGTCGAAAGGGGGGAGCCGGCGCAGAATAAAGCGGAGGTCGGCGATGAACCCCATATCAAACATGCGATCCGCTTCGTCAATGATCAGCATTTCGATCTGCTTGAGGCTGTAGACCTTCTGTTTTAGATAATCGATCAGCCGCCCCGGTGTGCCGATGATGATGTCAGCTCCCTCTCGCAACGCATCCCTTTGTTTCATGTAATCGATGCCACCGTAGATCGCCTGCACCGTCAAACCGCAATATTTTCCCAGCAGCTGGGCATCCTGTTCAATCTGGACCACCAGCTCCCTGGTTGGCGCCAGAATCAGGGCACGGGGGTGTTTGTGCGGTTGATCAGCGTTGGACTCCAGCAAACGGGTGAAGAGTGTCACCAGAAAGGCGGCGGTTTTGCCGGTTCCGGTCTGCGCCTGTCCGGCAATGTCTTTGCCTGCCAGGGTCAGGGGGAACGTTTTTTCCTGGATCGGGGTGCATTCTGTAAATCCGGCATCTGCTATGCCGCGTGCCAGGGGGGCGGGGAGGGTGAGTTCGTCAAAGCGCATGTTATATACTGTCCTGTCGTGAAAAAAAGTAATCCTGTTCAGGTAATCGCTGTTTTCCGGAATGTGGCGGATTGCCGTTGTAAACGGTAGAACCACCATATACCGCTGCTGCTCTGCTGGCAATGCAAACTTCGCGGCGTAGCTGCGCCGCTACTCATGCTTGTTCCCCTTTTGCTCGATTTTCTGCTCCAGAAATTCGATAAACTCGATCGAGCGGTTGACAAAGCGGAGGTTGAAGCGGCTTTCGTAGAGCAGGAAGGCCGATGCCACGAACAGAAACAGGCCACCAATCAACGCCAGCAGAGTCGGGATCCAGGCCTGCTCCGGGTAGCCGTAGGCGACATTTACGGCAATGCCGAGGCTGGAGGCGATAAACAGGGCTGTGGCGGTGTAGAGCGCTGACATCGCCTTGTGAATCAGGGTGGCCCGTTTGCGCTGCAAAATAATCTGGTCTTTCAGATGTTTCAGCCGTTCCTCGGGATAGCTGCTGATTCCGTCAGCCATCGCCTCGATCTCCCCCTTCATGACGTTGACTCGGTCAAAAATTCTCCCCAGCCGGGCGGACGTGGAGAAAATCAGGGTGCCGCAGGCGGAAATCAGCACCGCCGGGGTGATCATGGAGGGGAGGATTCCTGAGCTTGAGAGCGCATCGATCAGCTGTTTGTCCTGGAACAGCATCAGTCGCGGTACCTCTTGGTCAGCTCGCCATAGTCATCGATGCGGCGATCCCGCAGAAACGGCCAGATCCGCCGGACCGTTTCACTCCGTTTGAGATCGAGCTCGATCAGCACGGTTTCCTCGTTATCGGTTGATGCCTCTGCCAGCAGCTCACCCTGGGGGCCGGCCACAAAGCTGCTGCCCCAAAAGCGGATGCCGGTTTGCGGGTCAGTGGGGGAAGGCTCAAACCCGACCCGGTTAATCGCCAGCACCGGGATTCCGTTGGCAACGGCATGGCCGCGCTGCACCGTGATCCAGGCCTCCCGCTGGCGGATTTGCTCTTCGACCGTGTCGTTCGGATCCCAGCCGATGGCGGTCGGGTAGATCAGCAGTTCTGCACCAGCCAGCGCCATCAGACGGGCGGCTTCCGGGTACCATTGATCCCAGCAGACCAGAACTCCCAGTTTGCCGAGCGAGGTCTGGATCGGGGTGAAACCGATATCGCCGGGGGTGAAGTAAAACTTTTCATAAAAGCCGGGGTCGTCGGGGATGTGCATTTTACGGTAGCTGCCGGCAATGCTGCCGTCGCTGTCAAACACCACGGCGGTGTTGTGATACAGTCCGGCGGCGCGGCGTTCGAACAGGGAGGTTACCAGTACAATACCGAGTTCGGCGGCCAGTTTCCCGAACTGTGCACTGGTCTCCCCAGGAATCGCTTCGGCCAGATCGAACAGCTGCGGATCTTCCACTTGGCAGAAGTAGGGGGTACAGTGCAACTCCTGCAACAACACCAGTTGGGCGCCTTTGGCGGCGGCCTGGCGGATCAGGCCGCTGGTTTTTTCGATGTTCTCCTGGCGATTGCTGCTGCATGATTGCTGGAGTAGGGCCGCGGTGAGTGACTTCATGGCAGTACACCCTGGGGGAGTTGCATGCTGATGCAGTGCAGAGATCCGTGTTGTTCCAGCAGCGGCAGGCAATTGATGCCGATTATCTCACGTCCCGGGAATGCCGTTTTGATCACCTCCAGTGCCGGCTGGTCATGATCCGGGTCGTTGTAGGTTGGAACCAGTACGGCGCCGTTGATGATCAGGAAGTTGGCATAGGTGGCAGGAAGCCGGTGGGCATCGGCGTCAAAACGAGCTTTTGGCCAGGGGAGTGGCAACAGGCGGTAGCTTGATCCATCATTGGCGGTAAAACCCTGCAGCTCCTGTTCCATCTGTTTCAGTGCATCGTAGTGTTCGTCCAGCGGGTTGTCGCAGGCCTGGTAGATGATGGTGTTGTCGGGGCAAAGCCGTGCCAGGGTGTCGATGTGGGAATCGGTGTCATCACCTGCCAGCCAGCCATGGTTGAGCCAGAGTATGCGGCGCGCGCCGATCATGGCGGCCAGCGCCTGTTCAACCTCGCTCTTGTCCAGTTGCGGGTTGCGGTTGGGGGAGAGCAGGCAGTGGGCGGTGGTGAGGATCGTGCCGAGGCCGTCGGCTTCGATACTTCCCCCTTCCATGATCAGGCCGACACTGTTGATGTTGGGGAGCAGCGCCCCCAGTTGTTTTAACCGGCGGGTAACCTGGTTGTCGAAATTGGCGGGAAATTTCAATCCCCAGCCGTTGAAGCCGAAATCGAGCAACACCGGCTTGTTGTTGTAAATTACGGTGACCGGACCGTAGTCCCGTGTCCAGGTGTCGTTGATCGGAGCTTCGCAGATAATGATATTGCGTAGATCAACGTCATGCTGTTCCAGGTCGAGGGTCAGCTCGGCAGCCGAGTGCGTTACCATTACGACTTTTTCGAAGCGGGTTATGGTACGGATAATTTCACGGTAGACCGGGAGGACTTTATCCAGGATGGGGGCCCAGTCGGTTCCTGCATGTGGCCATGCCAGCAGGACGCCATCCTGGATTTCCCATTCGGCGGGTAAGCGCGGGTTCATTATGGTGGTGCTCCTTTAAAATTTTTCGACAGTATAGGGCATGATGACAAACCGTGCAAGAGGGGCAAATTTCTCTTTTTGACTGGTAATCATGATTTGCCTTGATTTTCGTCGATGCTTAAATTAAGTAAGTCAGTGCGATAACTATCGCCTGATGGAGTCCTGATTGTGTCAACGCTTATTCTGAAAGCACCTGCCAAAGTCAATTATCTGCTGGATGTACTCCGACGCCGTCCCGATGGCTACCATGATCTGCGCATGGTGATGCAGCGCATTGATTTGTGTGATGAAATAACGCTGAGCTTGACTTCGGCGGCGGGGATTTCCGTGTCTTGCGGCAAACAGGGGGTGCCGGACGGGCCGGGGAATATTGCCTGGAAAGCTGCCCGGGCCATGCTCGATCTTGCCGTCACGGATCAGGGGGTCAGGATTTCAATTTCGAAAAGAATCCCGGTGGCTGCCGGCCTGGGTGGTGGCAGCAGCGATGCAGCCACGGTGCTGATGGGGATGAACCAGTTGCTCGGGTTGCAGCTCTCCGATCAACAGTTAATGGATATCGGCGTAACTCTGGGGGCTGACGTGCCGTTTTTTATTTTCAAGAAAACCGCACTGGCTGAAGGAATTGGCGAACAATTGCGCGCCATGCCGGACATGCCCTCAGTCTGGGTTTTACTGATCAATCCCGGCATCCATGTGTCAACCGGATGGGTCTATAAAAATTTGCTCTTGACAAATACACGCGAGCTTATTAAATTACCGGTTTCCTACACGTCACTTAGTGATGTTTGCTCGATCTTTTCAAACGATCTTGAGTCGGTAACGATTCCTTCCTATCCGGTAATTGCAGAAATCAAGGCTGCAATGGTGGATTGTGGGGCTTCGGGAGCCATGATGTCAGGTAGCGGTTCAACTGTGTTTGCACTGTTTGAACAGCAGCAGCTGGCCGAAGCGGCACGGCAGGAGATCGTTGGCCAGCAAAACTGGTTCTCGACGGTTGTAGCAACATTGTAACTTCAGATTTATTGGGGCGTCGCCAAGCGGTAAGGCACCGGATTTTGATTCCGGCATTCCCAGGTT
>DAINBV010000089.1:0-17807 GCA_036732725.1 Geobacteraceae bacterium | reverse complement strand
ATCTTGCCGCGCATGAAGTAGTACATCAGCACCGGCACCAGGGTGATGGCGATCATGGCCGAGCCCATCATGGAGAAGGTCTTGGTGAAGGCCAGGGGGTGGAACAGTTTCCCTTCCTGCCCCTCCAGCATGAAGACCGGTACGAAGGAGAGCACGATGATCGCCAGGGAGAAGAAGATGGCCCGGCCGACCTGGCTGGCGCTCGTGATGACCACTTCCAGCCGCTTGGCGGCGCGCTCTTCCGGTGGCATCTCCGAGAGGTGGCGGTAGCAGTTCTCCACCATGATCACCCCGGCATCCACCAGCACGCCGATGGCGATGGCAATCCCCCCCAACGACATGATATTGGAACTGACCCCCATCAGTTTCATGGTGATGAAGGCGATCAAAACCGAGATCGGCAGAGTCAACACGATCACCAGGGCGCTCTGGAAATGGAGCAGGAAGACCAGGATCACCAGCGAGACCACCACCGATTCCTCCAGCAGGTTTTTCTTCAGCGTATCGATGGCCCGCATGATCAGATCGGAACGGTCGTAGGAGACCATGATCTTCACACCGGGCGGGAGCCCTTTTTCCAGCTCCTTGATCTTGACCTTGACCCGGTCGATCACATCCTTGGCGTTCTCGCCGTAGCGCATTACCACGATACCACCGACCGCTTCCCCCTCGCCGTTCATCTCCAGCAGGCCGCGCCGGATGGCGCCACCCATCTGCACGGTGCCGAGGTTCTTGACGTAAAGCGGGGTACCCCGCATGTCGGCGCCGACCACGATGTTCTCCAGGTCAGCCTGGGATTTGACGTAGCCGCGGCCGCGGATCAGGTACTCGGCATCGGCCTGTTCGATCAGTTTTCCCCCCACATCCTTGTTGGAGGCTTTGACCGCCTCCATCACCTTGCTGGTCTTGATGTTGTAGGCAAACAATTTGTTCGGATCGAGGTCGATCTGGTATTCCCGCACCAGGCCGCCGATGGAGGCAACCTCGGCTACCCCCTGCACCGTATTGAGCTGGTAGCGCACGAACCAGTCCTGCAAGGTGCGCAGCTGCTCCAGGTCATACCCTTTTCCCTCGATGGTATACCAGAAGACATGTCCCACGCCGGTGCCATCCGGGCCAAGGGTCGGGACCACACCGGGGGGAAGCAGGGAGGCGGCATAGTTCAGCCGTTCCAGCACGCGGGTCCGGGCCCAGTAGATATCGGCCTTGTCCTCGAAGATCACGTAGATCATGGAGAAGCCGAAGGCGGACGAGGCGCGCACAGCCCGAACCTGGGGGAGTCCCTGCAGGTTGACCGCCAGCGGGTAGGTGACCTGGTCCTCCACCACCTGGGGGGAACGGCCGGGATAGTCGGTGAAGACGATCACCTGGTTGTCGGAGAGATCAGGGATAGCATCCACCGGGGTCTTGACAAGCGACCAGACTCCCCAGCCGATGATCAGGCCGAAGATCATCAGGACGATGACCCGGTTCCTGGCGGAATATTCGATGATTTTTTCGATCATAGGGTTGACACCTTAATGGAACGCTGATTCACGCGGATGCGGCGGATTCTCGCGGATTTTTGAATCTTTTGGAAAAGACGACTCTTTTGAACTCGGGGTCTTTCCCAAAATTAAGCAGTAACCCAAGTTCTTTCTCAGTGGCTTTCAGGTAGTTGGTGAGTTGTGCCACATGCTCTGTTCGCAAATGCTCTGCAACTTTCAACTCAAGAATAACTGCATCATTTACAAGCAGATCCGCAAAATATTCACCAACTGTTCTTGATTCGTAATACACGCTTATCGGATGTTGTTGTCTGACTTCAAGACCCATGGTTTCCAATTCTACAACAAGCGCATTTTCATAGACCTTCTCCAGAAAGCCATACCCCAGCGTGTTATAGACTTTGTAGAATCCTTTGATAATCAATTCTGTTATATCTCCGTGAAGCATTCTGACCTCCCGATCCGCGTTCATCCGCCGCATCCGCGCAGATCCGTGTTCTATTCGTCTTCACATCTTCATGTCATCCATCTTCAGTGAATTGGTTTTGGCCGGTGGCGCGGGAGCTTGCCCCTTGACATCCGGCTTGGCACCACCGCTGTGTTTGCTGTGATCCTCTCCACCGCCGCCTTTCAGCTGTGATTCGGAGTCGATCAGGTAGGCGCCGGAAACCGCCACCTTGTCCCCCTTGCGGATGCCGGACAGGATCTGGATCTTGTCATCGCTACGCTGACCAACCTGGACCATGCGCGGCTCGAACATGCCGGCCGAACTCTCCACCCAGACGGTCTGGCTCTTGCCGCTGTCCATGACGGCGGTCACCGGCAGCACAATGGCCGAGCCGAGCGGAATTTTGATGGTGGCATTGACGAACATGTCCGGTTTCAGTTTCAGGCCGGGATTGGGCATCTCCACCCGCGCCTTGACGGTCCTGGTTTTGGGGTCCAGGAAGGGGTAGATGAATGAGATCTTTCCGCTGAACGGTTTGCCGGGAAAGGATTGGGAACGGATTTCCACCGGTTGCCCGATATGGACATTGGGGAACTCGTTCTCGTAGACTTCAATCTCCACCCAGACCCGGGAAAGATCGGCGATATTGAACAGCACCTCGCCGGTGTTGACGTATTGTCCTTGCTGCACCATCTTCTCCATCACCACGCCGGAAAGTGGTGTGTAGATCGGCAGGCGGATATTCGGTTTGCCCGCTTTCTCCAAGTCCGCGATCTGGCTTTCCTTGACTCCGAAGAGCATCAGGCGCTGTTTGGCTGAGGCAACCAGACCTTCGCCGTTCTGGGCAATCGACGGTATTGGCGAGTTTTTCAGCTGTTCGCGGCTCTTGACCGCCAGCAGGTATTCCTGCTGGGTTGCCAGCAGATCCGGGGAGTAGAGCTCGGCCACCGGCTTATCCTTGCTGACAATCGCGCCAACCGTACTGACGTTCAGCCGGTCGATCCGTCCGGCAATCCAGGCAGTTACTTTGGCTTGACGCGACTGGTCGAACTGGACAATGCCGACGGCGTTGATCTCTTTATTCAGGGGGGCCGGCTGAGCTTCGATGGTGGCAACGTTGGCCATCACCCGCTGGGTTGGTGAGAGAGAGACATGACCTGCCATGTCAGCCTGCTGTTTCTGCTCAGCGGTCTGTGTGCCGCCGTCGGTGGCCGAGTCGATTTTTTTGATCAATTCCATGCCGCAGATCGGGCAGCTCCCCGGTTTGTCCTTGATGATGAAGGGGTGCATGGAACAGGTCCAGAGCTGCTTTCCCTGGGAGGTTTTTCCCTCGCTGGCGTGGTCATGACCGAGGTGTTGCCAGGCGTACCAGCCGCCACTGGCCAGGGCGACAAGGAGCAGGATGATCAAGGGAAACGCGATTTTCTTATTCAGTGCCATGGGAGACCTCTTAATATCTTAATAGAACGCGGATTATCGCGGATGCAGCGGATTGACACGGATTATTTATCTCTAAATTGCTCACGAAGCTTATAGTAACCATCTCCGAGTGCCACAAAATACTTTTTGTACGTCGTACTGTGATTATTATTTGCACCATTTGCCAATGTCACATTTATGTAAGAATCAGGAGGTTCTGGTCTCCATCTCTTGAGTTTTATTATATTTCTTACATCTGCTGTAGAAAATTGCTCTGTAATCTTCCCCAGAGTTAACAGCTAATACCAACTCTCTGTTAAGACCTCGACCGTATTTTGGCATTTTTGCCCCCACTTAATATTAATGTCGATCCGCGGTTATCCGCCGCATCCGCGCAAATCCGCGTTCTATTGGCTCTGATGTTCTATTAGCTCCGTCCCTACCGTTGCTTCCAGCCGGGCAAGCTGCATCATGTACTCGGCTTGCGATTCATACAACTCCCGCTCATAGTTGAACAGGTTGATCCTGCCATCCAGCAGGGTCAGAAAATCGACTTTGTTGACCCGGTAGCTGATGACAGCCGATTCCAGCGACTGTTCGGCCTGGGGGATAATTCCCCCTTGGTAGAGCTCAATCAGTCGGCGGCGACGCTCCAGCTGGGCCAGGGTGTCGTTGATGCTGTAGGCGATGCTGTTCTTCAGGCCGTTCAGCTCTTCCAATGCCATAGTTGTTTCGGAGGTTGACTCAGCCGCCATTGCCCGGCGTTTTTCCTGCTGGAACGGCAGGTTGAAGGTCACCCCGAGGGTGAGCATGTTGTAACCGGGGTCTTTGATCATCTCGGTATCAACCTTTTCACGGAACATGTACTCCAGCGAGAGATTGAAGTCGGGATAGAACTCCTTCTGAGCCAGCCGGTGGGCTGCCTCGCCCTTGTTAATCAGCATGGCGAGGCTTTTGAGCTGGGGACGTTTGTCACCAGCGACACCCTGTAACTGTTCTGCCTTCCAGGAGAACGGTGGCAGGTTGAAATCGGCAATCGGGCCGACGGGCGTCGTTCCGGGACGGTAGAGCAGGTAATTGAGATTGGCCTCCAGGCTCTTGCGCTGCTGCTGGAGCGTAATCTGCATGTCCAGCATCTTGGATTTTTCCAGCCTGGCCTTGTAAATGTCCTGCTGCACTCCCTGCCCGACAGAGTATTTTGATTCGGCAATGGTAATAAAATCAGCCAGGATGTTCAGGTTCTTGTCGAGAATTCCCAGAAACTTGTCCACCGCCCAGATCTGGTAGTAGTTCTCCTTTACCATGCGGGTCAGTTCCAGTTTGCGTTCTTCAAGCGACCATTTGTAGGATGCTGCCTCGTAATCGGCAATTTCCTGTTTGATCTCCCGTTTCCCCCAGAAGGGGAGCTGCTGGGAGATGCCGATTACTTTGGCGGTCTGGGGGTCGGAACCACCAAATGACCACGGTTCCCGAGCCACCAGGTTCTGCAGTTTGAACATGAACATCGGGTCTTCCAGGGCGGACGCCTGTTTGGCCTTGTTGACGAACATCTGCCATTTTGACCGGGATGACTTTAATTCAGGGTTATTGGCAACAGCGGTGGAAATCAGCTGGGGCAGATCTTCGGCAGGTTGTTTGAGCTCTTGTGACCACGCCATGACAGGTGAGAACGTCAGCAGTAGTAACAGTATCAAGGAAGGTAGCGCTTTCATGGGAACTCCTGACCATTCGGTGTTGATGCTGGAGTTATTACACGGAGTGTGCCAATTGTAATGTGGCTGATATTGTTAAATAAATAATTAGATGGTGATATCTACTGGAGAATATTCCACAGTTCCCTGTGAATATTCTTCACTGATACGGTTGCTTGAGGGGAGCGAGAGGCTGCTCCTGACACCTGGCTGTTGATCCCTCAAACGTTGCAAGTATAGACAGGGTGGGGGATGATTGGCATCGGAGTCTGTCTGAAAAGCAGTTCCCTCTCCCTGAGGGAGAAGGTTAGGGTGTGGGGGATACGTTGCAATAGAGGGCACTACTCAGGAAATTTGATGCTCAGCTGAACAGCTCCGGTTGATGCTCTCTGGTCAGGTAGTTACGGACGACGGAGGGGAGCCGGGTAGGGGCGGTGATACGCAGCTGCTTGTTGACATTGAACCGGCCGTAGACGACAACAATCTTGTGGATCTTGACTCCGAAAACGTCTGCCAGAAAGCGCACCATGCAGTCGGTGGCCCGTCCGGCAACCGGCGCTTCTGTTACGCTGACATTCAGCTGGTTACCTTTGATTTTACCGATCGAATTGGTGGATGCTCCCGGCTGTCCGAGGATGTTGACTACCAGGGTTTCACCGTCCCAGCTGCAGCACGGTTGTTGTGATGATTTTTTGGCTGCCATGTTGCTCCTTATGTCTGGTATCCCCGTGGGATCATATTCAAAATCAGCTCTACCGCGGGGCGGTCGGCCGGTCCGTCACCGACGTGATGCAGGCGCACCATGCCATCGGGATCAATCAAAACGTCACCCCCTCGCTGGTAGATGTCCCCTGCCGATTGCTGCAGCTTTGCTCCCTTGAACAGTTCCCGGGCATAGACCAGCCAGGTTTTGGGTCCCCAGATGTCCCAGAAAGAGGCTGACAACATGCCGTAGCTTTGGTAGGTTGCCTGGGATTCGTCAATCAGTAGTGGCCAGCTCAGCTGTGTCTCTGTCACATACTGTTGGGCCAGGAATCCGGCTTCAAAGGTTACTACCACGACCTTGGTGTTCCTGCGCTGCAATTCAGCTTCCTGGTCACGCAACTGCGTGATGTGCCCACGGCACGGCAGTCAGCCGAGGTGGCGATGGAAGACCATCAGCAACCAGCTGCCGTGGTAGTCGGCCAGGGTGTGCACTGTTCCGTCGCTCTCTTTCAGGTTGAAGTAAGTTGCAGGTTTTCCGGTCAGGTCGTTCATGATTGCTCCCGTGCTGGTGAAGGTTGGGCTGTCCGGGATGGTACCCCGGAACGCTAAAAAAATATACAATTGTCTGATAGAGCGAACAGCCAGGGGAGGCGTTGTACCCATGCACTATGAAAAACTGCAGGCAGTGGTGCTCTCAACCATGGATTATGGTGAGAGCGACCGGATTGTGTCGCTTTTTACCCTGGAACATGGGCGGATCAAGGCCTTTGCCCGTGCTGCCCGTAACAGCCGCAAACGCTTTGGGCCATCCCTTGAACCGTTTGCCCGGATCGAGGCATCCGTTCATTTGAAGGAAGGGCTTTCAACCTTGCAGCAGGCCGAGCTGCAGAGCCTGCATACCGCCATTCGTGGCGATCTGCAGCGGATCGCCCTGGCGTTGTACAGCTGTGAGTTGCTGGAAACCCTGACTCCCGAAGCTGCTCCGCTGCCGCGGCTGTTCCGTCTGGTGGTCTGCTGGCTTGATCATCTGGAAAACGGTGAATTACGGGGAGAAGACCGGCGTTTCTTTGAAATCAACCTGCTGAATATCCTCGGCTATCGACCGGAAATCGAGAACTGTTCCCGCTGCGGCAGCAGGTATCTTGCCAGTGGCGCCATCATGCAGCCGCAGGGGGAACTGGTCTGCCCGCTCTGTGGCCGTAGCGGTACCCGGATCGGGGAGGAGACCCTGGAGACGCTGGGGCGGTGTCTGCGGAGCGGCAGTTTCGGACGGATCAGCTTTACACCGCAGGTACTGGCAGAGGCAGGGAAAATCCTCGACTGCTGTCTGGCCTATCAGGCGGGTAAAAAATTCAAGAGTCTCGATTTCTTGTGTCAGGTTGAACCGTAGCGGCGGCAGGCGGCGATCAGCGAGGAAGCAAGAGAAGGGAGGCTGCCGAAGTGCAGGTGCAGGTAGGAGCCGAGGCAGTTCTTGTGGCGATACCCTTCGTCGCAGATATGTTCACCCCGGCGGGTGACGCGGTAACAACGTTCAACCGTTGCCGGCATCTCGCCGATTTCGGAGTAGTGGAATTCGTGCCCTCGCATGGTTACTCCGGCGGGCCCGAGGATCGTATCCTGCAATAACCACGCTTCACGATATCCCAGCGCTTTCCGCTTTGGCAACATGCGGGCTCGCACCGGAAAAACCCCCACAAAATCGGCTCCGTCCAACATCCCTTTCGTCAGATACATGAAGCCGCCACATTCTCCATAGACCGGCATACCGCTCTCCACCGCCTGTTTGATCTCCTGACGCATGGCCCGGTTGTCCGCCAGCTGGGCGGCATACAGCTCGGGATAACCGCCCGGGAGGTAGATGCCGCTGATCCGCGGAGGAAGCGCCCGGTCATGCAGGGGGGAGAAGCTGACCAGTTCGGCTCCCGCTTCCCGCAGCAGGCGCAGGTTGTCGTCGTAACAGAAACAGAACGCTTCATCACGGGCCACGGCAATTCGTGGCGATGATTCGACTCTGTTCGGGGAGCGGTTGGCAGGCGTGGTCGCGTGGGAGAGGGAGTCGGAGCCGAGTAGCAGCAGCTCGTCGAGCTGCAGACAGCGTTCGGCCAGGTCGGCCAGCTGGGCGATAAATTCCGGTGGCAGCGGTCGATCCTCGCTGGTCACCAGGCCGAGGTGCCGGGAGGGAATTTCCACTTCGCTGGCGCGGGGGAGACAGCCGAAACAGGGGAGGCCGGTGTGCTGTTGCAGCACCTCCCGCAGCAGCGCGGCGTGGCTGTCACTTCCCACGTTGTTGAAAATAACGCCGGCGACGGTTACCAGGGGATCAAACCGGGCAAAACCTTTCACCAGTGCGGCTGCACTGGCAGCCATGCCACGGGCGTTGACCACCAGCACCACCGGCATACCGGTCAGGGCGGCGATGCTGGCGCTGCTCCCTTCACTACAGGATGGACCGATACCGTCAAATAACCCCATGACTCCTTCAATAATGGCGATGGGGTTATCGCTCCGGGAGGGCGGGGATGCCAGGGCACTCAGGAAGGTCTGGCGCAGGAACTCCGTACTGCACATCCAGCTGTCCAGATTGATCGAAGCACGTCCGGTGATGGCACGATGGTAGCCGGGATCAATGAAGTCAGGTCCGCACTTGAACGGCATAACCGCCAGGCCGCGCCGGGTCAGGGCCGCCATGATCGCCAGGCAGAGCGTGGTCTTGCCGCTGCCGCTCTGGGGGGCTGCTATCAGAAAACCGTGGTGTCGCGTGGTCGGCACTAGCGCATCCTTCGCCGTGATCCGCCGTATTGAAAAAAGGCGATCAGATGGAATTGATCCTTGTCATACCCTTTGGGAAAAGAACCGACCGGACCGACAGCCCGCAGGGTACGGATGACTTCCTCGTCCAGAATACGTGCGCCGGAGCTTTCCAGCTGCAGGATATTGACGATTTCCCCCTTGCGGTTGAAGGTGATCCTGACCGGCACGATCCCTTCGATCCCTTTCATGGCTGCTTCCTGGGGGTAGTGCCAGACACCGTAGACCGAGTTTTCAAAGCGTCGCAGGAATGAACCGAACTGCACGTCGTTGCTGTCGAGAAAGCGGGTATCCCCTTCTTCAATATCACGTTCAAATTTACGGCGGTAATTTTCTTCCAGTTTCGCCATGCGACTGGCAGCCGGGAAGAGCTGCGGCTGTGGCGCCGATTGGGTTGTTGCCGGCTTTTTGCGCAACAGGCTGGCGGCGGAAGGGCCGAGCTCGCCGGGTGTTTCGGAGCGTGACGGAGCTGCCGGTAGGGGAGGTGCTGTTCCCTTCTGACCTGGCTGTGCCGGTGCCGGTTGGGTACGGCTCATGACCGGCGGGCGTGTTCCAAGGTCACGGTTATCGACTCCCCGCGGCGCAGTCTCACGGGGAACCCGCACCCGTTGCTCTGCCAGGCGCTCGGTCTTGCTGGGAGCTTGCTGCTGCGGCAGGTCCGGCATTTGTTGCAGATCGATAAATACCGGTTCTTTCGGTGGTGGCGGAGTCTGCTGCGACCAGAGATAGAGCAGTGCCATGGCGCCACAATGCAGCAACAGGGAGAGTGTCAGCAGTGCCAAAAATGATTTTTCGACGTATCGTTCAGACATGGTACCGGCTTATGGGGGGAGGGTTGTGGTCATTACCCGGCAGGTTGTTCTGGAATCTATTCATGCCGCGGTAACCGTTGCTGCCTGAATTGTTGGTCATAGTCGCGGGTGGTCTGGCTCTCGTTACCGGTTTCTTTACGCAGGAAGGCCAGGATCTCTTTCAGGCTCTCCAGGATAATCGATTCGGTCTTGGGAAATTCGTGCGGATCCAGCTCCAGCGTGACGGTGCTTTGGTACTCGGTGTTGCGCAAATGATTGAGAAAACGGGTCAGGGGAAGGATACCATGTCCCGGCAGAAGATGCTCACGCTCATGCCCGTAATCGGAAAAATGAATGTTCCGGATCCGGTTGCTTTCGTAGCAGAGATAAAAATCATTGATGAAATTGGTCTTCCCCGACCCCATGTGGGTACAGTCAAAGGTCATGAACAGGTTGTGCTCATGGATAAAGTCGATGAATTTCTGGGTGTTGGAGAGAATGTTGGGATTGACCTTCCAATGCCCGGCCCAGGGAACCCATGGCATGTTTTCCATGGTAACGATGATCTCCCCCCCCAATCCGACTTCCTGTTGAAAATCACGGATCTTATACAGCCAGCGCCAGTAGGAAACTTCCAGTCCCATCCAGGAAGGGGGATGGAAGTTGACCAACGGTATGCCACAGGTGGCTGCCAGTTTGATCGATTGCCGTAATGATTCCACCGGGTCTCCCCAACCTTCCAGCGGCATGAAGGGGGAATGGATGGAGTGGATGGTGGTAATCTCCTGCAATGAGGCTACCAGACGGGCACAGTTCACCTTCTGGAAATCCTGGTTGATAATCAGCTCGACCCCGTCAAAACCTGCCTCGGCTGAAAGCTCACAGACGGTCTTGATCGGCAGGGTAAACAGTGAACCGGTGGAGAGAGAAAGAATCATGAAGTCCTATTTCCCCAGGGAACTGAAACTGCTGTACAGGTGGTGCTGAAACAGGCCGATCGCTTCCAGGGCGTCCCGCAATGCCTGCTGGTCATGCTGGGTCAGCTTTTCAATGTTGAGATGCAGCGGCGCACTGTCAGTCCAGTCCGATTGGCTCAGCTGCTCATGAATCAAACGGAACTGGTTGATGGTCTGCCATGCCTCCAGCAATTTTTCAGCTGTATCAACATTCAATTCACGTCGCCCCAGCAACTCCCGTATCCGGTCAGGGGTTGCGCTGGTTGTCAACGATGACATCAGGGCAAAGGCCGACAGGGAGCCGGTTAATGGTTGCAAGGCATGGTCAAGCAGGGGGAACCGCCCACGGTAGGGCCCGCTTTTTTCAAGACGCAAACGTCCGAGAATCCCGAGCCCGTTGGACAACAGGGTGACCCGGGAAACCAGATTCTCCAGAGCAATGTGGCTGGCGCTCAAGGTTTCACGACAGAGCCGTGTAAACTCCTCGGCAGATCCCAGGTCGTCGCTCAAGGGGGTCTGGTCTGCCAGGCGGAGCAGATCGATCAGCAGGGAACTGTCCCCCTGGCTGATGCCGGCTTCCAGCCGTTGTGTCCAGTCGCTGCTGCTGCCACACCAGCTGCCGTGGCGTGGTGTGACCGAACTGTCCATGCGTAAGCCGCACGCTTCAAACCCTTCATGGATCAGTTGACCGCATTGGCGAACCGCTTCTACGCCGATCCCGCTGACAGGGGGGTGGAGCAGCATTAACTGGAGTGGGCAAAAAGGGGAGTATTCCTGGCGTCCGGCGGTGCCGAGGGCGATCAGCGCCAGTTGCGGCAGGTTGCGGGCGAGCAGTCCGAGCCGCTCTCGGCTGATCCGGAGGATGGTGCTGGCCAGAGCTGTCAGCAGTTGTGAACTTTTCTCGTAAAAAGCAGTGGCGGAATAAAACTGCGACACGTGGGTGTAGAGGATCTGGTAGTAGCTCTCGGTCAGGTTCCGTAACACCGAGAGTTCGGTTACCTCGGCCATCTCTGTCAGATAGCGCTGGCAGCCGTTTTCAAACTCACGGTTGGTCTGCTCCACACCTTCCAGGCGCTGGCGGGTCTGTTGCAGCAGTTGCAAGGCCTCTTCCGGCACACAGCCAGCCAGGCGATTCAGCAGCTCCTGCCGGAACGTTACGCTGTAGCTGGTAATTCCACGCCAGGCCAGCACATCGCCCTCTTTTTTTGCAGCGAGTAGGTAGGACATTACTCTTCAACTCCGTCGTGGACGTCTTTAAACAGAAAATGTTGTATCTCCGCCGAAGGAGGGGGAGTCAGCAGTGAAATCGTAATCATGATGATGGTTACCACTGGTACGCCGATGAAGGCGGAAGAGGTGGCCGGAAAAATGGTGGTGAGTCCCGGAATCAGGTTGCCTCCCCAGAGCGGGAGAAAGGTGATGATCATACCGGCCAGCATGCCGGCGATCACGCCGCTGGCATTGGTTCTGCTCCACCAGATGCCGAGTAGAAAGGCAGGAAAGATGGTGTTGCCGGCCAGGGCAAAGGCGAGGGCCGCCATTTCGGCAATCATCCCCCAGGGGTTCAGTGCCAGAGCCATGACAACCAGCGCCAGGAGCAGGAAAAAGCCTTTGGCGGCGTAGACTTTGTCATTTTCCGAGGCATTGGGCCGGATCAAACGGGGATAGATGTCGTAGGCAAAGGAGGCTGAACCGGTTAACAAGAGGCCGGATACGGTGGCAAAGGCTGCGCTCATTCCGCCTGCCGCCAGGAGGCCTGCCACCCACAATGGCATGCCGCTCTGGGTGACAGCGGAGAAGACGATCATATCGGCGTGGGTCGGGTCAGGCGAGAAGGGAAGGGCGCTGCGTGCCTCGAACAGCCGCGCCAGTACGCCGTAGGCCGGAGCAGACCAGTAAATCAGGGCAATGAAAAACAGACCCCAGACAACACCCCAACGGGCATCCCGTATGCCGGGCGCCATGTAAAAGCGGGAAAGTACGTGGGGAAGCCCGGCTGTTCCGAACATGAGGGTGAAACAGAGCGCCAGCCATGCGAAGAGCGATGTGTCCTGAAACGGCGCCGGCCAGACAAAGGAAAACTGATGCTCCAGTTCTGCCAGGGCCGCACCATAGCCAAACTGGGGGAGGATCCAGAAGTAACCGAGTTTACGGGTCATCAGCATCAGCGGGAGAATAAAGGCGATGATCAGGATCAGATACTGGAGTTTCTGATTGCGTACCACCCCCAGTAGTCCAGACACTACCACAAAGGTGACCAACAGTGATGCCCCGATAATTACGGCAGCGCTGTAGGAGAGGTTGAAGAGCCAGGCGACGATCAAGGCAATGCCGCGAAACTGGGCTATGGAATAGATGATGGTAATGGTGATGGAAATGCAGGCTGCCAGCGTGCGGGCAGCATCGGACTCATAACGGAAGCCGACAAAATCGGGTGCGGTATATTTGCCGAAGCGCCGGATCTGGCTTGCCATCAGTACCAGCAGCAGGACATAGCCGCCGGTCCAGCCGATCACGTACGCCATGGCAAAATACCCTTTCAGGTAGAACATACCGGCCAGGCCGAGGAAGCTGGCAGCGCTCATCCAGTTGCTGGCAATTGCCGCCCCCAGTCCCAGCGGGCCACTGTAACCGCCGGTAACGCCGTAATCGCTCATTTGCCGAGACTTGCGGCGTAAACCGGAGAGGATGAATACGGCAAACATGGCGATGACAATCATGATCGGGATGCTGTTGACGGTGGTTGCTGCCATGCTATTTTTCCCCTGTCTGTTGTCCGCTGACATGGAGTTTCATGCGGAGCGAGTCGTGCTGTTCCGGTGCGGTGTGACGATCTACCCAGAGATTGAAGGCACCGCATAAAATCACAAACCACAGGGGGAGCAGCTGTCCGCTTAACCAGAAGTGGATCGGCAGGTTGAACAAGGTAATGTCATTCAAACCGCTTGCATACGTGTTTTCAAGCAGGAGAACCAACAGCTGAAAACCGATGATCGCACCGAGCCAACCTGCCAGTACCAGCATGATCACCTTGACCTCTCGGCGCATGCTGCTTCCCGACGGGTTGAGCAGGTTGATTCGTTCACGTTTGTCAGGGGGTGTCATGCTACTCCTCCGGTAATTCGGTGGTCCGGTAGTGGATATAGTAAATCCGTTTTCCTTCGGCCATGAATTTGCGCATGTATTTTGACAGAGGGTACCCTTCCAGGTGGTGGAGATGGTAGGCCGGCGCCAGTTGATTGTTAAAACCGGCTACCTTTGCCATGAAAGCTGACACATCCTCGCCATAATCTTCAAAGTCGGTGGAAAAGTAAAAATCGGCGCCGACCCGCAGGTATGATCGTAAAAAATCGACAAATTCCGGTTGTACCAGTCTCCGTTTGCGATGCCGTTTCTTGGGCCATGGGTCAGGGCAGTTAATCACGACAGCTTGTAACGATGCCGGCGGAATACACACCTTGATAAACGAGCGAGCTTCGACGCGAAACACCTTTACGTTGGAAAGACCATGTTTATCAACTCGTTTGCAGGTTTTCAGGCAGCCTTTATTATAGAAATCGAGGGCGATAAAGTTCAACTCAGGATGCAGTGCAGCCATCTGAACCATAAAGTCGCCGACGCCGCAACCGATTTCCAGGGCCAGCGGATTATCGTTACCGAACAGCTCGCTCCAGCATGGTGGCGGATCGTTGTCTTCGTAAGGGATGTAGGAAGGTGAGTCAATGGGAATCAGCATGAAAAATGTCCTTGTGTGAAATGAACGTTATATAGCACAGCTTACCGAAGTCAGGGAGGTTTTTTTCTCATTCAGCCCTCTGTGTTCGCCGTATACATGAAATATCACCTACACATTTATGAACTGCTGTGGTATAAAAACTGCCCGGTAAGGAGTATTGGCATGGAAATTTTTGGTGGTTTTATGGCGATGATGAGCATTGCTACCCTGTTTTTGGCGGTGGTATGGTTGATCATGCCGTTTGTGGTGTTTGCCATCAAAGGAAAACAGGAACATACGCTGGAACTCCTGGCAGAGCTGAAACAGCAGTTAAACGGTATTGAGCGCCGTCTGGCAGCTCTCGAACCGCAGTTTCAGTCACAACGGCGTGAAACGGCCAGCCGGGAACCGGTCAGTGCATCGCCTGCACTGAATGCAGGTCTCCCCGCCGATGACTCCGCTGAATCAAAAGAAAACCAATGATGGTCTGATGGAGGATGTCTCTCAATGTTACTCAAAGATAAAAAAGTTGTGATCCTTGGGGTCGCCAACGATAAAAGTATTGCCTGGGCGATAGCCCGCCTGTTCCGTGAGCAGGGAGCTGAGCTTGTTCTGACCTATGCCGGTGAGGCGATCGAAAAGCGTATTCGCCCTTTGGCGGAATCGCTGCAGGCGGAGGTGTTTCCCTGTAATGTTGCTTCGGATGATGAAATTGCAGCGCTGATGACCTTTTTGGAAAACAAGTGGGGAAAAATTGATGTGCTGGTGCACTCCGTTGCCTTTGCTGACAAAGAGGAACTCAAGGGGTCAATCCTGGCCACCACCCGCCAGGGTTTCTCAACGGCTCTTGATATCAGTGCCTACTCTTTCATCGGTCTGATGAAAGCGGCCCATCCGCTCATGACCGGTCCCGCTGCGAATGCACTTTGTCTGACCTATCAGGGCTCCGTCAAGGTGTTTCCCAACTATAATGTCATGGGGATTGCCAAGGCAGCGCTTGAGGCGTCGGTGCGCTATCTGGCAGCTGGTGTCGGTTGTGACGGAATTCGTGTCAATGCCATTTCCGCTGGTCCGATCAAAACCCTGGCTGCCTTTGGTGTCGGTGGCTTCAACCAGATTCTTAACACGGTTGAGGAACGGGCTCCCCTGCATCGCAATATTACTCAGGAAGAGGTCGCCAAGTCGGCGCTTTATCTTTGCAGCGATCTCGCCAGTGGCGTAACCGGCGAAATTCATTATGTTGACGGTGGCTATAACGTAACCGGTATTTAACTCAACCATTCATTCAAGCAGCTCAGGAGCCCTTCCATCAAAGAACCGATTGGCAATCTCGCAGGTCTTAAATCGAGTCAAATAGACGCATTGGCACGTCTTTTCCGCCGTCGTATCCCGGCTGACGAGTTCTGCTCCAGTGAAGTCGCCACCCGCATGGTTGAACTGTCCCATGATATTCGCCGTCAGATCGGGATTCTGGTCAACCGCTGTGGCGCCATTGAGTACGTGATCGTTGGCGATGAAAAAGGGATTGTCATTCCTTCCTTGCACGATTACCCGTTGGGGAAACATTCCCTGCGCGGTTTGCGGCTGATCCACACGCACCTTAAAAATGAACCTTTGACAGAAGACGATCTTACGGATCTGTTGCTGCTGCGGCTCGACCTGATGGCTGCGCTTCTCTGTAATTCCGGCAAACAACAGCTACCGGTGCAGCTGGCCTGGATCTCCGATCCCAACGGCCCACAACGGGTGCTGGTGGAGCCGGTCTGTGCCCTGGAACGGGTCACCCATGATTGCACTCACGCGATCCCTGAGCTGGAAGCGGAACTGGACAAGGCACAGCGTTCCGGGAGTAAGACTGCAGCGAATGCCCTGGAACGGGCAATTCTGATTTCGGTTACCGTCGGTGGCACGCGCCAGGAAGTGGATGATTCCATGGCGGAATTACGGGAGTTGACCCGCACGGCCCAGATCGAAACACTGGATGAATTTGTTCAACGTCCCCGCACGCTCAATCCGCGTTTTCTGATGGGGGAGGGTAAAATCCGTGATGTGGTGATTCGCGCCCTGCAACGTGGCGCCAGCATGTTGATATTTGACCAGGAGCTCTCTCCGGCCCAGATTCGTTCCATCTCTGCCATGACGGAGCTAAAGGTTATTGACCGTAGCCAGCTGATTCTGGATATCTTTGCCCGCCGCGCCACCTCGCTGGACGGCAAGGTACAGGTTGAACTGGCACAGCTTAAATATCTTCTGCCGCGGCTGATCGGCCGCGGAGTGCAGATGTCGCGGTTGATGGGGGGGATTGGCGGGCGTGGTCCCGGTGAAACCAAACTGGAGATCGATCGACGACGTATCAGGGACCGTATCGCCAGTCTGGAGCGGGAGTTGAAAGAACTCTCCCGCAGTCGGGATCAACGGCGTCAGAAACGGGTCAAAGCGGGGATTCCGATCATCTCGATCGTTGGTTACACCAATGCGGGAAAATCAACGCTGCTCAATGCCCTTACCCAGAGTGATGTGTTTACCGAAGACCTGCTCTTTGCGACTCTGGACACCTCCAGCCGGCGACTCCGTTTTCCGTGTGACCGCGAAGTCATTATCACCGATACGGTCGGTTTTATCCGCTCGCTCCCCGCTTCACTCCTGGGGGCATTCAAGGCAACCTTGGAAGAATTGTTGGATGCGGATTTGTTGCTGCATGTGGTTGATTCTTCCAATCCTCGCTGCGAGGATCAGATTGCACAGGTGCGTTCGATTCTGGGGGAATTGGGGTTGGGGGATAAGCAGGAACTGCTGGTATTCAACAAATCGGATCTGCTTGATGAAATGAAAAAGAAAGACACCGTGGGGTTTCTGCGGGTAAAACAGCTTGCCCGTACCCAACACAGTGTCATAATTTCGGCGCGTAACCGGAAAAGCCTGGCACCGCTGATGGAAGAATTACAGCGGCGCTTCTGGCAGGATGATGCAGATGCTGCTATTCAAACTGTTTAGTAAACTCCTCCACCATCTGCCGCAGACTGGCAACTTCCTCCCGTAACTCTGCCACTTCCGCTTCCAGTTTTGTCACTCGCTCGTCATCAGCGCGCACGCGTGTCCGTGCCGCCTCTGGTGGCGGTTCATGCTCGTCGCAACGCATATCGGGCATACCGGAAAAAAGATGGGCATAACGAGCTTCCTTGCGCCCTGGTTGACGTGGCAGGCGCACCAATAGCGGAGTCTCGCGCTCCATCAGTTCGTTCAGTACACTTTCGACCTCGGCCAGGTCGCTAAAACGGTGCATCCGTTCCCCTCGTGTTCGCAATTCACCCACTGTTTGAGGTCCACGTACCAATAACTCGCAGATGATGGCCAGTTCGGCGGGAATCAGCCCAAGATTTTCTGCCATCAGATGTCGATACTTGGCGACTCGACTGCTTTCGCCCGACACAACTGTGAACTGCATGAAACGGAGACGATTCAGTGCTCGTACCGCATCATCTTCGGTGACCGACATGAGTGGATCGCGGTTTGATTTCTGGTTGCAGGCATTGACCAGTGCATTCAGCGACAGCGGGTAATATTCAGGGGTGGTCATCTCTTTTTCAATCAAACATCCCAGCACCCGAGCTTCGGTAGCGTTTATTTCATATTCCATTGGGTTGGTTCCTCGTTAATAGTGTGGCGGTGGCTCTTCTTCATCAGCCGTACGGTTAATGGAGGGGGTGAAGGATCGGAACATTTCCTTTAGTAAGGCAAGCTCACGCTGAAGCAGGTCGATGCAGTGAGCTTGCCGGCATACGGTAGC
>DAINBV010000088.1:0-18074 GCA_036732725.1 Geobacteraceae bacterium | reverse complement strand
CAATCCACCTACCCAACTCACCACCACAACGCTCTCATCACCGCTTCCGGTTCACGGTCGATCACCTGCATCACTGTCCGTGCCGGATCTTACCGCCCAATTTCCGAACGTTCGGAAATGACTTAACCTGCTGATTTATAACAAATCGACTCTCAAAAAATCCCGTTTTTTATGCTGTGACGGTCACCGGCACCTTTAACTTGTTGAATTCACATTGTAAGTGGTCGAGTCTAGGGTCGGGTTTAACATTTAGACATTTGAGCAATAACATCACCTAATAATCGAGGGACGCAATACAGACTATTGTTTCCTCGGACGCCCGGGTAACATTCAATGGTTCTGGTCGATCGGGAGCATTTCCGCAAGGAGCGTTTCGGGAGCAATATCCTGTTCGTTTGGCCACGTTACAGCCCCAAACAGGATACCAACACGATTAAAGTAGTGAACATCTTTTAGTTCGCGAAAGACACCTCGATCTAGATATGGTTTGAGGTCAAATATGCCTCTGCGGCCATCCTCAACCTCGACATAGATATGATAGTCTGGCATTGGTTTAACGGTTTTCACATCCCAGTACATGGCAACCCCACAGTGGGGTAATTGTGTAGGGATTCTCCCCTGAAACAGCCAGTTCCCAGTCGGCCTGTAATTCATCTCGACGTAGCTCTATCCATGCTTGTACCAGCTCAGAACAGACATACATCTCTCTAATCATCTGTTTTATTGGCACAATATTGATTTACCCCTACCCTTCCCCTACCCGATCTGATCCCGGAACTGCTTGGCTATGGTGAAAAACTGCGCCATGCCGTCTCCATCATCACTGTCAATCTTCCGGCGCAAATCTGCCAGACTGGCGGAAAAACCGTCGATACTCCGCAACACCGCCGCCTTGTTCATCAAGGCGATATCGCGCCACATGACCGGGTCGGACGAGGCGATACGAGTAAAATCGCGAAAACCTCCGGCGGTGTAGGAGAGCACATTTTCCCCCTCCACATCGGCGGTGCCGACCGCATGCACCAACGAATAGGCCACCATATGCGGGAGATGGGAAATTTCGGCAAAAATCCGGTCATGACGGGTGGCATCCATGATACAGATGGTCGCCCCGGCCGCCTGCCATAACTGGGAAACCAGCTCCAGAGCATTCTCATCCGTATCGCTGTTGGGAGTCAGGATGCAACGCTTGCCGTTGTACAGGGTGGCAAAAGAAGCGGCGGCACCGGAACATTCCGTGCCGGCAATCGGGTGCCCACCGACAAAACAACACCCTTCCGGCATGACCGCTTCACACTCCTCCACCACCGTCCCCTTGACACTACCGCCATCGGTCACCACGCAACCCTGGGGGAGATGGGGTGCCAGACTTGCCACCACCGCCGGGATGGAACAGACCGGCACGGAGATAAAGACCAGATCGGCCCCCTCCGCGCCACCGCTGCGCTGATCGGCGATTTCATCGATAATGCCGAGCTCCAGCGCCTGCTGCAGGTTGTCCCGGTTGCGGTCAGCCCCCACGATGGTTCCCACGACCCCGGCCTGCTTCAAGGCACGGGCAAAGGAACCGCCGATCAGACCGACCCCCACGATCAACATTCGTTGTACGAGAATTTGTCCGCTCATCACATCGTCCTTGGATAGGAACCGAGCACCTTGATGAACTGGCAGCACTCCTTCAGTTCCTTCAACGCCTCAGCCACTTCGGGATCGCTGAAATGACCGAACAGGTCGAGATAGAAGATATATTCCCACGCTTTTTTCTTGTAGGGACGGGATTCGATCTTGGAAAGGTTGATCCCCCGCTTGGCAAACGGCTCCAGCATGCGGCAGAGAATCCCCGGCTCGTCCTTGACCGAGAAGAGCACCGAGGTCTTGTCATTGCCGGTGCGGTCGGAAGCGGTGCGGGAAATCACCAGGAAACGGGTGAAGTTGTTGACCTGGTCTTCGATCCGGCTGCGCACCACCTTGAGATCGTAGAGGGAAGCGGCCAGTTCGCTGGCAATGGCTGCCGCGGTGTAATCGTCGCTGACGATCTGGGCTGCGGTGGCAGTGGAGGAGACATCGACCAGCGGCACGCCGGGGAGGTTTTCTTCCAGCCATTTGCGGCACTGGGCCAGCGGCTGCTGGTGGGAATAGACCTTCTTGATATCCTCCAGCCGGCCGGTGCGGGAGAGGAGGTCGTGGTGCACTTCCAGCATGATTTCCGTGGTAATGGAAAGGGTACTGTCCACGAACATGTCCAGGGTGTGGGAAACCACCCCTTCGGTGGAGTTTTCAACCGGCACCACGCCGTACAACGCCTTCCCTTTTTCCACTTCCTCAAACACCGCCGGAATCGACTTGAGCGGCACAAGTTCCGCCGACAGGCCAAAATGCTGCATGGTTGCCAGGTGGCTGAAGGTAGCCTTCGGCCCGAGGAAGGCGACCCGCATGGGGGATTCCAGCGACAGGCAGGCCGAGATCACCTCGCGGTAGACGCTGCGCAGCGCGTCGGAGGGGAACGGGCCAGGATTGTTGCCGGTCAGCCGTTCATAGATCTGCCGTTCCCGTCCCGGCACATGAAACTGCTGGTTATTGCCGGCCTTCAGCTTGCCGACTTCCAGCACCACCCGCGCCCGCTGGTTCAGCAGTTCCACGATCCGGTCATCAAGGGTATCAATCTCATTTCTCAAGGTTTCAAGAGAGGTTTTCATCGCTAATGTGTGCTCCTTCGGTAGTAATATCATTCCATATTTCAACGTTATTCGGTTTGGTCTTTGCATTTAGTCCCCCTCCTTCCTCTAAGGAGGGGTTAGGGGTGGTCGCCTTTAATTCTCATAAATCTTAAAAAGCAACAACCTTACCACCCCCAGCCCCTCCTAAAATAGGAGGGGAGTTAAAATCATCATTTGCACGGAAGGTGTAACCAAAGCACCAGCCAGGTTCATTCATCCCGGACAGCTGCGCCGTAGCGGGCCAACCAGCTGTCAAAAATTTGGAGTTTTGATTCCCCAAACGGTTCCAGCTTGCGGCGCACCTTTTCGGCTGATTTGCGATGGGTCAACTTTCCCGGTGTCTTGGAATAAAAAAGATCGGCAAAGCAGATGATTTCCTCGGCCGGCGTCTGGGGGGTCAGGTCCCGGTGGGGCAAGGGAAGGTTCTGGCGGATAATATCGTCGAGAGTCAAACCGACCCCGGTGTGTCGTTCACACACCAGGGCATGGCACGGCAACCCTTCCGCCTCAAGGATTTGACGCCCCAGGACACCATGCATGATATACGGCTTGTCACCATGCACCCCGATCCCCGGCGCATCCACCTGACAAATCCCGATATCGTGCAACAGCGCCGCCTCCCGGATAAACTCGGTTTCACCGCTCTCCAGCTGCTGTTGCCGGGCGATCTCCACCGCCAACTTGGACACCTGGCGACTGTGAACCGTTACAATTTCCAATGCATCGCCGCTGAAATAGCGTTTCAGCAGTTTGATTTCCCAACTCACAGACACTCCTGTCAATATTTTGAATAGTTTATTCCGATCTACCCGACCATCGATTGTCGATATTTTGACAACAGCAAACAACCTGCTGTAATACCAGCGTTTTTAAGTTGGCACACTCCGTGCTAAATCATCGCCAGACAACGCAAGCACCACTTTAGCCGGCGAGGTAACCGTCATGTACGCCAAATTTCCCTTTTATTCCGTCGCCCAGATGTACGCCTTCAACCTTAACGCACCGGTTGCCATCCTGCTGGGAAGCGACAATCTGTACTGGGTGGTTGATCAAACGACTAGCGACAGCTACCAGCAGCGACATGGCTGCTCCGTGCTCTTCAGTATTCAGGAAGGGAACGCCTGACAGCGTCAGAAAATCCCGTGCAACTCCCCACCCGGCGCCGCCAGCTGATCTATCTTGCGCTCCACCGCCGGCTCATCCTCCAACTGCGGTGCATGGAACGGTTTTTTCCGGGCATCAATCACCAAGGGACCGTTACACCCCCAGTGCCGCCCCTGTGACAACGGATCGATCCCGTACAGATCGCTGGCCGGATTGGAACGGGTAAAGGTCACCCACAGAAAATTATTGAGAGTGGCGGCCGTAAACTGGCTGTCATCACACACCACCAGCAGTGCAATCCCCTCCAGATTTCCTCGATCTTGATAAAAACGGCACATCTCTTCGATCAGCGGATCATTCTCCCCCCGCTCCTGGTGCGACCGGGGAGCGGTGATCGCCAAAACTCCCGGCAGACAGAGCGCCCCCCCCCCGAAACCGGCCGGAAATTCCAGGCCAACAGGAACTTGTGTGGCCAGTTTGCGGCGCGGTTCCCCGGCCGCCGCAATCACCAGCTTGGATCCCTGATTCAGACCATGGCCGGAATAATCGAGGGTATCGATGGTGGTGGCGGTCTGGAAATGGAGATCAGTGCGCCAATCGGCCCGTTCCAACACATGCGTCAAAAATTCGTCAATCTGGTGGGTTGAGAGCTGGGGGGCATCTTCATGGGCGGCAATCAGCAGGTATTTTGCCAGGGAGAGCTGCCCCTGGCCAAGAATGGCGTTGGCCACGGTCAACAGTTCCTGGGGGGTCCGCGACGAGGCGTAGGGGACGTAGCGTTCGCGGGCAATCGCCAGCAGCAGTGGATGAACACCGGCAGCATCGACTGCATGCACTTCCTTGACCCCATTGACCACGGTCGGGATCAACGGACCGGTCAATTCATGAATGAACTCGCCAAAACTGGTGTCTTCCTGGGGGGGGCGTCCGACCGTGGTGAACGGCCAGATCGCATCGGCGCGGTGATAGACCGCATCAACCTGGATGAAGGGGAAGTCGTGGGTCAGGCTGTAATAGCCGAGATGGTCGCCAAACGGCCCTTCCGGGAGGGTGCGACGGGGATCGATCACGCCGCAGATACAGAAATCGGCTTCGGCCAGCAGTGGCAGTTGACCGGGGACCCTGGTCATGGCGATGCGATGCCCACCCAGCAGACCGGCAAAAGAGAGCTCCGGCATCCCTTCCGGCAACGGCATGACCGCTGCCACGGTCATGGAGGGAGGGCCGCCGACAAACACGTTGACCCGCAACAGGTCGCCCCGGGCAATCGCTTCGGCATGATGGGCACCGATGCCACGATGGATCTGGTAATGCAAACCGATCTCCCGGTCGGGCTGGTAGCTGTTACCGGACAGCTGCACCCGGTACATACCCAGGTTGGAGCGGCCATAGCCGGGGGCTGACGGTGATTCGCTGTAGACCTGGGGAAGCGTCACAAAGGCCCCCCCGTCATTGGGCCAGGAGACGAGCTGGGGGAGTTGTGACACCGAGGTGCGGCAAGCGAGAACCGGAGCGGACGAGACAGTCCGCGGAAGCAGGTTGAGGGCAGCCAGCGGGACTTTGAGCGCATCCTGCGGATGCTTCAACAGCGACAGTGGATCGACCTTGGCCGTTACCAGACAACGGATATCGTCCAGGGTATCCCGGAAGATGAAGCGGGTTCGTTCCAGGGTGCCGAAGAGATTTCCCAGCATCGGAAAACGGCAGCCGAGCGGGTTGGTGAACAGCAGCGCCGGTCCTCCGGCAGCATAGACCCGCCGCTGAACCGCGCCGATTTCCAGGTGGGGATCGAGCGGCGTCGAGACCCGGATCAACTGACCGTGGCGTTCCAGGTCAGCCACACATTCCTGCAGATTACGGTATCCCATCAGCTTCCCGCCTGGCGCAATTTCCGCAAGATCAGGTCAGTCTGACGCATGCGTTGGCGGGCATCCTGGATCTGCTCCTGGGAAGACGGGTCTTGAAATTTTTTCTGGGACTGATCCAGCAACTGTTCCGCTTCCTCCAGGGAACCGGTCTTGTGCCGCAAACGCGCCATGGCGACAGAGTACTGAACCGACAGGGGGTCGAGCGCCATGGCCCGGCCAAGCCACTTTTCCGCCTCCCCCGGATTCCCTTTTTTATCCGCAATATCAGCCAGCTTCAGCAGGATGGTCGCTTTGGCTCCGTTCAAGTCACGCCGATCCTCGGGGGTGATAGCCGTTTTTTCAGCCCCTTCCAGAAACTCCAGGGCGTCGGAAAAACGGCCGGCGTGCATATAGGCCGCCAGCATGGCGACCACGGTCCCCCGATCCAGGGGCTGCAGCTGATAGGCCTGCTTCAGGCTCTTCAAGGCGCCATCGTAATCTTCACGTTTGGCAGCAGTTCTGGCAATCGTTTGCAGTGCCCGCACCCGGTAGAAATTAAAGATGGCACGATTCGCCTCGTCCCCCAGGGTGGCATAGCGCTGGTCATACAGACGGTTAAAATCCTCCACCCGGCCGGTTTTCATCAGGCTTCCCGCCAGGGCTACGCTGTAGGCATTGAGCTGGGTGCTGCCAACCGGATAGGCACGATCAGCCTTTTCCAACGCCTTTTGATACTGATCAGTGGCAGCGAAATACGATCCCTCCCGACCGAGAGCAAACGCCTCGGAACGGAGCAGATGGGCTTCAAAGCGGAGCTGGATCTGTTGCATCGCCTGTTCGGCTGACTCCCCCTGTTTGGGCTGAAAGGTCATCTCGGCCACATCGAAATTGCATTCATCCACCTCGGCCTCCACATGCCGGTCGTGCAGCTCGACCAAGAGCTTGCCGGCCGACTCACGCAACGACATGCTGTGACCGCTGGCGCGCTGCTGGTCCGGGTAGGGATAGCTGACGATCAGATGTTGCGGATCGTTGCCGCTGAATTTCCCCAGCGAAACGACTTCCCCCTCGAAATATCCGCTGATCTCCCCCCCTGACCGGCGTTCGAGCACCAGGGTCATCGGATGGGGCTCGGCAGCCACCGTGCCGCAGGAACGTCCCGAGGTGGCAATGATCTTCATACTGCCGGAATAGAGCTGGGGAGCGGCCAGGGCCGCCGAGGCGGAAAAGGCCGTACAAAGCATGGTTGCTATCAAAATTTTTCGCATATGGTTGATCACTTTCCAGGGAGATGGTCTAATAACGCAGAGAGGGGCTTGATCTGAACTTTGTATACCACACATTGTTTTACGGTTGCGTGTTTGACAATATCACTGTAATCACTCAAATACAATCCGCTTTGAGAATTTTGGAGCACCATGCCGCGCCTGACGATTTTCAAAAAAATACTGATCACCACCCTGCTGTTGTCACTGGTTCCGCTGGTGATATCGTCCCTGTTTCTGTTTTTCAGCCTGGAGTCAATCAACAGCCGCTTACCGGTCGAGATCGGGGAAACCGCTGACCGGCAGGCATCACAGTCGTTACAGATGCGGGCCCAGCACGTGGCCGACACGATTACCGACTTTTTGCAACGCTGCGAGAATGATGCGCTGTTTCTGGCGGCATCACAACTTGATCAGCAGTCACTGATGAATTTTTATATTACCCGGCGGGGCGAACTGTGGGAGTTGGGGGAGCATGCCGACAGCTCGCGGGAAACGCATACTACAGTTCCGCTCTACAGCTCGATCGCCCTGCTGGATGCCAAGGGGAACGAACAGGTGGTCATCCGCGATGGCCGCTATCTGCCGGCACAAGAATTACGCAACCGGGGGAATCCGGCCGGGACGGAGTTCAAAAACGAAGAGTATGTCCGCCGTATCCGGGAGCTGAACCGGGGGGAAGTGTATGTTTCCCACCTGACCGGTTTTCATGTGTCAAAAAAAGAACAGCTGGGTGATGCCGATGAGCCGGAACATGCCCGGAGAGGAGCGCTGTACCGGGGTGTGATCCGTTTTGGCACGCCGATCCACAACCGCCAGGGGAGTCTCACCGGTATGATCGTGCTCTCCCTCGACCACCGCCACCTGATGGAATTCAGTCAGCACATCGATCCGGGACGCAACTTCTCCACCGTATTTCCCAGCTATAAAAGCGGCAACTACGCCTTTTTGTTTGACGACCAGGGGTGGATCATCACCCACCCCAAATATTGGGATATTCGCGGTATCGATCAAAACGGCACACCGTTCCCCCCCTATCGCCAGGAATCGAGCAGCGCAGATGTGGCCAGCGGAAGGATTCCGTTCAACCTCGATTACGCTGCCTTTGTCCACCCCAACTACCCGCAGGTTGCCGCCAGCGTCAGAGAGAAAAAAGCAGGCTATGTCGATATTACCAATGTGGGGGGGTCAAAGAAAGTGATGGCCTTCGCGCCAATCCTTTACAGCACCGGTGATTACGGCAAATACGGCGTATTTGGAGGTGTCACCATCGGCTTTCAGGTGGATCAATTCCACGACGCTGCCCGCGAAGGGAGCAACCTGATCCGCAAACAGCTGGGAGATCACCGCCGTCAGAGTGCCGTGATCGTGCTCTTGACAGCCCTGGCAGCCGGATGTTCCGCCTGGTGGCTGTCACACGGCATCAGCACCCCCTTGCGGAAACTGACCGAAGGGGCACACCAGCTGGCCCAGGGTGAAACCGGCAGCAGGGTACAGATCACCAGCCGGGACGAGCTGGGTGACCTGGCGGCATCATTCAATTTCATGGCTGAGGAACTGCAACAGCGTAAAACGAATCTCCTGTCGACCCTGGATGAATTGCGGCGTTCACGGCTGGAAATCATGGATGAGCGCAATTTCAAAGAGAGTATCCTGGAAAGTATTTCCAGCGCCATCGTCACCTTTTCTCCCGACGGCCTGCTCACCTCGATCAACACTACCGGCCGGGCCTTCCTGGGAAGCCAGACCGCCGTCGGGATGCATTATACAGAGCTGTTCCGGGAGTGGGAGGGGATGGCCGCACTGATTTCCCTGGCATTACATCAACAGCAGGGGTACGGACGTCAACCGTTTATCCGGGAACAGGACGCCAATGCCACCCATTTTGACGTCGGTTTTTTCCCGATCGCCAGCAATGGCGCCAAAGGGTTGACCGTCACCCTGCGCAACGAGACCGAGCGGGAGAAACTGCGGGAAGAGATGATCCGCCTCGACCGACTGGCGTCTCTGGGCAAGCTGTCAGCCGGCATTGCCCACGAAGTCCGCAACCCGCTGACCGGCATATCGCTGTTACTGGATGATCTGCACGACCGGAACACTTCCTCACCCGATGACCGGGAAATGATCACGAAAGCGCTGGCTGAAATCGAACGGGTGGAAAAACTGATCAATGCGCTGCTCAACTATTCATCCCCCACCAGAATCGATTTCCGGCCGGCCGAACTCGGGATGGTGGTCCACGACACCGTGCTGCTGATGAGGCGCCAGGCGCAACGTCAGGGGGTGGATATCCGTACCGTAGGTGAAACGCCCCCCCCCTTCCGCTTTGATCCGGAAAAAATCAAGCAGGCATTGCTCAATATCGTCAAGAACGCCCTGGAAGCCATGACCGCTGGCGGGACCATTACCATCGCCATGCGCAGCAGCGCCGAGACGGCCTTGCTGGTGGTCTGCGACAACGGCCCCGGCATCAGTGAAGCAGACCTCCCCCAGATCTTCGAACCGTTTTTCACCCGCAAGGGAGCCGGCACCGGCCTGGGACTCTCCATTACCCAGCGCATCATGACCGAACATGGAGGGGGGGTGCAGGTGACCAGTTCCCCTGAGAGCGGCACCTGCTTCACCCTGACCATCCCACTCCACCACCAGGAACAAGGATCATAGCATGGAAAAAATTCTGATCATCGATGACGAAAGTTTTATTCGTGAAAACGTGGTGCGTATTCTGGAGGAGGAACGGTATCAGGTATTTCAGGCCGCTAACGGCGCAGAAGCGAGAGCCCAGGCGGCATCCGATGAAATCGACCTGGCGCTGCTGGATCTGAACCTGGGGGTTGAAAACGGCATCGAGCTGCTGAAAGAACTCAAGGAAATCGACCCGGAATTGCTGGTGATCATCATCACCGGCTACGGTTCGGTGGAAAGCGCCGTTGATTCTTTGAAACTGGGCGCCTTCCATTACATGAAAAAACCGTTCAAGGCCGATGCGCTGCGGGTGATCGTCAAACTGGCGCTCCAGACCCAGACCTTGAAACGGGAAGTGCGCAGCCTGAAACGGAGCGGCAACTACCTGCCGGGACGTTCTCCCCTGATCGGCAGGAGCGCCGCCTACTGCGAGATCATCCAGCAACTGCGGGAAATAGCGCCGATCCCCTCCACCGTGCTGATCACCGGCGAATCGGGGACCGGCAAGGAGTTGGTTGCCCGCGCCATCCACGATCTGTCACAACGGAGCCAGGCAGCCTTTGTCGGCATCAACTGCGCCTCCATACCAGCCACCCTGTTGGAAAGCGAACTGTTCGGCCATGAGAAAGGGGCTTTTACCAATGCGATCAGCCGCAAACCGGGGCTGTTTGAAGAGGCGCACCAGGGGACGCTGTTCCTGGATGAAATCGGGGAAATGGATCTGGCGATGCAGTCAAAACTGCTGCGGGTGCTGGAGGAACGGGTCATCCGCCGCGTCGGCGGAATCAAGGACATCACTATCGATGTGCGGGTAATCGCCGCCACCAACCGCGACCTGCCGGAGCGGATTGCCAGCGGACAGTTCCGCGCCGACCTGTTTTACCGCCTCAAGGTCATCCCGATTCACCTGCCGCCGCTGCGGGAACGGCCGGATGACATCGAACCGCTGGCCACGTATTTCCTCGACACCCTGAGCCGCGCCTTCGGCAAGCAATTCAACCAGATCGCACCGGCAGCGCTGCAGCTGCTCCAGCGTTACCCCTGGCCGGGGAACATCCGTGAGTTGCGTAACAGTATCGAGCGGATCTGCATCATGAAGCCGGGGCCGATCCTGCTGCCGGAACAGCTCCCCCAGGAAATCCGTGGCAGCGGCGAAACTGTGGTGACAGCCACAGCGGACAGAGTCTCCAAACTGCCGGAAGCCGGTTTGGAGGAAGCAGTAGCGGAATTTGAAGCGCAGATCATCGCCCGTGCCCTGAAACAGCACGCTGGAAACGTGCTGCAAACTGCCGTAGCGCTCAAGATCCCGCGGGGTACCTTGCGTTATAAAATGGAAAAATACAACCTGGGTTGAACAGGGGATGGGGGGAAACGCATTCCAGGTCTGGTGATGCGCCTCTAACGATCAGGGGTAATGTTGCTTGTGCTGGTTATCAACCTCGCTATAGATCGTACGCGAAACAGCAACGATCTCGTCATCCAACAGCTTAAAATCGTTTCCTTTCGACATAACGCAGAGCAGATAGGGATGTTTGGGGTAATATACGATCCCGCAATCGTGCAGCTGAAACTGGCCGGACTGCGGGTCGGACTTTTCTCCGAATTTATGGGCCACCATGATATCCGGGGGAACACCGGCCACCAACCCGGCCTTGAATTCCGACTGCGCCAACGTTTCCAAAGCCCAATCGGAACTTTCCCGGCTCAGATAGGAGGCATTGTACAGCACCCTGAAAAAGCTCATATAGGTCTGAACCGACAGAAAATTGTCTTCCACATTCTCTCCCGGGTCCTGAAAGCGGAGCGCAGCATAGACCTTGTCCAATTCTGCGGTATTAACCAGCTTGGTCAGGAAAAAGAAGGCGTTGTTATCCGAATAGGCTATCATTCTGAAAATCAAATCCCTGATCCGGTACGATGATCCGGGCTGCAATGATTTGGACGGCTTGAAATTTTGCGAGGCGTTATAATCATTGGCCAGATCAAACGTTACGGATCGTCCAAGAAACATGCGATCCCTTTCCCCCTGCTTGAGCAACGCCATCATCAGTGGCACTTTGCGCAGACTGGCCGGAATATATTGATCCCTCTCTCCGATGCTGAACCAGACCCCATCATTCAACTCGCGAAAATAGACGCTGGTGTGTCCCCCCTGTGATTTGCTTGCATCCACGACCTGTTCGATTTTTTTCTTGAAGCCGACCAATTCCGGATCACTCAAGACATCGGCAGCAACATCACAGCCGAGCAGAGGATTGATAAACCTGCTTTGCCCCTCATGCCGCTCGGTGTAGATCATTTCGTGTTTCGGTTGCTTGATCATGAGCTGCCGGAGAGTAAAGCCGCTGACGGCGCCAAGAAAGAATACAAGCAGATACAGTATAGTTTGCGGTAATTTCATGGCGTTCTTCCTTTGCCCACGGTGTCATGACGGTTGCAATTTTTCAGTAGCACATTTCAGGGAAAGAATAAACCGCCAAGAGTGATCACAAGCACTACCCCACCGCTTGTGGCTAAAAATAGCCAGCACAGTGGCCTTTTTCCGCCACCACGTATCCACCCCATCCCCTCGCAACCGCCACACACGATCCCACAACAACACAGGATCGTTCAAGATACAACATTATTTTATTTCTAAAATATTTGGCATCATGATTGCTCAACCCCTTTTATACGCTCATACACAGACGGGTACAGTATTCAACCACATTCCGAAACAAACCCCACAAGGAGGTAGCACAATGAAACTGAAACAACTGTTGATAGGAGTCCTGCTCCTGGCAATCCCGGCCACCGGTTTTGCGGCGCCGATCGTGATCAAGCTCAGTCATGTGGTGGCCCAGCACACCCCCAAAGGACAGGCTGCCGACTATTTCAAGAAGCTTGCCGAAGAACGCACCAAGGGGCGCGTAAAAGTAGAAGTCTATCCCAACAGCCAGCTGTACAAAGACAAGGAAGAGATGGAAGCGCTGCAACTCGGCGCGGTTCAGATGCTCGCTCCTTCCCTGGCAAAATTCGCACCGCTGGGGGTCAAGGAATTTGAAGTCTTCGATCTTCCCTTTATTTTTGACAATTACTCCGAACTGCACAAGGTCACCCAGGGACCGGTGGGGGCCAAACTGCTGGCCAAACTGGAAGCCAAGGGAATCCACGGCCTGGCCTACTGGGACAACGGATTCAAGGTCATGAGCGCCAACAAGCCTCTCAAGACCCCGGCTGATTTCAAAGGGCAGAAACTGCGCATCCAGTCTTCCAAGGTATTGGATTCCCAGATGCGTTCCATGGGGGCCAATCCCCAGGTTCTGGCATTCTCCGAGGTGTACCAGGCGCTGCAGACCGGGGTTGTCAACGGAACCGAGAACCCGCCATCCAACCTCTACACCCAGAAGATGCACGAAGTTCAGAAATACGTGACTCTCTCGGATCACGGCTACCTGGGGTATGCGGTAATCGTCAACAAGAAGTTCTGGGCAAGCCTGCCGGCTGACATCCGGACCATCCTGGAAGGCGCCATGAAAGACGCCACCAAGTTCGCCAACGATGTCGCCAAAAAAGACAACGACGAGGCATTGGCTGCGGTCAGGAAATCGGGCAAGTCGCAGTTCATAACCCTCACCCCGGCAGAGCGCACAGCCTGGAAAAAGATCATGGATAAGGCCCACAAGGAAAACATGGGACGAATTGGCGCTGATATCGTCAAAGAAGTCTACGCAGCCACCGGCTACACCCCCAACTAAGCACGGCAACCATCCGTTCCAAAAAGGTCGCTGTTCAACTGCCGGCAGCGACCTTTTTAACGACCCGACAGCTTCGTAACGCCGTTTTCCGGTTTTCGGAGCCAGGAGCAAATCATGTCCAAATTTCTCGACCATCTTGAGGAAATCATCATTACCTTCCTGATCGGCGCCGCCACCCTCGTCATTTTTGTCGCCGTTGTGCATCGTTACCTGTCCGGTCTGCCGATCCCCGGCCTCCAGGACTGGCTCTTGACGATCAACATGAGCTGGGCGCAGGAGTTGTGCATTTACATGTTTGTCTGGATGGCCAAGTTCGGGGCGGCCTACGGCGTGCGCAGCGGCATCCATGTCGGCGTGGATGTAATTGTCAACCGCCTTCCCGACAGCTGGCGCATGAAATGCGTCATGCTCGGCATTGCCGGAGGCGCTCTGTTTACCGGCCTGATCGGCACCCTGGGGGCGCGGTTTGTCTGGGAAAACGGGATGCATTTTGCCGTATTCAACAAGCTCGGCATGGACATCACCGAACTGATCGAAGGCCCCATCACCCCCGACCTGGAATGGCCGACCTGGATCGTGTACGCCGCGGTGCCACTCGGCTCGTACCTGATGTGCTTCCGCTTCCTGCAGGTGGGTTGGAACTTTTTCCGCACCGGAGAACTGCCGCATCACGATCATGCTGCGGTTGAAGGGCTGGACGAAGTGGTGGATGCCACCGAAGTATTGGAAAGCTATGAAGAGCACCGCTATGACAAGACGGTAAAAAACGGAGGGATCAAATGAGCACTACCGTTGCCGGATGGGAACAGTTTTCCAAACCAAAAGCAGCCAAATGGTTGCTCTGTATTGCGGCAGCACTCGGCGCAATCGCCATGCTCGGCAGCACCGGAGTTGTCTTTGCGTTATTGCTGGCGCTGATGCTGACCGGCATGCCGATTTCTATCGCCCTCGGCCTGACCGTGCTCTCGTTCCTCTTCTTCTTTACCGAGATACCGACCGAGGCGGTCGCCATGAAGCTCTTCACCGGGATCGAGAAATTCGAGATCATGGCAATCCCCTTCTTCATTCTGGCGGGTAACTTTCTGACCCATGGCGGGGTCGCCAAACGGATGATCAATTTCGCCACCTCCATGGTCGGCCACCTGTACGGCGGACTGGCCTTATCCGGCGTCATCGCCTGCGCCCTGTTTGCCGCCGTATCCGGATCAAGCCCGGCCACCGTGGTGGCCATCGGCTCGATCATGCTGCCGGCCATGGTCAAGGCCGGTTTTCCCAAACGCTACGGCGCCGGTGTGATCACGACCTCCGGGTCACTCGGCATCCTGATCCCTCCCTCCATCCCGATGGTAATTTACTGCGTTGCCACCAACTCATCGGTGGGCGGGCTCTTCATGGGTGGGGTTGTGCCGGGGCTGATGCTGGCAACCGTGCTGGGAATCGTATCGTGGTGGATCGCCCGCAAGAATGACTTCCCCCGGATGCCGAAAGCCACGGCAGCCCAGCGGATCAAAGCCTTCCGGGAAAGCGTCTGGGGACTGCTCCTGATCGTGATCGTACTGGGGGGGATCTACAGCGGCATGTTTACCCCCACCGAAGCGGCTGCCATGAGCGCGGTCTACGCCTTTGTGGTGGCGGTGTTCGTCTACAAGGATGTCTCCTGGGGCAAGGTTCCCAAGGTACTGCTCGATTCGGCCAGCATGTCGGCCATGCTGCTGTACATCATCACCAATGCGGTACTGTTTTCATTCCTGATGACCCATGAAAACATCCCCCAACTGATGGCGGAATGGATTCTCGGCCACAACCTGGGGGTTGTCGCCTTCCTGTTGGTGACCAACATACTGCTGTTGTTGGCCGGAAACGTGATGGAGCCATCCTCCATCATCCTGATCCTGGCGCCGATCCTCTTCCCGGTGGCGATGCAGCTCGGGATAGACCCGATTCACTTCGGCGTACTGATCACCGTCAACATGGAAGTCGGCATGTGTCATCCGCCGGTCGGCCTCAACCTCTACGTTGCCAGCGGTATCACCAAGATGGGGATTTCGGAACTTTCGGTGGCGGTCATGCCGTGGCTGATAGCCATGATCGGCTTCATGTTGTTGATCACCTACGTGCCGATATTCTCGCTCTGGTTACCGCGATTGCTGGGGTACTGACCCCAGCCAACCGGCAGAGACAAACGGCGGGAGCAGTGAGCTCCCGCCGTTTCCGTTTACGGTCAATCGCTCCGGCCAAAGATCGCCACCCATGATTCTGCAGATATTTTGACAGGGAGCGATTACCTGCGTATAACCGGACCGTAACCTGAAATTGCAGTTGGAGACATTACCATGCTCTACGCGCTGACCAGCGTATTCATACTGGCCTATGCTGCCATCGCCCTGGAACACCCGCTCCGAATCAACAAATCAGCCTCGGCGCTGATCGGAGCAGGCACGCTCTGGACAATTTATGCGCTGATGAGCGGCAACCAGCAACTGGTGGGAGAAAATCTGAACCTGTCGCTGGCTGCCACCGCCCAGATCGTCTTCTTCCTGATCGGCGCCATGACCATCGTGGAGGTGGTCGATGCCCACAGCGGTTTTGAGGTAATCACCTCTCGCATCAAAACCACCAGACTCTCCTCACTGATGTGGCTGATCGGCTTTGTGACCTTTTTCCTCAGCGCGGTGCTGGATAACCTGACCACCACCATCGTGATGATTTCGCTGGTCAAGAAGCTGTTGGACAAGCATGATGACCGCCTCTTCTTTGCCGGAATTATCGTGATTGCCGCCAACGCCGGCGGCGCCTGGACCCCGATCGGCGATGTCACCACCACCATGCTCTGGATCGGCGGACAGATTTCCACCGTGGCGATCATGAAATCACTGCTGATCCCGTCGCTGGTCAGCATGCTGGTGCCGTTGGCGGTCACCAGCATGTTCCTGAAGGGGAAAGCGGTGACAGCGCCGATAACAATCGAGAGCAGTGACAACTACGTCACCACCCCGTTTGAGCGCAACCTGATGTTTTTACTCGGCATAGGAATACTGATCGCGGTTCCGGTATTTAAAACCGTCACCCACCTCCCCCCCTTCATGGGGATTCTGTTCGGACTCGGTATCCTCTGGCTGACCGGTAACATCGTTCATCGCCACAAGGAAGATGACGAAAAAGAGCATCTCACCCTGGTGCATGCCCTGATGAAAATCGACATGGCATCAATTGTCTTTTTTATCGGCATCCTGCTGGCGGTGGCGACCCTGGAACACACCCACATCCTGACCAATCTGGCCAACTGGCTCACCAAAACCGTGGGTCGTGAGGATCTGATCGTCATGATCATCGGACTGGTCAGCGCCATCGTGGATAACGTACCGCTGGTGGCTGCCTCCATGGGGATGTACAGCCTGACGCAGTATCCGCCTGACAGTTTTCTGTGGGAATTCATCGCCTATTGCGCCGGAACCGGCGGTTCGATCCTGATCATCGGCTCGGCAGCCGGGGTGGCTGCCATGGGGCTGGAGAAAATCCATTTCTTCTGGTACGTACGACGGATCAGCGGACTGGCGCTGATCGGCTATTTCGGCGGCGCGGCAGCCTATATCGTGCAGTACCGTTTGCTGCACTAAACCATTCATGGCCATTCATATTTTCTGGATAATGTGCCATCCGGTTTGGTATATCTGATACCGGAAGTCGAAACCTCAACGAAAGGAGCATCACCATGGGATCAAAAGGACGTGAGATTATTGGAATGGATGTGGATGAACTGCTGACTCTGCTGAAAAAAGCTTACTGTGACGAATGGCTGGCCTATTACCAATACTGGCTGGGAGCCAAGCTGGTCAAGGGGCCGATGAAGGGGGCGGTCGGGGCGGAACTGCTGCAACACGCCACCGAAGAGTTGATGCATGCCGATATGGTTGCCATGCGAATTATCCAGTTGGGGGGAACTCCGATCACCAAACCGGAGGAATGGTATCAGCACACCAACTGCGGTTACGACGCGCCGGACGACCCGTTTGTCAAAACACTGTTGGAGCAGAACATCAAGGGTGAACAGTGCGCCATCGGAGTCTATCAACGATTGCTCAATATCACCCGCGAGAAGGATCCGGTCACCTACAACATGGTTCTGACCATCCTGCAACAAGAGGTGGAACACGAAGAAGACCTGCAATCATTACTGGAAGATTACGAACTGCTGGTGAGGACCTTCAAGGAGTAATCGACGTTATTCGTGACCGGTTGAACAGTCAGATCACGGTGGGGAGCCGCAACCGGTCACGATTCGATCCCCAGGTTGCGCGCCGCCTCCAGGTACAGCAGCTGTGCCTGGGGATTGTACTGAACAAACACTATCCGCTCCAGAAGAGGAGAGTGCCGGCGGGCATCCAGGGCCGCCGAAAGCGCAACCACGGCCGCCTGGCGCATCGGGTAACCGTAGACACCGGCGCTGACCGCCGGGAAGGCGATCGATCTGATGCCGTGCTGAGAGGCCACCTCGAAACAGCGCCGATAGGCGGAGGCCAACAGTTCCGGTTCTCCCCGCCCGCCATCCTGCCACACCGGACCGACGGTGTGGATCACGTAGCGGGCAGGGAGGTGGTACCCCTTGGTGAGCTTGGCGTCGCCTGTCTCACACCCGCCGAGTGTGGAGCATTCTTCCACCAGTGAAGTCCCGGCTGCGCGATGAATCGCCCCATCAACCCCTCCCCCACCCAGCAGCGT
>DAINBV010000087.1:2855-18604 GCA_036732725.1 Geobacteraceae bacterium | reverse complement strand
AAAGCGGTTCAGCGGAACCAAATCTATACAAATTTACCTTCTACATCTAAAAGTTAAATTTGTATTGAGACCCTGCAAGGCGTAAGTGAAACAATATTTCAATTGACCTGCGTGACATTTGTGTACACAATTATGACACAAAGGAGAAATAATCATGAAATTTCTAAGCGTGCGAGATTTACGAAGCAAATCCGCCCAGGTCTGGCAGGAGCTCCCGGAAGAACGCGAACTCATCATCACCAGCAATGGCAGACCGATAGCCATTCTTGCCGCTATCAATGAATCCAACATGGAAGAATCGCTGACGGCATTTCGTCAGGCCCGCGCCGTGGAAGCGGTTGCAACCCTTCAGCGCCGGTCTGCCGACCAGGGAACAAGTAACCTGACCATGGATGACATTGACGCCGAAATCAGGGCTGTCCGGAAAAGCCGTATTTCACCGAAATGAATATTGTCCTTGATACCAATGTTCTTGTTTCCGGGCTGCTATCACCGTTCGGCCCGTGCGGCAAAATTGTCCGTATGGTTTCATCCGCAGAACTGACCCTTTCCTTTGATGCCCGCATCCTGACCGAGTATAAAGAAGTTCTTCTTCGGCCCAAATTCAGGTTTGAAAAAGATAAAATTGACGCTCTCCTTGACCATATCGAACACCGGGGACGCGCGGTCGCTTCATCCCCTCTCCCGTACTCTCTACCCGATTATGATGACGAACCATTTCTTGAGGTTGCCATTGCCGCACAAGCCGTTTGCATCATAACGGGCAACCAGATTCATTTTCCGCCTGATCTTTGCATGGGAGTCACAGTGTTTGCTCCACACGATTTTTTGCTGTTTTATCAAAAGCGTAGGAACGCTGAGACGACGTAGGTCGCTTATTCAATTAAGCTTTCAAGATGGCACTAATCCATGTCCAGCTGCTATCGCAGCCGATCTATCAATGGGGACTCTTCTATCACAAAGGACACACCATGCATCGAATTTATCCAATCCTCATTCTGTTCCTGTTTGCCACGGCAACAGCAGCCTTTGCCGAAGATGCAGACATCGCCCGGCTGTTTAACGAAAAGCATATCCGGGGAACGATGATTATCTCTTCCCTCGACGGCACATCCACCTACAGTCATAACGACGCCCGCGCCGCTACCCGGATGCTCCCCGCCTCTACCTTCAAGATTGCCAACACTCTGATTGCCTTGGAAGAAGGTGTCATCGCCGATGAAAAGCAGGTACTGAAATGGGATGGCAAGAAGAGAGATATCCCGGCATGGAATAGGGATCAGACGCTGGAAAGCGCCTTCAAGTCTTCATGCGTCTGGTTCTATCAGGAGCTGGCTCGAAATGTGGGAAAAGAACGCTACACCACCTGGCTGGCAAAACTGAACTACGGGAATGCGCAGGCCAAACCTGAGGTTGATACCTTTTGGTTGAATGGTGATTTACGGATCAGTGCCGTGGAACAGATGGCGTTTCTGAAGCAGCTCTACCTCCGTGAGTTTCCCGTCAAAGAAGCCTCCTATGAGCTACTCCGCAAGATAATGGTTATCGAGCAGACACCGGCTTACACCCTGCGGGCAAAAACAGGGATGATCGGATTTGGCTCAAAAGTTTCACCCCAGACCGGCTGGTTTGTGGGATATGTGGAGTCCGGCAATAAAGTTTGGCTGTTCGCCATGAATATGGATATCAACAACCCGGCGGAAATCCGATTCCGTCAGGATTTGACGATGGCGGCACTGCGTTTGAAAGGTATTCTGAAGTAAAGGCCGACGGTGGCGACAAACGTCATTATTTACCCAAATGAGTGCCGGCCAGCTGATGGGTCGTGCAGCAGAATTCGGAAAAATATGGAGCAAGTTGCGCTGCAAGTAAAATTCGCACATATAACAATTGGTTGCATCATTTTAAGTGATAAGCAGGGTAGAAATATTTGGGGCCTGTTTTCGATAATCGCTATGTTAATCGAATAGTTACAGCCAAATTCCCGCATGCGGGAATTTGGGGTTGGCAGGGTCGGCAGTGAGTTGGATTAGGTTGTTTACAACATGAGAGATTGTGCCGCTGATGCGGTCAAGTCACTCAGCACTCACGACGGATGAAAGATAAATATGAACAATGACCTGAATCAAGCACTAATTTTTATGGGGATTTGCGTTGGCTTGGGTCTGGGAATGATCTTATGGAGAGGAGTTATCTCCGAAGTCCTCCGAGACAGAAAAATCTTTGAACTGGCAAAAAAGGCAAGGACAAATGGTAGGCCTGTTGAAATCATAGTTAATCTAATTCCCATTAAGCGCAAATGCGGCTACGTACCTGATAGTTTACATTTTGACATTGAGTCAAATGATCAGCATTGGTACTTTACATCATGGAAACTGCTGGCACGGCTACCCAAAGATGGTGAAAGTGGCATGATGTATGTACTTTCATCTGATAATTTCAAAGCATGTTACGTCGAATTAAATTCCGGAACGTTCTTAGGGGTGCTTTCGGAAGAGTTACCAGATGATACCGGCGGAAAAACCGATATTCAGACCCTCAAGGATGCTACGTGGAAAAGCAGGTTCGGTTAGAAAACTTGGGTTTTTAACAAGACACTTTGACACCGTTAGCCCGAAAAGACAGGATTTACGGATCAACTGCCAAGCCATTGGAGAAACAGAATGACTGATAGACAAACAATAATTATTTCTTGGTTTTTTGCAGCTCTATCCGTTCCTGCTTTTGTTTGGAATGTAGATGCAGGCATGATAGTCGGTGCTATTGCCGCTGTGCTTAGATGGAATGAAATTTCAAGTTTCGATAAGACAATTGGCAAGAGCAAAGAACCATATTGGATTTGTTCATTCGTTTACTGGGTATTGTTATCAGTATCACTTCTCATATTGAAGTTAACTGGCATTTCAGGGAGCCACCTTACTTCTGATTCAGACTTCAAGTATCTGATGTTACTTATGTTATTACCGTTTGTGCCTAGAATGATTAAATATGACTATAACCAATTCATTCAATTAGGAACTGAGAAATGAAAATACTCCAACTCGACGGCATGCGGTCTTCATTGACCAGCTAAAATCAAGACAGAGTGTCAGACCTTGAAAAACAAATTTCTTGATGAATTCATTGAAAAAGCTATTTTTCATACCCCTCTGCCCCCATTGTGCTCAGCTGAAACCTCAAACGACCAGATGAAACTCAGATTGGATCTCTCATGACACATACAACAAAGTTGCTCTCGATAGCACTGATCGTCGTTCTGGTCGCCCTATCTGCTTTCGTCGCCGTCAGGAAATTCCACCTGTTCACTGCAAAACCATCTCAAAACATCGCAAAAACAGGCAACGCCCCGCCCAGGGAAAGTTTTATTGATGTGGTTCCGATCACCTTTCACGTAGAGAAATACCAGGAAATCCCCCTTTCAGATGGCGACGCCTACGCCCCCAGAGTATCGCCGGATGGCTGCCGGATCGTCTTCATCAAGAAAACCGGCGAAAAGAATATCCTCTCGATCGCCACACTCCCTGGAGGCGCGGTGTCACCACTCGCCGTTAACCTGGATGATGTGGCAGATCCCGCATGGGGCCCGGACGGGAAGAAGATCGTTTTTGCCGGAGCAAAGAAGGGGGTATGGGAGATTTACCTCTACGACCTGGGAGAGAAAAAACTGCAGCAGGTGACGAACTCCCCGCAACGGAAGAAGTCGTCCCCCCGCCTTTCCCCCTACAAATTCGACGGCAATTACCGCATTGCCTATGTTTCCGAGGAGCGTGGCCGGAAGGACATCTGGTGGGTGCGCGAATCCGGGCAGTACGACCAGCCGGTGACCTTCCCTGCCGAGCGGGAGAAGGAATTCAATGATTCCCCCTACTGGAGCGAGGTCGGCGCCAGCGGTACGGCGCCTGCCCAGATCACCACCGGCGGTGATCTGCCCGAGTGGTCGCCGAGCGGCAATCTCCTGCTCTACCGGACAGCAAAAGGGTACTCGCTCCTTTCCTACAGCTATGAAAGCTGGTGGACCAGGAGAAAATCCCCCTCCCCTCCTGCCAGTGGAATGCTCTCCTGGGCTCCCAACCAGGTTGCCTACCTTGATTACAACAGCGGGAGCGGGAAAGCATCGGTCATCCCACGGGACTCACTCAAACCGAAAGCGGTGCTGAATGGCAAACCACTGACCTCCCCTCCCGGCTTCTTTCCGGACGGCAAAGGCTTTGTGTACACCATCCGAAAAGAGGGACGGAGCGTCCTTGCCATTGAACCCTACGACGACCCGCTGGGTGATGTGGCCAATCTCTGGATGTACCCCTACAACCGGGCTCAATCTGACAAACTTACCAAAAACCAGCTTCTGTTCCTCAAGGCGGAATACGACCAGATCTACAACCTGTACGATTCCGAACGGTACGGCAGTTCCGGTGGCATGGATATGGGGGCACATGCCCGTCCGTATCTGGTGACGAGCGACGCTGTACTGGAAACCTTTTATGCCGCCTTCGCGGCGCTCTATGCCCAGGTTGAACGGTCGGAGCTTGCCGGCGCTCTGGAGGAATTTGCCCGAGCAGGGGCAGAGACGGCCCGTGAAAAGGGAGCGTCAAAGGATGTGGAGAATTTCTTTCTTACCGGCCTCGGTTTGCTGAAAAAAGAGAGCCTCAAGTCAGCGCCCGTCGTGGTGCGTGATGAGGTGGCGCGGGTCGAAAAGGGAGAGGGAAAAGGGGATTCTTTTTTCGGCCAGGAGCTTGACTACGGTGACTTTTATATTCGCGGCAAATATGAACGCGACAAGGATCTGCAGGGATATTTCCGGGCTATCAAGTGGTTTCAGTCCTTTACCTTCGACCTCCATCAGGAGTCGCAGCGCAGGCAGGCCGGCGACCTGCTGGCCGTGGCCGGTGCGGCAAAGGTCCGTCCCTCGCTGGAGCGGATCTATGCCATCTACCGGGAGATGATCGGAGAGTCGCGTTACTATAACCCGCTCAACCTGAAGGAAATTCCGGCAGCCGGTCCGTTGCCGGAATTCAGGAGCGGGCTGCCATGGGTAGCGGGGAGCGCTTCATTCCGGCTGCTGCCGTCCATCTATACCCTCGATGCTCATGTATTCGACCAACTGATCTGGCACACGAAAAATCCGGAATCGCCTCAGGAGCGTCTACTGCCGATGGGACTGGATCTGATGGCCGCCTTCGGTTCACAGGAGGCGCGCAAGATCCTGCTGAACGAGTTGCAGCAAGGAAACTACCCGAATTACGAGAAGTCGCTGGACAAGGTAACCGACAAGATCAGCAGGTTCTCCCGCAGCGCCTGGGATGCGAACCTCTACCAGAACTGGCTCGATGCCCTCGGCACCCTCGTGCGGGAGCCCGACGCCAAGAGCCCTGCTTTCACCAAGACTGCCGCCTGGAAACGGAAACAGTTGAACAGCGCGCTGGGAAGCTGGGTGAATCTGCGCTACGAGACGATTGCCGTTGTCGAACAGGTGGCCGCGGAGTGCGGCGAAGGAGGGTACGAGGCTCTCAACATCGGCAAGCCCCGTGGGTATGTGGAGCCAAACCCGGAGTTTTTCCGGCGGCTCGATGACGGCTTCGGCAAACTGGCGCTCCAGCTGGAACGGTCGATCAAAAGCCCGGAACTGAAGCAAGGGGTATCGGAAAAGATCGCCGGCTACCGGCAACACCTGAAGGCCCTTGAGAAGATTGCCCGCAAGGAGCTGGACAACACTCCGCTAAGCGACCAAGAGTATGCGGAAATCCTCAATATTGGCGGAACGGTTGAGCATTTCATCGTCCTGATGGGGAGCCTGAACGGCAAGGATGACGACCAGACAATCCGGAATCCGGAACCGATCCGCAAGATTGTTGACATCCAGAAGGCCCCTGACGGCAACACGCGACTCTATGCGGCGCTCGGCTTCGTCAATGAGCTCAATGTTGCCGTACCGTTCTACGGCAGACGGGCCATCGTCAAGGGACCGGTTTACTCTTACCACGAGTTCACATCCGGCGAAGCGCTGAACAGCGAAAAATGGCGCAAGATGGGCAAACAGGAGCCTCCGGTCTGGATCAGGAATTACTTTGAGGGAAAGAGTAGCTCTACCCTGACAACCCTGCCCGACCTGAAATAGCATGAGAGCCGTTCTGCTCGCATTCAGCATTCTGCTGTTCACTATCCCCGCCATTGTTCAGGCGCAAGGGCTCAGGTTCTACGGCGACCTTCTCCTTGCCCGGGGAATCGACACGTTCGTAACGGCGCAAGGGGAGCAACCGTTGCGTGAGGCGCTCGCCCCCTTTCTCCGACGGGATGCCCTCAAGGTGGTCAACCTGGAGGGGAGTGTGGGTGCTGCGGCCGGATGTGCCGCCGGACACACGCCCTGCTTCGCAACCAGGGAGAAGCTGCTCGCACTCCTCGACGGCTTTGACATTGTCTCGCTGGAAAACAACCATTCCATGGATCTCGGTGTAAAAGGGTTAAAGAAATCTGCACACGAGTTGAAAAAACTGAAACTTGTTCCCCTTGAAGGCAAGCGGTTCTCCACGGTGGTTGCCACCGACCAAGGTAACATTGCCGTGGTCGCGGTGACCGATGTGGTCAATGCGGCTGCTGACCGTAGTCATCTGGCAATGGCCGATTCGGAGGAGGTACTGCGGGAGATTCGTCGCTTAAAAGAACGCTCGACGGTGGTTGCCGTCTATGTCCACTGGGGGCGGGAACTCCTCCCGGTGGCAACGGAACGGATGCAGCGGCTTGCACGGAGCTATGTGGCGGCCGGCGCCGACATCATTGTCGGAACCCATCCGCACGTGGTGGGATCAGCTGCATGCGTGGAGGGTAAGCCGGTCGTATGGTCATTGGGAAACTTCCTCTTTGACCAGAAATACGAATCAACCAAGCAAGGTGCGCTCCTTGATTGCGCTATCGGGGATGACAACAAGCTCAGATGTTCGCTGAGTGGTCACGAAACAGCTCTCAATTCATACCTGCCAGCCCTTTTGCCCCATGATCCGCATACGGTTGAAAATAATATACTTGCCGCGTGCACACCAAGCGTGACCCGAACCTGGAGCGGGAAATTCACCAAAGACAGGCGAGAGAAGAAACTGGTTCTCAAGGAAACGGATACAGCCAATCAGCTCTCCTTGATCGAACTCTCTGATCTGGGGTCGGGGAAACGGGAAGCGAAAACGCTGCCGATGCCGATCAGGAAGCTGCAACCGGTCGATCTTAACGGTGACGGCATCCGGGAAATCATGCTGATTCAGGAGATCTACTCTTCATTTGACCGTGAAACAGCAAAGCGGGTTTACCTCTACAGCCTGGATGGCGGTTTTCATGCCCTCTGGCGGGGAAGTGCGCTGAGCAGGCCGCTGCTGGATGCGACCTTTGCAGCGGGAGGCACGGGAAAGCCGCTCCTTGTGGCGCTCCACTCCGCCGATTCATTTCTGGCAAGAAAACCCTCCACCAAGGAGCGGACGATCATGAGCTACCGCTGGAACGGTTTCGGATTCACCGGAATCAAAGAGCTGCCGGGTGAGAAGCTTTCCGACAGCGTCTCTTTTGCAAAAGGAAAACTGCGGCTGGTGAACAAGGGGAGCATACTGAGTGAAGTTTCTGTGGAGAGGTAAAATGGCAGTATAGAACTCTCTTCCCGTAAATTCTAACAGGCCGTAAATAATAAAGCGGGGTGACCACGTGGCCACCCCGCTTCTGTAAACTTATTCGACAAAACCGTTATGCTTTTTTCCGTCTCCAGAATACCAGACTTATTAGACCGGCACCAAGGAGGAGCATGGTGGAGGGTTCAGGAACAGGATTGGTGGCAGCTTCCACACTCACATTATCGAGGACTGGCCCCCAGTAACCACCTTGGACGCTTTCAAATAAAAGAGTTGAGAAGGAACCGCTAGCAATAAAATTGAGGGTTTCCTTTTGCCAAGGGAAATCGTACTGGCTCTGACCTGCAAGAGAGAACGTCTGTGATAGGCCCGCAACCGAGACGTTAACTGCACTGTCAAACTGTGGTGCCCCAAGCAGAAATGAAAGTTGATATTGAGTGCCGGGCGTTGTTGCAAATGTTTGAGAAATACTGCCGGCTGGCGAATAATCAAGGGAGAGATCTACCGCATATTGACTGCCATTCAATCCGTTTCTGCCAAAGTGAGCAGTCCCTCCATCAATGATATGCCAGTCCAAACCATTTCCACCAACCACCCAATTGGTGATTGCTGTCGAACCGGGAGTGAGCCTTGAATACCCTCCGCCATTGTTATTATAGGAGCCAAATTCAAAAGAACCGTTCATAATCTGATTGGCATTGACCGATGTAGCAAAAGTGAGACACAGACACAGGGTGCACATGGCTAATAAAGAAATCGTTTTCATTTTTTACCTCCTTCTGCCGATGATTGTGTTGTTCATTGTTTTATAGACACATTTTAGGAATGCCAAACAAAACTAGCAAATTTGATGCCTTTAGCGTATGTTGTCGGTATTATTGCATAAATTGAATTGTTGTTTTTAAATATGTGAACAGTGTTAAATAATTCGACAGATCAAGAATGAGGGGAAATGTCTAAACAAGGCATCCTGTGGCAGTATGGAATCACTTTATTGTTCTGTATACAAAACGAGCTCAAGACGGCATAAGAAACATTGAGCCAATAGAGGACCGTCCTCTAAGCTCAATAGAGCGGTGGATCACGTTCACCCCCCGAACCGTTAAAATCCTACAGGAGAACAGCATGAACACAACCTATATTTTACGCCAATCAGACACCCTGGTTTTTACAAACGATAGTGAAACATTTACCTTTACGGCCAGGAAATTGGCGGATGTGAAGCGCAGGGCATTTCGTAAACAGTTTCATGAAGATTCCAATCTACGTCTGGAAGATGAGAACGGGAAGGTGATCAGCATCAAGCGCAGCGGATGCAAATGGGAAGATAAACTATAATACCAACAGGATACATTAAAACCTGAAACAACGGAGGTACTGCCATGAACATGCTCACCCCCCGATTTGCTTGGCAAGTGAAGATGTATCTCGTGACAGCTTTGCTGGCATCGTTAACCATGTTCAACTCCATTCCTGCGTCAGCGGACGACACGGCAACTCCAGAGCCTCCGGCGGCGACGGTCAATGGCAGAGCAATCAGCAATGCCGAACTGGATGCCTATTTGGGTGCCCACCAGCTGCCGCATCAGGATGCGTTGCGAGAGATGATTGACCTGATGCTGCTCAAAACAGCGGCAACGGAATTGCGGATCAAACTCCCGGCTGAACCGTGGAGCTCCGAGGCGCAGGCTGCTGTGGAACTTTCCGTTGCCCAGGGGCTGGCGATCGAGGTCGCCAAACCCCGTAGCGACCTGATCCTCGACCACGCCTGGCTCAAGGACGCCGAAGGTGCCAAGGAACGGATCGCCGGACGGGAAAACTTGGAAAAATTGCGGGAACTGGTGGTGGCAGGGTCAACCATTCCGGCGGCCTTTGCCCGGATGCAGCTGGATGGCGCCCTCTGGCATATCGGCGATCATGAAGAATATCCCTACGAGGCGATCCCGACCGAGGCACGGGACCTGCCTCCCGGTGTGATCTCACCGATTATTCCCGGTGACGGCGGGCTGCATCTGTTCAGGATCTATGAGCGGAAACAGTCGCTGCTCCCCATGGAAGTGATCAGTTCCCAGCTGCGGGATGAACTGCGGCGGCGGGCCACCATCGAACAACCTGAATGGTGACTGGTTCGTGGCGTCCGGCCGATGGATTGCCTCAATTCGGATCAAATGGAGGAGTAGCCATGTCTGTCCTGGAAGCCCGATCCGTTTCCAAAACATATACGATCGACAATCGCAGCATACCGGTTCTGGACGATGTTTCCCTTAGTGTGGCAGAGGGTGAATTTCTCGTGATCAAGGGTGAAAGCGGCAGTGGCAAATCAACGCTCCTGTCAATCCTTTCGGGGCTGGATCGTCCTGATACCGGCCGGGTCATGCTGGACCAGCTCGACTTCACCGATTTCACGGAAGATGCTCTGGCGCCAATCAGAAACAACACCTTCGGCTTTGTCTTTCAATCGTTCCACCTGATTCCTTCACTCTCGGCACGCGAGAACATCATGTTCCCGGCCGAACTGAGGGGAGACCGGCAGGCCCGCCAAAAAGCGGATCAACTGCTGGAGCGGGTCGGGCTTTCCGGCCGTGGGAACAGTTTTCCCCACCAGCTTTCCGGTGGCGAAAAACAGCGCTGCGCCATCTGCCGGGCCCTGGTCAACCAACCGCGGATACTGTTCGCCGACGAACCGACCGGCAATCTTGATCTGGCCAATGGCAGCGCTGTTCTGGAATTGCTGCGGGAACTGCAACGGGAACAGCGCACCAGCTTGATTCTTGTTACCCACAGCCTTGAAATCGCACAAACTGCCGACCGGGTGATCACCCTCCGGGACGGCAGGATTGTCTCCCCCTCAAGCCATGTTTAACACCCGCCTGCTGCTCCGCCAGATCCGCGGGAGCTTGCGCCAGTCATCGCTTTTCCTGCTCTGCGTGGCACTTTCGGTCGTGACCCTGGTATCACTGGGAAGCTTCAGCCGCAGCGTCCACTCCTCACTGCTGCGGGACGCCCGCGTTCTTCATGCGGCGGACATCATCATCCGTTCCCACTCCCCCTTCTCCCCTCCCCTCACCCAGGCTGTGGCAGCCAAAGAACAGTCTCACCAGATCAAAACCGCCCGCGTTTATCAGTTTTACTCGGTGGTGCGGGGGATGGACAATCAAGCGTCGTTGCTGGCCGACCTGAAGATCGTCGAAGCGGGTTACCCATTCTATGGCAGCGTGAAGCTCGCCTCGGGGAGAAACTTCAGCGAGCAGCTGACAGCCGGCAACGTGATCGTGGAACAGCAGCTGCTCGATCGTCTGCAGCTGCGGGTGGGAGACCGGCTGCGGATCGGGAGCAGCAGCCTGACCATCCAGGATATTCTGATCTCCGAGCCTGACCGGCCGGTCAATCTGTTTCCCCTTGGCCCGCGGATCATGATTTCAGCGGCGGATCTGGCAAGCCTGGAACTGGTCGGCACGGGGAGCCGGGTCAACTATCTGATTCTTGCCAAGGTGCGTGATCAGCAGAGTATCGATCGCCTGGCCGGAGAACTGGGGCACGCGGCATTCAAAGACCGGGAGCGGGTTGAGACCTACCGCACGGCCGGTTCGGGGGTAAAGCGTTTCTTCGACAACCTGCTCTTCTTTCTCAATCTGATCGGCATCTTTACCCTGCTGCTGGCCGGGATCGGCATCCAGAGCACCCTGACCGCCCTGTTGCAAGAACAGGAAACGACCATCGCCATCATGAAAGCGCTGGGGGGGCGCAGTGCCCATATTCTCCGGCATTACCTCGCCCTGACCTTGCTACTCGGTCTGTTGGGAACCGTTTGTGGTCTGGGGGGGAGCTTTCTGCTGCAGATCTTTCTCCCGGCCCTGTTCCGGGGGATACTCCCCGACTCACTTGAACTGACCATCTCCGCCAATGCGGTGGCTGAAGGGCTGACCCTCGGCCTGATCGTCGTGCTGCTCTTCACCGCTCTGCCGATCTATCGCCTCAAAGAGCTGAAACCGAGGGTCATCTTCGGCAAGGATGATCAGCGTAGCAGCCGCAAAGCCCCGGCCTGGCTGACGGTCGGCGCCTCCCTCTTCTTTTTGCTGGTTATGGTCGTCTGGCGTATCCGCGAGGTGAAAACCGGTCTCTACTTTGTGCTCGGCGTCGGGGTGTTGATTCTCGTTTCCCTGCTTGTCGCAGAGGGGATCATGCTGCTGCTTAAAAGAACAGAGCCGCGCAACCTGGTCATGCGCCAGGCAGTGCGGGGACTCTTCCGCCCCGGCAATGCCACCCGCTCAACCGTGGTAACGCTGACCGCATCGCTGAGCGTGATCTTCTGCATCACGCTGGTGGAGAAAAACCTGGATAACGCCTTCATAACATCGTATCCCCCCAAGGCGCCCAACCTTTTCATGATCGACATCCAACCGGGGCAGAAGGATGCTTTCGCCAAATCTCTCGGCATCAGCACCACCTTTTATCCGATCGTGCGGGGCTCGGTGATCGCCGTGAATGGTATTCCGGTCAACCAGGCAGAAGAACGGCAAAAGCGGGAAGACAACCTGGGACGGGAGTTCAACCTGACCTACCGGGAGCAACTGCTGGATGATGAACGGATAATTGCCGGTAAGCGGCTCTTCCGCCAGGATTACCAGGGAGCACAGGTGTCGGTGCTCGACACGGTGCTGAAGATGCGGGATATGCGGATCGGTGATATGATCACGTTCCGCATCCAGGGTTTCCCCATGGAGGCGCGGATCTCCAGCGTCCGGACCAGTTCCCGGGAGACACTGCAGCCGTACTTCTACTTCGTCTTTCCGGAGCAGGTTCTCAAGGATGCCCCCCAGACCCTGTTCGCTGCCGTGCGGATTGACAAGCAGCAAATTGCCCCGCTCCAGAACCGGATCGTAGCCCGCTTCCCCAATGTGACCTTCATCAATCTGGCCGAAACGGCAGTGCTGTTTGCCGGAATCATGGCAAAACTCTCCACGATCATACGATTTTTCACCTTCTTCAGTGTCCTGGCAGGTGTGTTGATTATCGTCAGTTCCGTTTTTGCCACACGCTACAGCCGCACACGGGAGGCGGTCTATGTTACGATTCTCGGCGCCCGGAAGCGGTTCGTTCTGGCATGCATGGTAGCTGAAAACCTCTGCCTGGGGATGGCCAGCTCTTGCAGCGCCCTGCTGCTTGCCCAGACGGCCAGCTGGGGGATCTGCCACTTTGTCCTCAAGATCAGCTATCTCCCTTTCGCCGGCCTCAGTCTGCTGATATCGCTGGCAGCGATTCTGCTGATCATCGCAGTCGGACTGGGAACCTCTTTCTCGATCCTGCGGGTAAAACCGGCACGATTCCTGCGGGAACAGGCCGATGAATGACCCTGCAAAAACGGTTATCCACCAAGTCCACGAAGAGACACCAAGAAAAAACACACCTTAAAGATCACGCAGTGATTACCATTGGGGTGAATATCAGGTTGACGAGTAACGTTGCGATTCTTCGTGAAACTTCGTGTCCTTCGTGGATCAAAATTCCGCAGACTACCATTACTTATTTTGGGGGAGAACAACCATGTTGAATAAAGTGCGCTGGCCGTTCCTGGCGCTGTCGCTCTGTTTGCTGCTCAGCGGATGTGAGCGGAACAGTCAACCGGGTCCGCCGCCTCTACCCGAAACGAACAAGCAGCCGGTCGTTAAGGGAACCATCGTTGCCGTCGGCGACAGCCTCACCGCCGGGTATGGTCTCAACGAAGCAGAGGGGTACCCGGCGCAACTGGAAAAGAAACTGCAGGCCGCGGGAATCAACTGGCGGGTTGTGAATGCCGGTATCAGCGGCGAGACCAGCAGCGGCACACTCTCGCGTGTTAACTGGGTGCTCAAGCTGAAACCGGATATCGTGATTCTCGAAACCGGAGCCAATGACGGACTGCGGGGAATCGACCCGCAGCTGACGCAAAGCAATATCGATCAAACTGTCCGGTTGCTCAAGGAACAACGGGTGATCGTGATTCTGGCCGGCATGCGCATGGTCACCAGCATGGGGCGGGACTACGGCTCCCGCTTTGCCGCCATCTACCCGGCCATTGCCAAACAGCATGACCTGATGCTGATCCCTTTTTTCCTGCAAGGGGTAGCCGGTGATCCGGCGCTCAACCAGGGGGACGGTATCCATCCCGTGGCAGAGGGGTACCGGATTATCAGCGACATGATCTACCCTTACCTGCTGCAGGCGGGAGTGAAGTAACCGGTGAACAAGCTGATTACCCTAGCGCTGCGTGATTTTGCACTCCCCGTGCCGCGGGTCGGCAGTCTGGAAACGTATTCGGGGTATGGCCGTGCGGCAGCCGATGGGCAGGAGATTCATCTTCGTGTGCAGAAACAGCGCGCCAAGACAGATCCAGCCTACCAGGCAGAAGTATCTGTCAGCACGCTCTTCGAAAGAGACGGCTATGCGTTCCGGATTGACGGGAGAATGGACGGGATCTTTGATCACGATCCCCCCAGGATCGAGGAGATCAAGACCAGCTCCAATCTCCGGGAGCTGTCGCAACGGCTGGCCGGCAGTTCGATGGATCATCCCTACACGCTGCAACTGTTGAGCTACGGTTACTTCTATTGGCGGGAGCATCAGGTTCTCCCCGCCCTCTCCTTTCATCTCGCCTCATCCCGGAGCAGTGACAGCATTGATCTTGATCTGCTGCTGGAGATTCCGCTTTACGAGCAGTGGCTGGAACTCCGCCTGGACGAGCTGGTGCTTGAAGCGCGGCAGGCAGAAAAGCGTGCTGCCCGGCGGCGCACGTCAGCTGAGCGACTTGGCTTTCCTTTTGCGACCCCGCGCCCCGGTCAGATCGAGCTGATCGAGACTATACAACATTTCATGGCCGGGAAGCATCCGATGCTGATTCAGGCCCCCACCGGCCTGGGAAAGACGGTCGGTGTGCTCTATCCCGTTTTGAAGGAAGCGTTGCAGCGGGGACAGAACGTGGTGTATGTAACCCCCAAGAACAGCCAGCACTCCGTGGCAGAGGACGCGGTCGTTCGTTTTCAGGAGAACGGCGTAAAACTCAAATTTCTCTCGATCACCGCCAAGAGCAAGATCTGTTTCAAGAACGAACCGTTGTGCAATCCTGACTACTGCGAGTATGCCCGCAACTACTATGGAAAGGTGTACGGCCAGGGAGTTCTGGAACTGTTGGCAAAGAAAAGAAAACTGAAGCGCCGCACGTTTCGTGAGTTGGGTGAACAGTACCAGGTCTGCCCCTTCGAGTTGCAGATCGACGCTGCCTGCCAGGCCGATGTGATCATCTGTGATTACAATTATGTGTTTGCCCCGCGCTCGGCCTTGGGACGCATGACGGATATGGGGATTGACCAGAGCGGCAAGCCGAATCTGGTGATCGACGAGGCCCACAATCTGCCGCTGCGTGGCATGGAGTATTACTCACCGGCGCTTTCATCACAGCTGCTGGAAACAATGCGGGACGATCTTCACAATCTGCACGCTCGTTTCCGTCGAGAGGCCGAGCGACTGCTGGACGGTTGTCTGCATGCCGTGGCTGCCTGCCGGACCGGCGCTGATTCCAAGCCTCGGCGGATAGATCCTCCTGTGCAGCCTTTCCGTGAACAGCATGCCGTGCTGAGTGCTTTCCTCTCACGCTATCTCGACTCGGGGGAAGAGCTAGGGCAGCAGGATCCGATTTTGCGGCTCTGTTACTACTGGGGGGAATTCACGGAGGCGTTGGAATTTGCCGGCGATCCCGACCGGCCGGAATTCTTTACGACCTTTTATCCCGCTCCGACCGGCGGCATGCTTAAGATCACCTGTTGCGATGCCTCGGCCATGCTGAAGGATTGTTATCGGGAGTATCAACAGGTGGTCGGGTTTTCGGCAACACTCAAACCATTCGACTATTACATCCGCCTTTCCGGGCTGGATCGTGAGCGGGTGAAAACCGCCGAATTTGGCACCCCCTTTGCGAGGGAACGGCGCAAACTGTTGATCATTCCCCAGGTATCGACCCGCTATAGTCAGCGCGAGCGCAACTATCAAAAGATAGCCGATGCGGTCGCACGGATTACAACCCTGCAGCAAGGCAATTATTTCGTTTTTCTGCCAAGTTTTGTTTTTCTCGAACGAGTTGCCGCCTGTTTTGATCCTCCCCAGGGATTCTCG
>DAINBV010000087.1:0-2845 GCA_036732725.1 Geobacteraceae bacterium | reverse complement strand
GTAATCAGGCAGGAACGGGGAATGAAGAGTGCCGAAGTTGAGGCGATCGTGGCATCACTGCATTCCCGGAGTGTTCCGACGATTGTTTTTGCCGTACAGGGAGGATCATTTGCCGAGGGGGTTGATTATCCGGGAGAAACGATTATCGGCGCCTTTGTGGTTGGCCCGCCGTTGCCCAACTACGATCTGGAACGGGAGCAGATGAAGGAATATTATCAGCAAAAATATGGCGCAGGATTTGACTATGCCTACACGATTCCTGCCATGGCCAAGGCAATCCAGGCAGCCGGAAGAGTGATCCGCTCAGAGACCGATCGCGGGTTGATCGTGCTGATGGACAGCAGGTTTCTGGAGCCAAGCTATCGTGATGCGATGCCTGGCGACTGGTTCGACACGGAGGTAACCGAGCTGGTTTCAGACAGCATCCTCAGCGACATCACACGATTCTGGAGCGAGACAGAACGTTTGCCGCAAGAAAAGCACCTCTTCCCCGGCTATTAGGCAGAAAATAATTTCGTTAACGTAACGTATTCTGTTTATCAAGGGTGGGGTATTGGTGTATTTCTCTTTTCACGCTGTCCAGCTAACCCTGGATACCCCAGATTTTCTGAAACTAAGATAGCTGTTATCGGGCTGTTTGATGGAAGGCAATAAAACATGCAATTAAATTTCGACGTCATAAGCTGTGTTGTTTTACCGGTTGTCGGATATTTCTGTATGAATGAGATGAAAAGAAGAGCGAAGAAAGCTATAGATTCTAAGGTTTATGTTGTTGGATTTTATCGATTTAGACCAGTTTATGGAGAAAAAGCTGTACTGTTGGCAAAAGGTTACTCACGAAGCGGGGTGTATCTTTTTATGTTTTCCATCTTTCTGCCTTTCTCAATGGCTCTGATAAAATACTTCCACTGATTGAAGTTCCACGAGGCGGCCCGGTAGCAGCGTAAAAAAGGCGGCAATTCCGAGAGTTGTATTGTTATAAATCAGATAGTTATGTCATTTCCGAACGTTCGGAATTCTGGTAGTGAACTCCCCCGTCTACAAGACGAGGCATCAAAGACATTTAAATTCACAGCCAATCCTTCGGATTGACAGACAAAGTTAAACAACATTATCAAAACCATGCGGCTTTACTAAGACAGACGGTCACGTTTTGATATAAAAGTATCTTTATGGAATTGTTAGAAAAGTGGTTTTTCAAGACCTGCCCCTGCCGGCTTTCGCGAACCCGTACAGTTCTCTCAAAGAACACAATGAAGAACCCAAAGCAAGTTGGAGATTAGTATGCCATATGACCTTAAACGGTTTTTGAGAATAGCTATATTCCTGTTCACCTTTTGCATGATTCTGTACATTGTACTTGAAGTCAGCAATCCTCTCGACCTCCTGCCACTCTTTATCTATCCAACGATTATATTCATCCCAGTTGCACTCTTGACTGTAAAATACAAGCTCTATATTGCCGGAGAAGGAAGTAAAAAGTATTCCGTAGCCCTTGGAGTCTTAGGCTTATCCATAGGCTCAATTGTGGCAAATGGCCTTTCACAAGAAACGAAACTATGTACAATTGTCTTTGGTGCTGAGTTCGTGTTGTTATTGTATGTTTTGATGTCAAATGGATACAAAGAAAGAGATCAACTAAAAGCTTTAGGATTCAAACAAATTACCTCCAAAGAATTCAAAGCCATTACGAACCGCCTAAAGTTTTCATACATTAGACCGTGGATCACACCGGCAACGAGAGATCACTATATTGGCAACTACAAAGGAATTGTCACATACATATTTTCATTTGAAACCAGTAGATCAGCTTATCTGGCCGTGATTCTTCATTCTGAAAATTGGCAGTTACCAAAGTTTTTGGTCAAACCAAAAACGCTTTACGACCGAGCAATATCTTTTTTCAAATCTGAATCACATACTCCTTTTGCTCCTCCGGCACTTATTGAAAAATACAACGTCATTTCTGACGATCCTGCAGCCACCTCCTGCATTTTTACACCAAAGATGGTGGAACAATGCACAGAAACCGGCTCGATCGTCTTTGAATCAAACAATAATGGAATTTTCTTTTACCAAGTGGATAGGTTTAGGGATGAACCTGAAAATTATCTACCTGCAATCCAGCAAGCATATTTATTTGCGTCAATGACAAGTCAATCCAAATGAAGATGCCAACCAAGTGTGGCATTCGGTCGGACGACAAAATATCGCCACTGCCGCGCTCACAGCCGCAGAACCACAAGAAAATGAGAAAAAATGATAGTCATCGGAATTATGATAATCCCGGCAATTATATCAAGTTACTTGCTCCTACAGGTTATGCTGGGAAATGCCTCCAAAAGTTGGCCTTCGACTAATGGAAAACTCGAGAAATATCAGCTAAAAAAATGGACTACATCATCTAAATTCCCGTCCTTACAAGGTGAGTCGGAACAATGTGTTGTAGGCGTGAAGTACTCGTATGAGGTGGGAGGGACTGTTTACAAAAGCAGAAGAATTAACTTCGGGCTAGACACATATTACCTCTCATCGCATGGACTTTACCGTACGCCGGAAGAAACCGAAAATGATGAACTTACAAAACGACTGAAAAACAATGACTTTTTGGTGTATTACTCCTCTGTTTTTCCGAGTTTTGCGGTCCTCATCCCAGGTGTCATCAACGAGAAAAGACATTACGCGGCAGTTGCCATTCTGATGATCATCGGAATTTTACTTCCACTCGCATATTCTGTAGTTTCAAAGTGAAGATAGCGGCGCGACCAGCCTACGGAAAAGGATTGGCTGGGATAACGTAAAATATTTTTCGCTTTTTTAAAAAGAGTCACGGCAGTGCTTCGAA
>DAINBV010000086.1:0-18749 GCA_036732725.1 Geobacteraceae bacterium | reverse complement strand
CAAGTCCGGTTCTTAGGGGGGTCGGGAGCTGAGAGGCTCCCCTCCTACCCGGTACAGAGGATTGAAATGAGAAACAAAAGAATATTTGTTATTTTAATATTATTGATGATGAGTCCTCACGTAGCTTATGCGACGGAACCAACTGGCGTTTTCGATGTCCTATGGGGCTTTATCATTGTTTTTTTATGCTTTGTGGTAATTCCAATAAATACTTGTTGGTTTTGCTTTAAGAATAAAATCTTCAGGGAATCAAGATAGCCTTGATACTCCATCAAACCAAGTGAGTTCAGAAATCCCTGCTGCTATAGAGTTGAAAGAAACTTCAATAGAAGAAACCAAAATAACGGATGTCCCCCAACATAAGCCCCGATTTTCATTAATTCGATGCGTTGTAATTATCCTTGCAGTCATAATCGCCATAGGCCCTTTTGTTCCTGAAGAAATAATGATTCTGAAACTACCCTATACCATACTGTTCTTAGCCATTCTGTACGGCTTCCCTGTCTTGATACCCGTGGCCTTACTATCACTTTTTCTTGCCGCAAGAAGACGAAATTTTAACAACAAACAGCCACCTGTTTGAGGCTGTAATTGCAACGGAATAAGTTCAACTTGCGTTGCAGGTTTTTTACCGGAGAAGCACGCTGGTGGAGCAGTAAGGAAAAGCGGAAAAGGCGAAAAAGGCATAAAGGAAAAGTACCGCTAATGCCGCTTATTTCGAGGCATTAAGAGCTTTGGCATCAAGTAAAATCGCCGAAAAACCGAGAGTCGAAACGGCATAAAGTAACAGAGTAAGAAACGCCACTGACACCAGCCGTGGCGCGGACAACCGGAAAAACCGAGGAGTCGCTGCTGGGGCAAGTCTGGCGGAGTAATAACAACGAAGAGAGAAAACAGCGGCTCAACCAGACAGAAGCACCGGGGGAAAAAACTCCCCGGTGTTCTGCCACTACGTTATGCATGGAGAAAAATGATGACAAAATCAATATTGGGATGCGTCTTGTTGGCGATAATCGTATGCGGTTTGGACGCAATCGCTGGGCAAACAAACGAATTGTTCAGACCTGCGATGGAGGAAATCAGAGGAAAAACAAAAATACCTATCTTGCTTCCGTCCAAATTGCCTGCTGAGACAAACGAGTCAGCAATTAAGTCCGTAACAGGCGATCTCACCGATACAGGTTACAACATTTCACTTTACTATGAGGAAGGCTGCGGAAATGCCTGTTACGCAGGAATGATCGAAGGTTCCTCTCACATACTGAAAAAAATACCGAATACCCAACCAGCAAAACTGAACAACGGAATCAAGGCCAAGTTTCGACCTGTTTCGTGCGGAGGATCGTGCGCGCCGGCAAATTTTTGGTGGGAGCAGGTTGGAGCGATGTATTCAATTCAAATGAAGCTCAACTGTAAAATGAGCGTAAAAGAGCAGAAACGAATTTTAGTTGAGATGGCGAACTCGATGACAGTGGCGCGGTAACAAGATATGCATAACTAGCGGCGACAGCGGTCTCCGCTGACGCCCCGCCGCTGGCGCCTTGAGACGTTGAAACATGAAATGAAAGAGGACGATATGAAGATAACTTCCCATTCAAAATGGAGCTTTCTAAGAAAGAACAAGACGTCGGATGAAGACGTTAAAGCTGTAGAAAACTTATTTTGCCGCCTTTCGATTTACTGCAATGAACTAGAACAGAGTAACGGATTTAGCCCACAAATTATCGTGACAGACCATGCTGACAATCTAACTTTGGCCAATGGGGTTTCGTTTGAGTCTTTGGTTAAAGGCAACAGGTGGCGAATGCGCGGCTTAATTCATCCTATAGAAGAATAAATACACGCTAACAAGCGTATGCAGAAAACCGTCGAGGGTCAGACCAACGCATTTGACAAAACCAGAAAACAAACGGCGAGAAAACCGAATATTCAACAAACGGCAGCACCGGTCAGGGAATCTGAGGGGTTCCAGATTGAAGATGTTAGCGCCAAGTTAATTTGCCCCCCGCACCTTTCTGGGATACGATATCAGTAATGATAGCGACAGGCGATAACTACGATCTCTGCTTCTTCCACTTGGTAGACAAGCCGATGTTCCCGGTCAATTCTGCGAGACCAGCAACCAGCAAGTTGAAAACGGAGGGGCTCCGGTTTTCCCGTACCCTCAAAAGGTTCGCCGGATTTCTTCAAGAAGCGCTAAGACCCGTTCGGCCTGGCGTTTATCAGTCTTTAAGCAATAAGGAGTAAACTACTGGGGTCGGACCGAGTTAACTCTCTGAAAACATAACGGATATACTGATAAAATGGCCACTTTTTGGCCTTAAAACCACCTTTTTACCGGCAAAAACGAGCTTCCAAGCACTGGCAAGAGTAAAGACTGTGAACTTTACAATGCCATTTTTGACCCCAAAAACAAGCGTTTAAGCCCTGAATATGGCCTTTTTGTGGACTTTTGTTTCATATATCCAGTAAGTTAACTTGGTCCGACCCCAAAAACACCGCCCCAAGATAAAAAGTGCCGCCCAAAATTTTCACAGAGAGGCAAGAAACTGTCTCGGATCTGCCGAAAACCGGGGGAAATTTTCCATGGTCAGGATGACCGGACAACTGTCGGGAAACTGCTTCATAAATTCTTCAAGACCTTTGGCTGATTTATTCCGGCCGGATTTTACTTCGATTGCATATAATCTTCCTTGGTAACGGTAGACGAAATCCACTTCAGCATTTTTCTCCCTCCAGTAGAAGAGCTCTCCCGGCAACTGCAACAGTTCCGCCCCCACAGCCAGTTCAAATACCCGTCCCCGGCGGTCTGGATTGTCAAGCACATGCGGCCCTTCGGTCATGGTGTACAGAGCAGGGCAGGATACCAGGATTTTAGGGCTGGACGAGCGTGTCAGCCACCCCTTGGCGGAATACTTTGCCAACGGCTGAATCAGGAAAGCTCCGGCATACAGTTCGATGTAGTACTTGATCAGATCGGTATTGCCCTGATCCTGCAACTGCCCGAGAAGCTTGGTATAACTTATCTCCTGCGCCGGATAGCGGCAGAGAATTTCAAATGCCTGCCGGAACAGGGCCGGCTTGCCGACCTTGCGGTTCTGCAGGATGTCCTTGCCGATGACCGACTCCACAATCGAATCTTTCAGATAGGCATACCAGCGGTCGTATTCCCCCTCATAGGGAACCGATCCCGGATAACCGCCATACAGCAGAAAACGCTCCAGATCATAGCCAAAGGCCTTTTGCAGTTCGGCATAGGTCCAATGGAAGATGCGCGTCAGTTCGAAACGTCCGGCAAGGCTCTCGGTCAGTCCGCTCTGCAACTGCAACGAGCTTGAGCCGAGTACCACCAGCCGGAGCCTGCGGGGATGCTTGTCCCACAACGACTTGAGGGTTTCCGACCAGTTGGGAATCTTCTGGATTTCATCAATGACCAGCAGCGTGCCGTCACCAAGCAGGAGCGCCTTCTGCCACTGCTCCAGCAGCCAAGTCCGGTCAGTCACCAGCAGGTCATCAGCATTGGCATACAAGCTGGGGCCGGGATAGCGGACTAGCAGCTGCCGCATGCCGGTAGTCTTGCCAACCTGGCGCGGTCCGATCAATACCTGGATCAGCGGCGGTTCGCCGGAAAGGCGACTTTCAAGCTGCGCCACAAAAGAGCGTTCGTAAGGAGTTGTCATACAGGGAATATAATTGTTTTTAGTAGCCGAATCTAGTAAAAATACTAGCCCTGGCTATTAAACTACTATAGCGCTCCACTCCACACAAAACTACGCCCCCCCCACATCTGCTGCGGGAGGCCGTTTTTGCTGCTGTTTGTTTGCTGTAGCCGAAGCTACGCAGGGCAATAAGGGGACAGGGACTGCGCCTATCCCCTTATACATACCGGAATCAACCATGTCGGAAATTTAGTTAAACAGAAAGAGAAAGACTTGAAAAGCGGCTCCAAGTGTTATTTTCTTTCAAGTTTTCTGGCTTGCATCTGATGTGTCAAACGAGACACAATCCATAAAAATGATAGTGCGGAGGAAACGATATGCCACGGGCTGCAATGATTCATGCACGGATGGAACCGGAATTAAAACAAAATGTTGAGAGCATCTTCAGGGCACTTGGAATGACCACAACCGAAGCAGTGACGCTTTTTTACAAACAAGTGCAGATGCGGCACGGATTACCGTTTACGGTTGAGGTTCCGGATGAGGAGCTTGACAGTTGGCAGAGGGAAGAAATCAAAAAAGGTCTTGAGGAAATGAGAGCCGGAAAGTTGATTGACCACACAGATGTAGTCAAACGCTGGGCGACACGAAAATGAGAATACGCTGGTGGAATCTGGGAGGACACTGCTTGTTATGTTACTAATTATGGCAATAACAAAATAACAAGCAGCGTCCCTGTCGGGGTTCCAGATGCGAGCCAACAAGGAAAAGCGTATAAAAAAATCCTATGGTGTTTCGGGTACTATGGCCAGCTTGAGACCCATGCCATGCAGGATATTGTAAAAAGTGCGCAACTCGGGATTGCCGCCTTTTGAGAGGGTGCGATAAAGGTTTTCACGTTTAAGGTTAGAGCGCTCTGCGACCGCAGCCATCCCGCCTCTGGCTTGTGCTACACGGCGCATGGATAGAAGCAGTACATCACGATCACCCTCTTCTATGGCCGCTGTCAAATATTCAGAGGCATTATCCGGGTCTTGCAGCCATTCGTGCAAGTCTTGTTCGTAGTCGGTCATTGGTCGCATGTTTTGTTCTCCTGATAATGTTTCCAGTATGCAATGGCGGTTTCAATATCCTTAACTTGTGTGGTTTTATCGCCGCCAAGGTATCTCCATGGGGTACTGTTTTATGCGGGCGACAAAATTCTCCCCTTCAAAATCAATGATAGAATCTTCCGGGCTATCCCTATTTCGGCACTACTGTAACAGCAGGCTGCCAAAACAGCAGCTACAAATAAAAAGGAGAGCCACACATCGGTGCGGCTCTCCTTTTTTATTACCAGGTCATCTCAACACGAAAGAACCGGGAACTCTGCGTTATTTATCACCCAGGGCTGCGTGGGCAGCTGCCAGACGGGCGATTGGCACCCGGAAGGGTGAACAGGAGACGTAATCAAGACCGATTTTGTGGCAGAAGATTACCGATTCCGGATCACCGCCATGCTCGCCGCAGATGCCGAGCTTGATTTTGGGACGTGTGCCACGACCGAGCTCACACGCCATCTTGACCAGTTTGCCAACCCCGGTCTGATCCAGCGATACGAACGGGTCTTCCGGAAGAATGCCGTTTTCCACGTAGAAGGGGAGGAATTTGCCGGCATCGTCACGGGACAGACCAAAGGTCGTCTGGGTCAGGTCATTGGTGCCAAAGGAGAAAAACTCCGCTTCCGTCGCGATATCATCGGCGGTCAGGGCAGCGCGGGGGAGCTCGATCATGGTGCCGATCAGGTATTCCACCTTGACGCCATAGGCTGCAATCACCTCTTCGCAGATCGCCACCGCATTCTGCTTGAGCACCTGCAATTCCTTGGTGGTGGCAATCAGCGGAATCATGATTTCGGGAACGATGCTGAACCCTTCGTTTTTAACCAGCTCGCAGGCTGCTTCCATGATCGCCCGTACCTGCATGTTGTAGATTTCCGGAAAGGTGATGCCAAGACGGCAGCCACGATGACCGAGCATCGGGTTGAATTCGTGCAAGGAATCTATTTTGTGCTTGATGGCATTGACCGTCACCTTCATGGTTTGGGAAAGCTCCAGAATATCCCGCTCTTCCTGGGGAAGGAACTCGTGCAGCGGCGGATCAAGCAGGCGAATGGTGACCGGCAAACCTTTCATTTCACGGAACAGACCGATGAAATCACCTTTCTGCATCGGCATGATCTTGGCAAGCGCCCGCTCACGTCCTTCCAGCTCTTCCGACAGGATCATCTCACGCACGGCTGCAATCCGCTCGGCATCAAAGAACATATGTTCGGTGCGGCAGAGGCCGATCCCTTCGGCGCCAAATTCACGGGCAACCTTGGCATCGTGGGGGGTATCGGCATTGGTGCGGACTTTCATGGTGCGGAACTTGTCAACCAGCTCCATCAAGAGGCCAAAATCACCGGTCAACTGCACCGGCACGGTCGGAACAGCACCGAGCATCACCTCTCCCTTGGAACCGTCCAGGGTAATCACGTCCCCTTTTTTGACCACCACCCCGTTTTTGGCAGTGAATGATTCCGAGGCATAATCGACCTTGATATCGCCGCAACCGGCCACGCAACATTTTCCCATGCCACGGGCAACAACGGCAGCGTGGGAGGTCATGCCGCCGCGGGCGGTCAGGATCCCCTGGGCAGCGTGCATGCCATGAATATCTTCCGGGCTGGTCTCGATGCGAACCAGGATAACCTTCTTGCCGATTTTGGCCTCTGCTTCCGCTTCATCGGCGGTGAACACAACCGAACCGGAGACAGCGCCCGGTGAGGCAGGCAGCCCCTTGGCAATCACATTTTTGGGAGCCTTGGGATCAAGGGAAGGGTGCAACAGCTGGTCGAGCTGGCTGGGAGCAACCCGCAGTACGGCGGTTTTTTCGTCAATCAGACCTTCCTTGACCATGTCAACGGCGATCTTGATGGCAGCAGGGGCGGTGCGCTTGCCATTGCGGGTCTGCAGCATGAACAGTTTCCCTTTTTCAATGGTAAACTCCAGATCCTGCATATCCTTGTAATGCTTTTCCAGGGTTTCACGAATCTCGACAAACTGGTTGTAGCATTCGGGCATCAGCTCTTCCATGGTCGGCAGGGTGGTCGGCTTGGAGCGGTTGATCGGCTGCGGTGTGCGGATACCGGCTACCACGTCCTCTCCCTGGGCATTGACCAGGAACTCGCCGTAGAAGTAGTTCTCGCCGGTGGAGGGATCGCGGGTAAAGGCAACACCGGTGGCGCAATCGTCACCCATGTTACCAAAAACCATCGACTGCACGTTGACGGCAGTACCCCATTCCGCCGGGATGTTGTTCAGCTTGCGATAGGTGATGGCGCGCTGGTTCATCCATGAACCGAATACCGCACCGATGGCGCCCCACAACTGTTCCTGGGGATCTTCGGGGAACGCTTGACCGAGTTCATCAAAAATCGCCTTCTTAAACTGCGCCACCAGGTCTTTCCAGTCAGCAGCTGTCAATCCCGTATCGAGATGAACCCCTTTCTGCTCTTTTTTCTGCTCCAGCAAATGATCCAGAATTTCTTTTTCCATCCCCATGACAACATCGGCGTACATCTGCACAAAACGGCGATAGGCATCGTAGGCAAAACGTTCATCGCCACTCTGGGCAATAATCCCCTGCACCGTGGTATCATTCAGCCCCAGGTTCAGAACCGTATCCATCATCCCCGGCATGGAAGCACGCGCGCCGGAACGGACCGATACCAACAGCGGATTCTGGGCATCACCAAAGGTTCTCCCCATCAACGCCTCAATTTTTTTGAGATTGGCGGCAACTTCGGCTGCCAGCGCTTCAGGATAGGCCTGATTATTTTTATAAAACTCGGTGCACACTTCAGTCGTAATGGTAAAGCCCGGGGGGACCGGCAAGCCGATACTTGACATTTCCGCCAGATTGGCCCCTTTGCCTCCGAGCAGATTTTTCATATCAGCCCGTCCTTCTGCTTCACCATTACCAAAAAAATACACAAATTTCTGCGCCATGCCCTGCCTCCTTACGAGAATTGTCGTACGCCTTTAGATTGGCTAAAAAACTTTATTTTCAATAAAAAACAACCAGTTACGCTCACGAACTATAGCGTATATTTCCAAAATAGCAATCAAAATATCCCCTGTTCCCCGCTAAAACCTGCTCTCTTTTCAGCAGACAATCAGCAACAGCACACCAAACTCTGGTATAAATTCGGCCAGATAGATATACTGCACGCCAGCTCCGACAACCCGCATGCCGGAGCAACTCAGCTCTTACGGAAACGATCCCCATGAAGATTGCCATTATCGCCATCACTCGCCACGGGGCCGGGATGGGACAACAACTGCGCGACACCCTGCCAGAGAGCAGACTCTACCTGGCTGAGCGCTATGCCGCTGAAGCCGACCCGCCGTTTCAAACATTTCAGGCAACCGAACTCAAAACCCTGCTCGCCTCATCCTGGAAACAGTACAATGCCTTTATCTGCATCATGGCGACCGGGATCGTGGTGCGGATGATTGCGCCGCTGCTGGAATCGAAACAGAGCGATCCGGCGGTGGTGGTACTGGATGACGGCGGCCACTGGGCAATTTCGCTCCTTTCCGGACACCTGGGGGGGGCCAATGCCCTGGCCGGGGAGTGCGCCACGATCATCGGCGGCCAGGCGGTGGTCACCACGGCCACCGACAGCAACCGCCTCCCCTCCTTCGATCTGTTGGCACAACAGCAGGGGTGGAGTATAGATACTATCAGAGGAGTCAAGATTCTCAACCGGCTCTTATTGGATCGCGGTTCAATCGCAGTCGTTGACCCGACCGGCTGTACCCGCAATTGCTTACGGCAGCAGGAAAACATCCGTTGGTACAACAGCTTGAACGAAGCAATCGCCGGCAACGCCGAAGGGTACCTGCTGGTCAGCAACCAACAATTCCCGGCAGGCGAATTACCGGCCAACCTCTTGATTCTGCGCCCCCGCAACCTGATCCTCGGCATCGGCTGCAATCGTGGCACACCGGCCGATGAGATCGAACAGGTTGTCCAAACCGCCCTGGCGCAACTGGCGCTGTCACAGCTCAGCCTCATGGCGGTGGCCAGCGCCACGGCCAAAGCGGATGAACCGGGTTTGCGTGCCTATGCCGAGCAACACCGGCTCCCGTTGCTCTGTTTCGACCGGGAGCAGCTGAACAGCGTCGCCTGCCCCTCCCCCCCGTCCACCCATGCCCTGCAGGCGATTGGAGCCAAGGGGGTTGCCGAACCGGCGGCGCTGCTGGCATCACAGGGGGGACGGCTGTTGCTGCACAAGATCAAATCGGGCAACGTAACCCTGGCAGTGGCGGAAATGCGGTAATAATAAGCAGAACAAGTGCTGCAACACAGAGGCACTGAGACACGGAGTAAAATCATAAGGTTGTTTCTCAATCAAAGTGATAGTTTTCACCTTTTGGGTACCCAAGCACAAAAATCCAACAGAGATCTCTCTGTGCCTCTGTGCCTCTGTGCCTCTGTGTTATTGCAACCGTTTTTTCAGAATCACCGTTTTTATATAAGTTCTAGATAGTTGGAGGTATGAGTATGATCACACTCCCCCTGATCGCCATCACCATGGGAGACCCCTGTGGTATCGGCCCGGAAATCATTGTCAAGGCATGGCAAACCCCCGATCTGCCAGCCATCTGCACCCCCTTTGTGATCGGCGACCTGGCTGCCATGCGGCGCGCCGTTACCGTGTGCGGATCTACCATCACGATTACGGAAATTAACGCCCCCGAGCAGGCCCGGCAAGCGACAGCTGATACGATTCCCGTGCTGCCGCTTTCATCACTCTCTGTCGAAGAGATGCGCTATGGTCATCCGGTGGCAGCCTCGGGTGACGCGGTCTACCGCTATATCTGTGCCGCGGCGCAATTTTGTCGTGAGGGATCGGTGGCAGCAATGGTAACCGCCCCGATCAACAAGGAGGCGATGAACCTGGCAGGGCACAACTATCCGGGACATACGGAACTGCTGGCGGAACTGTGCGGGTGTGACGATTTTGTGATGCTGCTGGCAGGAGAGGTGCTGCGGGTCAGCCTGGTGACGATCCATGAGGCGCTGGCTGATATTCCCCGTCTGGTCACCTGCGACAAGGTAGTGTCAACCATCCGCATAACGGAAGATGGTGTGCGCCGCCTGTGCGGCAAGCAGCGTCCGCGACTGGCGGTGTTGTCGCTCAACCCCCACTGTGGCGAGGGAGGGATGTTTGGCGACGAGGAGCAACGGGCCATCGTTCCGGCGGTACAACGGGCACAGCAGGAGGGGATTGACGTGGTCGGCCCACTTTCGGCGGATACGCTCTTTTATTTTGCCGCCAAGGGGGAGTACGACGGAGTGGTGGCCATGTATCATGATCAGGGATTGATTCCGCTCAAGATGCTGCACTTCGATGACGGCGTCAACTGCACCCTGGGGTTGCCGATCGTGCGCACCTCGGTGGACCATGGAACAGCCTATAATCTGGCAGGTAACGGGAGTGCTTCGGAAAAAAGCCTGGTGGCGGCAATCAGAATGGGGGTCAAACTGGCGGGGAGTGCGGGAAGAGGCAACTAGCTTTTCAGGACTTTCAGGATTTTTTCAGCCACATCCTTACCGCTGATGTTGTAGGAACCGGATGCCAGCTGGGCCCTGATGGTGGCAATTTTATCGAGACGAGCCTGATCTTCGGCAGTCAGCGGTGCTTCAGGCTCGTCTCTGTTTTCGCTCTTGTTTTCAACTATCGGTTTCATGCCATCCCTCCTGATTTCCACTATGTACTGGAGATCGGCATTTCACCGTTAAAACTTTAATCTCAGCAACATATCAGCTTGATTCCCGGCACAGCAGTTCGTGCATCACTTGCCGGCCGGTTGTTCAATTTTCAGATCCAACTCGCGTACCGGACCAAAGTTTTTCAACGGCTGGTCAAACTTCGCCTGTTCCCCCACCACCACCAGCTTGAACGCCTCGGGATGAAGATGTTTTTGGGCGGCCTTCAACACATCCTCCTTGGTAACCGCCGCAATCCTGTCTCGATAGGTATCGAGATAATCGGGAGCATAGCCATAATATTCCAGTCGTGCCTGTTGGGTGACGATGGATGACGGATTGGTGAATCCGAACATGAATGAGTTGACGATATAATCACGGGCAGCTTTCAGTTCCTGATCCGTCACCGCTGTTTTGGTCATCCCGCTAATGATATCTACCATCAGCTTGATTGCCTTGCCGGTCGATTCCGCCTTGGTTTCGGTTTCAGCCGTAAAACTACCGGTGAATCGCCGACCGATATCAAACGAGCTCCCCACATTGTAGGCCAGCCCCTGGTTGGTGCGCACCTCGGTTGTCAAACGCGAGGTGAAGCTGCCGCCGAGGATGTAATTCATCACCCGCAGCGCATAAATATCGGGACTCTCCTTGGTCACCCCCAGATGCCCCATGCGGATCACCGTCTGGTTAACTTCTTTCTTTCCGTAGAGAACTTCGGCGCTGAACTCCTGGCGTGGCTGGGGAATCTCCGGTAACGCCAGGGTTGGAAGCCCGGCCGTTTTTTTGAAGGTTGCATTCAATTCCTTCAGCAGGGAGTCACGGTCAAAATCACCCGCCACCGTCAGAATCATATTGTCAGTCCGGTAAAAGCGACGGTGGAACGTGACCATATCCTGACGGGTGATGGAGCGGGCACTGGCCATGGTTGCCACCTCACCGAGCGGATGGCCGGCATAAATCGCCCGTTCGATTTCACGGCCACCGATCTGCTTGGGATCATCGTTCTGGCGGCGAATTCCTTCAATCAGCTGTTTGCGGGCAATATCTACCTGTTTCTCGTCAAAGGCCGGCTGCAGCAAGACTCCGGCAAACAACTGCAAGGTACGGGAGAAGTTTTTGCTCAGGGTGGTGGCGGAAACCGTTCCCATGTCTTCCATGATGTGGCTTTCCACCGCAGAGGCCATGAATTCCAGTTCATCATTGAGCGCTTCGGGAGCAATCCCCTCGATCCCGCCACTCCGCATGGTTCCCCCGGTCAGGGAGGCGAGACCGGTTTTGTCCGCAGCTTCATAGACACTGCCGGTACGGATCATGGCGGAGAGGGAGATGATCGGCAGTTCGGTATCACGCAACAGATAGACCGGCATACCGCATTCCAGCACCACCCGTTCTGATTTGGGAATTTCGTAACGCAGCGGAGGGAAGGTCAGGGTACGCGGATTGGCTTTCAGCGGGGCAGCGGCGCACGGCAGTACACTGGCCATGACCAACAGGGCAACAGCAAGCAGTAATGATCTCATTTCAGGTCACCCCCTTTTTTGGTAATGAAGCCGACCAGCCGGTTTTCCCTGGTAAAATAGTCCCGCGCCACCCGCTGAATATCAGCCGGGGTAATCCCCTGTATCTTCTTACGGTACTCCGTCATATAACGCCAGCTCCCGGCGGTTGCCTCATACTCGGTCAGATTGCGCGCCAGCCCGCCATTGGTCCCCATGCGACGAGCCTCTTCATATTCGTTTTTGTTAAGTATCCGTTCCAGATCACGTTGGGAAACCGGCTCTTTTTTGAGCAGTTCCAGTTCCCCGTAAATGGCATCCTCCACTTCCTTGATGCTGTGGGGCGCCCGAGGGGTGGCATTAACCAGGAACAAGGCCGGATAGCGGCTGCCGGGTGCATCGAATACACCGACATCGGTTGCCAGCTGTTTTTCCACCACCAGTTTTTTATACAGCCGGGAGGTGCGCCCCGAGCCGAGAATCATGGAGATCATGTCCAGCACGTAATCATCGGGAGTCGCAATCGGTGGTTTGTGGTAGCCGATGATCACCGTCGGCTCCGCCTCGGCTATCAGCTCGATCCGCCGTTCTCCCCCCTGTTTCGGCTCGACCGTCGTGACCGGCTGAACCGGCTTGCCGGGAGTAAGGTCTCCGAAATAACGCTCAACCAGAGCAATGGTAGCCTTGGTATCAATATCACCGACGATGGCAATAATGGCATTGTTGGGGGCATAGTAACTGTGAAAGAAGTTTTCAGCCTTGGTGCGGGTCAGATTTTCAATATCCGACATCCAGCCGATGGTCGGCTGACCGTAGGGGTGAGCCAGAAATGCGGAAGCGACAAAGGTTTCCCACAACTTGCTCTCCGGATCGGCATCATAGGAACGCCGGCGCTCTTCCATCACCACCGAGCGTTCGGTATAAAACTCACGCAAGACCGCATTCTGCAGCCGGTCAGCCTCAATGGCCGCCCACAACTCCAGCTTGTTGGAAGGGACGCTGATCAGGTAGGTTGTGCCATCGCGGCTGGTGAAGGCGTTATAGCCGACGCCGCCGTTTTTGGCATACAGATCGAAAAATTCATCCTTGATCACATATTTTGACGCTTCTGCTTCCAATGTTTTCAAGCGCGCTTCCAACTCTTCCCGCTTGGCGCTATTTCCGGCTTCTTTCTTGGCTTTTTCAGCGATCAACGCCTGGGCGGTCTGCTCGATCTGGTCCAACAGCGGCTTTTCAGCGGCATAATCCTTGGTACCCAGGGTAGTAGTCCCCTTGAACAACAGATGTTCCAGCAGGTGGGCAATCCCCCGCTCATCGCTCCGCTCGTTGGCACTGCCGACCCGGAAACGGATCCAGGCCGAAACCGTTGGTGAGGTGTGACGTTCCACCAGCAGCAGTTTCATCCCGTTTTTCATGGTGTGTTCAACAACCTTCTCCTCCAGTGAAGCGGCGTGAAGCAGTGACGTTGTCAGCAATAGCAACAGAACGGTTATAACGGTTTTCTTCATCATAAAACATTACCTCTCAACGGAGATTTCTCTGGCGCGTTCAGCTTTTTTCAACAGTGCGGCAGCCAGCGGATGATTGTTATTTTCGGCATAGCGAGAAGCGGTGGTGGTGGCAGCGGTTGTAATTGACGGATTGGCGCCATTGTCCAGCAGCGTCTGAATGGTCTTGTTGCAGCCGTAAATGGCAGCCAGCATCAGTGCGGTGTGACCGGCGTCATCACGGACATCGGGCTCCGCTCCCTGCTGGAGCAACATGGCGGCTATTTCGGAATGACCATTGGCAGCGGCATAGTGCAGGGCGGTTTTACCTTTGGCGCTGGTACAGGTCAGATCCGCACCACGACCCAGCAGATCTTGCACAAAATCCTTTTGTCCCTCTTTTGCTGCTTCGATGAGCGGGGTGTGTCCATGACGATCCTTGGCATTGACATTTTCCATCGGTGCATCCTCCTTTTAGTGAGTTAGAGAGTTAGAAGATATCTGTATATAGCACAGTCTCAAACGTAACGCCATGACCTTGCAAGCACTACAAAAACCAGCTGAACAGCCGCACAACCCGTTCCAGCAGCCGCATCCCCCACCCCCGTGCCTCATGATCATTGAGTTGCACCGGCTCGGCGGCGGCAAAATCCTCTTCCAGCATGCTGCGAATCTGCCGGCCAAAGGCACTGCTGTCAATGATGCCGTTAATCTCGTAATTGCGGTGAAAGCTGCGCTGATCAAGATTGGCGGAGCCGATGAATGTCCGCTCCCCATCCACCAGCATGACCTTGGCATGGAGAATGGCGCTCTGCATCTCACGAATTTCGATGCCACCACGCAACAGTACGCCGTAAAAACTGCGTCCCACCAGCTGAACCAGCGGAACATCACTGCGAGCCGGCATCAGTAACCGTACCCGCACACCCCGCCGGGCGGCCCGTAAAAGCGCACGGATAATCCGGGGACCGGGGACAAAATATGGGTTGGCGATCAGCAACTCCTCCGAAGCGGAGGTTATGTTGAACAGAAAGGCGCTCCGAATGACCGGCTTGAGCTGCAGCGGCGCGCCGGGAATGAACGAGACCGTGGCAGAACCGGGGGAGTGTTGAAGCTGTTCGTGCGACACCGGAAACTGGGGGGCTACCCCCTGCTCCATCATCCAGCCACGGCAAAAAATGGCGGTCAGTTCATTGATCGAGGTTCCGGCAACACTGAAACCGGCATCCCGGAATCGTTGCGGGTGAGGTGCCGTATCGGCATATTCATCGCCGACATTGAACCCCCCCAGAAATGCCAGTTTATGGTCGATAATCGTCATTTTGCGGTGATCACGACGATCAAACCAGCGCACACCACGCTTGAAGGAGGGAACATTGAAGGGTGTCAAGCAGATACCATGGGACGCCAGTTGCTTGAAATAGGAGGAGGGAGTATCGAGACAGCCGATGTAATCGTAGATCAGATATACCTGCACGCCACGAGCCGCTGCATCCTGCAACGCCGTGGCGAACAGCTGCCCGGTTGTATCGTTGCGGATCAGGTAATATTCCACCAAAATCGTATGCTCGGCAGCGCGCAGTGCGGCAAACAAGGCGGTAAAGAAGATAGTGCCGTTATGGAACAGCACCACCCGGTTATGACGATAGGTCACGGGGAGCGCATTGGGGCGCAGACGATTCAAGAGCCGCATCATCCGCGAACGTCGTTTATGCTGAACCGGCTGGTTTTCGGCCATATCCCCCCTCCCCTGAAACCCATAAAAAAAGGGCAGCACGTACATTTCCGTTCTGCCCTGTCACCCATTCCCCCTTACGAGCATTGACCGGCTTGTGACTGCTCGCCATGGCGGGAAAGCCTGATGCCGCACTTCTGGCACCGCCAGAAGAAACCGTTTCAACCAGGCATCAGGATCATTTTACCTTTACATTCAGGACATTCTTTCTCATTTTTCATCAGCCACCTCCATCAGTATTACGTTTTGATTACTGAATCAGCAGCTATTTTGACACAAACAATCAAATATGTAAATTATTGAATCATTGCACTGCCACGGTCAGCTTTCCAACCCCCTCAATCGCTGCCACCATGACATCACCGGCCACCACCGCCCCCACTCCGGCGGGAGTTCCGGTCAGAATAACATCTCCCGGCTGCAGGGTAAATATCCCGGAAACGTAGGATATGATCTTCTCAATGGTGTGGATCATGTCCGACGTACAACCATCCTGCCGGATTTCACCATTGACCGTCAGGGTCAGCCGCAGGTTGCCGGGATCAGCCACACCAGCGGCCGGCACAAACTCCGACAAGGGACAGGAAGTGTCAAACCCCTTTGCGATTTCCCAGGGGAGCCCCTTGCTTTTGAGCTGGTTCTGCACATCCCGCAACGTCATATCAATGGCCACCCCGTACCCGGCCACATGTGCCATGGCTGCTTCCGGCGCAACATCCTTGGCAGTTTTTCCGACCAGCAGCGCCAGTTCGACTTCATGGTGGCATTCCCGGGAATAGGAAGGGATACGGACCGTGCCGCCATCATCAATGATGGCGGTGGCCGGTTTCATGAACAGCACCGGAGCTGCCGGGGTTTCGTTCCCCAGTTCCCGGGCATGTTCGGCATAATTGCGCGCCAGACAGACTATTTTACCGATCGAGTAGGTACCAAGCCGTGTGTGTGTCGTCATAAATCACTCCCAGTTCTCAATTTCAGCCTACCTTACCTGTTTGCTTTGAACTAATCAATATGCTATAAAAAACCGGTTATAAACCAGAGCATACCCATGAATGGCAGGAGGGAGATTGCATGACAGAGAGCAAACGCACCAGCGGACATTACGCTATTTCCGTGATCGGCAAGGACAAACCGGGGATTGTAGCCGCCATTGCCGAAGTGTTATACCGTTTGGGATGCAACATCGCCGACTCCAGCTGCACCATGCTGGCGGGCGAATTCGCCATGATCCTGATTGTCTCCCATCCGAAACCGTTCAGCAAATCACACCTCCATGACGAACTGAAACCGGCCTGTGACCAGCTCGGCATGTCGGTGGCGGTCAGGACGCTGGAAGCCGATGAAATTGCCCGCCAGGAGAACCTTGGCGATATCTGCCTGGTTTCGGTCTACGGCGCAGACAAGCCGGGAATTGTTTACCGGGTCACCCGCGAACTGGCACAACGGGGGATCAACATCATGGACCTGACGACCAAGTTAATCGGAACCGAAGCCGAGCCGGTCTATGTTTTGATGCTTGAAGCCGTGGTGCCGGACGGGGAAACACCCCACGACCTGGAACTGCTTCTGGCAGACCTTAAAAAGGAGTTGAATGTGGAAATCGGTGTACGCAATGTAACGCCGGTTTCGCTCTGACACCATGCCAAGCCAGCCTATTCTCTGCTACCCCCATCCTTTACTGAAAAAACCTTGTCATACGGTTGATACGATCGATCAAGCGATCCACGCGCTGGTAACCGACCTGATCGACACCATGCACGCCGGCCCCGGTTCGGTCGGGGTGGCTGCTCCCCAGATCGGCGTTTCCCTGCGGGTCTGCGTGGTTGATGTCTCAAAAAACCGCCACGGCAAGGATAACAATCATGGCCTGCTCTCCATGATCAACCCGGAAATCACCGCCCGCAGCGGCTCGGCCTTCATGCGTGAGGGGTGTATGAGCGTACCGGACTACACCGGTGATGTGGAACGCTCCACAGAGCTTGAGATCCGCTTCACCGAACCGGACGGCACCCTACGGGAGATCAGCGTCAGCGGTTTTGAAGCGGTTGCCATCCAGCATGAAATGGATCATCTGGACGGCCTGTTGTTTCTCGACCGCATTACCAGCATTAAAACAGGACTTTTCCGGCGCAAAAACTATAAAGATGCTTGACAAAGCGGCGAGTATGGCTGTAATTGACGGCAGAGTAGTGACATGGAGGACCTATGACTTCCACAACAGGTTTACATATAGTTATCGGGTTGCTGGTTGTGACCAGCTTATCCGGGTGCGCCGCCAATGATTTGATGCTCAAACGTCAGGCCGAGACCGAGGCTAAAATCGAGCATCTGATCCAGATCAATCAAAAAGCGGAGGCTCGCTTCAACGCCCTGTCGGCAGACCTGGCGGCCAGCCGGGACCAGTTCAGCCAGTTGAGCAAACAACTGGGACTGACCGAGGGAACTGTTCGTGAAATCCGGGCATCCCAGGATGAGATCAAGGGAAAACTGTCTCAGATCGCGCAGCAGGCGGCAACCCCCAAGATCGAAGTTGTCAACGCCGCTCCATCAGCTAAAGGCGCCGACAGCGGCCCACCGGCCGACTATGTCAAGGCATTCGGACTCTACAGCGCCAACAACTTCAAGGATGCCATCGTCGCCTTTGAAACCTTTATAAAATCCGCACCGGAGAGTGAATATGCCGCCAATGCACTCTACTGGGTCGGCGAATGCCATTACAGCCTTTCCGACCTTCCCAAGGCAAAAGATGTCTTTTTTAAAGTTGCCGGCAGCTACCCCAACAGCCCCAAAGCACCGGACGCGCTCCTGAAACTCGGCTATACGCTTCTGGCAATGAAGGAAAAGGAAAAGGCACATGCCATTTTCGAAAGCCTGATTAAATCATACCCCAGCAGCCCGGCTGCCATCCGGGCACGCCAAAAGCTGACAGCCAGCTGATCTTAAAGGAAGAAGCGAGCATACGAGGTCGTCCATGACTCTTCAAAAAATTGTATTTCTGTTCCTGATGGCATTTTTGGCACTCCCGGCGATTTCCCGCGCGGCAGAAACGGACGCTCCCACCATCTACGTCATCAAACAGGGTGATACCTTGTGGGGATTGTCGGAACGATTTATCAAGGACCCTTACTACTGGCCCAAGATGTGGGCCAAAAACAGCCAGATCACCAACCCTCACTTTATCTACCCCGGCCAGAAAGTCCGTGTTTTCCCCGATCGCCTGGAATTTGTTCCCAAGGAGCAGGCCGCGGCAGCGGGTAAAAAAGCAAGCGCCGGAAAGCAATCGGAACCGCTGCAGGAAGTGGCGCCGGAAAAAACCTACAGTGTCAGCGGCAACGAAGGTTTTCTGCTGGAATCCGACCTGCAGCCGGCCGGCATAATCACCAACATCAGCCATGGTCGCGCCATTGCCGGAGTTGACGACATCGTCTACACCAATATCGGCAGCAACAACGGCGTCAAGGGGGGAGAGAGTTATGCCATCTTCCGCCACGATACGGTTGTCAGACACCCGGTTACCGACCAGGTCATGGGAACCAAGATCATTCCACTCGGCAGATTCCAGCTGACTGAC